>JACRIW010000046.1 GCA_016215625.1 Candidatus Eiseniibacteriota bacterium | reverse complement strand
TCACCACGATCCGGCGGCCAGCGAAGACCCACGCATGGAAGAAAAGCTACAAGGGAGCGCCCATCCGCACCCCCTGACCACCCGAACAAGGCGGACATAATCATGTTGCAGTAGGGCGGACAGAATCACGTTGCAACGACATGCGCGCACGTCGTGCATCGCGCATGCGGCGCGGCGGGCCGGGGTTCGCTACACTCGCGGCCCATGTTCGAGTCCCCCCGTACCGGCGCACCCTGGCGGCTGACCTCCCGGCAGTCGAACGCGCTCCTGCTCGCGAGCCCCGCCGTGGCCGCGCTCGTCGCCGCGCTGTGCCTGTCGCAGCCCGTGCCGTGGGCGCTGGCGTTCGCGGCGCTGATCGTGGCGTCCGGATGCGCGCTGCTGCTCTGGCACCGCCCGATGCTCGCGGCCGGACTCGTGCCCGCGCTCTTCCCGCTGCCCGAGTTCGCGAAGGTGTTCGCCTACGAGGTCGGCGCACTCGTCGCGTTCGCGCTCCTGCTCCTCGCGGGCCTGCGCGCGCGCAAGCCGTGGGTGTGGAAACTCGACCGCATCGAGGTCGCGGACTTCGCGTTCGTCGCCTGGGGCGTGGTCTCGCTGCTGTGGAGCACGAGCGCGTGGTGGTGGCTGTTCGGCGTCCGCAAGTACGGCATGGGCGCGCTCGCGCTCTGGACGGCGTCCCGGCTTGCGCGCGACCCGCGCCGGCGCTGGGACCTGCTCGCGGGCATCGCGGTCGCGGCGATCACGCTCTCGCTCGCCACGCTCGCGAAAGCCGTGCAGTCGGGCCTGCTCACCACCGGCAGCGCGTTCCGCCGCATCGAAGGCACGGACCTCGGCTGGGGCACCTCCAACTACATCGGCGCCCTGCTCGTCCTCATGCTCCCGACCGTGCTCCACGTGGGACTGAACGCCCCGGGGCCGCGCATGCGCTGGCTCGGACGGCTCGCGCTTCCGCTCATCGGCCTCGTCATGGCGATCGCCGCCTCACGCGGCGGCGCCCTGCTTCTCGTCGGCGTCTCGCTCGTCTTCCTGCTGCGGCAGCGCATGGGGCGCAACACGTGGCTGCTGCTCGGCGGGCTCGCGGTGGCCGTCGCGCTGCTGCTGCTCGGCCCTGGCAGCGAGCAGTTCCTCGCGCGGTTCACGAGCCCGCGTGAACAGGGCAGCGTCGTCGTACGGCTGTTCCTGCTGCGCGCGGGCTGGCGCCGCGTGCTCGCGCACCTGCCGTTCGGCATGGGACTGGGCCAGGGCATCGTCGAGCCCGACCATCTCGCCGCGGGCGGCCCGCACAACTTCCTCGTGACGGCCGCCTACGAGGTGGGCATTCCCGGCGCGCTGCTGTGGCTCGCGGTGCTGGCCGCGATCGCGCATCGCGCGTGGACGCACGCCCGCATGCCGGCCCACGCGCGCACGGCGCAGACGCTGCTGTTCACGCTCGTCACGGCGGTGCTCAACTCGACGTTCGAAGGAACGTTCGAGGGGCTCCACTTCCAGTTCCTGTTCTTCTGGATCGTGGGGCTCCACGCCGGCTCGCTCGCGGGAGACGAACCGGACGCCGGCGCCGCCGTCAGTCCCGCGCCGGGGACGGCTCGCGCAGGCTGATCGCGACGCACGCGAGCACGAAGCCGAGCACGGCCGCGGCGCCGCCGAAGATCAGCTTGCGCGGGCGCCAGTGACGTTCCGGCACCGCCGGTTCGTCGAGCACGGCGACGGTGGGCGTGTCGCGCAGCTCCTTCACGCGGGCGTCCTCGAGCTCCGAAGCGAGGAGCAGGTAGAGCTGCTCCTGCAGCTTCGCGTCGCGCAGCAGCTGCGCGAGCTCGGTCTGCAGTGCGGGCAGCGCGCCGATCTGGCGCTCGAGTTCCGCGAGCTCGCGGCGCACCTGCACGACCTGCTCGTTGTCCTCGCGCAGGTAGCCGCGCAGCACGCCGAGCCGGACGCCGAGCGCGATCTTGCGCGCCATGAGGTCGGCCGAGGCCGTGACTTCGCTCGAATTCATCGAAGTCGGCGCCACCGTGCGGTGCGTCTCCTGGTAGCGGCGCAGCGCCTGTTCGGCCGCGCGCAGCGTCGAATCCGTTTCGGCCACGCGGCGCTCGAGGAACTGCCGCGTGCGGCGGCCCTGGTTGGCGCGTTTCTCGATGTTGTAGCGGTCGAGCGCCTGCAGCGTCGCGCGCGTCATCTCGGCGGCGCGCTTCGGGTCGCGGTCCTCGACCGCCACGCCGATCGTGCCGTCCGGGTTGAGGCGGACCTGCGTGTGCTTGTCGAGCGCGCGCAACGTCATCTCGCGGCTGCGCATGCGGTAC
The DNA here is from genome assembly GCA_016215625.1 of Candidatus Eiseniibacteriota bacterium. Taxonomy (GTDB): domain Bacteria; phylum Eisenbacteria; class RBG-16-71-46; order RBG-16-71-46; family RBG-16-71-46; genus CAIXRL01. The sequence continues at coordinate 5,272 of JACRIW010000046.1, read as the reverse complement.
ACCTTCATGAGGTCGAACCGGTCGATGACCTCGTTGCGCACCGTGCGGCTGTTGAGGATCGCCTTGTAGATGTCCGCGGGGGTCGAGTACTCGCCGAACTCGCCCAGTGCGGGGAACTTGCTCAGCGCACGGCCCATCACGCCGAGGTTCGAGGTGAGGTCCGTCTCCTCCGGCGGCAGGATCACCGCGGTCGCCCGGTACCACTTGGGCAGCACCATCGCGAGCGCGACGCCGAGCAGGCCGGCGGCCACCGTGGCACCGAGCACGCGCATGCGCTGCGTCCAGACGCGGTGCGCGAGCACGCGGAGATCGAAGGCCGAGTCGTGCGCGTTCATCGGACCGACCGGATCGCGATCACCACCGTGGCGATCTGCGCGAGAGAAGAGAGCACGCGCCCGGCCTGTTCCCAGACCGTGACGTCCGGCTTTTCGGGCACCCAGACGAAGTCTCCGGGATCGAGCGAGCGCACGTTGCGCGCGAGCAGCGTCTGGCCCGTCACGGCGCGCGTCACGCGCACCTTGCCGTGCCACGCGCGGCTCGTGTAGCCGCCCGCGGTGCGGACGTAGTCCTCGACGCTCGTGCCGGGCACGAAGTTCACGATGCCCGGGCGACGCACTTCCCCGTCCACGCGGATCGACAGCACGAGGCGATCGATCTGGACGACGTCGCCGTCGCGCAGCAGTAGGTCGCGCGAGGTGTCGCGCAGCACGCTGCTCCAATGGACCCGGTATTCCTCGCGCTGGCTCGCGAGCCGCGTGCGGAGCACTTCGTATTCGCTCGCCGTGAGCTCCGAACGGGACAACCGGAGCAGGCGGTCGAGTTCCGCATCCTTTTCGGCCCCGGGCGCGGTGCGCCGGCGGACGTGGATCGAGGTGAGGTCCGCGCCGGGGAGGAAGCCGCTCGCGGAACGTACGAGCTGGCTGAGCCGCGTGGCGCCTTCCGTGATCGGGTAGGCGCCGGGACGCTGCACCTCACCGACGATGTGCGCCTCGTGCTGAAGGCGGTAGCGCGGCAGGAAGTAGAGGTAGAGGTGATCCCCGTCGCCGAGCGACGGATCGTTGCGCCCGCTGTAGACGTCCTCGACGTTCACGTGCAGGGTCTCGATCTCGGCGGTTCCGTCGAAGCGCAGGATCAGCAGTTCGTCCACGAGCGCCGAGGGCAGCGGATCACCGGCGAGCCGCAGCAGCGTGCTCGCATGATCCGACGGCGAGAGTTCGTAGCGGCCCGGGCGTGCGACCGCGCCCTGGGCCACGACGAACTCCGTCGCGCTCGGGACCTCGACCACGTCGCCGTCGCGCAGCAGCGGATTGCGCACCGCGTCGCCCGCCTGCCAGAGCCGGGCGAGATCGCACTCCTCGCGCGTCCCGTCGAGATGACGCAGCGCGATGCGGCGCCGGGACGCGCCCTCGAGCAGCATGCCGGGCTCGATGAGGTCGCCGACGCGCATGGTGGCGTTCACGGTGACCGTGCCCGGCTCGCGCACCTGCCCGACGAGCGCGACACGGAAGCTGCGCGGACGCACGAGCTGGAGATCCACTTCGACGTTGCGGAACTGCCCGCGCACGCGGGAGACCACGTCCTTGCGCGCGAGCGCGAGCGTCGAACCGCTCACGTGGACCGGGCCGACCTCGGGAATGAGCAGCATGCCTTCCGGATCGACTTCCATCGGCATCGTGCGCGTCACGGGGCCGCGCAACTGGATCACGAATTGGTCGCCCGGGCCGACACGGTACAGCGCGGGATCCACCGGTCCGGCGAGTGCGACCGGGATCACGCGCGGAGCGTTCGCACGCGTGGCGTCGAGCGCGGCGGCGCGGTCCGTGCCGGTGACGCCGGGTTCGTCGCGCTGCGCGCGCGCGGCTTCGGGCGCGGTCACGAGCGCCGCCAGCAGGCACAGCGCGAGCGCGGCTCGCCTCACGCCTTCACCTCTCCCAGCACCTTCCGCTGCCCGTACATGCGTTCGTAGTACTCGCGGAACTCGCCCTGCTTGATCGGGCGCCACCAGGCTTCGTTCGCCTGGAACCACTCGACGGTCTGGCGGATGCCCGTCTTGAAATCGATCTTCGGCGTCCAGCCCGTCACGCGCGTCAGCTTGGAGCTGTCGACGGCGTAGCGGCGGTCGTGGCCGGGGCGGTCTTCCACGTAGCGGATGAGCGTCTTCGGCTTGTCCAGCAGCTCGAGCAGCGTGCCCGTGATCGTGAGCACGTCGAGTTCGTGCTGCGCGCCGATGTTGAACGTCTCACCCTCGATGCCCGGGAACTCGAGCAGCGTGAGCAGAGCGTCGCAGTGGTCGTCCACGTGCAGCCAGTCGCGCGTGTTCCTGCCGTTGCCGTACACCGGCAGCATCTCGCCGTCGATCGCGTTGGTCACGAACAGCGGCACGAGCTTCTCGGGATACTGGCGTGGCCCGTAGTTGTTCGAGCAGCGCGTCACGACGACGGGCAGCCCGTAGGTGCACCAGTACGCGTACGCGAGCCGGTCGCCGCCCGCCTTGCTCGCCGCGTAGGGCGAGCGCGGGTTCAGGGCCCAGTCCTCCGTCGAGTGCCCTTCGAGCACCTCGCCGTACACCTCGTCGGTGGACACCTGGATGAAGCGCTTCACGCCCACGCGGCGCGCTTCCTCGGCGAGCACGAACACGCCGTAGACGTCGGTCTGGATGAAGTCGCCCGGCGTCTCGATGCTGCGATCCACGTGCGATTCGGCCGCGAAGTTCAGCACGTAGTCGCAGCCCTGCATCGCCATCGCGACCGCTTCCGGGTCGCGGATGTCGCCCTGCACGAACGTCATCTGCGTGTCGCGCAGGCCGTGCAGGTTCTCGCGGCGGCCGGCGTACGTGAGCGCGTCGAGCACGACGACGTGCGCGTCGGGGTGCTTCGCGAGCAGGCGATGGACGAAGTTCGAGCCGATGAAGCCGGCGCCGCCGGTCACGAGGACACGGCGGCCGCCGATGGTTTGCTTCTCGTTCACGCGATTCCTTCCGGTCAGCGCTTCTTGCGCTTCGGGGTCGCCTTCTTGGGCGCGGCCTTGCGAGCCTTGCCGGCGCCGGCCGGACGGCCCTTGCCGACGCCCACGTGCACGAAGCCCGCGGCCTCGACTTCGGCCGGCTCGTAGATGTTGCGCAGGTCGCAGAGCACCGGCTTCTTCATCACGCGCTTCAACCGCGCGAGGTCCATGCCGCGGAACTCGTTCCACTCGGTGATGATCGCGACCGCGTGCGCGCCGCGGGCGGCGTCGTACGCGTCGGCGGCCAGTTCGACGCCGCGCATCTCGGGCAGCGTCTCGGCCTTCGTCATCGAGATCGGATCGAACGCCACGACCTTCACGCCGCGTCGCTTGAGCCCCGCGATGACGTAGAGCGGCGGCGCTTCGCGCAGGTCGTCGGTGTTCGGCTTGAACGACAGTCCGAGCACGGCGACCTTCTTGCCCTTCGGCGAGCCGACGGCGTCGCAGATCTTGTCGACCATGCGGTCCATCTGGTGCTCGTTCGCCGCGATCACCGCGTCCACGATGCCGCTCTTCACCTTGGCCTTCTTCGCGAACGCCGACAGCGCGTGCGTGTCCTTGGGGAAGCAGCTGCCGCCGTAACCGGGGCCCGCGTGCAGGAACTTCTTGCCGATGCGCCCGTCCATGCCCATGCCGCGCGCCACCATCTGCACGTCGGCGCCGAGCGCCTCGCACAGGTTGGCCATCTCGTTGATGAACGAGATCTTGGTCGCGAGGAAGCAGTTCGAGGCGTACTTGATGAGCTCGGCGCTCTCGAGGCCCGTGACGATCATCGGCGTCTCGAGCAGGAAGAGCGGCTTGTGGATCTTGCGCAGGATCTCGACGGCCTTCTTCGACTCGGCGCCGATCACCGTGCGGTCCGGGCGCAGCGTGGTCTCGAGCGCCGAACCTTCGCGCAGGAACTCGGGGTTCGACGCGACGTCGAACTCCGCGCCCTTCTTCGCCCACTTGCGGATCCAGCCGATGAGGTCGCGCGCGGTGCCGACGGGCGCGGTGCTCTTCTGCACGACGAGCTTGTAGCCGTTCAGGTTCTGGGCGACGGTCTTGGCGACCGCGTAGATCTGGCTGGTGTCGGCGGAGCCGTCGGCGCGCGGCGGAGTGCCGACCGTGATGAACACGACCTGGGAATCGCGGACGCAGCCGGCGAGGTCGCTCGAGAAGTGGAGGCGGCCCTCGTTGAAGTTGCGGGCGACGATCTCGGGCAGCCCCGGCTCGAAGAAGGGCAGTTCGAGCGCCTTCATGCGCTCGACCTTGGCCGCGTCGTTGTCCACACAAGTGACGTTGTTGCCGAAGTCCGCAAGGCAAGCGCCGGTCACCAGACCGACGTAGCCCGTACCCACCACGGTGATGTCGTACAAGGTCTCATCCTTTCGCTGCAGCCCGGCCTTGGGGACGCCGGAACAGCGTGGAATGACAGCGTGCTACCCGGGAAGTCGCTCGAGAATCGCGCGCGCAGGTTAGAAGAGTGGCCCGGAACGGGTCAACCGGTGCACGCGACACTCGGGCGAGCGAGTTTTCGGCCGTTCACGCGCCGGAACTGAAGCGCGACGATGCGCGCGCGTGCCCCGGCGGGCGCACGCGCGGCGCGGCCCGGAAACGCGGACGCCCCGGGGCGAGGGGCGCCGGGGCGTCGCACTGCGGCAAATGCCTGCCGCCTCAGCGGAACATGCTCTTCACGCGGCCCCACGAGGTCGTCCGCGCGGGCACGACCTGGCTCGCACCGACGCCGTCGATGTAGGCGAAATGCAGGTTCGCGTTCTGCGTGCAACGGAAGCGCAGCGTGGCCGACGCGTCGTCGGCGACGAACGTGAACGTGCGCGGGCTCCAGACGATCGACCCGGCGAAGTTGGAGTGCGAGTACGACTGCGTCTGGCCGTCCGCCGAGACGTCGATCGTGGCGGTGCCGTCCCGGCCCGAGGCGGCGTGCGTTCCGAGCCAGAAGTCGATCCGGTAGCTCTGGCCGGGCACGGTCCCGAAAGTCTGCTGGATGCCGCCCGCGCTGTAGGTGTAGCAGGCGAGGTCCACGATGTTCTGGCCGTTGGGTGGCGCGGCATAGCCGAACGACGTGGGAGAGAACCATTCGACGCCGTTGTCGGTGGTCACCCAGCCGGTGATGGCGGTCGAGCCTCCGCCGAGCAACTGGTAGCCGATGGGCGAAGCGGGCAGCTCGAATCCACCGTTGACGATCTGTGCGTACGAGGGGGCTGCGAACACGAGGGTGAACAGCAGCGCCCCGCACGCCGCGAGGGTGCGGCGCATGGGTCCTCCG
>JACRIW010000045.1 GCA_016215625.1 Candidatus Eiseniibacteriota bacterium | reverse complement strand
TTCCTCGTAGGGCCTGCTTCCCGAAACGAGACATGGGGCGGAGGTCCGACCCCGAATAGACGGATGGTGAGCGGCGGCTGTGTTGCGCACGGGCGGGTCGGAATCGAGCGTTGACAACCCGTCTTCATAGACGGAACCAGTAGTCCCGTTCGCACGCCGCATGGTGCCGACACGAAGGGACCAGTGGCCCGCGGTCTCGGGGCTCGAGTGATGTGTGGGGTGACGCGTGGCGAGGCGCGCCGGAGTGCCGGTGGGGCAAGCAGAACGCCTCGCGTCCGTGAGGAGCGCGAGGCGTCTGCAATCGTTCGAGAGGGGTCCGCGAGCTCCGTCGGCGATCAGCGCGACCACCCGAGCAGGAAGCGAAACGAGTTCGCGTACGCATTGCCGGGCAGCCCGGACTCCTGCAGCGACGTCAATCCGACGTCGTAGCGCACCTGCAGCTCGAGCTGGCCCGGGCCGGCGGTCGTCTGTGCGCCGCCGCCGAGAATGACGCCCGCATGCGCCGCGCGGAGGCCATCGGTGTCCAGCTTCTGCTCGATCGCTCCCGTGACGCGCGTGTATTCGTTCAAGTGGATCGAGCCGTAGGGGCCCGCGAAGCCGAACGCACGGACCTTGCCGCTGCTCGGAAGCGTGTAGCGGAACAGCACCGGCACTTGCACGTGCTCGAGCACCGAGAGTTGCTCGAACGTGCCGAGCGGATTGCCGACGTAGTCCGTGGCCTCGGACTCGCCCCACGAGAACCCGTCGCTCACGTACATCAGTCCCGGCTCGATCGAGAGCGTGGGCGAGAGCTCGAAGCGCACCGTGGCGCCGAACGCGGGGGCCTTGAGCGATACGCGGCCGACCGTGGGCTCCGGGTCGATGCGCATCTTCGAGAGCCCGAGCCCACCGAAGGCGCCGTAGTGCACCGTGGCGGCCTGGGCGAGAGAGGCGATGCCAAGGCCTGCGACAACAGAAACAACCAACATCAACGCAGCACACTTGCGCTTCATGAAGGGGCTCCTTCAGAACCTGATGGCCGCGTGATCGTCAGGCCCTACGTTGGCGAGTCCGGCCGCGCGTCCGTGAATCCCGGTCGCGCACCCTAGTCCTCTGACTGCGCCCGACATGTTGGGGAGTTGTCACATGAACTGGCCGTACGGCCAGTTGTCCCATTCGCATGCACGCGTTTCATGCAAGCGATGGGACCGCTCGCCCCGGGGCGAGCAGTCGCGCACATGTGCGTGATCGTGGGCAGGTGATGGGACCGGATACTCGCGGTCTCGGCGGGCTGCGGCGCTGTTGCGCGTGGCGCACATCTCGCGCGCGGACGCGCGAGTGCTACTCGATGCCCAGGCGCTTCATCTTGCCGAGCAGCGTGGTGCGCGAGATCCCGAGGATCTCGGCAGCGGCGGTCTTGATGCCGTTGGCGTCGGAGAGCGCCTTGCGGATGCGGCGTGCTTCTTCGGCATCGAGCTCGGCCATCATGCCCGAGGGCACCTTGCCCGCGTCCTCGAGCGGCACGTCGCGCGGCGTGAGCTTTCCGTCGGGGCCGGCGGCGACCACCATCTTCTCGACCACCGCACGCAGCTGGCGGATGTTGCCCGGCCACGGGTACTCGCGCAGGCGTTCGCGCGCGGAGGGCGTGAGCGAGGCGCTCTTGCCGTGCTCGCGGTTGAAGATCGCGAGGAAGTGCTCGACCAGCAGCTCGACGTCGTCCCCGCGCGCGCGCAGGCCCGGCAGTTCGTAGACCGCGTGCGCGAGCCGGTAGTAGAGGTCGCTGCGGAAGCCCTGGCCGTTCTGCATGGCGGTGCGGTCGCGGTTGGTCGCCGCGACCACGCGTGAGCGCACGCGGATGTCTTCCGTGCCGCCGATGCGGCGCACGACGCCCAGTTCGAGCACGCGGAGCAGCTTCGCCTGCAGGTCGGGCGACATTTCCCCGATCTCGTCGAGGAAGATCGTGCCGCCGTCGGCGACTTCGAAGAGTCCCGGCTTGTCCGCGATCGCGTTGGTGAACGAGCCCTTCACGTGCCCGAAGATCTCGGACTCGAGCATGCTGGCCGGGATGGCGCTGCAGTTGAGCGCGACCATGCGGCCGACGCGCCCCGAGAGCTTGTGCACGCCCTGCGCGATCAGTTCCTTGCCCGTGCCGGATTCGCCGAGGACCATGACCGGCAGGTCGCTTTTCGCGACCGCTTCGAGTTCGCCGAGCATGTCGAGCATCGTGCGGTTGCGCGTGACGATGCCGAACGTCTCGAGCGCCCACTGCGCCTTGCGCAGCGTTTCGGCCGAATGGCGGGGGCGGCGGACCGGACGGACCTTCGCGCGCGGCGAGGCGATCTCTTCGCCGTCGTTCTTGACGCGCGCATCGAGCGCTTCGAGACGGGCGCGCGCCTGCGTGAGGCGGTATTCGGCGCCCATGCCCTCGAAGTGATCGATCGCGACGCGATACGCCTCGTGCGCGGCGGAGAGGTTGCGGTACGGGCCGCTGGAGTCGGCGGCGAGCCAGTCACCATACGCGAGCCAGAGCTTGCCCCATTCGTACGGCGTCTCGATTTCGTCGTAGAGCGTGAAGCCCTGATCGAAGGCCTTGCGCGCGAGTTCGTGCTGCCCGAGCGCCGCCTGCGCCATGGCGAGCACGCGGTAGGTGGCGGCTTCTTCGTAGCGGTCGCCGAGTTCGCGCGTGTGTTCGAGCGAGCCCTCGCACCATTCGACCGCTTTGGCGTGCTTGCCCGCGAGGTGGTGGCATTCGGCCATGCGCCGGCGCAGTTCGGCGACGATGTCGCCGCGCGGCACGAGCGCGAGCGCGCGCGGCCAGACTTCTTCGTACTGCTCGAGCGCCTGGTCGCCGCGGCCCTGTTCGAGGAAGACGTCGCCCATGTACTCGGTGGCGAGGAGCGCGGGGCGCGAGGAGTCGCCCGGCTCGAGCTCGCTCTGCACGGCCTTGAGGTCGTAGAGCGAGCCATCGAAGGATCCCGCGTGCGTCTGGATGACCGTGCGCAGGAGATGGGCGTACTGGAGGTTGACGAGATGGCCAGACGACTGCCCCTGCTCCACGCACGCCGTCGCTTCTTCGAGCGCCTCGGCAAGCTTGCCGCGCTTCCATTGAACGATAGAGACGGATCGCCGCGCGTGCGCCTCCAAGTTCTTGTTACCGATGCTCGCAAATAGCTCGGTGGCCCGGGCTGCAGCTTCGGCGGCGATCAACCATCGGCACCGACCGCTCTCTGCAAAGGCCAAGTTCGCATTTGCCTGCCCTTCCCAGTACTTGCTCTCGGCCCGCTGGGCGGAGACCACTGCCTCAAGCGCTGCCGATCGAGCCTCGGACCAATGGGCCTGCCGGATGTGCGCATGCGCGATCACGCAACAACAGCTTGCGAGGAGGGCCGAGTCAGGGCGCGCCAGGAGATCTCTTCGGACGCGACCTAAGTGGTCGAGAGCCTCCGACACGCGCATAAGCAAGAGCAGCGCACCGCCCTCATAGATCGCTATGGCAGAGGCAGCCTCGAACTCAAGCGTCCAAGCCTCCCGATAGCTCTCTCGAAGCCGACGTGCCTCGGCCAAGCACTCAGCCCCGCGGTTTAGCCTGTACAACACGCGAAGCATCACAGCCCCGAACCGCAGCGCTTGAATTGGAGTGAACGGCGCGAGAGAAGCTTGCGCCTTCTCACAAAGCTCAAGCGCCTTTCCAACGTACCCGCCGTCCATGAGCTCAATCGCACAGGCAAGAACAGCCTCAAGCTGCTCATGACGCCCCGCATGAGCAGTCCGGTCCCCCAACAGCAGAGCGATTGCATCAGCGCGGCCGAGGAGCGTTCTCATCGGGTGGGGATCTCCCAAGAACGGACATGCGCTCTTCGCGCGATGAACCCAAGCAGGCGCTCGTCGACGTGCATCCTCAGGTAGTGGCTGAGCAGAAGCTCAATCGTCGTGCTCAGCTCAAGCTCCGCACGACGCGGGGCACCGCTCGTCCCATCGCTCGGATCCCCCACCGCCTCCATCCCTGGCTGCGACGGCTCGTCGCCGTTGTCGATGGGCTTCTCGCCACCGGGCGTCCATGCGAGCGCGAGGGTCGGCGCGGTCAGGCTCAGCACGATCAGCCACGCGAAAACTGTCTTCCCCCAGGACCGGTTGAACTTCTTCATGCGCACCTCACACCTCGCGGGGTGCTGTTCGGAGGCGTCCGCCCCGGTCGCGGACACCAGCACCTGCGGGCACGAAACAACCCTCGCTCGGCGATCTGCCGGGCAAGGGTCATCAGTCAGGATGTCCGTGGAGCGGCACATGGGGGGATTCGCTGGGGGGCGTTTCCGTTCCGTTGGACGACGGATTGAATCCGGGACCCGGAAATCTAAAAAGACTTCGCGAAAGAGGTCAAGATTATTTCAGCTCGTCCTGAAAGAATTCTTCTATCCCGCCCAAATCAGCCGCGCTCCATCACAGCACCCACGGGCAACCAACGTTTCGCACCGCCGAACATTCGAGGCTCCGGCTTGAGCCCCCGTCCTCACTCCTCATCCGCCTCCGGCTTCGCCGGCTTGCGGAACAACTCCTCCAGCTTCCGCCGCGCCTCGGCCTCCCGCGACTTCTGCGCGTCCACGCCGCCCGGCGATCCCGTGAACGCCTCCCGCGAGAAGTAGAAGAACTCGCAGAAGTTCCGGCGCGTCTTGTCCGAGATCGAGTCGGCCTCAGTCTCGTTGCACTCGTTGTTCAGGCGCGGGTTCCAGTGCCGGCAGTTGCGGCACGCGCGCAGGTCCGCGCGGCACTTCTCGCACTCCCCGTCACGCGGAACGGGCTCGGCGTAGGAAATCGGCGTACCGCACGCGTGACACACCAGCGTGGTCATATCGTCTCCATCGTGGTCATTGAGGGCGGGCCAGTTGCCGTGGCAGGGTCGCGCTTGAGCGCGCCGAACGCCACAGGCATTTCGCGGCGCGGCGGGCCCCCGCCCACTCGCCCCCGCGACGAGCCCGACCATGCTCCGGCTGCACCCACCGCGCCCGCGGCCTCACTGGGACGACGACTTCGACTCGGAGCCCGACGAGTTCCCCGAGTTGCTCGACTAACTCCCGCCGCTCCCCTAGCCTGCCCCGCCATGTTCGACGACGAACTCGACGACGACTCCGACATCACCGACGAAGCGCCCAAGGCGGAACCCGCCGACCCGGTCGAGGCGCGGCGGCTCGCCGTGCGCAAGGCGGTGCAGCGCTACCGCTCGCGCCTGCAGCGCAAGCTCGCGGGCCTGCACGACGACCTCGCGGAATCCAAGCGCGGCGCCGAGTTCCGGCGCTACGGCGAAACGCTGCTCGCGTACGCGCACCAGGTGCCCGCGCGCGCGAGCAGCGTGTCGCTGCCCGATCCGTCCGATCCCTCTCGCATGCTCGAGATCGCGCTCGACCCGGCGGTCGCGCCGCCCGCGAACGCGGCGCGCTGGTTCAAGAAGGCGGGCAAGGCCGATCGCGGGCTCAAGGACACGCCGCCGCGCATCGCCGCGGTCGAAGCCGAGATCGCCGACGTGTCGGCCAAGCTCGACGCGCTCGCGCAGGCGTCCGCGGGCGACGACGACGCGGTGCTCTACGACGCGACGATCGCGCTCGAGCGCGTGCTGTTCGAACTCGGCAGCACCGTGCGCCAGCAGATCAAGGCGCCCGAGCCGCTGTCGCGCCGCGAACTGGGCGTGTCGGCCGCGAACGGCCAGCCGCGCAGCAACGCGGCGCGTCCGCCGCGCGCGCCGCAGGCGGGCGCCGCGGGACCGGGCAAGCTCGTGCCCATGCGCTTCACGACGGTCGAGGGCTGGGACGTGCTGATCGGCCGCAGCAGCGAGGGCAACGACCACCTCACCGTGCACATGGCGCGGCCCGAGGACTACTGGTTCCACGCGCACGGCTGCCCGGGCTCGCACGTGGTGCTGCGCCGCGGCAAGGGCCCGAACGAGCCGAGCCGCGCGACGCTCGAGGAAGTCGCGAGCTGGGCGGCGTGGCACTCCAAGGCCCGCACCGCCGGCAAGGTGCCCGTGCACTGGACGCTCAAGAAGTACGTGCGCAAGCCGCGCGGCGCGAAGGCCGGGCTCGTCTACATCGAGCGCGAACAGGCGCTCATGGTGCGACCGGTCGAGCCGCCGAAAGACCGCATGAGCGACGTAGTGGACGACGCGGCGAACGACTGACGCGCCGCCCCGAGCCAAGCGCCATCAACGCACGATCACGATTCGCCGCAGTGCGTGTTGTTCTCCCTGCGTGAGCCTCACGAAGTAGAGCCCCGGCGTCAGCGTGCCCGGTCCACCGAGCAAGGCCCGGTGCTCGCCTGCGGGGAGCCCCGCGTGCACGTGGCGCCGCACGGCGCGGCCGCTCACATCCACGACCTCGATCGTGGCGTCCCCTTCGCGAGCGAGCGTGAACGCCACGTCGAACACTCCGCGGCTCGGGTTGGGACGCGGCGCGCGCAACGCGAACGCCGCGGGCGCCACAAGCGCGTCGAGTGTGGCGGGCGTGAGCACCGCCGCGGCGCTCATGTTGTCGTGAGCGTCCACCGCCACGACCTTCACGTGCGTGTTCGGCTGCGGCGCTTCGGGCAGGTCGAACGCCGTGCCGCTCGTGGCGCCCACGAAGCTGGCCGCATCGGTCACGAACCCGGCCGACTGCCCGCGATAGACGCGGTAGCCCACGAGATCGGCCGCGACACTCGGCGACCAGCGCAGGTGCAGCCCAGCGGGCGAGCGCGTGGCCGCGAGCATGGACGGCGGCGGCGGCGCGAGATTGTCCACGGAGTACATCGAGTCGATCGGCGAGTTCCACCACAACTGGCCGTCCGCCGAGCGCGCCTGCACGAACACTTTCGTCCAAGGCAGACCGGCCGCGGACGAATCACTCTCCGTGGGCACTGTCGTGGTGTAGTAGCCCAGCTCCATCGCATTCACCACGGCGACGAATTCCCAGAAGGTCGTCGTCGCGCCGAACTGAACGGCACGCAACTTCCGCGCGTCTCCTCCGCCGTCGCCGTCGCCGTCGCCGTCGTACCACCGGGCGGCGCCACTCGTGAGCGCCGCGAGGGCCCCGGCGGTCGGCACCGAGCGCCAGAGGTAGTAGCGATTCACGTAGGTCTCCCACGAATACACGTGGTCGAGCAGCGACGCGCTCCATCGCACTCGCAGTTGGCCACCCTGATCGTTCGGCGAGTCGGTCAGGCTGGTGATGGTGGGCAGGTATTCGGGCGCGCCTTCGAACATCGCCGTGATGTGCATGGGCCCGGTTACCGTCAATGCGACGCTGACGGCATTCGACACGAGGTCACCCGACCAGGCGAAGAACCGGTAACCGAAGCTGGGTTCCGCGCTCAGAAGAAGCGTGCTGTTGTACGCGACCAGCGTGTCGGAAGGGCTGCGATACACGGAGCCGAACCCGAGCACGCTGATCGTGACCGGGAACTTCACGGGCGTGAAGTTCGCCGTCACGACGCGGTTCGCCGTCATCGTAACCGTCACGCTGCGCGCCGTGTCCGGCGTGCCGGCATCGATGCCTGTCCACTTCGTGAATGTGTAGCCGTACTCGCTGGTGGCGGTGAGCACGACCTGCTGGCCATGCGTGTAGGTGGCCTGCACTGGATCGATCGTGACGCTGTTGTGTCCGGCCGTATTGACGGACACCTGCAGCGTGTACTGCGCGGGAACGAAGTGCGCGGTGAGCACGCCGCTCGCGGCGGTTCCGAGCGACAGCAGTGTGTCGGCCGAACTGACCGCGCCGCTCCAGCCGCTGAACGCGAAGCCGACGGCGGGCCGCGCGAGCAGCAGCAGCCCCGCGTCCGCGGGATACACGGGCAAGTCGAGCGAACGCGTCACGGTGCCGTCGCCGTCCACCTGCACGTCGAGCGCCCGCGACGAGGTCGCGAACCAACCACGCACGAGCGTGTCGCTCGACGGCGCAAGCGACTGCGGCGTGGCGACTCCGGAAAGCGCTCCCGACCAGCCGAGAAACTGCGCGCCCGGAGTCGGCGTGGCGCTGCACAGGAGGGATGTCGAGGGCACGAAGAATGGTCCCGCCGGACTCATCGACACGGTGCCGGGCCCCTCGGCGATCGCGCTCACCGCCACCTGCCCGGCGGGCGCTGCACTGCAGAGACCGAGCTGTGCCTGCACCTGCGCGGCACCGGCGCAACTCGTGATCACGTCGAGACGTCCGTCACCGTTCCAGTCGGCGAGCTCCAGACCGACCATCACGCCCGTGGCCGTGCCGCGTTCGAGCAACGAGCTCACCGTCCACGCACCCGACTGGATCGCGCCCCGAAGGATCGACAGCCGCGGTGCGCCGCTGATGGGCAGGATGATGTCGAGCACACCGTCGTGGTCGAGATCGAGAATGCCGGCATCGTTGGAGTTGTCGGAGTACGCGAGGTTCTGGAAGCGCGTCGCGGCGTAGGCGAACGTCGCGGAGCCGGCGGCCGTGTTGTTCTGCACGACGACGACACCGGGATCCACGGAGACGACCAGGTCGGTACGCCCATCGGCGTTCATGTCGGCGGCGCGAATGGACTTGGCCAGTCCCGAGAAGGTGACCAGCTGCTCCGGGCCGAACGTTCCCGTCGGCACGCCTCCCGAACGCTGCCCGAACAGCACTGCGCCGCCGGCGTACGGCCCGAATCCGCAGCCCAGGTCGAGCGCGCCGTCTCCATTCAGGTCGGCCACCGTGACCGCGAAGATCGCGCGGTTGGTCTCGTACGATTGCGGCGCGGCGAACACGCCGGTTCCCAAGCCGGCCACCCCCATGCCGCGGAACACCTGAAGTCCGGAGTCGTGGCCGACGACGAGATCGGAAACTCCGTCGGCGTCGAGGTCCGCGACCGTGACGTAGCGCGCGGCAGCCGAGGTCACGTACAACGCCGGTGCGGCCAACGCATAACCCGACTGCGCCCGCGAGCCCAGGAGCACCGCGAGACGCGAGTTGTTCAGGCAGGCCACCGCGATGTCGGGCACACCGTTCTCGTCGAAGTCACCCACCGCACAATGCCGCGCGCCCGACAGCCCCGTGACGCGCGCGCCGAGCACGATGCGAAAGCCAGTGGACGAGGCGGGCTCGGGAAAGTTCAGGTACACGCTCAGCTGGTTTGAGCTGTACTCGCACACCGCGAGATCCGGGCGGCCGTCGCCGTTGAAGTCGGCGGCCGCCATGTACAGCGGGCTGTTGCCCACGGTGGTGGTGACTGGCGAGGCAAGCAGGTTGTTGGCGACGGCTGGGCACGCTGCCCGCGCGAGTTCAGGCGCCAGTGGGCTGGACAGAAGCGCGACGGCCAGCGCCGCGCGAGCGAAAGCGTTCCGAGCGTTCACGAGATCCTCCTGCGCGCGCACGCGCCTCGGTCGCGACGGCTGCCCATCAAGGCACCACCACCACGCGCGCACGCAACACGCGCGAGCCCTGCTGCAACGCGACGAAGTACAGCCCGGCCGCGAGTGGCCGGCCCGGCGAGAGCGACAGCGGGCCCGCGGCGCCGATGACGCCGGGGAGCCGCCGACCGCACACGAGACGGCCACTCACATCGAACAGCCTCAGATCTGCTTCCTGCGCACGGTCGAGCGCGTACTCCACGGCGACCTCGCCGCGGCACGGGTTCGCGTGGGCGAGCCGCAGCGAAAGAGTGGGCAGTGCCGCAGCGGCGTCCAGCGTCGGAGGCACGGCCTCGAGTGCGGCGCTCTCGTTCTCGTGCACGTCGACCGCGCGCACGCGAGCGACACGAGCGCGACCGCCGACGACCGGAACGCGCACTCGCGGCTCGATTGTGAACGCAGCGAACGAGCTGCTGTCGGTCACGAATCCCGGCGAGTCGCCCAGATAGACGCGATAGCCCGCGAGGTCGGGCGCCGTGCTCGGCACCCAGCGCAGGTCGTACTCGCTCGTGAGCCACAGCAGCGCCGGCGAACTCGGCGGATCGGGCGGCAGGTTGTCGCGCGACAGCCCCGAATCGACCGGCGAGTTCCACCAGATCGCACCGTCGCGCGAGACGGCCTGCACGAAGGTGCGCACCCACGGGGCCGGGCGCGAAGGCGTCGCATCGTGCTGCGTCGAGAACACCATGCCGTAGCCCTCGAGCGCGCTCGCGGGCGACGCGCCGACAAGCTCCCAGTAGGTCGTCTGCCCGAAGTAGCGAACCTGCCGCAGCTGGCGCTCGCCCGGCGCGACCGGGTTCTCGCTCCACCATCGCGCCCCACCGTCGCGCAGCGCCGCGAGCGCGTCGGACTCGTCGAGCCCCCGCCAGACGCGGTACTCACCGACGCGCGCGTTCGCGCCGGCTCCCGCCTGGTCGAAGGCGCTGCGCTGCCAGCTCACCTTGACGCGGCCGCCCTGATCGAGCGCCACGTCCCGCACGCTCACGATGTGTGGCGCATAGCTCGGGGACGACGAGAAGTGCGCGGTGATCCGGACATTCGAGGTCACCGCGAAACGGATCCACCTTGCCGTGTCGACCACGTCGCCGCTCCAGCCGACGAAGTCGTAGCCTTCGGCCGGCACGGCCTGCGCGGTGACGCTGTCGCCGTATTGCACCCAATGGTAGGGCCACCACCACACCTCGCCGAAGCCGATCTGCGTGAACTCGGGCCAGTACTGGATCGGGGTGAACCCCGCGTACAGTGTCGTGTCGCCGGCCACCGTGACCGTCAGTGGATTTCCGGGAACGAAGCGGCCGCCGAGCAACCAGCCGAAGAACGACATGCCCGGATCCGGCAGCGCGGTCACGCGGACCACGGCGCCGAACGGGTATCGCCCACCCGGCGGGTCGAAACTGCACGGAATCGGTCGCGGATCGAAATCGTAGGGCCCCCTCACGGTCACGGTGTAGAGCGTCTGCGTGAAGTTCGCGGTCACCGCGTGATCGCCCGACATCACGATCACCGCGCCGGCGCTGTCGGACTCGACGTCGCCCGTCCACCGGACGAACTCCTGATGCGGGTCCGGTTGCGCGTACAGTTTGGCGACCGATCCGTGGGGATAGCGATCCAGCGCAGGCACTCGTCGCACCGATCCGGCTCCCTGCACGCCGACGTCCAGTGCATGCGTCGAGTGCGCGAACCAGGCCTGTGCCACACGGTGTCCGTCGATCGTGGTGGTCGTGACCGGCGCCACTCCCGTCGCCGCTCCGGTCCACCCGACGAACTGCGCGCCCGCATCGGGCACGGCCTCCAGCGACACGCTCGTTCCGAGCGGCAGCAGCCCCGGAGCAGGCGAGGACGTGACGGTGCCCGGGCCCAGCGCCTCGCAGGTGAGCCATCCTTGCCCCTGCGGATCGTGCGAACAGACGCCGGGGAGCAACGCGACGACGTCGTTCGCAGTGCTCACGACGGCGACGTCGGGGGCGCCGTCGCGATCGAAGTCGTGCAGGAGCAGCCCGGAGGGCGAATCGATCGCGGGCGAGTCCCACGTGTCGAACGCCACGTAGAGCGGACCGTCGAGGATGCCGCGGCTCACGCGCAATGTGCTCCGCACGCCGCGCGAGTACACCAGGTCCGGGAGGCCGTCACCGTCGAGATCCGCGGCACCGTACGCGAGCGAGGGCGGTTCGCCGACGTCACTGCCGAACGACACCGGCTGGAGCGACAGCGTGAACACGAAGTCCGGCGTCCGGTTCGTCGCGACCGCCGCACCCGCGGAGTTCCCCGGCAGCAGGACGTCGAGCTTGCCGTCCCCCGTCACGTCGCGCAGCAACAGCGAGGTGGTTTCGCTGAGGTTTGGCGTGGTCTGCAGATTGCCGAAGAGGCCATTGCCGCCGCCCGCACCCCCGGCCCCCATCAGGTAGCGAATCTGGTTCGGCGAATTGCTGCAACCGATCAGGTCGAACGCCCCGTCGCGATTCATGTCGCCCGTCGCGATGCAGCTCCACAGCCCGGTCGCCGCAGTCGCGAGCGTGGCGAAGGGCGCGGAGAACGTGCCGTCGGCGACGCCCGACACGCCCTGGCCGCGCAGCGTGATCACTCCCGCCGCGCAGGCGACGGCAAGATCGGGAAGGCCGTCGTGGTTGAAGTCCGCGACCACGACTCCGCGCGCGTCACTCGTGCCCGCAAGCGCGACCGGCGACGTTAGGCCCGGCCGCACTCCCGAGCGCGTGCCCTTGCACAGCACGACACCGTCCGAGCCGCGCGTGGCGACCAAGACATCGGCGATGCCGTCGGAGTCGAAGTCCCGCGCGACGATCTGCGACGGCCGGTCGAAGCCCCCGACGTCGTACAGCCGCACGAAGCCGCGACGAGTTCCACCAGCCGCCCCCGCGAAGATCGCATAGACCGCGATCCGGCCGCTGCCCTCCTCGGAGAGCACGAGTTCGTCGAAGCCGTCCCCGTCCATGTCGGCAGCCGCCATCACGGTGGGCCGGTCGCCCGTGGCGGTGACGCCGGCATCGCCGAGCGTGCCGGGCAATCCGCACAGCGCGAAACCGCGACGGCTCGCCACCGGTGCGACGATCAGCAGCGCGCTCAGGAAGAGCGCCGCGGCGGGAATACGTGGTGCGCGCATCGGATCTTCCTCCGTGAAGATCACGCGCGGGACTCGGGGGACTCCCACGTGGACAACCAGAATGAATCGGGTGAAACCCTACTCGTGCCGCGCGAGCGATACAAATCGCTCGATCTGCCCAATAGAGTTCAGGAAGCGCATGAGCTTCCCCGTGCGCGCGAGAGTCTTGCTCGGGCAATCGCGTTGCAGGATGTCGCCCCCTACTCCGTGCGCCTCTTCCCCGGCTTGTAGATCACGCCCTTGCCGCGGCGGCCGTCCATGAGCGCGACGAGCGGCTCGTCGAAGCGCAGGTGCTGCACGAGGCCGTGCTGGCTCAGCGCGTGCGCGGCCAGCCAGTCCCAGTCCACGAACCCTTCGCCGTGGTTCACGGTGAAGTAGCCGATCTGGAAGCTCGTCAGGTTCTGGAAGAAGTGACTGCCCTGCGACGGCGTCACGCGGAAGTCGCGGAAGCCGGTCTCGATGATCACGCGCGCGCCCGAGATCTGGTCCCAGGTCACGGGAATGCCGAGCCACGGATCGGTCGAGCCCCAGCGCCCGACGCCGATCAGCAGGTAAGGTCTCTTCTCGGCGAGCAGCTCGGCGTTGAACTTCGCCACCTCGGCCGCGGCCTCGACGCTGCGCGAACGATCGAACCGGTGGAAGTCCACCACGACGACGTCGCGCATGTCGCTCACGACGCCGTTGCCGAGCACGCGCGCGCTGTCGCACACGAGGCGCTCGGGCTCGTCCTCGTCGATGTCCGGCGTGTCGCCGTCGTGCGACAACGACAGCGGCCGCATCTGCAGGAACGCGAACTCGTGCGGCTCTCCCTCGCGCGGCGACAAGCGCGCGGCGAACTCGATCTCGGCCGGACGGTTCATGCCGTGCTGCCCCACGCCGAGCAGCTGGTCGAGCACGTCGGCGAGCGGGAACACGCCGTGCTTGAGCACGGGCGCAAAGGTCACGAGGCGGACGCCGTTGCGTGAGAGCCCGTCGTAGATGACGTTGTTCTCCGGGCTGTACGTGCTGCCGAGCGCGTACAGCGTGCCGTCGCGTTCGGCGACGTCGAGCCCGAAGCGCGACTCGCGCATGGCCTCTTCTCCGGTCGAACCGCCGGGGCGGCCCATCTCGATCGCCCAGAACTCGCGCTGCGAGTTCGCGAGCACGTCGTCCACGGACGAGAACTGCAGGATGTGCCGCGGCGCGCGCGGGCAGAACGACAGGCACTGCCCGCCCTCGACGACCGTGCGCCCCATGCCGAGCGCGACGGCGGCGATGCCGTCCTCGGGCTTGAGCGGTTCGGGCGGGTAGAAGTTGCGCGAGCGCGCCACGCCCGAGAAGTCGGGATAGAAGCGCGAGTCGTGGCGGTTGCCGACGACGCGCTGGATGATCACCGCCATCTTCTCCTGCTCGAGGCGGAACGGCGTCGCGTGCAGGTAGTCCTTGGCGTTCTTGCTGAACGTGCTCGCGTACACGCTGAGGATCGCGGCGACGAGCTGGCGCAGGCGATCGTCCACGTCCGGCGAGTCGTTCGCGAGCATGAGCGTGTCGTACACGCCGGTGAACGGCTGGTACTGCGAGTCCTCGAGCAGGCTCGAACTGCGCACCGCGAGCGGCCACGTGACGCCCGACAGGAAGACCTTCAGGTCCTCCATCACGTGATCGGGCAGGCGCGCGCCCTGGAAGCGCTGGTGCAGGTACGCGTCGTTCGTGCACTCGAGCGCGAAGCTGCGCAGGCGGTTCAGGTCGAGGAACTCGTCGAACACGTCGGTCGCGAGCACCATGGCCTGCGGCACGCCGATGCGCACGCCTTCGAAGCGGCGCGTGATGCCGTGGTGGTTGAGCAGGAACCGCACGAACGCGAGGCCGCGCGCCTTGCCACCGAGCGAGCCGCCGCCGACGCGTGTGAAGAAGTTGGCGCTCGGGTCGAACGACTCGCGGTCGAAGTCCAGCACGAGCGTCTCGCTCTGTTCCTGGCGGTACTCGGCGATGCTCGCGAGCAGGCTCGCGCGCAGGTCCGCAGGCGTGTCGAACTCGCCCACCGTGCGCGGGCGCAGCTTGCGCGCGAGCGAGAACTCCGTGCGTGCGGTGAACCAGCGCGAGAAGTGGTTGCGCTGGCCGTGGTACACGAGGCTCTCGAGCGGCACGCGCTTGAGCTCCTGCTCGAGCTCCTTGAGGTTGCTCGCGCGCCCCACCGGCGCGCCGTCGGGATCGCGGAACACGAAGTCGCCGAACGCGAAGTTCTCGACGATGAAGTGCTGGAGGTCCGCGAGCAGCGTGTCGGAGTACTTCTGCAGGAACGCCGCGCCGACTTCGGCCGCGCCGGTCGCGAACTCCGGCCGGCTCGACTGCAGCAGGATCGGCAGATCCGGCGCGATCTCGCGCGCGTGGCGTGCGAGGTCGAAGCCGGCCTCGCGCGAGAGCTTGCGTTCGCGCGGGAACTCGACGTCCGAGATGAGGCCGAGCAGGAAGCGGCCGTAGCGGTCGATGAGCGCTTCGGCCTGCTCGTAGTTGGTGGCGAGCAGGATCTTGGGGCGCGCTCGCATGCGCACGAGCTTGTGCGACGCGTTGAAGCCTTCGCGCAGCAGCCGTTCGGACTGGCCGATCAGCTCGGAGTAGATCGTGGGCAGGAACGACGAGTAGTAGCGGACGTTGTCCTCGACCACGACCACGACCGGCACGCCGGCCGTGTCGGTGTCGTGCGCCACGTTGCGCGCGTCCTCGACGCTCTTGACGATCGCGACCAGGATGCGCGCGTCGCCCTGCCACAGGAACAGCCGCTCGATGCCTTCGAGGCCGCGCGAGGACTCGAACTCCTTGCGCTCGGTGTTGTCGTACGCGAGCGCGACGACGGGCACGTCGAGCCCTTCGGCGCGCACGCGGCGCGCGAGTTCGACCGCGTCCATGCCGCCCGGGCGGAGCGCCGTGACGATGAGGTTGAAGCGCGACTCGGCCTTGGCGAGCGCGATCGCTTCTTCGCCGCTCGAGACGTGCGTGAGTCCCGGCGTGTGCTGGAACGACATCTCGAGGAACTCGCCGGCGATGAGCTCATTGAGCCGGCCGTCCTCCTGCAGCGTGAACGAGTCGTAGAGGCTCGACACGAGCAGGATGTCGTGCACGCGGAACGGCATGAGCTGCTGGAACGCGAGGAAGGGATTGACGGGGTCCGTGCTGGACGGACTGGAGCCGACGGACGGCGGAATGGGAGTGCTCATGGGGCCGGATACTGGCGCAGGGACGCGGCGAGCGAAAGGTAGCCGGACGGAGGATGCGGGATGCGGGAGCGCGAGTCTTCCGAGGAGTCATCGCACCGTTAGTCGGGGCGGAACAGCTCGCGGCCGAGAAAGGCTGACCTTGTATTCTTGAACCTTGGGTTCAAAAATCCACGCCATGCATTGCTTGCCGAGACTCGTCTTCCCCCTCTACGGCGCGGCTTCACCATCGTCTTCGCTCTGGCCCCACGCCCGTGCGGCAGGAGCGCTCATCAGGTCGGATACCGGCGCCGTCAGGCGACGGAAGAAGGATGGCCGGACGGAGGATGGGGAACGAGCTGACGAGGGAGGCGGAATCCACTCCCCTTCAGCTCGTCGCGTCCGCGAGACACTCCAACACGGCCCTGCGCTGCGGCGAGGAGTTCGTAAACACATCCTCGTACGCGGCGGCGATCAGGCCGCGAACGAGTGCGCTCTGGTCCGTCACGCCGCAAGCCTGCGCCTGCTTCAGAGCCTGGTCGTAGAGCTTCCCGGAGACCCGCAGCGAGACTCGCTGGCTCGCACGACTTCCCTCGCGCACGACGCTCAGGCGCCGCACCCGAGTGGCGAACTTCGGACTCCTCGAAAGCTGGCTGAGGTAGAAGCGCAACATCACGTGAGCGAAAGCCTCATCCCGAGCCTCCAGCTTCGTCGTGATCAGCCGCAGGCGCTCGTACAGATCGCTCGGGACTCGAGCCTCGATGCGGCCGGCGGACTCGGCGCGCCCTCGAGCAACTCGTACCGCCGACTGGATGCGCTCGTTTGATTGCCAGGGAATCGTCACCGTGCCGCGGCACTTATCGCACACACCTACCAGCACTCGCCTCACCCTGAGCTTGGGCGAGGTCAGGCTGATGTCGCGATACCGGTAAGTGGTCTTCGCCAGCACGCGGCACTTCGGGCAAACCGCCGAACCAGTGTCGTGTTCCTTCAGGACTCGCTTCATCTCAGTGCTCCGCGATATGCACGCTGATCAGAACGGTCGTCGCTCCAGGGAAGTAGCACTTGATGTACCAGCGAACACGCTTGGCGACCGGCTTGAACACGTGGCAACTCAATGACGGCGCGAAGTGATGCGGACTGGTCGAGTGATCACTTCCACGACACACGCGCAAGAGACCGATCACGAACTCACGCGTGACTTCGCCGGTCTGCAGCAGGTTCTTGCCCTCCCGAACCTCGCCGATCTCGAACTCGAACTGCCCCAGTTCGAGCGCCCGAATCAGACCGGCTCGCGCCTCTCGGAATCCGTCACCACGCGTGGGCACGCCGCGCAATGTACGCCCATTGGCGTACAGCGGTCAACGCGTTCGAGGACTTGAGGCTGACGTGAAGTCATGCCCGCTCCATGACCACTGCAACTGAAACGGGGCGTCGCCGATCGGCGCCGCCCCGCGTTCGCGATGTGCCGCGTCACTTCACGATCACGAATCTCCGCACGAGGCTCGCGCCGCCCGACTGCAGGCGGGCGAAGTAGATGCCCGGGCTCAAGTCCGAAGCGTCGAGCAGGGCGACCTGGCGTCCGGCGTCGCGGACGCCGTCGGCGAGCAGCGCGACCTCGCGCCCCTGCAGATCCACGAGCGCCAGCCGCACGTGCGCGCGCGAGGGAAGCCCGAACGACATCGTCGCTGCGCCCCGGCTCGGGTTAGGCCACGGCGCCGCGAGTTCGAGCGTCCGCACGACGGCCATGCCTTCGGCCGACACCGGCCCGTAGGTGAACGGCGTTCCGTTGCGCAGCGTGCCGCGCAGGCGGTACCAGCTCGTGACGCCCGCGGGTGCGTCGGCGTCGACGACGACCTGCAGCGCGCCCTGCGCGACCGGCGCGGCGCTCACCGCGGCCCACTCGCCCGCCTCGCTCGACGCACGCTCGAGCGCACATGTGCGCAACGCGGCGGCGTCGGAGAGCTGCCACTCCACTCGCACGCCCGCCGTGCTCGCGGTCGCGCGGAAGAGTTCGATCAGCGTCGGCGTGGGCAGGCTCATGGTGTTGAGGAAGACCGACACGGTCGAAGCGCTGTAGTTCGGCGCCGCCATGTCGAGGCTGCCGTTCGAGTCGAGATCGGCGAGCACGACGTCGAACGCCAACGGAGAGGCGTAGTCGTCCTTGGCCGAGAACGTGCCACCGGCGAGTCCGCGGAAGACCGAGATCGTCGTGGACATGTTGGCCGAGACGATGTCGAGCCGGCCGTCACGATCGAGGTCGGCCGCCGCGAGCCGGTACGGCTGAACGCCGGACTTGTACCGCGTGCGGGGACCGAACGAACCGTCGCCTGCGCCCATGAGCACCGAGACGGTGTTCGAATCGTAGTTGGCGGTCGCCACGTCGAGCTTGCCGTCGCCGTTCCAGTCGCCCGCGATCAGGTCGTGCGGCTGGTCGCCGGCGTCGAACGACTGGGCCGCGCCGAACGTGCCGTCGCCGTTGCCGGGCAGCATGAAGAGCAGGTCGGCCGCGATCGATGCGGTGAGCAGGTCCGGCCTGCCGTCTCCGGTCACGTCCGCGATCACGATGCCGACCGGATTGCCGGCGGCCGTGACGTCGCGCCGTGTGCCGAACGTTCCGTCGCCGTTGCCGAGGCGCACGGAGAGGTAGTTCGAGCTGCTCGCCGACGTCACGACGTCGAGCTTGCCGTCGAGGTCGATGTCGCCGACCTGCAGCGCGCCCGCGGGATTGCCGTAGTCGAAATCCACGTGCGCCGCGAACGTGCCGTTGCCGTTGCCGAGCATGAGCGAGAACGCGTGCGTCGCGGCGCCGGCCACGACGAGATCGAGCCGGCCGTCACGATTGATGTCGGCGATCCGGATCGTGCCGGGCCCGCCGATCGCGGGATAGTCCACCTTCGGCGCGTACGTGCCGTCGCCGTAGCCCCGCAGCACGGAGATCGTGTTGTTCGTGATGTTCGCGACGACGAGGTCGAGCGCAGCGTCGCCGTCGAGGTCCGCCGCCGCGATGCAGCGGGGGTTCGTGCCGACCGGGAACGTCCGCGCCACCGCGAAGAGCCGCACCGGCGGAAGCACGTTGAACGAGTTGCTCGTCACGGGAAGCGTGCCCGCGCACGAGGCCACCAGACGATGCGTGCCCGTCGAGTCCACGATCAGCGACGCGAACGTGGCGATGCCGTCGGCCCCCGTCACCACGGTGCCGCCGCCGCTCAGCGTGCCGCCGCCCACGAGCGAGAGCGCCACGTGTGCGCCCGCGACGGGAGCGCTCGCGGAGTCGCTCACCTTCACGCGCACGGCCGGCGACATGACCGCGCCCTTCGCGACGATCGACGGCTGCGTCACGAATGCGATCGACGCGCCGGCGAGCCGGGACTGGAGGTACACGCTGACCGTGTTCTCGTCGTTGTCGGCGGTCACCAGGTCCGCGAAGCCGTCCTGATTGAGGTCGGCGATCGCCGCGGCCCACGGGTTGGTCGCCGCGGGGAAAGTCTGCGGCGGCCACAGCGCGCCGTTCCCGTCGCCCAGCATCACGGAGACCGAATGCGTGGTGACGTTCGAGAAGAACACGTCCTGATGGCCGTCACCATCCACGTCGCCCACGACCATCTGCGACATTCCGTAGCCGGGCATGTAGAGGTGTCCGGCGTCGAACGTGCCGTCCGCCTGCCCGAGGTGCACCGCGAGGCCGTCCGAGTAGCTCGACGCCACGGCGTCGAGCCTGCCGTCGCCGTTCATGTCGGCCAGCGCGAGCGTGCGCGGCGAGCCCACGGTGCTGCGCGCGGCCGTGAGCGCGAACCCTCCCAGCCCGTTTCCGAGCATGCGCATCACCCGGTTCGTGGCGAGCGTCACGACCAGGTCCTGGTCGCCGTCGCGGTCGACGTCGCCGCTCGCGAGTCCCAACGGGTCCTGACCGACGTTGATGCTCGTCGCCGGGGCGAAGCCTCCACCCGCGAGGCCGAGCAGCACCGAGACCGTGCGGTCCCCTTCGTTGGCGGTGGCGATGTCGGGCACGAGGTCCGAGTTGAAGTCGGCGATCGCGAAAGCCCACGGCCACATTCCGACCGCGAGGTCGGTGCGGGGCGCGAAGGCGCCGGTGCCCAGGCCGCGCAGCACGGACACGCTGTTGCTGCCGCGATTGGCGACGACGAGGTCCATGTGGCCGTCGCGATCGAGATCCGCCGCCGCGATCGAGATGGGCGAGCTGGCGGTCACGTAGTCCACCTTGGCGGCGAACACGCCGCCACCCGTGCCCAGCATCACCGAGAGCTTGTTCGTCGTGGTGTTCGCCGCGGCGAGGTCGGGAACGCCGTCCCCGTTGAAGTCCGCGGACGTGGCCGCGAGACATCCGAAGCCCGTGGCCATCGGAACCCGAATCGCGAAGTGCAGGGTCACCGGAGGAGGCAGCACGGTGAACGCCTCGCTGAAGCTCTGCAGCGAAGGCGGCACCTGCGCGATCAGGCGGTGTGTGCCGAGCGCATCGACGACCAGCGAATCGAACGAAGCGTAGCCGTCGACGTCGGTGGCCCGTGTGCCGCACCCCGTGAGCGTGCCCGGGCCTTCGAGCGCGATCGAGACCGGCGCGCCCTCGACGGCGTTGCCGTACACGTCGGTGACCTGCGCACGCACGGCCGGCAAGATCGCGGCCCCGACGAGCACATGGGTCGGCTGCACGGCGAATCGCACGTCGGTGGCCGGGCCCGCGGAGACGACGAACTCGTCGCTCGGCGGCGCGTTCAGCGTGGCGGTCCACGCGTAGAGCAGCTTGCGACCCGCGACCACCGCGGACAGGCCCGGGAACGTGGCGACGCCGTCGCCGTCCGTGAGCACTTCCTCGCTGCCGTTCAGCAGGTCGCCACCGCCATCCATCCAGATCCACACGGGCTCGTCGACGACCGGCGCGCCGAGCTCGTCGGTGACGCGCAGCTTGACCGCGTTCGGCATGGGCGTGCCCGCGACGAACGACGAGGGCTGCTGCACGAAGGCGAGCTCGCCGTTGAGGATCGGATTCATCATGTGCAGATCGACCGTGCCCGCGGACTCGTCCCACGTGACGAAGTCGAGGTAGCTGTCCTGGTTCAGGTCCCACACGAGGAGACCCGTGGGGCTGGCCGAGGCCGCGAGATCGCGGCGCGGCGAGAACGTCAGTGTGCCGTGCCCGCGCGACACCGAGACCGTGCCGTCGCCCGCCTGCAGGCAGACGAGGTCGGACCAGCCGTCGTAGTCCATGTCTTGGAACGCCACCGCGGTGGGCTGTGCCCCCATCGGCAAGCTCGTCGCGGGTGCGAAGTCGCCGCTCCCGATCGACACGAGCACCGACAACGCGTTCGCGCCGCGGTCCGCGGTGACGAGATCCGTGCGTCCGTCGTTGTCGAGATCGCGCGCGACGATGCTGCGCGGATCCGCTCCCACCGTGAGCACGTTGCCGAGCGTGAAGTGCCCCGCGAAGTCGCCCGCGACGATGGCCACATGGTTCGGCGCGCAGGCGACGGCGAGGTCGAGGCCGGCGAGGTCGTTCAACTCGTCGGCCGCCAGGGCGCTCGGGGCGCCCGGCAGGGCGACGTCCACTCGCGTGCCGAATGCGCCGGTCTCTCCGCCGAAGAAGACCGAAACGCTCTGCTCGCCCGCGTTCGCGACGACGACGTCGGGGTATCCGTCGCCCGTGATCTCGACGATGAGCAGTGCCGCCGGGCCGAGACCGGTCGCGTGCACTTCCTGGGCCTGGAACGTGCCGTCGCCATTGCCGCGGAGCACGGAGAACGTGTGGTCGCCGGCGTTGGTCACCACGAGATCGCGGTTGCCGTCGCCGTCGATGTCCTCGACCGCGACGCTCTGCGGGTTCGCGCCGACCATGTTCTGCGTGGGCGCACCAAACTCTCCGGGTGCGGTGCCGAGGTACACGCCTACGGACGAAGCGCCACCGTTGACGACGATGAGATCGTCGAAACCATCGCCATTGAGATCCGAGAGTGCGACCCCGTGCACGCCTGCACCGACCGCGAGCGACACCGGTGGGTCGAAGCGGAGCGCGGCCCATCCCGTGGATGCCGCGCAGGCGAGCGCGACGAGAGTGAGAACGGCGCTGTGGGCGAATGCGTGAGGCGCGCGACGGACGGACTCACGAGGCGCGCGAACGGCGGCGCTGGTGATGTGCATGTGGGGTGCCCGTTCTGCTGCCGTGGTCATCGCCCGAAGCCGGGCGCAGCAGAGCCCGCCGGGTGCCGCACGGCGCCGGGGGGATTCGCGCCATGACCCAGCGAGCGTAGAAGCGGGGTCCGAGGGGCGGCAATGCTCCTATTTGACCATTGCGGGCGGGGGGGGGGGCAGGCGGAAGGGCGAGTGCGTGCCCGTGTGACGATGTCGCCACTCGCAAAGGGTGCATGGCCACTTCCCGCATTTCGCGAAGGCCGGACGCTCTCGCAGGCTCCGCGTTCCGCGATCGTGACTGGTCCCGAGCGGCGCGAAAACTCGTGCATGACGCAGTACCGCTTTCGTACTCTGCGTGAGTCAGCTTCCCAAGTACTGGCGGCACCCTGCCCTGCTTCACGCGAGGCCACAATGTCCAACGACCTGATTCCCGGGCTCTACGAGAAGGTTGTTACTCAGGCACTCAAAGAGAAGCTAGCCGGGTTGTCACACTCACTGAAGGCATACTCTGACCAGCTCTCCAGTTCCGACGCCTCCGCCCGCCTCGTCGAACACCTTCAGCAACGGCTGCGCGCGGCGCTCATTACTCTCGAGGACAGGAAGGCAGGGCCCGCTAAGCAGATCGAACTCTGCAATCGCGTGCTGCAGTTCATCCACAGCCAGCTACCCGAGCTCGGCCAGAGCGATTCAGGCTGGAATGCGGAACCCGTGACGGGCGAGTTGTTGCTCGCCATCGTTGAGCACACGCCACTCGCAGTCGCAGAGGCGCCCAAGCGTCCATCCATCCCGCTACCCGAAAGCCACCTTCTCGTGAACGCCCGAGGCGAACACGGTGTGGGCTTTGAGCTCAAACGCGAACTCGAGTCCGCCAATCAAGTAGATTTGCTCTGTTCGTTCCTCTTGTGGAGTGGGTACCGCGCACTTCAACCGGCGCTCGAGGCCTTCTTGGCGCGACACCCCCGCAAGATGCGAGTACTTACAACTGTGTACATGGGGGCGACGCAGCCTCGAGTCTTGGAAGAATTGCATCGGCTGGGAGCACACGTCCGAGTTTCATACGACACGCGTCGCACTCGCCTGCACGCAAAGGCCTGGCTGTTCCGTCGAGACTCAGGGTTCACAACGGCCTACATCGGATCGTCCAATCTCTCCGCTCAGGCGCTGAGCGATGGGTTGGAATGGAATGTTCGAGTCGGCAGTGAATCTGTGAGCGTTCTCCGGAAGTTTCAGGCGACGTTCGAAGCCTATTGGAATGACCCGTCTTTCGAAGGGTTCGATCCAGAAAGGGATGGGGAGCGCCTCCGGGCAGCGCTTCGGGCGGAGCGGGCGGGAGAAAGCGCTAGCGTGCTCCTAGACATTCATCCCTACCCCTACCAGGCAGCCATCCTCGAGGCGCTTGCTGCAGAGCGACAGGTTCATAATCGCTGGCGAAATCTGGTTGTCGCGGCAACAGGAACGGGCAAGACCGTCATCGCTGCGCTCGACTACAGGCAATTCCGAGAGGGCTTTCGTGAGCAACACGGGCGATTCCCGAGGCTGCTCTTCATCGCGCATCGGC
Source organism: Candidatus Eiseniibacteriota bacterium (assembly GCA_016215625.1). GTDB lineage: Bacteria > Eisenbacteria > RBG-16-71-46 > RBG-16-71-46 > RBG-16-71-46 > CAIXRL01. The sequence goes on along the minus strand of JACRIW010000045.1, from coordinate 17,678 downwards.
AGGAGATCCTCACCCAGGCACGAGCGACGTTTCGTCATGCTCTTCGGCTCGCCGAGTTCGGCGAACTCTTTGTCGCGGGCGAACGCCCGACCAACGGCGATACGGTCTTCGCGAGCATCCAAAGTCTGGCGCGTCTGAATCTCGATGAGTTGCCGTCAGACGGTTGGGACATGGTGATTGTCGACGAGTTCCACCATGCCGAAGCGGCTTCCTACAAGCGGCTTCTCGAACACCTGCGCCCCCAGTTGCTCCTCGGACTCACGGCAACACCGGAGCGCGCGGACGGCGCCGACCTGCTGCACTGGTTCGACGGGCACATCGCGGTCGAACTGCGACTCTGGGATGCTATTGAGCAAGGCTTGTTGGCTCCGTTCCAGTACTTCGGGCTGAAGGACTCCGCGGACCTCTCCACCGCATGGAAGCGCGGCCGATTCGATGTGTCGAAACTCGGTGAACTCCTCTCCGCCCACGACGTCCGAGCGCGACAGATCCTCGATGCGGTTCGTGCCTACATCGCGGACCCGTGTCGCATGCGAGCGATCGGGTTCTGTGCCAGCAAGGACCACGCGCGCTTCATGGCAGAGCGCTTCACAAACGCCGGCATCGCTTCGAGAGTCGTACTTGGCGACTCGACGGACCGAGAGGACTCGATCTCCGCGCTCAAGGATGGACGTGTGCAGGCGCTCTTCACCGTTGATGTGCTAAGCGAAGGCGTGGATATCCCTGAGGTCGACACTGTGCTGCTACTTCGTCCAACGGAGAGCCCCACGGTCTTTCTGCAGCAAATCGGACGCGGTCTCCGAATCGCCCACGGCAAACGTTGCCTCACGGTGCTTGATCTCGTGTCGACCCCGGAACGGGAGTTTAGGCTCGACCGCAATCTACGGGCACTCGTGGGCGGTACCCGACGCGGAGTACTCCACCAGACCGAGATGGGGTTCCCGATGCTGCCGCCCGGCTGCAGCATTGAGCTCACCCCGGATGCTCGCGACCTCGTCATCGCGAATCTGAAGCAAGCGCTCCGAGCGCAGCGGGCAACTCTCGTGCGCGAGATCAGAAGTTTGGGAGTCCACGCCACCGTCGCCGACGTGCTACGCGAAACGGGCTGGTCACTCGACGAGCTCTATCGCGGTCGCTGCCTGACGGCGCTTAAGCGCGCCGCGGGTCTGCTTGCGGAATCCACAAGCGCAGCAGTTGAAGAACTCGAGCGCGGCCTCGCGAGACTAGTCGGGCTGGACGACCCCGCAATACTACAGATGGTTCGTCACGACGCCTCGCGGGCCAAACCACCCTCTCCATCGCGCGCCTGGGCGATCGTTCTCTCAACGCTCTTCAAAGAGCGGGGCTTTGCCGAACCGGCTGCTTGCCTCGCGTCCCTCTGGTCGCATCCAAATCACCTACGAGAACTGAGCGAACTCGCCAGCGTGTTGCTTGAAGATCTGAAGTTTGTGCCGATTGCTCAGCCGGAGCGAATGGGGGGGTTACATGTTCACTGCCACTACAGGCAGGAACAGATCCTGGCGGCACTGACGTACGGCGAGCGGAGCGAGCTCACTCGTGTGCGCGAGGGCGTCTATTTCCTCGAGTCTCCTCGCTTGGATCTTCTGTTCGTGACTCTCAAGAAGGACGAAAAGGACTTTTCTCCGTCGACGATGTACAAGGACTACGTGATCTCTCCTCAACTCTTCCACTGGCAGTCGCAGTCCCAAACCGCCGCTCTCTCGATCAAGGGGCAGCGAAACATCAAGCACGAAGCCCTCAAGATCACGCCGTTGCTCTTCGTGCGAACCGAGGACTCGGATGACCGTGGGGAAACCGCTCCCTATCTCTTCCTCGGGCCGGTGCAGTACGTGACCCACGAAGGAGAGCGGCCTCTGAGCATCACTTGGCGGCTCGAGCACCCGATTCCCGCTGCCTTCTTTGAGGCGGCTCGCATCGCGGTCTGAAGGAGCGCGCGCCTCCTCCGCTGGCCGACCGAAGTTCCCCAAACCTTCTGGTACGTGCCCATGATGCGCTCCTCTGGCGCAGACATGACCCAGTCGTTGCGGACCACCGTGGCATTGGTTTCATCTGGCTCACGAAGGTTCACTTCACGATTGACCACGCGGCCTCGCCAGGGTATCCCAGGCGGTATGTCCTACCGCACTTCGCCACATCACGATCGCCGCGCAGCTGCGGCGCGACCGGCAGACATGCCCGGCCACGAGATCTTCGGGATGCCCTCGCGCTGGCCATCGAAGGATGGACTGGTGTTTGACGCGATCGAGCTCGCTCCCATGCTCGAGATCGACGACGAAGGAACGGTTGAGCAGGTGTGGTCATTGGTTGAGCTCAGCGAAGCGGAGCGCGAGCGAGTGACGTGGTCCATCTTCGGGCACATGCCTGGCCGAGGACTGGAGTGCATTGGCGACTTTGAAAGCCGCGACCTCGCATTGGACGTCATTCGAATGCTCTTGGGTGATCTCCGCCCGTACGATCCGCCGCACGGCGATAGTCGCAAGCCTTCCTCGCGGGCTGGCTCGAGCGACGAGTCGCAAGGTGGCTGGGGATGCATCCATTTGAGACGTCACTTACCGACGGACTCACCAGAGTCTGCGGGTCCGACGACTCCCCCGGCTCGAACAGCGCGAAAGGGAATCAATCGCCGCAAATGACTCGTCAGCCGCCGCCGCCAAGCGCAATCCGAGATGGCGGCCGCCACGATTCGGCCGCAAGAATCAGGTGCGCAACCGACGTCGAGTTCTTGCCGCGCGCGTCCGCGAACCCCACACCTGCAAACACACCGCGGGGCGGCGATCACTCGCCGCCCCGCGTTCGTACTTCCGTGCACGCGATCTGTTGGAGGGACCCTCAGACCAGACCCTGATCCATCATCGCGTTGGCGACCTTCAGGAAGCCGCCGATGTTCGCGCCGTTCAGGTAATTGCCCGGCGTGCCGTACTTCTCGGCCGTGTCGAAGCAGTTGCGGTGAATGGCGATCATGATGTTGTGCAGGCGCTGGTCCACTTCCTCGCGCGTCCACGAGAGCCGCATGCTGTTCTGCGACATCTCGAGACCCGACGTGGCCACACCACCCGCGTTCGCCGCCTTGGCCGGTCCGTACAGAATGCCGGCGTCCAGGTAGATCTTGATGGCGTCCAGCGTCGAAGGCATGTTCGCGCCCTCGGCCACCAGCGACACGCCGTTCTTGACCAGATTCGCGGCGTCCTTGGCGTTGATCTCGTTCTGCGTCGCGCTCGGGAACGCACAGTCGGCCTTCACGTCCCACAGCGGGTTGTAATCGAGCTTCGAGTCGACCGGCACGTACTTGGCGGTCGTGAACTTCGTCGCGTACTCCGAAATGCGGCCGCGGCGGGCGTTCTTCAGATCCATCACGAACGCGAGCTTCTCGCGGTCGATGCCGGCCGGGTCGTAGATCATGCCGCCGGAATCCGACAGCGTCACCGGCTTGCCGCCCAGATCCAGCACCTTCTCGACGGTGTACTGCGACACGTTGCCGCTGCCCGACACGAGGCACGTCTTGCCTTCGAGGCTCAGGCCCTTGGCCTTCAGCATCTCGGCCGCGAAGTACACGGTGCCGTAGCCGGTGGCTTCCGGACGAATCAGCGAGCCGCCCCAGCCGAGGCCCTTGCCCGTGAGCACGCCGGTGAACTCGTTGCGCAGGCGCTTGTACTGCCCGAACAGGAAGCCGATCTCGCGGCCGCCCACGCCGATGTCGCCGGCGGGAACGTCGGTGTCCGGCCCGATGTGGCGGAACAGTTCGGTCATGAACGACTGCGTGAAGCGCATGACCTCGTTGTCACTCTTGCCCTTCGGATCGAAGTCCGAGCCGCCCTTGCCGCCGCCCATGGGGAGCGTCGTCAGCGAGTTCTTGAAGACCTGCTCGAAGGCCAGGAACTTCAGGATGCCCAGATTGACCGAGGGGTGGAATCGCAGACCGCCCTTGTACGGGCCGATCGCGCTGTTCATTTCGATACGGAAGCCGCGGTTCACCTGCACTTCGCCACGGTCGTCCTGCCACGGCACGCGGAACATGATCACGCGCTCGGGCTCGACGATCCGCTCGAGAAGCCGGGCGGCCTTGTATTCGGGATGACGATCGAGAACGGGAACCAGCGAACCGAGGACTTCGCGCGTCGCCTGGTGGAACTCGGGCTCCGCGGGGTTCTTCGCAATGACACCGTCGATGACGGAGGAAACGTAGTCTTTCGCGCTCATGGTCTTGCTCGTACCCTTGCCCACTGCCACGTCCATTCCACTCATGAGTTGCTCCTTTCGCGGGCCGAAAAGGGGCCCCGACAAACAGCAACAGACGAGCCACGCGCGCCACGGCGGACGGGATCCGCGCCACGCGGGAGCGCCCTCGCTCCGCGCGCATCCTACTCCCACCGGCGGACGCGCGTAGCACGAAAGCCTGAGCGGCTTTGGCCGGAGAACGACCCCGAAAAGCGGTGCGATTCCCCCCTTCGGCAGCCAACTGCAGTCGCGCGCGCGCCATCGGGGCTCCTCGCGCACTCCGGCGGGAGTCGGCCAGCCTGACAGGTGCCCGGCCCGTTCTGGCAGGAGAGCACGCGGCCGCGAGGGGCCCCGAAAACGGCAGGGCCCGCGCGGAGGACTCACGCGCGGGCCCCGGGGGGTGCCGGCCTCGGTCAGTGCGCCGCAGGCTTCCTCGGCGCGCCGGGCCGCGCGGGCTTGCCGCGCCGCATCTCGGCGGCCATCTCGCGAATGTCGGTCAGGTCGCGCTGCATTTCCGACCAGCCGTACCACATGGCGTAGTCCGGACTCGCGTGGAACGTGCCCTGGAACGTGCGCATGCGGTGCTCGAGGAACATCACGAACAGCGTCTGCTCGATCTTCGTGGGCGCGTCGTGGAACGTGAGCAGGTCCGGGAACGCCGCCGAATAGTTCGCCGGCTTCTTCAGCAGCCCGTCGGCGTAAAGCCCGGCCACGATCCGGATGCCCTCGGCCATCAGGTGGTCGGCGGCCTTGATCATGTCGTCGCCGGCCTGCAGCTGCTCTTGCGCGAACTTGCCCGAGTGGCACTGCGTGCACGCCTTGAGCATCTGGTCGCGCCGCGCCTGGAACGACGCCTGGTCGAGCCGCGCGACGTCGCCGGCCTTCACCACGTCGAGGCGGCCGGTGGGCTTGCCCGCGGGGTCGAGCACGCCGAGACCCTGCAGGATCGTGACCTGATCGGCCGCCCACTGCTTGTCCTCGGGCAGCGGCAGCCGCACCGCCAGGAAGCCCCACGCGGTGCCGACGTTGTGGTCGCCGCCGGGCATGTGGCAGCTCTGGCACGTGGGCGCGCTCGTGCTCTGCGGCAGGATCCCGAGCTGCTTCATCGAGTGCCGCGTGCCGTGCTTGGACGTCGAATACATCTCCCACTGCGGATGATCGAAGCCCATGTGGCAGGTCTGGCACGCCTGCGGCTCACGCGCCTCCTTGAGCGAGAACGTGTGCCGCGTGTGGCACGCGTCGCACGACGCGTTGCCGTGCGCGTTGCCGCCGGCGACGATCTGCGCCTGCTCGGCCGCGCTCTTGAGCCCGACCTTGTGACAACCGCCGCAGCCCTTCTGGCCACCCATCATGGGCGCGGGCTGGCCGTGCGCGGTGGGCATGGCGTTCAGCGCGACCCACGCCTTGGCGTGCTTGCTGCGGCCGAACTGCTCGAGCCGGTCGGAGTGACATTCGCCGCACGTTTCGGCGGTCGGCATCTTGGCGTTGGCAGCGTCGGTCGCGGTCGAGTGACCGGTGCCATGGCACTTGATGCAGCCGACGTCTTCGCCGAAGTGCTTGCTCGCGCGCCAGTCGGCGACCACGCCGGGCGACGACTTGGCGTGACAATCGACGCACGCCGCGGCGGGCGTGCCGGGCGCGGGCTCGGCGGCCTGCGCGGTCGCGAACAGTGCGAGCAGCGCGGGCACGGAAAGACACAGCACGAATGCGGCCGCGAACGCGGCCGGCAGGTACTTCAGGTTGCGAGACATGATTTCCTCGAATGGTCTTTGAGGTGCTGCACCGGCATCTGGAATGGATGGCCCTTGCAGTGTCGGCAAGAATCGCCGCCCTGTCACATGACGGCCGTCATATCGCGTGCAGTTCTTTCCCGGCCGGGGCATAGTCCGCGGCGATCGCCCTTGCGCACCGCCCACGGAGATTCGCCACCATGAAGCGCCTGCTCGTCGCCGCTCTCGCACTCGTCGCGTTCGCTTCGTTCGCCACCGGCCGCTCGGCCGCGCAGCCGGCCGGCCATCCGGGCGCGGCCGCGGCGACGAAGCCCGCTCCGCCCGCGGCGGCCGCTCCCGCCGGCAAGGGCATGCACTACGTCTACCTGATCCGTCACGGCATCTACGACCGCGACGACAAGGTGGACGATCGCGTGGGTAACGGGCTCAACGCGCTCGGGCGCGAGCAGGCGGGATACATCGCCGAGCGGCTGGCCGCCACGCCGGTCAAGTTCCGCTCGCTCGTCAGCAGCACGCTGCTGCGCGCCATGCAGACGGCGGACGTCATGAGCGGGCCGATGCACATGAGCGTCGCGCGCGACTCGCTGCTCAGCGAGTGCACGATGACCTCGAGCCGCGCCGACCTCATGGCCGGTTCCACCGCGCAGGAGTTCGCCGAGTGCGACGCGCAGGTCGACGCCGTGTGGAACAAGTACTTTGGCGCGACGCCCGGGGCCGACACGTACGACGTGCTCGTCTGCCACGGCAACGTGATCCGCTACCTCGTGTCACGCGCGGTCGGGCTCGACACCAGGGAGTGGGCGCGGTTCGACATCGGCAACTGCTCGCTCACCGTGATCCAGGTTCTGCCCAACGGCGGCACGCGCCTCGCGATCTACGGCGACGTCGGCCACATCCCCCTCGGCCGACAGACGTTCAGCGGCAAGGGCGGCGGCTGGGGCGCGGCCAAGTAGCGCGCGACGCCCCAGCTCACCATGGGACGGACATCGTCGGGCTCCTCTTACATCCCCACGCCCAGGTGCCACGACACTCCCGCCTGCAGCGTCAGGAACGACCAGTCGTTCACGTCGTGCCCCTCGCCCATCCACGGGAAGTCGTGCGCGAGCGGCCCCGAGTAATCGAGCAGCGCGACGACGCCCAGCGAGAGCCGGTCGTTCCACGCGTAGTCGCTCCCGAGCCCGCCCACGAAGCCGAGGCGGTCGTCACGCACCTCGAACACCGACGTGCCGGGGTAGAGCAGCGCGACTTCCGGCGCGAGCTGCGTCTTGCGATCCACGTGCGCGGCGCCACCGAGCACGTAGCTCGACCACGCGCCCCGTTGCGGCAGGAAGTACTTCGCGTACAGGCCGAGCTGCGTCGTGCGCCCTTCGAGCAGCCGCTCGTAGGTGCGCGTGCCCGATTCGCGCGTGACCGACACGTCCTTCATGTACGAGCGCGCCGCGCAGACGAAGCCGCCGAGCGCGAATCGCTGCGTCACGTGATAGTCCGCGTACGCGCGGCCGGAGATGCCGCGATCGAGGTTGAGTCCGCTCGCGGCCGAGCTGCCTTCCAGTGCGATCGCGCGGCCGAGTTGTCCGAGCGGCTGCGCCATGCCGCCGGTCACACCGAGTGCGACTTGTCCCTGACGTGGAATGTCCGGACCGTTCGCCTGCGATTCGGCGGTCGCGGGCAGGAGCGCCATGAGCGCGAACAGGAGTGCGAGGGCGAAGAGGACCTTGCGCATCGAACGACTCCTCGGGAGGCCCATGCGCTCGTCGCGCGTGACGTCCCGATCCGGCTGCCTGACCGTTCATTCGACATGTCGCTCGTCCTGGCGGCGCCTCCGAGGGCAGCCGGCCGGCCCGGAAGGCTGCCGACGAGTGACCCAACGCCCGGGACGCTAGACCCGCCCGCGGCCGGCGCGTGAATCCGGGCGTTGCCCGCAGGGAAAACGCCGCGGGGCGCAGGCCGTGCAGCGACCCGCGCCCCGTGAGTGCTTCGGAAATGGCGGCTTACTTCACGCTCTTGTCCGGGTACTTCGGCGCCACCGGACGCTTCACCGGCTCGCGCGCCAGTTCCGCCATGAGGTGCTTGACCGCGGCCTCCAGCTGCGCGTCGCGTCCGTCGAACGTCTCGCGCGGCGCGTTGTCCACGACGAAGTCCGGATCCACGCCGTGGTTCTCGATCAGCCACCGGCCCTCGGCGCCGTACACGCCGGTCTCGGCGGCGGTCGCGATGCCGCGGTCCACGAGGAAGTTGTCCTGGCTCAGCCAGATCTCCCCGCCCCACGTGCGCGTCCCGATCACCTTGCCCAGTCCGAGCCGGCGGAAGCCTTCGGCGAGAACTTCGCCGTCGGACGCCGTGCGCTCGTTCACGAGCACGGTCATCCTGCCGTCGAACGCGAACGGCATGTTGCCGAACGGCCGGCCGTTGCGCGGCTGCCACCACATCCACGAGCGGCGAATCAGCCGGCTCAGCACCCAGGCGTCGATGTTGCCGCCGGTGTTGTTGCGCGCATCGAGGATCAGGCCCTCACGCTGGTAGACCGGGTAGTAGTCGCGCGTGAACTGCGCCATGTCCTCGGTGCCCATCGAGCGCAGGTGCACGTAGCCGATGCGGCCGTGGCTCAGCGAGTCGACGCGCACGCGCCGCTCGTACTCCCAGGCGTCGTAGCGCAGCTCGGCGTCCTTCGCGTTGTTAATCGGGCGCACGATCACGTCACGCGCCGCGCCACTGCCGCGCTTCACGCTGAGCAGCACTTCCTTGCCGCTCTTGCGGCGCAGCAGCGCCGAGGGATGCGGCGCGCTCAGGCTCGCAACGCCGTTGATCGCCACGATCACGTCGCCCTCGCGCACGTCCACGCCGGGCGCTTCGAGCGGCGAGAGCGACTCGGGCTGGTCGGGATCGGCATGGTGCACGTGCGTCACACGCCAGCCGCCGGCCGCCTCGTCGCGCTCCCACTCCGCGCCGAGCGTCGCGGGGTCGCCCGCGTCCGTGCCTTTCCGCTGGTCGCCGCCGTACACGTACATGTGCAGCGCGACGAGTTCGCCGATCATCTGCTGGAACACGTCCGCCAGTTCGGCGCGGTCGGTCACGCGCGCGGCGAGCGGACGGTACTTCGCGCGCATCGCGTTCCAGTCCACGCCGTGCATGTCGGGGTCGTAGAAGTAGTCGCGCTCGAGCCGCCAGCTCTCCTCGAACATCTGCCCGAACTCGATCCGCGGCGTGACCGGCAGCTGCCAGCCGTCGAGCGGCAGCTTGGCCTCCGCCAGGTCGCTCGGCCCCTTGGCGCCCGCGTCGAACACGTAGAAGGCGTCGCCCTTGCGTGCGAGGATCTTCTTGCGGTCGGCCGACAGCTCGTACGTGCGCACGTCCGCGAGCACGGTGGTGGGCTCGTCGCCGTCGTTGCCGATCGCGAACGAGTGCAGCGTCTGCTTGCGATCCGCGCTCAGCTCGGCGTTCAGGTACCAGAGCCGCTTGCCGTCGGTCGTGAGCGTCGAGTAGTTGCCGTTGCCGGCGGGCACTTCGATCAGGCGCGACTGCAGCCCGGCTTCGTCGATCACGACGGTCGCGGGCGTGGCGGGCTTCTCGGCCGCGGCCGCAGCGGGCTTCTTCGCCCCGGCGGCGGCGGGCTTGTCCGGCTTCGCGGCGGGCTTCTCGTCCGCGCCGCCTTCGAGTTCGTCGGGCGCGGCAAAGGGAGAGCGGTACTTCGCGCGCAGCGACAGCGCGTAGATGCGCGTCGTGCCGTCGTAGAACGGCTCGGGCTGGCGCGAGCCCCAGATGCTGCCGACGAGCGACTCGTACGTGCGGTCGCTCAGGAAGTAGAGCCACTTGCCGTCCGGGCTCCACGCGGGGCTGTAGCTGTCCCAGCGGTCGGTCGTCGCCTCGATCGTCTTCTGCGTGTCGAGCGAATAGAGCAGCACCTGCAGCAGCAGGTTGCGCGCGGGCCGTGCATACGCGATCCAGCGGCTGTCGGGCGACCACGTCACGTCGAGGATGTCGTTCCAGTCTTCGCACTTCGCGATGCGCGTCTGCCTGCCCGTGGCCAGTTCGAGGATCCACAGCTCCTGGTCGCGGTTCGTGTGCGCGATGAACTTTCCGTCGGGCGACGGGATGCCGTCCCAGCGGATCACACGTCCGTCGCGGCTCTGCTGCACGGGCGCGCCGACGCCGTTGGCGGGAAGCGTCCACAGTTCGATCTCGCCGCTCGCGTCGCAGAGCGCCGAAAGCCGCTTGCCGTCGGCCAGGAAGCGCGCGTTGCGCCAGCGCGTGCCCGCGTCGCGCGTGACGTCGACGAAACGCCCGGGCTTGAGCGGCGCGACGAATACCTGGCCGCGCGCCGTGAGCACGACGCGGTCGCCGTCGGGCGACAGGTGCGCGGCGGTCACCCATTCCACGGGATTGCCCACCCAGCGCTCGCGCAGCTGGTCGAAGTCCGACGCGAGACGCACGGCGAGCGGTGCGTCCTTGCCCGCCACGACGTCGTACACGCGCAGGTCGGCGCCCAGCTGGTAGACGATCTTCCCTTCGCTCATGGACGCGTAGCGCACGTCGAAGCCCTTGTGCGTGGTCAGCTGCTTCAGGTCGCTGCCGTCGCTCCTGCACGTCCACAGGTTCATGTTCAGGTCGCGGTCACCGATGAAGTACACGCGCCCGTTCCACACCATCGGATTGCGGCTCGTGGCGGAGTCGCCGGGGAACAGCGCGCGCGCCTCCGCGGCGCCGCCCGCCCACGCCCACAGCTGCTGAACGCGGCCGCCGCGGTAGCGCTTCGTGTGGCTCGGCTGCGCCTCGAAGCGCGTGAAGACCAGCTTGGCGCCGTCGTACGCGCCCTCGCTCGCCTGCGCGAGCGGCACGCGCGTGCGCGCGAACGTCGTCGGATGAATCGTCACGAGCTGCAGGTTGGGCAGCGTCGAGTGCTTGCGCGTGGTCACGAGCACCTCGCCACGCGGCGTCCAGCCCACGACCGCGCTGCGGTCGCCGTCGTACGTGAGGCGCGTCGGCAGGCCGCCGTCGAGCGGCATCACGTACGCCTCGGTCGGTCCGTCGTAGGCGGCCGTGAACGCGACCCACTTGCCGTCCGGCGAGATCGCGGCGTTCGTCTCCTGTCCCGCGTGCGAGGTCAGGCGGCGCGCGACGCCGCCCTCGATCCCGACGCGCCAGAGATCGCCCTCGGCCGTGAACACCACCGACGAACCGTGCACTGCCGGGAAGCGGTAGTACCCGAGCGAGTCGGGGGTCGAGCCCACGGCGACCGCGCCCGCGGAGCGGAACGAAACCAAAGTCGCGAGCAGCGCGGGAACCAGCGCGTGCGCGAGGCGACGGAGCGGCATGAGCGGACCTCCGAAGAAGCAGCGATGGGGGGAGCCGAAGGGACCAGAACGCGGGGCAGCCTGCGCGGGGGCTCCGGCGGGGTCAAGCACTCCCCCGACGAGCGCGGCGCAGACCGGCGCAGGCGTCGCTGCGACGCTGTTATCCGTGGTCCGGGCCGAGGGGGCTTTGCTAGCCTTGTCGCCCCCGACGACGCACCGCGCATCAGTCCATCCCGACTCGGAGGCCGCCCATGTTGAAGCCCCACGCCTTGCCCGTTCGCCCGCTCGCCGCGCTCTTCGGCGCGCTCGCGCTGTGCGTCGCGACCGCCGCGACCGCCGGCCCGCTCCACGTGACGCTCGGCTTCTCGTCGCTGCCCTCCGCGCAGGGCTTCACGTACACCGCGTCCGGCTCACACGCGGGCGTGCTCGAGTCGAGCGTGTTCGCGGTCGGTGGCGGCGTGCTGAGCCAGAACACGATGGGCCAGTCGAACGGCGTCGCGGGTGGCGGGCTCTACTACCAGCGCGTGGGCGGCATCACGACGGGCGAAACCAAGCAGCTGCGCGTGCGTGCGCGCTGCACCGCGGCGCAGGGCACGACCGCGAACCCGAACGGCTTCGGCGGATTCGCGTTCGGCTTCGCGAACGGCGTCACGCAGTTCGACTTCGGCCTCACGCCGACCAAGCTCTTCGTGCTCTCGGGTTCTTCGCAAGTCGCCGTCGGCGGCGCCTACGACAACACGCAGTTCCACGACTACGTGTTCGAGTACGCCTCGGCCTCGCTGCAGCGGCTCTACCGTGACGGCGTGCTCGTGTTCTCGGGCGCCTCGGGCGGCGCGCTCGCGGTCAACCGCGTGTTCTTCGGCGACACGACGGGCGGCGCGAACGCCGCGGGCGAGGTCGCGGGCCTCGAGTTCGTGCAGGACCTGACCACGGACGCCGTGCCCTCGACCTGGGGACGCATCAAGTCGACGTTCGTGTCACGCGCGCGCTGACGCGCGCCCGGAGAGCGAGGCGATCAGCCGCCGCGGCGGCGCTCGTCACCCACACGCACGGTCCAGCCCACGCGGTCGCAGTGCTCGAGCAGCGGCACGGCGTACTTGCGTGACGCGCCCGTGAAGCCGCGCAGGTCCGCCACGGTGAGCGCCTCGTGCGCGGCGAACCACTCGTCGAGTGACGCGCGCAGGCGCGTCATCTGCGCGGCGGTGTAGGTCAGCTCGGTGTTGACGCGCACGAGCCGGCCCAGGAAGTGCCCGAGGCTCGCGACCTCGGCCGCGGCGGCGCCGAGCTTCGCGCTCCACTGCGCGTTCTCGGGCACGAGGTAGCCGTCGGCCTCGAGCAGGCGCTCGAGCGCTTCGAGCTGCGCCATCGTCGCGGCCGGTGGCTCCCACGGCAGTCCCGCGGGGCGCACGCGTTCGCCCTGCTGCTCGATCTCCTCGTCGGCGACGAGCGACGCGAACGCCGCGTCGAAGAGCGGCGCGTCCACCGCACTCTTGAGCGCGCTCTTGAGTTCGCCCTTCATCACGCCATAGCGCGCCGGGTGCTTCTCGGCGTACGCACGCACGGCGTCGGCGATCGCGTCGCGCGAAACGTTCCAGCGCTCGCGCGCCACCCAGCGCCCGGCCGCGGGCGCGGCGAGTTCGCCCGCCTCCGCGAGCGCGGCGAGCGTGGCCGCCGCGGCCGCCTCGCTCTCGCCCACCGCGGTCGCGAGCTGAGCGGTGGACTGCATCTTCGCGGCCGCCTCGAGCTTCTCGAGCAGCCGCGCGGCGAGCGAGCCGCTTTCGTGCAGCGCGAGCTGCGCGAGCGCGGCACCCGCGCGGCGGCGCTTCTGCCCCACCGGCTCGATCACCACGCCGCCGCCGATCGTGCGCGAGGGCGACCAGCTGCGGATCACGAACCGGTCGCCGCGCGCCGCGACCGCGGGCGTCTCGAGCCGCAGCTGTGCGAGCGCCGACGCGCCCGGCGCGAGCGTCCTGCCCTCGAGCAGCACGAGCCGCCCGATCAGCTCGCTCGCGCCCAGGTGGAAACGCACGCGCGACTCGCTCTTGAACTCGCGCGCCGCGTCGGCGAGCAGCTCGAAGCGCACGTCGAGCACCCGCGAGGGCTTGAGCGCCTCGCCGGCCACGAGCCAGTCACCGCGCTCGACCTGCGCGCGGTCCACACCGTGCAGCGCGAGCGCGGTGCGCTGGCCCGCGACCGCGGCGTCCACCGTGTCGCCGTGCACCTGGACGCGCCGCACGCGCACCGCGTGAGCGGCGGGCAGCAGCGTGAGCGTGTCGCCCGTCGCGACGCGCCCGCGCCAGAGCGTGCCGGTGACGACCGTGCCGAAGCCTTCCATGGTGAACACGCGGTCCACAGGCAGCCGCGCCGCATCGCCCGCCGCGCGCACGTCGACCTGCGCGAGCTCGCGGTCGAGCGTCGCGAGCAGCGCGTCCACGCCCTCGCCGGTCGTGGCGCTGCACTCGACGATCGGCGCGTGCTCGAGCGCCGTGCCCTTCACCAGCTCGCGCGCGTCGCGCGCCACCATGGCGGCCCAGTCGGCGTCCACGAGGTCGCGCTTCGTGAGCACGACGATCCCGCGGCTCACGTGCAGCAACTGCACGATCGCGAGGTGCTCGCGCGTCTGCGGCATCACCCCTTCGTCGGCCGCGATCACGAGCATCACGAGGTCCATGCCGCCGACGCCCGCGAGCATGTTCTTCACGAAGCGCTCATGGCCCGGCACGTCCACGAGCCCGACGCGCACGCCCGCGGGTGTGACGAGCGGAGCGAAACCGAGGTCGATCGAGATGCCGCGCTTCTTTTCTTCCGGCAACCGGTCGGTGTTCACGCCGGTGAGGCGGCGCACGAGCGCGGTCTTGCCGTGGTCGATGTGGCCGGCGGTGCCGACCACCGCGGAGCGAGGGGTGGCGTTCACGGCGCGCAATCTATAGGAGCGCCCCAGCGTTGCGCTATCCTGCGCGCCCATCCCCCCACGCCACGCAAGGAGACCCGAGCATGAACGCGAAGCCTCTTCACGTCGTCTTCGGTGCCGGGCAGATCGGCCCCCGGCTCGCCCGCCAGTTGCTCGCGAAGGGCTGCGCCGTGCGCGTCGTGCGCCGCGGCAGCGCCGCGCCGCCCGAGGGCGCCGAGCTGCGCAGCGGCGACGCCACCGATCCCGCGTTCGCGGCCGAGGCCGCGACGGGAGCCGCCGCGATCTACCACGTGATGAACCCGGGCGAGTACAGCGTGAAGGCCTGGGGCGAGCTGTGCCCGAAGTACATGGACGCGATGATCGCGGCCGCCTCGCGCAGCGGCGCACGTCTCGTGACGCTCGACAACCTCTACATGCACGGGCGCGGCGGCACCATGCCGATGAATGAATCCACGCCCGTCGCGCCGATCAGCCCGAAGGGCGAGATCCGCGCGCGCGAAGCGGCGAAGCTCTTCGCCGCACACGAGCGCGGCGACGTGCGTGCGGTGAGCGGCCGCGCGTCCGACTTCTACGGTCCCGGCGGCGTGGGTACGCACTTCGGCGAGATGCTCTGGAAGCGCGTGCTCGCCGGGCAGAGCGCGCAGGTGCTCGTGAATCCGGACATCGTGCACAGCTTTCATTACACGGAGGACGTCGCCGCGGGACTCGCCGCGCTCGGCACCGGTCCCGACGACGCGACGGGCCGCTGGTGGATGCTGCCCGTGGGCCCCGCGCTCACGCCGCGCCAGATGATCGCCGAGTTCGGGCGTGCGCTCGGGCGCGACGTGCCGACCGAGCAGATGCCCGGCTGGCTGCTCGGCCTCGCGTCGCTGTTCGTGCCGTTGCTCAGGGAGCTGAAGGAGATGGGCTACCAGTGGGAACAGCCGTTCGTCGCGGACGACTCGGCGTTCCGCGCGAAGTTCGGCGTGGCGCCCACGACCGTCGCCGACGGCGCGCGCGCGACGGTCGAGTGGGCGAAGGCGGCGTTCGGGACCCGGTAGCACGGGAGCTTTCACACTCGGATGTGAAAGTTGTAGGGTCCATCGCGTTCACGGTGATGCCAATCTCTGCCGTCATCCGATGGGAAAAGCAGCGGCCCCCGTTCCCGTCACGACTCGCGAGGTGCCCTCGTGGCGAATACTCCGAAACGTGCATGGCGAGACCGCCTCGGCGCGGCCGTCTGCCTCCCGGCCGCACTCTGTTCCGTCCTCATCGGGCTCGTCCCCGCGCCCGTGCACGCCGCGCGCAGCATCAGCTCGGCCACCCTGGACCTGCAGCGCCAGATCCAATACGCCGCGCGACAGGGTCCGGTGACGCTGCTGCTGGTGGAAGGCCTGCCGATCTCCGGACGGCTCTCCGCGCTCCTCGGCGACTGGAGCGACAGCACCTCGGCCGAAGACCGCTACGAGGCGTGGCGCGCCGCGCAGACCGTGCGAGCGCCGCGTGCGGACGAGCGCATCGCGGTCGTGATGAACGACGGCGACACGCTGCGGGGCGCGTTCGAGGGCGTGACGGGCAATGCGATCGCGTTGCGCACGACGACGTCGTTCGCCGCGACGCCCGCGTACTTCGCGCGCGTCCAGCAGGTGCTCGGCGACGAGGGCGAAGTGTTCGGGCCGTGGGCCGAGCTTCGCGCCCGGCTCGCGGAGGCGCCGGAACTCGCCGTGGTGAGCCTGACGCGCGGCGTCGCGGGCACGGTGCTCGTGAGCCGCACGCGCATCGTCGACGTGGAGGGCGTCGGGGCGGCGTCGAGCAGCAGCGCAGCGAACGGGGACATCGCGCTCGTGCTCGTGATCGGCGTGATCGCGGCGCTCATCGTTTGCGCGGTTCAGGTGGACAACACGATCGACGACATCTTCACCTGCGGCGCCCCCAAGGGCAGCGCGAACGCGCGTGACCGGCAGTTCGGCCGTGCGACTTTGGGA
Organism: Candidatus Eiseniibacteriota bacterium; assembly: GCA_016215625.1. Lineage (GTDB taxonomy): Bacteria > Eisenbacteria > RBG-16-71-46 > RBG-16-71-46 > RBG-16-71-46 > CAIXRL01. The sequence continues at coordinate 1,546 of JACRIW010000045.1, read as the reverse complement.
GCTCCGCCGGCCGCCTGGCCGCGCGGAACGATCCGCCGGCCCTAGTCCTCAGCGCGCGCTGTCCTCGATCGCGCGGGCGAGCAGCCGCATGCGCTGTTCGCGATCGAACCGGCGCGCGGACTCGCGCGCGCCGATCACGTTGCCGAAGTAGAACGGCAGCGCCACGCTGCCGACGATGACCGACGCAGGCACCTGCTCGTTCGAGGCGAGCGCGTACACCGTGTAGCCGAGCGCGGCGTTGAAGAGCAGGTGGCGCAGCCCGTCGCGCACGTGCCCCGCATACGCCTGTCCCGCGCCGGGCACGAACGTCGAGAGCGCGCCCGCGAACGCCGGCGAGCGATGCGGCAGCGCACGGCCCTGCACGACGAACGGCCGCAGCCGCTCGGCGCGCGCGCGGAAGCCCGCGTCCGGCGCGACGCGCGACGCGAGCGCGAAGTCGCGTTCCGCCACGTCCCAGCTGCCGACCGCGAACGCGCAAAGTCCTTCGAGCGACACGACGTGCGCGCGCGCGTCCGCGCGCTCCTCGCTCGCCATCGCCGCGGGCGCGAGCGCGGAGTCGGCGAGCAGGCTCGCGCACGCGACGTACGCGCCCGCGTCGAATCGGCTGAGCGCGGACGACCAGCCGATCGCGGCCCGGCGCGACGGGTCGCCTTCCAGCATGGCGGCGGTCAGGTAGGCGCGGTCGGCGAAGAGCCACTGCTCGGCGCGGAACCAGCCGTCGCCGACGCGCGTGAACGCCCACGACTGCGCGGCGAGCGTGTCCGCGAGCATGCCCGCGCGCTGGAACTCGGACGACGCGCGCTCGACGTCGCCGCGCTGTTCCAACTGCCGCGCGAACTCGATCGCCTCGGCGAGGCGAGCGCGGCGGTCGGCGCTCACGCCCACCGCGACGGGTGGCGCGTCCGGCGCGGACGGCGGCGACAGCCACTCGGGTGCGCGGATCTCCTGCACGCTCGCGCGCGGTCCGGTCGCGGGATCCGAGAGCAGGCCGTCCGTGCCGGGCGCGTACCGCGTATCCGCGCCCTCGTTGCAGCGCATGAGCCGGTCCGCGGCGCGCGCGCTTCCTTCCACCACGCCGTACGCCGCGATCGCGTCGATCGCGTACTGCGAACAACTCGGCGTGAAGCGGCAGTGCATGTGCCGCATGGCGGAGAGATGCCGCTGGTAGAACACGATCGCGCTGCGCGCGGGGTCGGCGCCGCCGTCCGTGGACTCCGCACGCGCCGGCGCGCTCACGCACGCCGCGCCCAGCACGAACGACAGCATCGTGACGCACGCGAACGGCGCGAGCCCACGACGCGGGCGAGTCATGCGCGCCGCCTCGCGGCGCCCGCCGCGCCCTGCTCGAGCGCCGTCAGCGTGTGCATCGCGCCCTTCGTGACGTACACGTGCAGCCCCATGGGCGCGAGCCCGGCGGCGGCGATCAGCTGCCGGTAGCGCGCCGGGGAGCGGTCCTGGAAGTGATCGTGGTCGCCCTCGATCGCGTCGGCGTTCGTGAACGCCTCGATGAATGCGGCGCCGCGCGTGCGCTTGGCGATCACGCCGA
>JACRIW010000044.1 GCA_016215625.1 Candidatus Eiseniibacteriota bacterium | reverse complement strand
TGCTCGATCGCCTCGGCGAGATCGTCGACCAGGATGGTCGAGGTCGTCGAGGCGATGATCGGCCGCGGCCCGGCGAGGCGCGACACGAGCGCGCTCACCGCACGGCGGTCGCCGAGGTCGCCGAGCACGCCCGCCGCCGTGCGCCGTACTTCGGCGTCGCCGTCCGCGAGCGCCGCCACGACCGCGCCGTACACCGCCGCGGCGCCGCGCTCGTGTGCGACGATGCCGAGCGCCCAGAGCGCGTGCCGCCTCGCGAGCGGACGCGCGTCGTGAGCCACGACGTCCGCGAGCGCCGCCCCGTCACCGCGCCGCGCCAGCTCGAACGACGCGCGCTGGCGCAGCCGGCGGTCGGCGTGCGCGAGCATCCGCGCGAGCGCGGGCACGTCGAGCGCCGCGAACCCTTCGCGCAGCCGCGCGCGCACTTCGGCGACCGCCGCGGTGTCCACGCCCGCCGCGGGCGGCGTGAGCGCGTCGAGCCGCGCGCCGTCGTTGATCCCCCACGACTCGCCCCAGTGCAGCGCCCACGCGCGGCCGTCCGGGCCGAAATCGAAGTCGCTCATTCCCCAGCCGTCGCGCCACGCCCAGTGCCAGTCGCGCATCGCGAAGCCCGCGCCCTCGGGCGTCACGCGGAACGACTGCACGCCGCTCAGGTAGTCCACGAGCCACAGCGTGCCGTCGTACGCGCGCGGCAGCCCCGTGCCCGGATACGCCGCGAAGCCCGACGGGCACGTGCTCACGTGATCGACCGGCGGCAGGATCCACGCGGGCTGTGCGGCGGCTTCGCCGGGCTCGTCGAAGGCGAGCGGCTTCTCCCACATATGTTCCCGCGTCCACGGGCCGCAGCCGCGCGCGAACTGCTGGTGGTACGTCCAGCCGCCGTCTCCGCCCATCGGCAGGTACATCAGGCGCGAGCGATCGCCCACGTCGGCGTTGTTGTCGCCGGTGAAGAGGTCGCCTTCGTCGGTGAAGACGAGTTCCTGGGGATTGCGCAGGCCCTGCGCGAACAGTTCGAGCCCCGAGCCGTCGGGCCAGCAGCGGAACACCGCGCCCGTGTGCCCCACGATGCGGCGGCCTTCGCGCGTCGTGAGGTCGAAACCGCGATCGCCGATCGACCAGTAGAGCCTGCCGTCGAAGCCCATCACGAGGCCGTGCATGTCGTGCCCGGCCTGCCCCATGTGCAGGCCGAAGCCGTGCTGGAGCGAGCGCTTCCTCCACTGGCCGCGCCCGGTCGAATCGCGCAGCACCCACAGGTCGGGAATCACCGTGGCGTACACGCGCCCGTCCCACGGCAGCACGCCCGCGGCCGCGCCCTGCAGGAGATCGTTCAGGCTGTCGGCGAGGATCGTCACGCGGTCGGCGCGCCCGTCGCGGTCGCGATCCTCGAGCCGCCGCACCTGGTCGCCGAAGCGCGCGAGCCACGGCAGCGTGACCTTGCGCTCGGGCGTGTTCAGGACGCCGGAGCGCACCCACTTCTCGGTGAGGCGCCGGCGGTCGGCGAGCGATCGGATCGTGACGTCGTCGGGAATGATCGGGTAGAGCCGCACGTCGAAGAGTCCGTGCCCGTCGTAGCGCTTCGCGTTCGCGGTGTAGACCGCGCCCGTGTCGTCGAGCGCGAACGCCACCGGCGCGGGCATCTGCGCCGCCGTCGCGAAGGTGCGCTTCGTGAACGCGACCGGCGCGCGGGCGACCATCGAGCCCGGCGTCGCGGCGCCGCTGTCCGGCACGCTCGCGACCGGCGCCGGCGTCACGGTGGTCGCGAGTGCGAGCAGCAGCGGCAGCAGTGGCGTCACGAGGTTCCTCTCCGGGCACGCGCGCGGCGGGACGCCGCGCCGAAGGCCGCCAAGATGCGGCGCGCCGCCCCGCGGTGCAACACGGGGCGGCGCGGTCCGTGCGCTTCGTGGCGGCGGCGCGTGTCTCGCCTCAGGGCAGCTTCACGCCGTCCTCGAAGTGCCGCCGCACCCATTCGATCCAGAGCTTCGTGCGCTCGCGCTGGTTCACGGGATCGCCCGGGTTGTGCGTGCGCCCGGGAAAACCGATGAACTGGGTCTCGACGCCGTTGTCCTTGAGCGCGCGGTAGAGCGCCATCGCCTGCGCGGGCGGCACGCGGAAGTCTTCCATGTGCGACATCACGAGCGTCGGCGCCTTCGCCCGGATCGCGTACGTGATCGGGGACTGCTGGCGGTAGAACTCCGCGCGATCACCCACCCAGGGCGAGCCGCCCATGTCGTGGCGCAGCGATTCGTTGCCGTCCGACAGGTTGTACTGGTCCATCCAGCTCGTCACGGGAGCGCCCGCGACCGCCGCACGCCACTGGTCCGGGTAGTTGCCGATCAGCCAGCTCGTCATGTAGCCGCCGTACGACCAGCCCGTGGCGGCGATGCGCGCGCGGTCCACGAAGCCGCGCTTCTCGAGCGACGCGACGCCGGCCATCACGTCGCGGCCGGGCCCCGGGCCCCAGTCGTCGTGGATCGCGCTCTGGTAGGCGTTGCCGAGGTTGTCGCTGCCGCGGTAGTTCGGCATGAACACGCACCAGCCCTCGGCGCACATGAGCTGCGCCATCGTGCTGAAGTTCTCCTTCGACGACGCCGTCGGGCCGCCGTGAATCACGAGCACGAGCGGGTACTGCTTCGCGGGATCGAAGCCGGGCGGCGTCACGAGCACGCCGTCCTCTTCGTAGCCGTCGTTCGTCCACGTGACGCGCTCAGTGCGGCCGAGCGCGAAGCCGTCCACCCAGTCACCGAATCGCGTCAGGCGGCGCGGCTTCGCCGTGGGCGAGTCCATCACGTAGAGCTCGGCGGGACGCGTGGCCGTCGAGGCCGTGAACACGATCGCGCCGGTGCGCGTGACCTGGACGTCGTAGCCGAACGCGCCGTTCACGACGAGCTCGCCCGTCTCCACGCGCTTCGCGGGGCCGTCGAGCGGCTGCAGCCACAGCCCGGTCGTCGCGCGGTCGTTCGCCGCGACCAGCAGCGTGCGGCCGTCGCTCATCCAGCGCCCGGTGAAGACGTTCCGGTCGAGCGCGCGCGTGAGGCTGCGCGCCTCGCCGCCCGCGAGCGGGCGGATCCACCACTCGTTCACGAGACCCTTGTCACCCTGGCCGTCGCGCGGGTGCCAGAAGATCACGCTCCGGCCGTCGGGCGTGAACTGCGGATTGCTCTGCCAGCGGCGCGCGCCGTCGAGCGGTTTCACTTCGGCGCTCGCCACGTCGAGCAGCGCGACGGTCGTCGAGTCGAAGCGCCCGCTTTCGGGCGCGGGCACGCGCGCGAACGCGATCGTGCGGCCGTCGGGCGACCACGACAGCGGCGAGGGCGGGCTCGACGGCGGCAGCACGAACTCGACGCTCCAGGGACCTCCGGTCAGGCGCTTCGCCTTGCCGCCGTCGATCGGCTGCAGCCAGATGTGGCGCGACGGCAGCTTCGTGCGCAGGAAGAGATCCTGAGCGCCGACGTCGAACGCGCTCACGTACTTCTCCTCGCCGGTCTTCTTCGCGGTCGTGTCGGAGGCGACGTACGCGATCGCCGAGCCGTCCGGCTTCCACGCGAACTGCTCGACGCCGGTCGGGCTCTTCGTGAGCAGACGCGCCTCGCCGCCACGGAACGGCAGCACCCAGATCTGCGCCTGGTCGTCGGCGCCCGGCGCGAGGAACGCGATGGACGCGCCGTCGGGCGACCACGCCGGCGCGGCCGCGTGCTTGCGGTTCGTCGTGAGCGGACGCGGCTCGCCGCCGGCGACCGCGACGGTCCACAGCTCGCTCAGGTTCTGGTTCGCCTCGTAGTCCGGCTTGGAGACCGTGAACACCACGTCGCGCCCGTCGGGCGAGACCTGCGTGGCGCCCACGCCGACCACGCGGCGGAGGGTTTCGAACGTGAACGGTTCGGCGGCGAATGCGGCGGCCGCGAGCGACACGAATGCGGCGGTCACGGCGAGCGCGAGAAGCGGTCGGCGCATGGGGAAACTCCGATGAGGAAGAGTCGGGCGCGTGGTGCGCGCGGTGGAAGACGTGCGCCACTCTAGGCCGCGTACCGCATCGGACGCCTCGCCGGAAACACGAACGCGGCGGTGAGCTTCACCGCCGCGCCGTTTTCGCTCCGTTCCGGGCCCCCGTCACTTCGGGTTGACCAGTTCCTCGCCCTCGAGCTGGTCCGGGTACTCGGCCGGCAGCTCGCGCATGTTCTCGACGAACAGCGGCACCTCGGCCGAGAGGTTCTCGAGCGCCGAAGGCCCTTCGGCCTCGCGCAGGATCCGGTACTCGGTGTCGCGCTGCGCCGGCGTGAAGCCCGACTCGCGGATGAGCGTCTCGATCTCGGCGATGGTGGTCTTGTTCAGGTGACCGGTCGCGAGGTGGACGTTCTCCTCGAACAGCGTGCCGCCGAAGTCGTCCGCGCCGAAGTAGAGCGCGATCTGCCCCGTCTTCTTGCCCTCGCTGAACCACGTCGCCTGGATGTGGTCGAAGTTGTCGAGGTACAGGCGGCTCGCCGCGAGCACGCGGAAGTACATGTTCGCGCCGGCGATGTGCTTGACCTTCGACTCCATCGGCGTGTTGCCGCGCTTGTACGACCACGGCACGAAGGCCGTGAAGCCGTGCGTCTCGTCCTGCAGCGCGCGGATGTGGTCGAGGTGCTCGACGATCTCGGCCGGCGTCTCGACGTGGCCGTACATCATGGTCGCGGTCGAGCGCATGCCCACCTGGTGCGCGGCGCGGTGCACGTCGAGCCACGCCTCCGGTCCGCCCTTCTTGACCGAGATGCGCTTGCGCACGCGCGTCGCGAGGATCTCCGCGCCGCCGCCGGGCAGCGTGCGCTGGCCGGCTTCGTACAGCGCCTCGAGCACGCCCTTGATGCTCAGCCCGCTCACTTCGGCCATCTGGTGGATCTCGGGGGCCGAGAAGAAGTGCGGCGTGATGTGCGGGTAACGCTTGCGCGCCTCGCGCACGATGTCCGTGTAGAAGCTCCACGGGATCTCGGGATTGAGGCCGCCCTGCAGCAGCACCGTGGTGGCGCCGAGCTGGTGTGCGGTCTCCATCATCTTCATCACGCCTTCGACGTCGTGCGTGTAGCCGTCCGTCGCGGGCTTGCCGGGCTTGCGGTAGAACGCGCAGAAGTGGCAGTCGACCGTGCACCAGTTCGTGTAGTTCGGGTTCGTGTCGATCACGTAGGTGACGAACTTCGAGCCCGTCTTCTTCACGCGCATCTCGTGAGCGAGCGCGCCCATTTCGAGCAGGGGCGCATCGGTCAGGAGGTGGACGCCTTCTTCGGTGGTCAGGCGCTCGCCGCGCGCGATCTTGGCTTCAATGGTGGACCACACCGTCGCTGCTCCTCGGGGATGGGGCGGCCGCGGCGCGAGGGCCGCGGACCGCGTCAATCGCGGTGAAATCGTGCGCGGCAGGATACCCGCCGCGGGCCGGGTGCGTCGAGCGGCCGGGCCCGCGGACGGAAGCGGCATGCCGGAAAACGTTCCGGGCGGCCTCCGGATGTTCCGGTGGCCGCCCGAGCGGTGTTCCGTCCCGTGACGCTGCGTTCAGCGCGCGATGACGAGCCTCTGGACGAGCGAGCGGCCCGACACCCTCACGTGGGCGAAGTACACGCCCGCCGCGACGGCCCGCCCGCCGGAATCACGTCCGTCCCACTCGACCGTCATGCGGCCCATGTCGTGAGCCGGAAGCGCGATCTCGCGTACGCGCCGCCCCGTGACGTCGAGCAGCTCGACGCGCCGCCCGGCCGGCAGCGCTTCGCCCAGCTGCAGCGCGAGGTGGACATGGCCAACGCTCGGCATCGGGTACGCGCCGGCCCAGCGCGTGCCGCCGAGCGCGGCGTCCCCGACGCCGGTGAACTGCATGACCTGCGCCGGCGTGGGCGTGACGCGATCGGCGAAGTCCGTGGCGCAGTCGTCCGTGTCGGCGTTCGGGCTGCTGCGCTCGAGCGAGTGCAGCGCCGCGACCGCCGGGCGGGCGCGCACACCGGGATAGCTCGCGTTCTTGTAGGTGACCACGTCCACGACGGTGTTCGCCCGGTCGAGCACGAGCACGGCGTCGCCGGAGTTCGGGATGTTGAACGCCACGTTCGACGCCCAGCCCGTGAACGGCACCATGTCGGGCGTGCCGCCGTCGCTGCTCGTGCATTCGGCGCCCGCGCGCATCCCGTTCTCGGACAGGAACGTCGCGCCGCGGTAGGCGACGACGAACGCCGCTCCCGGCTCGAGCAGCACGCCCGAGGGGAACCGCGCCATGCCTTCGTTGCTGCCGGGCGTCTCGGCGTCGCCGATCTTGAACTGCGAGAGCGGCAGCACGCTCTGCGACACGTTCACGATCTCGAGCCACTGCGAGTTCACGCCGCCTTCGAAGAACTCCTCGTTCACGACGATCGGCGCGATGCACGCGCCGCGGCCGTCGAAGTACGCGTCGAGCGCGTGGTCCACGACGCCGTCCGCGAGCTCGGTGAGCGTGCGGCCCGAGCCGGCGAGCGCGTACTGCGTGACCACGTCGGCGGCGCGCCACGCGTTGCCGTCGCCCGCGGGCAGGATCTCGTCGGAGGCGTTCGACAGGAACGACGCCACGCTCACGCGGATCGGGTCCGCGGGGACGAACGAGAAGCCGAGCGCCGACCACGGCACCGAGATCTCGCACACGCCGGACGCGTGCACGGCCGCCTCGGCGCCCGCGTAGTCGTTGCCGTACGGATCCACGAG
>JACRIW010000042.1 GCA_016215625.1 Candidatus Eiseniibacteriota bacterium | reverse complement strand
TCTGATCCACCTTCACCGAATCCCACGTCGTGATGCGCTCGTTGGTGGCGCCCGAAAGTGGATTGCCCGCCAAGACCCCGCTCCCCCTCACTTCTTCAGCTTGGTCGCCCAGTTCTGCACCAACGTCAGCGGATCCACGCCGGGGGCTTCGAGCGGGCGGCTCACGACGAACTGCTCGCCGTCGGCCGTCACGTCCCACTCCATCGAGCTCGTCACGCGCATGCGGGGGTCGAACAGCAACTGTGGCGTGCCGGCCTGGAAAGTGGGCTCGGTCCGAACGTCCACCGACATCAGCTTGCGGTCGGGCGACTGGTAGATAATTTCGTTGCCGCCGCGCGTCCATGCCATGTACGTGCCGCCTTCGGTGGACACCTGCCACTTGCCACCGTCGTCGAGCAGCGACTGCACGTAAACCTCGAACCGACCGGATTCGTTCGACGCGTACGCGAGCCACTTGCCGTCGGGCGACGTGAACGGTCCGGCTTCCAGGAACGGCGTCGCCAGCACGGCCGCGCACTTTCCGCTCGCCAGGTCGAGCCGGAAAATGTCCCACGACGTCTTGCTCTGGTTGGAAATCAGCCAGGCAGAAGCTCCATCCGCCGATACGCGAGCGACCACATCCTGGTATGGGCTCGCGTAGACCAACGAGTCCGCGCCGGTTCCGGAACTCGACTTGGCGAAGATGTCGCCACGCCCGCTACGGGTCCCGCCAAAGAAGATCGTCCGGTCGTCACGCGACCACGCGGGGCCGCCGTCGTTCTCGGGATCGAACGTGAGCCGTGTCGACGTGCCGCGCACCACATCCATCACCCACACGTCGGTCTTCTGCGTGGACGGATCCAGGATCCCCACGGCCACTCGCCTCGCATCGTGCGAAAACTTCGGTGACGAATAATCGGCGGTCGTCTTGCCGACGATCCCCATGTCCTTGCCCTCGCGGCCGATCATCACCAGCTGGTGCGGCTCGTTGCTGCTGCCGGTGCTGTACACGAGCATCCCGGACCGCGAAAGGGTGAACAGCGCCTCCCAGCGGTTGCTGCGCCGCACGTTCTCCGCGACCGGCACCGCCTCGCCCGACAACTTCTGCGTCCGCACGTCGAACGGCTGCGCGACCAGCGCTCCGGAGCGCAGGAACAGCAGGCGTCCGGTCGCCGGCGAATACCGCGCCTGGCCGGTCGTCGCCACGACCAGCTTCTTCTTCTTCGATCCGAGCTCCCCGGCAAAGACCGCGAACCCCTGGTCGGTGTCCGTCGTTCCTGTCGCGGACTCCACCAGGAACAAGTAGTGCTTGCCGTCGGGCAGGAACTCGGCGTAACGGTGGGAAATCTCGAAGCGCGTCGTGTCGAGCGCCGTTTCGTCCACCGCGGTCCCACCGGTCGCCGGCACGCGCTGGAGCGCCATGCCCGTGTTGGGCGTGAACAGGATCGTGCCGTTGGGTGACCAGGCGCCGCCGCGTCCGGAGATCGCGTCGCACACCACCTGTGCGGGTCCGCCCGCCGCATCGATCCTGCGCAGCTTGCCCCCGGCGAAGAAGCCCACCTGCCGGCTGTCGGGTGACCAGAACGGGTGCGTGGCGCCCTCCGTGCCCGGCAGCGGTTGGGTTGCACCGACGGAGAGACTCCGAATGCACAGCATGCTCCTGCCGTCGGCGCCGACGACCACGTAGGCGACGTGGCTGCCATCGGGCGACAGTGTCGCGGCGCCGAGGTTGGCGTCGAAGTGCATGTCCTTGGGAGGCAGGATCGACGTGGTCACCACGGGGCTCGGCTTTCGCGTCAGCGCAATCGCCGCGAAGACGGCGAGCGCGGCCACGGCCGCCGTGACGACGTGCAGTCCCCACGAGGCGCGCAGACGGAACGGGCGGCGTGCCGCGAGCGGAGCGGGTTCGCCCACGCGCGATCCGGCTTCGGAGATCCAGCGCAGCTGGTTGCCGATGTCCGCGGCGCTCTGCCAGCGGTCGTCGGGGTCCTTCTCCAGGCAGCGCCGCACCACGTGCTCGAGCGCCGGCGGCGTCAGCGGAATCAGCTCGCCCATGGGGCGCGGCGACGCCGACACGATCGCGGCGATCAGCGAAGTGCGCGTGGCGCCCTCGAACGCGCGCTTGCCCGTGGCCATCTCGTACAGCAGTGCGCCGAACGCGAATACGTCGGTGCGAGCATCGGCTTCGATGCCCTCGAGCTGCTCGGGCGCCATGTACTGGAACGTGCCCAGGATCGTGCCCTGCTGCGTCAACGGCTTGGCCTGCGTCATCGCCTCGGTCAGTCCCTGCACGGGCGACGACTCGGGCCCCGACCGCGCGAGCCCGAAGTCCAGCAGCTTGGCGCCGGTCTTGGTGATCATCACGTTGGCCGGCTTCAGGTCGCGGTGCACGATCCCCTGCCGGTGCGCGCGGCCCAGCGCATCGGCGATCTGCGAGCCGTAGCGCAGCACCTGCTCGAGCGGCAGCGGACCCTTGGCCAGGCGATCGGCCAGCGACTCGCCCTCGATCAGCTCCATCACCAGGTAGTGCGTGTCGTGCTCGTGCCCCACGTCGAACAGCGTGCAGATGTTCGGGTGGTTGAGCGACGAGATGGTCTTGGCTTCGCGCTCGAAGCGCGTGCGCAGGTCTTCGTTGGCGGCGAAGCCGGGCGGCAGGATCTTCACCGCGACGTCGCGCGCGAGCCGCGTGTCGCGCGCACGGTAAACCTCACCCATTCCGCCTGCGCCGATGGGCGCGAGGATTTCGTAAGGGCCGAGCCGGGTACCGGGAGTGATGGACATTGGGCGAACCTAGCCCAGCGGTTGTACGGCGTACAACGCGCATGTTGGATGGCGGCGTGCCGCCGTCTCCACGGACCGCCCCGCCGTCACTTGGTCCTAGGAGCCAACCGCCTCACCGACTATGCTCGGTAGGCGAACAAAGTCCGGCCCGAGGAATCTCTGCCGGCCTGCTCCAAGGCGAGCACCCCCACTTCTGCACGCAGAGGCCAGTCATGCGCCCTTGGTCCTTCTCCCGTCTCCTGCTGCTGGCCCTCGTTACGCTCGTCGCTCGGCCCACGTTCGGCGCCACGGTCAACGTGGGCTACGGCAGCTACAGCACCACGCTGCCGTCGGGTGCCGTGGGGCCGCAGAACTCGTCCAACCAGAACGTCTCGCCAAAGATCGCTGCGACGTTTGCGCAGCCGGTGCAGACGAACGACTTCTGGAGCAGCCTGATCTACCCGTTCTACGGCAGCGCACATTCCAACGTGCTCTACGCCCATCCGCTCATGGTCAAGGCCATCGGGACGGGGCTGCAGATCGGCCACACGTCGACTCCCACGTACGCCGCCAGCGACTACCTCTATCCGTGGTCGCTCCAACTCACGGTGGGGGTCGCGGGACTGTCTTCGTCGCAGACCAAGACGCTCGGCTACGGTGACTGGACCGCGACCGCGCAGTGGTCCGATGCCTCGCGAACGATGGAGGCCACCTTCGGCCACGGGCTTCCGTTCGTCTTCTTCAAGGTCACGGGCGCCAACGCCGTCGTCACGCCCGAAGGCGCGTTCACGACCTGGTACAACCAGAGCGGAACGCTCGGGCTCACCATCCAGGGGCGGCACTACGGCATCTTCGCGCCGACCGGTTCCACCTGGACGGGCACCGGCCCGCTGCAGTCCTCGCTGAATGGTCAGACCTATCTGTCGATCGCGCTGCTTCCGGACAACCAGCCGGCGACGCTCCAGCTCTTTCGCAAGCACGCCTACGCCTTCGTGACCGACAGCCGCGTGCAGTGGCAGTACGACGAGGCCGCCGCGACGGTGAACACCACGTACTCCTACGTGACTGTTCTCAAGGAGAGCAACGGCACCAGCGTCAACCAGACGATGACCGCGCTCTATCGCCACCAGTGGCTTCACACGTCCGACCCGCTGACGAGCTACTCGTACCAGTCCCCCAACGGACAGATGAAGCTGTACGAGGGCAGCGCGTTCACGACCTCGCTTCCGTTCTCGGGTGTGCTGCCGGCCCTGCCGGACCGCGGCGACTACAACCGCGCCGAACTGCTCGCGCAGGTGCAGGCGGTGGCGGCCGAAGTGCTGCCCGTCGGCCCGACATACGAGAACGGCAAGGCCATCGCCCGCTTCGCTCACCTCGTCCACATCGCGGACCAGCTCGGCGCCACAACCGAGCGCGATCACTTCCTCGCCGAGATCAAGACGCGGCTCGAGAACTGGTTCACCGCCGGCGGCTCGCAGCAGTACGTCTACAACGACACGTGGGACGTGCTGACCGGTTACCCGTCGGGCTACGGGGCGGACAACCAGATCAACGATCACCACTTTCACTCGGCCTACGCGATCCTCGGCGCGGCCACGGTGGCGCAGTACGACAGCGTCTGGGCCTCGCAGGCTCACTGGGGTGGCATGGTCAACCTGCTGATCGGTGACGGCAACAACTGGGAGCGCACCGACACGCGGTTCCCGTTCCTGCGCTCGCACGACGCCTATGCCGGGCACTCGTGGGCGGCGGGGCACGGCGATTTCGGCGACGGCAACAACCAGGAGTCGAGCTCGGAGTCCATGAACTTCGCGACCGCCGCCATCCTGTGGGGTCAGGCGACCGGGCAGACGGACATCCGCGACTTGGGCGTCTACCTGCACGCCACCGAGAAGTCCGCGGTCGAGCAGTACTGGTTCGACGTGGACAACGCGGTCTTCCCGGCCTCCTATGCGCACGTCGCGATCGGCATGGTCTGGGGCGGCAAGGGTGTCCACTCGACGTGGTTCGGCGCCAATCCGGAGTTCATCCACGGCATCAACATCCTGCCCGTGAACGGCGGCTCGCTGTACCTGGGCCATCACCCCGATCACGTGCTGGCCAACTACGCCGAGATCGTCGCGGAGCGCGGCGGCCAGCCGATCATCTGGCAGGACCTGCTGTGGGAATACCTCGCGCTCGCGGACCCGAATCTCGCGCTGTCGCACTATTTCGCCAACAGCAACTACACGCCGTTCGACGGCGAGTCGCGCGCACACACGCTGCACTGGCTGTTCAACCTGAAGAAGATGGGCCGCGTCGAGACGACGATCCGCGCCGACGTTCCCACTTACGCCGTGTTCCGCGACCCGGGCGGGTACCTGACGTACGTCGCGTACAACGCCGGGGCGGCGGATCGGCTGGTCACGTTCACGGACGGGTACTCGTTCACCGTGGGCCCGCGCCAGACGCGTTCGCACAGCACCTCGCCCGTCAATCCCGAGGCGCCCGTCGTGCTGCTGCTCACCAACAAGACGTCGGGCAAGGCGCCGCTCACGATCCAGTTCACGGGCCACCAGAGCTTCGACCCGAACGGGCGGCCGCTCACGTTCGCCTGGTCGTTCGAGGGCGTGGGCACGAGCCACGCGGCCGACACGACCGTCGCGTTCACCGCGGTCGGCGATCACTGGGTCCACCTGACCGTCACCAACTCGATCGCGCTCGCCTCGCGCGAGAGCGTGCTGGTGACCGTGCTGCCCAACGGCACGCCCTACTTCGGCACTCCGGCGGCGATGCCGGGTCGGATCCAGGCCGAGAACTACGATCTTGGCGGCGAGGGCCGCGCCTACCACGACGTGAACTCGAACAACATCGGCCTCGCCTACCGGCCCTCCGAGGGCGTCGATCTCGAGGGTGCCGCGGGCGGCGGCTACGACGTGTACTGGATCGTCGCGGGCGAGTGGCTCGAGTACACGTTCTCCGTGGCGCAGACCGGCTACTACGACATCGTCCCCTACGTCGCGACGGTGCCGGGCTTCGGCAACTTCGTCCTGTCGGTCGACAACGTGGACGTGAGCGGGAAGCGAGCCGTGACGTCCACCGGCGGCTGGCAGTTCTGGACGGCGAAGCGCGTCGAGCGCGTGCTGCTCACGGCCGGCACGCATGTGTTGCGGTTCGACTTCGACTCCGACTCGGACAAGACGGGCTGGCTCTTCAGCCTCAACTACATCGACGTCGAGTTCGTCTCTCCGGCCGGCGTCGAGGACGGCATCACGCCCCGTGCGTTCGGCCTGTCGCGGGCCTACCCCAATCCATTCCATCCGCGGACCACGATCGAGTACGTGCTGCCGGCCGAGGGCCCGGTGCGGCTCGCCGTGTATGACGCGAGCGGCAGGCAGGTGCGTGTCCTCGCCGACAGTCGCATGCGGGCCGGCAAGCACATGGCCGCCTGGGACGGACGCGACGACGGCGGGAAGCTGCTGGCGAGCGGCGTATACTTCGTGCGCTTCGAGGCGGCGGGAATGAAGCAGGTCGGAAAGCTGGTGCTCTTCAAGTAGTCTGGCGGCCTTATGACACGCCGCCAGATCTTCCTGCTCGTCTGCCGTGCTTCCTGCAGGGTCAGGAACCATGACTCGTTCCGGCACACGTCGCGGAAGCAGCCGTTGAAACTCTCGACAAACGCGTTGTCCACCGGCTTGCCCGGCCGGACGTAGTCGATCTCGAGTCCACGCTCGTGCGCCCACAGGTCGATTGCGCGGCCGGCGAACTCGGGCCCGTACCCAAGGCCTTGAGCAGTTGTGCGTGTTCTCGGAGATGCCGTGTCGACGGCATTCACCGAGCCAGTCGGGACCTCCCCAAGGAGCTGGATGATCTGCTCCGCCGTGAATCGGCTGGTGTGCACCGGTCCTCCTCGCCGTTCGAGGCGACCGGAGGACTGAGTTTCACACTGCGCCACTTCCAGCGGAGCAGGTCGCACGATCGCCGCGAAGATACGGCGCGCAACTGGAGCGCACACCTCATCGGATCACTGGAGTGCTAGAAAGTGACCCCAAAATGAAGCCCTGGCTGCCCATAAAAGACTCGTGGCCATTTGTCATCAACTTGCTTGAATGCGGGAGGCATCGTCGACTGATAGGGGCGATGCGTGACGGCGATGGAGGGCTGGAAGAACAGCCTCTCTTTGAAAAACGTCAGCTCATAACCGATCGAATACGTATTGAAGAACTGAAAGCCGTCATCAATCTTGTTGCCGTGCTCATCGACAAAGGTTTGAAAGGCAGGCATCACGTCGGCCTGCACAAACGAGCGCTTCCACACAAACCTCTGGTAATTGAGCGAAACGCCGTATTCACGAATGTAGCCCGGAAACCCTTCTCCATCTGCTTCGAATGAGTGTCCGTACGGGATTCCAATCGGCCAGCCGTATCGCCACGTCTTGAATTCCAGAGAAGCGACATCCTTGCTGGTCATACGATAGCCGACGTTCAGATACAGCATGTGCGGCGGGTTGTTGTCGGGCACTACGTTCGCCAGCATGAATAGGGTGCTGCCGAGGAAAAACCTCCTGTGCGTACCGTCTTGCTCGGAAGACTGCGCGTGGGCGGGGAGGGTGCATGCCAGGAGTAAAGCGAGGGCGAAGCAAAGCGGTTTCACGTGCATGCCTCTAGGTTGTGAAGTGATGCTGCCGATACGCGCCGGCACGTTGCGTGATCTTGTCGACTTCGGCGCTTCATATGGTCATCTCGCGATGTCCGCGGAATGGCTCGGTGTACAAGTGCGGGACTTGGCCCGGTCACCTCGGGTAACCACCGCTTGATCCGTCTGAGCCAGGGAGCAACGCGCGGAGCATATTCGAGGAGTGCTTGAATCTGCGCAAGTCACCTCTGGCTCTGATTGCGCGCGCCTCGTTGCCATTGCGAACGGCGAGAAGTCGCTTTCCAGCGACTCCGGCGTGGAACGATACTCGTTGTCGCCGACGAAGAAATCGCACACGGCCTCGCGGGTCCGGCATAGCTCCTGACGGCGCCCACGTATCCGAGCGTCGGCAATCGTGAAGTCCATGAGCGTCAGGGTGTGACGGCGACCGGCCGCGAGATCGGGGTGAAAGGTCATTCGAGGGCAAGACCCTCGCCCACCACCTTGGCGCGTCCCTACACACACTCCATGACGGCTTCGATCAGGTCGCCGTGGCCAGTCGACGCAAGTTCTGCGAGTCTCGCGATCGAGATCGTGTCCTTCACCCGTTCCGTGGGTGACATGATGTCAGAGCGTCGTGCAGCTACGCACGCCACCGAAACAGTACATTCTGCTCGGTTGCTCGCGCGGGGCGATACGAGCACTGCGCGTCGCACACGCACGACCTCGAAGCCACGATCAAGGAGGGGCACTCCGATGAATCGCCGCCGAACGTCACTCCTCATTTCGCTGCTGACATGGCTCGCCGCGTTGGCAGTGATTCCTTGCGCCGCCGAGCCGGTCGCGCATCAGCGCCTCTCCTGGGCGCGCGGCGCCACGTTCTACGAGATCTTCGTGCGCAGCTTCGCCGACTCCGACGGCGACGGCATCGGTGACCTGCGCGGGCTCACGTCGAAGCTGGACTACCTGAACGACGGCAACCCCGCGACGACCACCGACCTCGACGTCGAGGCCATCTGGCTCATGCCGGTGTTCGACTCGCCCAGCGATCACGGCTACGACACCACCGACTACTACGCCATCAATCCGCAGTACGGCACGCTCGCGGATTTCGACTCGCTCCTCGCGGCGGCGCACCGGCGCGGGATTCGCGTGATCGTGGACCTCGTCATCAACCACACGAGCAACCGGCACCCATGGTTCGTCGAGTCGGCGTCGTCGCCGAGCTCGCCCATGCGCGACTGGTACGTGTGGCGTGCCGACGATCCGGGCTGGCGGCAGCCCTGGGGCGGCGGTCGAACGTGGCACCGCATGGACGGCGCCTACTACTACGGCGTCTTCTGGGGCGGAATGCCCGATCTCAACTTCAACAACGCCGAGGTGCGTCTGGCGATCAAGCAGGTCGCGGCGTTCTGGCTCATGCGCGGCGCGGACGGCTTTCGCCTCGATGCGGCGCGGCACCTGATCGAAGACGGTCCCGGAGAGCAGCAGGTGAACACGCCGGGCACGCACGCATTCTGGAAGGAGTTCGCGGCGTACGTACGCAAGGGCGCGCCCGAAGCGCTGCTGGTCGGCGAAAACTGGACGTCCACCGACCAGATCGCTCAGTTCTACGGCTCCACCGAGACCGTCGCCGGCGGCGACGAACTCCCGATGAGCTTCAACTTCCCGCTCGCGGGCTCGATCCTGCAGGCGGTGCGTTCGGGCGACGCCACGCCAATCGTCTCCACGCTCGCGAACGTCGCGCGGCTCTACCCGCCGGGCGCATGCGACGCGCCGTTCCTCTCCAACCACGACACGCCGCGCGTGGCCACCGAGCTCGGCTCCGATGGCCGCAAGCTGCGCACGGCGGCCGCGCTGCTGCTCACGCTGCCGGGCTCGCCGTTCATTTACTACGGAGAAGAGGTCGGGCTCGAGGGCGGCAAGCCCGATCCCAACATTCGCACGCCGATGCCGTGGAACGATCGCGAACCCGGCGGCGGCTTCACCACGGGGCGGCCGTGGCGGCCGTTCTCCGAGGGACGCGCGCAGGCGAACGTCGAGTGGCAGGCGGACAGCCCGTCCTCGCTGCTCTCGCAGTATCGCCGGCTCATCCACCTGCGCGCCTCGTCACCGGCGTTGCGCAACGGCAGCATCGCGGTGCTCGACGCGGGCGAAGGCAACCGGCAGCTGCTCGCGTTCGTCCGCGAGGCCGGCGGCGAACGCGTGCTGGTCGTGCACAACTTGGGCCTCACCGCCGTCACCGCCGGGCCGTGGGACCTGCACGCGAGCGAGGCGAAGCTTCTCTACGCGACCGCCGGTGGCGCGACGGCCCGCGCCAAGGGCGACACCCGCGTCACGATCCCCGGTGCGTGCTCGGCGATCTGGCGGTTGAAGTAGCGGAGCGGCGGTCCCCGTCTTTCTGCTCCCTCAGGAGCGCCTTGCTGCCCTCGCATACGCCAGGAAGTAGCGATCCAGCGACTCGGGCGTGGACCGATAGGCATTGTCGCCTACGAAGAAATCGCACACGACTTCTCGTGCTCGGCAGAGCTCGCGACGGCGGCCGCGCAGTCGCGGGTCGGCGATCGTGAGGTCCATGAGCTCGAGGAAGCGGGCCAGCGCCGCCTGCTCGCGCGCGTGATTGCCGCTCGCTCGAGCCCGGAGTGCGCGCGACACCTCGCTCCCCGCGTTCCCCAGCTGCTCCATGAGCGTCATCGAGTACCAGCGGCCGCTGGCGAGCTCGGAGTGGATGCTCATTCGGGTACGCGCTCCGAAACGATCTCGCGGATGCGGGCCTGAATCGCCGGATCTTCGACGCCCCGGCTGGGATTGCCCAGCGAAGGACGCACGTTGATCATCGAGTCGAACTCGATCCAGTCCGCCGAGGCGTCCACCGGATACAAGTTGATTCCCCAGCGGTCGGACTGCCGGGAACCGTCCTCGATCAGCCACTGCTCTTCGTCGGAATGAAGCTCCCCGCCCACGACCATGACGCGACGCTCGCAGTCCACGGCGGCCTTGATGAGGTCGCCGAAGCCCGACGCCGCGAGTTCGGCAAGCCTTGCGCGCGTGATGGTGTCCTTCACGGGTTCCATAGGTGACATGGGCGCGAGCTTACTTCACGGCGGCCCTCTTTCAGAAGTGGCGGGCCATCGCAGCGGCGTCTTGGATTCCGTCGCCCACCGCCGCTACTCTGCTCGTGCCGCTTCCACCCTTCTCACGCTCGGAGACACGATGCTCGAGACTCGAAGACTCGGTCAGGGAGATGTCCGCGTGGGCGCGATCGCGCTCGGCGCGATGGCCTTTGCGGGCTGGTACGGCGCGAGCGACGACGACGCCGGCGTGCGCGCCATCCAGCGCGCGATCGACGAAGGCATCACGCTGATCGACACGGCGGAGGCCTACGGCGACGGCCGCAGCGAGCAGCTCGTGGGACGCGCCGTGAAGGACCGGCGCGACCGCGCGGTAGTCGCCACCAAGTCGCGCCGCGGCAGCCCCGCGTACCTGCACGAGGCGATTGACCGAAGCCTCAAGCACCTCGGGCTCGACTACGTGGACGTCTACTACTTGCATCGCGTGGACGCCGAAGTGCCGATCGAGGATTCCGTCGGCGCGATGGCGGAGATGGTCCGTGCCGGGAAAGTGCGCGCGATCGGTCTGTCGGAGGCCGGGCCCGAGACCATTCGCCGCGCCCACGCCACGCACCCGATCGCCGCGCTGCAGACCGAGTACTCGCTGATGCAGCGTGATCCCGAGCGCGACCTCTTCCCGCTCACGCGCTCGCTCGGCATCACGTTCGTCGCGTACTCCCCGCTCTGCCGCGGGCTGCTGACCGGCAAGATCCGCACCCCGGGCGACCTGCCCGCCGGCGACTGGCGTGGCAACGTCCCGCGCTTCCAGGGCGAGAACCTCGCGGCGAATGTCGCTCGCCTGGGACCGCTCGAAGAGATGGCGAAGCGCAAGGGCGTCTCGATGTCGTCGGTCGCGCTGGCGTGGCTCATGCGCAAGGGCGACGACTTGATCCCGCTCGTCGGCATGGGTCGTCCGGAGAGTGTCGAGCGCAACCTCGAGGCCGCGCGCGTGCAGCTCGACGCGGCAGACATCGCCGCGCTCGACGCCGCGTTCCCGATCGGCTGCGCCACGGGCGCGCGCTATCCCGAGGCGGGCATGGCGGCGATCGGCCGCGAAGCGCCGGAGCGGAAAGCGACCGGCGCATAGTGAGAATGGGCGGGGCTCGGTGATGGCCCCGGCAGCGCGGCGGTGCCTGCGGCGAGGTCCATCTCGAGCGGGCATGGTCGATCTCGAAGATCTCGTTTAGAAGTGGCGATGGACCATGGTGTGCCGGGCGATTAGGCTCGGCACATCTCGACTTCGGCACGACGCGCGCCCGAGGAGGCCACCCACCGTGAAGTATCAAGAACCGACGCCTTTCTCACGGGAGTCAGCGACCGCGATCCTCCATGGGGACGATGTCGATGCCATGTGCCATGCGCTGGTCGGCGTCGCCTTCCACGAGCCCGACTGGCGCTGGGTCCAGGGCGAGTGCCTGCGGTTGCTTGTGCACTCGGCACCGGCGGTGCGTGGTCTGGCCGCGACCTGCCTGGGACACCTGGCTCGCATTCATGGCGAGGTCGACCGAGCACTCGTGGAGCCTGCTCTGCGACTCCTCCTCAGCGACCCGGAGGTTGGCGGTCGCGCGGAAGACGCTTTGCAGGACATCGAGAGGTTCTGCGAGCGCTGAGAGCTCGAATTGGCTGGGGTGCGTGAAGGGTAGGCCTCCGGTCGCGGAAGATCCCACCAGTACCCCGCGCGCTACTTCGCCCCACCCAGCCGCGGCGCCCTTCCCTCTTCGATCGCCTGCTTCAGTTCCGGCGCCTCGGCATCGCGCACGGCCGTCCAGCGCTGCAGCGCTGCGGTGCGCGCGGGGGATGGCGAACGCGTGCTCCACGTGCGTTCCATCTCGACCAGCGTGTTCAGCAGGTCCAACCGCCGGCGCACGTTGAGCTCGCGGGGATCGCGCAACGCCTGCTCGGCGAGCAGCAGGTTCTTCTCGGCTTCCGCAAAGCGCCCGCGCTTGGCCAGATACGACCCGTAGTAGAACCGGACGCGCAGCAGATCGGCAGGTGACAGCATCGCGGCGGGTATCTTGGCAAGCGAGGCGAAGACCGAGTCGGCCGCACGCGATTCGCCCGCAGCGTCGAGTGACGCGCCCAGTTCGCTGTCCAGCCACGCGAGGTTGGGCCCCTCCTCGCCCATGATCTTGCCCAGGTAAGCGCGCGCCTCTCGAAACTCGCGCACGGACTCCGCGTGCTTGCCCAGATCACGATGCACGCGCGCCAGGCTCGATCGCACGAAGTTGGTGTTCATCGCATCGGTGCCCAACCGGGCTTCCACGATCGCCGTGGACTCCGTGAGCAGGCTTTCGGCCCTGGCACTACGCCCACGAGCGATGGCGCAGCGTCCCATGTCGCTCAGTGTCACGGCCACCTGGTCGCTGCTGTCTCCCAACGCGGCCCGCCGCCCCGCCAGCACGTCGCGATATAGCGCCTCGGCCCCGGCCACATCGCCCACGAAGATCTTCATGCGGGCGTAGTTGTTCATGGTCAACAGAGTCGCCGGATTCTGCGGGCCATAGGCTTCGAGTTTGAGCGGGATCGCCAGACGGTACAGCGAGTCGGCCTCGTCGAACCGGCCGAGCCCGGCGAGCGCACTCGCCACGTTGTCCAGCGCCGTGCCGAGGCGCGACCGCTTGGGTACTCCGCTGCCCTGGAACACGGCGAGCGCCTGCCGATGGTAGTCCAGCGCCTCCTCGGCGTGGCCTGCGTTGGCAGAGAACACACCAAGGGCCGAGAGCGCCTGGCCGACGGCATCCTCTCCGCCGCCGCGCACGCTCCTCGCGAGCTCCAGCGACCGCCGGGCGAGCGAGTCCGCGCGCCCGAACTGCCCCGTGCGCAAGTACACCCCGGCCAGCACGAGGAACCCGGCGGCGTGGCTCGGGTGCGGTTCGGTGTAGATGCGATCGCAGACGGAGAGGCCCTCGCGCGCCAACGACTCGGCCGCCGCGAACCGCCCGCGATCGATCTCGACCTGCGACATGTTGAACAGGTCCGCTGCGACATCCGGATTCAGGTCGCCGCCCATCCGGCGGTGCATCGCGAGCGCGAGCCGCTGCAGCGAGTCGGCCTGGTCGAACCGCCCGGTGTAGTGCATCAGGTTGCCGAGCGAGTTGAGCGCCACCGCCACCGTGCGGTCGCCGTTGGGGTGCAGCTGCTGGCTCATGGCGAGGCCGTCCCGCAGCAACGGCTCGGCGCTCTCGAACCGCGACGCGTCGAGCTGGATGCCGCCGAGCGTCGTCAGGGCATTCGCGGTCCCCTCGTGCGGGCCCTTCTCCAGCCCGCGCCACATCTCGAGCGCCATGCGAGCGAGCGAATCCGCTTCCGGCAGCCGGTCCCGCTGCCATTGCGTATCGGCCAGCAGCGACAGGTCGGCCGCCACGTCGGGATGCCGGCCCCTGTGCAGTTTCCGGCGCGTTTCGTAGGCGGCGCGCGCGTGCTCTTCGGCCGCGATCAGGTCACCGATCTGCAGGTACGTCTGCCCCAGCACATGCTCGATGCCGGCGGCGACTTCGGGCTGGCCCTTGAGCTCCGTGCGCACGCGTTCGGCCGTGCGATCGAGAATCTCGCGCAACAGTGCCGTGTCCCGCCCACGCGCCACCGAAGGCCCCGCGCCCTCGAGCATCTCGCCGAGGAACGCGGAGACCTGCCTCGCCTTGGCCGCCTCGCTGCGCGCGCGCACGAACATCGCCGTGCTCACGATCGCCGAGACCACGATCGCCAGGAGCGCGAGCCCCGCGGCCGCCACGATCGGCTTGTGGCGCGCGACCAGCTTGCGCAGCTGGTACGCCGTGCTCGGAGTGCGCGCGAGCACGGGCTGCGAGTGGCGGAAGCGCTCGAGGTCCTCGGCCAGCGCCGCGGCACTCGAGTAGCGCCGCTCGGGCTCCTTGGCGAGCGCCTTGAGCACGATGGCCTGCAGGTCGCCGTCCACGTGCGCGATGCCGCTGGGCGTATCGCGGAGCGGCTTGGGCTCCTGCTCGCAGATGATCTTCATCGCGTGGAGCAGCGAAGCGCTGCCCACTTCGTAGGGGCGTTCGCCCGCGATCATCTCGGAGAGGATGACGCCGAGCGTGTAGACGTCGGAACGCACGTCGAGCGTCTGCGTTTCGCCGCGCACCTGCTCGGGGCTCATGTAGGGCAGCGTGCCGCGGATCTCCCCCACGTCGCTCATCATGCTGACCTGCGACTCGTCGTCGGTGATCCGGGCGAGACCGAAGTCGAGCACCTTCACGTCGGGAAGACCACTGCTGCTGAAGCTGGCGGAACTACCGCCCGTCGCTTCGGGCACCACGATGTTCGACGGCTTGAGGTCGCGGTGAATGACGCCGCGCTGGTGCGCGTAGTTCACGGCCTCGGCGATGCGCCCGGCGAGCGCGAGCTGGTGCAGCAGCTCGGCGCGGTTCGCGGGCGACGGGCGCGACGCCAGGTAGGCGCTGAGCGTGGGGCCTTCGACCAGCTCCATGGCGAAGTACGGCCGGCCGTCGGGCAGGCGACCCGCGCCGTAGATGGCGCCGATGTTCGGGTGGCGCAGGCGGCCGAGCGTTTCGGCTTCGCGCCGGAAGAGCCGCACGTGGAGGGAGTCCGTGTGCGCGCTGCCGCGGATGACCTTGAGCGCGACGCGACGGCGCGGCTCCTTCTGTTCGGCCAGGTAGACGATGCCCATGCCGCCCTGCCCCAGCACACCGAGCACCCGATAGCCGTCGACCTCGGCCGGCATGCCGGCCATTTCGGGAGCGGGTTCTGCGTCGTGCGCGGCATGCAGGGCGCGTGTCTCGTCGTCTTCGCTACTGGGCACGCGCGGCTCGTCGGACATGGTCGCTCCGGATGGGTGAAGCGAGAACGATGTGCGGGATCGGGAGTGCGGCGCCCGGAATGTGGCGCGGGCGGCGGCAGGTTAGTGCATGCGGAGGACGGGGCCAATGGAGCGAGGACGCCACGAACTCAGTTTTCGCCGACCTCGACCCACACCCTGCAATGATCCGACGCCCCCCACTCCTGCTCCCCATTCATTGCCGCCACTCGAGTGACCTGCTTGGCCAGATCGTCGGACGCGAACACGAAGTCGAGTTGCCGCTGCGCGCTCGCAGGATCGCTCTCGACCGTCCGGAACGTCGGCACGTCGCGGCTCCCCGGCGGTAGCTCGGCAGGCCTCGGCAGCGCCGCGAGCCCGTACGGCTGCTGCGGACCGATGAACCGCAGGCCAATCGCCTCGAGCCTGTCGAACACGCTCTGGTAGCGCGCGGCCCAGTACGGGCTGCCGTGTTCGCCGTAGCCGTGCAGGATGTTCCAGTCGCCCGACACCAGTATCCGGTGCCCGCGCTGCGACGACACCAGTGCCGAAAGGTCCGACACGAGCCGGTGCGCCGACGCGTCGGCGTAAATCCAGCTGCCATCCGTCAGCGGTACTGGCCGCTCCCACGCGGCGTACACCGACGCGACCGTGAACGGCTCGCCCTCCGAGGGCGTCACTCTTGCCAGCGCGATCGTCCCCGCGCGGCTCACCGCGAGCTCGTTGCGGCCCGCGACTCCAACTGGTCGCGCGACGAGTTCGCTCTCCACTCGTACCCGATCGGAACACCGCACGACGGCGGTCCGAAACGCGCGGCGCTCCCAGCCGGCGGTCACCCAGCCGTCCTCGGCGCCGAACACTTCGAGCGACACGTCTGCGGGTGGCGCCTTCGCTTCCTGCAGCAGCGCGACGTCCACACTCGAGTCGGCGGCCAGCTGCCGCCAGCACTCGTCGCGCTGCGCGATGTTCCACGAGACGATGCGTACCGTCCTCACGCCACTCTCCCCGCCCGAACGCCTACTCGCCCCCGCCCGCCGTCCCGAACCGCTTCGCGCTCCGCTCCCGCGCCCGCGCCGCCTCGATCTCGCGGTCCTTGGGCGGCGCCACGGTCACCAGCGCGTCGAGCAGCTCGCGCGTCACGCGCGTGACTTCGTCCACGGCCTGCGCGAACACCGCTTCGTTCGCGCGCGACGGCTTCGTGGTTCCGCTCACCTTGCGTACGTACTGCAGCGCGGCGGCGCGCACCTCGTCGTCGGTCGCGGGTGGCGCGAAGTTGTGAAGCGTCCGGATGTTCCTGCACATGGCGCACGCTCCTTTCGGCTCGTCGTTCGCTGCGCCGCGGCAGTCTAGCGCACGACGAGTACCCTGCGGCTCTCCCGCACTCCCCCTGCTTCGAAGCGCGCAAGGTAAAGCCCGGGCGGCACGCCCTCACGGCGCGCGTCCCACGAAATCGTGTGACGGCCGGCGGCGCGCGTCTCGTCGAGCACGTGCGCGACGGCGCGGCCGAGCACGTCGTACAACGCCAGCGTCACGCGCTGCTCGCGCGGCAGCTCGAACGCAAAGCGCAGCGGTCCGCTCGTCGGGCTCGGCGCCACGCTCGTGAACGCGACGCGCGTGGGTGGCGCGTCCGCTTCGGTGCCCGCGAAGGTCTCGGGGATCAGGCACGCCAGGCCGCCGCGCGGCGTCGCCGCGGTCACGCCGAAATCGCCGGCTGCGTACACGCGCGAGCCGGACACCACCAGCGAACGCACGAGCTGGTCGGCGTTCGGCACCCAGCCGTTCGCAAGGCCGGTGGCGAGGTCCACGCCGGCCAGGTTCTGGCGCGGCAACGTGCCGACCGTCGTGAACTGACCGCCGATGCGCGCACACGTACCGTCCAGTGCGATCGCGTACACGGGACCATCCACGTTCGGGTCCCAGCTGGTCGCAACGCCCGAGGGAAGGTCGAGCGCCGCGAGGTGCCCACGGTTGAATCCGCCCACGTTCGTGAAATCGCCGCCCACGTAGAGGATCTGCCCAGCGGGCACGATCGCGCGCACGATGGCGCGCGGCTTGGGGTCCCACGAAGTCGGCGTGCTGCTCGCGAAGTCGAACTCCGCGAGGCCGCGGCGAGTGTTGCCGCCACCGCCACCGCCTCCTCCTCCGCCCCCGCCCGTGAACCCCGTGAAGTCTCCGCCCACGTAGAGCTTTCCGCTCTGCGAAGCGAGCGCGTACACGCTGCCGTTCGCGCCCGGGTTCCACGAGGTGGCGAGCCCGCTCACGGCATCGAGCGCCGCGAGCGCATTGCGCGCCGCACCCCCGATGCTCGTGAAATCGCCGCCCGCGTACACCGTGCTGCCGACGGCTTCCAGCGCGCGCACGGTTGCCTGCGGCGCGGGGTTCCACGATGTGACGGCGCCCGTGACGGGGTTGATCGCGCCGAGCCGCGAGCGTGTCACTCCGCCGAGCTGCTGGAAGAAGCCCGCGGCGTACAGCACGCCCGAGCCGGCTTCGAGCACGGTCACGTCGCCATCCGCGCCGGGATTCCACGGCAGCAGCGCTCCCGTCGTGAGATCGATCGCCGCGAGCCGCACGCGCGGTTGCGACGTGGCGAGCGCATAGGGCGGCGGCCCGACGCGAGAGAAGTTGCCGCCCAGGTACAGCACGCCGTTCATGACCGCGGTCGCGAGCACGTCGCCGTCGGTCTCGAACAGGTCCGCGCACACGAGCATGTGCGCGTCGTCGTCGGTGATCGTGCCCGTGCCGACGCCGTCCGCCACGAACGCGCCCTGCGGTGAGCTGAGCGTGACGTCGAAGCGTTCACTGGCCTCGGGCAGGCGGTCGCCGTTCACGTTGACCGTGAACGTGCGCGAGAGCAGCCCGGTGGTGATGGTGAAGGACTGGTTCGTGAGTGGGACATAGTCGGTGCCCGCGGTGGCGTCCACGTCGCTCGTCGTGAGCTTCATGGTGACGCCGCCGAGCGGGAGCTGGTCGAGCGATGCCGTGAACGTCAGCTGGCGCGTACCCGAGTCGCCTTCCTCGATCGAAGCATCGGAGAGGCTCACGCGCGGCAGCCGCGTCACGGCGAACCCGGACCGCGGGGCGCTGTTGATGCGCGTGAAGCGTCCGCCGAGGTAGACGCGCTCACCGATCACGGTGATCGCGTCCACGACGTCGTTGGGCGCCGGACGGTAGTCGACGACGGCGCCCGTGGTTTGCTCGGCCGCACCCGCCCAGGCCCTCGGGATACCGTTGAGGGTCTGGAAGTATCCGCCGAGGTAGACGCGCCCGGGCCCGGTCGCCATCGCATAGACGCTGGTGCTCGCCGTGACCGGCCACGATTGCGCGGCTCCGGTCACCGGATCGACCGCGGCGAGGTAGTTGCGCGCGGCCCCACCGATGGTGTTGAAGTCCCCGCACACGTAAACGCTCGTCGGTGTCACGGCGATTTCGGAGGGGGCGTAGTTCGGGTTCGGGTTGAACGCGGAGACCGCTCCCGTCGTCGCATCCACGGCCGCGAGGAAGTTGCGCGGCTGTCCGCCGACGGTCGTGAAGCGGCCACACAGGTAGACCAGCGACCCCGAGAGCTCGAGATCACGGACGCTGTTGTCGGCGTTCGGCGCCCACGCCGACACGGCGCCGGTGGTCGCATTGAGGCTGGCGACGCCCGATCGCCGCACGGAGCCGACCGTGTCGAAGGATCCTCCTGCGAAGAGCGTCGAACCACTCAGCTGGAGCGACAATACGGCGCCGTTCACGTAGCCCGGATTGAACGCCGTGAGCGCACCGCTCGCCCCATCGAAAGCTGCGAGATCGCGCCTCGCCTGGCCGGCCATCGAAGTGAACTGCCCGCCCACGTAGAGCGTCGTCCCGCTCGTGGTCAGGGCCCAGACGCTTCCGTTGGGATTCGGGCTCCAGGGCAGCAGCGCGCCGGTGGTCACATTGAAAGCAGCGAGATACGGGCGCGAGACTCCTCCGGCGAACGTGATCGTGCCGCCGATGTACACGTTCGATCCCGAAACGGACACCGTGTAGAGCGAGCCGTTCGGTCCCGGGTCCCATGCGAGGTTCGCGCCCGACGTGGCGTCGATCGCACGGGCCGGAATGGCATAGCCACCGGGCGCCGGCGTCGACAGGGAGCTGGCGAAGACGGTGTTTCCACTCACCGCGAGGGACATCACGGTGCTGTACGAGATCGGGGCCCAACCGCTCACAAGACCGGTCGTGGCATCGATGTCGGCGAGCCGAGGGCGTGTCACGCCACCGATCTGCGTGAAGAGACCGCCCACGTAGATGTGGCTGCCGCTGCGCGCGAGGCAGCGCACGACGCTGTTCGCGTTGGGGTTCCACGACTGGAGCGTTCCCGTGGCGGAATCCACGGCGGCGAGGTAGGAGCGCCCGACGAACGCGACTGACGTGAAATCGCCGCCGAGATGCACCGTCGCGCCATTGGTGACGATCGCGTCCACGGAACTGCCGGTCACCTGTGCGGCCCACGATTTCACACGGCCCGTGACGGCATCCACAGCGGCGAACCGGGAACGCGACTGGCTGTCGACGGTCGTGAACGTTCCGCCGACGTACACCGCCTTCGCGTCAGCGGCGATGGCGCGGACCTCACCATTGCAGCTCGGGTTCCACGTCGTGAGGGTGCCGGTCGTCGCGTCCACAGCGGCGACGTAGGAGCGCGACTGGCCGCCGACACTGAGGAACGTGCCTCCCAGATAGAGCGTGTTGCCGACCAGTGCCAGCGCCTTGACCGTGCTACTGGCGCCCGGATTCCAGGACGAGAGCGATCCATCCGAAAGAATGCGCGCGACGTTCGAGCGCGTCTGGCCACCCACGCTCGTGAACGTGCCGCCGATGAACCAGCCACCGGCACCGTCGGACACCGATGCGTACACGCTGCCGTCCACGACCAGGGCGCTGCCCACGCCGTCGCCGGTCGTCGCCGAGACTGGCGCACCGCCTCCGGTCGCGGGCCCGATGCGCCCGAAGTTGCCACCGAGGTAGAGGGTGTTGCCGATCTCGGCGAAGGCGAGCACGGTGCCGTCGCTGCTCGGGAACTGATCGAGGATCACCTGCGCGCGCGCGGCGACGGGCGCGAACAGAGCGCCGGCCGTGACGATGGTGAGCGCAAGCGCACGTCCGAAGCGTGCGGCGGTCATGCGGAAACGGGGAACGGTCGGCATCTTGGCGCGAGCTCCAGGGCGAGGTGCGGGTCGTTCGAGGGAACAAGTGTCCCAGACCCTCACTACGTCCGGCGACGGCGAAACGAACACCGAGGGCTTGCGAATGGGCTCTCGTTGTCTTCGCCAGATCCGCGCGGGTCGCGATCGCCCCTATTCCACCGGACCCAGGTACTTCTCGAGCCACCCCAGCGTTTCCTTGATCAGGTCCACCTTGGGCACGGTGTGGCCGCGCGGGTAGGTCAGGCGCCGCTTGTGTTCCGGCGCCGTGCCGAGCAGCTCGAACATCGGGCGCTGCGACGTCTCGGCCGGAAAGAAGAAGTCCAGCTCGCCGTTCAGCATCAACGTGGGCTGGGTCACGCGCCTCACGTAGTGCACGGGGTCCACCTCCGGCAGCGAACGCTGGAAGCAGAAGCCGGCCACGTACAGCACGTTCGCGCGAATGCGCGTTTCCACCGCGGGCAGGATCGAACCCAGCTGTCCTCCCCAACTCGTGCCGAAGTACGCGATGCGACCGGCGTCCAGGTCGGGGCGCGTCTCCACGTAGTCGATCGCGCGGCCCAGGTCGCGGCCCCACATGATCACGTGGTCCTTGTAGAACGCGGTCGGCTGGGGGTAGTCCGACACCAGCTCGTCGCCGCGCTCGTACGTGCTCTTGTAGACCGGCAGCAACAGCGCGCGGCCGCTCTTCAGGATCCACTCGACGCGCTGCACCTCCGCGAGGTTGAAGCTGCGGGTGTGAAGCGCCAGTGAGCCGGGAAACAACACGACCGTCTGATAGGGCGCCCGGCCGCGCGCGGGCAGGAACAGGTGCGCCTGCATGCGTTCGCCACCATACGCCGCCGCGAGATCGATGGTCTGCCACACCCCGGCCGGAACCGGCTGCTCGGCGACGATCTTCGCGTCGAGCGGAGTGCGGTCGTAGTGGAACTGGCGCAGGAAGAACCCGAACACGTCGTCGGACACCGTCGGCTCGGCCAGGAAGTCGCGCGTCGGGAACTCGATCGCGCGCGAGAGACGCTCCTGGTTCGGATCCGGCTCCATCGCGCGAATGCAGCGAATGCCGTTGGTCGCCGAACGGTCGAATGCAGGCTGTCCGTACGCGTCCACGAACGCGTAGCCCATGTCGTTCCAGCCGCCGCCCAGGATGTAGCGCTGGTCGGAGCTGCCGAACGAGTTCACCACCCACTCGCGCACGTTGCCCGCCAGGTCGTGCACCCCGAAGCGATTCACGCTGTTCGTGCTGCCGACGGCCACGGTGCCGCGACCCGACAGGTTTGCGAACGGCACGATGAGCGCGCTCGAGAAAGTCATCGCGACGCGGTTCCAATGGAAGATCGTCGGCAGCGTCTTGCCCGCCCACGCCGCGTAGGCCGCAGCCTCGTACCAGCTCACGCCGGTGACCGGATGGTCGTCCTCGCCCGCGGGATAGTCGCCCATCTCCCACCTCGCGGGACCGGGCTGGCCGACCGCGTCGGTCAGGCGCGTCATCGCCTCCGCCCGTGACAGCGTCTGCGCGCCGTCGGTGAACGGTTCGCGCCAGAACTCTTCGCGCGCGTAGCCGCCGTCGTCCACGAAGCGCTTGTACTCACGGTTCGTCACGGGATGGCGGTCCATCAGGAACGCGCCCGTCGGCTCCGTGTCCAGATGGTCGAGCCCCGGCATGTACAGGGGAAAGCCGCCCGCGGGCACGGCTTCCATCTCGTCGGGAATCTCGCCGGGACGATGCAGCGTGTAGCGCCACGTCGGCGAGTCCGCTTCGGTCGCATTGGTAAGGACACGGGAAAGGTTGAGCACCATGTCACACGCAGGTCGATATCCGGGCAGTTCCAGCTCGAGCCGCGTGACTCCGCGCGGGTACGGCACGTTCTCGAGCGGCGTCCGGCCCAGCTCGAGGCGCGGTCCGTCGGGATCGCCGTAGAAGCGCGCCGTCACGTGCGCACCGGGCGGATCGGACAGGATCGTGATGGGCTGTGAGAAATCGGGCCGCAGCCTTTCGAGCATGGGATCGCCGGGAGCCAGCTTCTCGATTTCGCGCGCCAGCACGAACGCGTTCCACGACTCGGCGCCCTCCTCCAGCAACAGGATGCGCTCGCAGATGCGCGATAGCTCCGGCAGCGCCTCGTCGTATGGCCAGCGCTCCAGCGCGAGCAGCGCATCGCGCAGCTCGGTGGCGCTCGCGTAGCGCAGCGCAGGGTCGCGTTCGAGGCAGCGCGCCACGATCTCGCCCAGCGCGCGCGGCATGGCCGCGTTCAGGCTCGCCGGCGGGTCCGGCCGATCGCGCAGCATGGAGCTGAGCCGCGTGATCGTGTCGTTGCCACGGAACGGCCGGCGGCCGGTCGCCATCTCGTAGAGCACGCAGCCGAGTGCGAACAGGTCGCTGCGCTCGTCAGCCTCGCGACCCTCGAGCTGTTCGGGCGCCATGTACTGGAACGTGCCGACCATCATGCCCGCCGCCGTGAGCGGCTGGTGCACGGTCTCGACCTGGCTGATCTCGCCCTGCTCGGGGCGCGTGATCGCCGGAGCCGCGAGGCCGAAGTCGAGCAGCTTCACGCCCGACTCGGTGAGCATGAGGTTGGCGGGCTTGAGGTCGCGGTGAACGAGGCCCGCGCGATGCGCTTCGGCGAGCGCGCCCGCGATCTGCACGGCGCTCGAGAGCAACGCGGCGATCTCCAGCGGTCCCCGCTCGAGGCGCGACGCGAGCGTCTCGCCCTCGATCAGCTCCATCACGAGATAGTCGGCGCCTTCGTGACTGCCGACGTCGTGGAGCGTGCAGATGTGCGGGTGGTTGAGCTGCGACAGCGTGCGCGCCTCGCGTTCGAAGCGCGCGCGCAGGTCGTCGCTCGACGTCAGACGCGTCGACAGCACCTTGATGGCGACGTCACGGCCCAGGCGCGAGTCGCGCGCGCGATACACGTCGCCCATGCCGCCGGCGCCGATCGGCGCGGAGATCTCGTAGGGACCAAGCCGGGTACCGGGAGTGAGTGGCATCGCGGGAATCTACCGGAGCGATCGCTCCCGGGGCAGCGCTGATTTCAACGCTGCAGCACGATCTTCCGCACCTCGGCCCCGCTGTCGCGGCGCACGCGAATCAGGTAGACGCCCGGCGCGGCGCTCGCGCCCGTGTCGGTGCGTCCGTCCCAGCTCACGGTGCGCTCGCCCGCCAGGCCGCGGCCGGACTCGAGCTCGCGCACGCGCCGGCCCGAGAGGTCGTGCACGGTCACGGCGTAGCGCTCGCCCTTCTGCACGGCGAAGCGCAGCGTCGTGCTCGAGCGGAACGGGTTCGGCGCGGCCGCGCCGAGCAGGCGCGGACCGGGAGCATCGTCCTCCGCCACGTCGAGCGCGGTCGTGTTGCGGAAGTTCCAGAAGTCGGTCCGGAAGGTCTGGTTGCCGCCGCCCTGGCTGATGATCGCCATCACGACACTGACCAGCTGGCCGTTGCCGCCCTTCAGCGTGCTGATCGGATCGAGCACGCCGTTGCCGCCGGGGAACACGCTGTTGTCGTCGAAGAAGCCCGCGAGCGGGATCGAGACCTTCTGCCAGCCGCCGCCCGCGATCGCGCCGGGACCGGTCGGGCTCACGACGAGGTTGTACTGGAACTCCTCGTCGGTGCTGTTGTCGCCGTTGTCGTCTTCCTGCAGGTTGATTTCCAGCGTGTAGCGCTGGTTCGCGTCGGGGTTGATCCAGAACTCGAAGTTCGTCCGGCCGCTCAGGTCGATCGGGAACGTGCGACCGAAGCCGCCGATGTAGCCGTTCGGTCCGCCGTAGCCGACCTCGAGTGATGCACCACAACCGTCCTGCGGAGGCAGCGTGCTGTTCGCGGCGATGCTGCCACCGCCGCCGCCGTTGAAGACGAACCAGCCGTTGGCGAACGGATTCGCGTGGTCCATGCCGTCGAACAGGATGCTCGTCATGTCCTGCGGCTTCTGCCACACGCGCACCCAGTCGATCACGAACTCCTGCGGGAACACCGTGCTGCCGTCGGGCGAGCCGGGCAGGTTCCCGCCCACGGCGAGGTTGATCAGCATGTGGAACGGCTTGTCGAACGGCGCCGGATAGCCCGCGGCGGACGAGATCCAGTTGCTCTTGCACGCGTACTGCACGCCGTCGAGGAGCCAGCGGATCCGGTTGGGCTCCCACTCGATCGCGAACGTGTGGAAGCCGTCGTGGAACGTGCCCGACGCCAGCGACGTGGACGTGCTCGAGTAGATCTGGTTCGGATTGCCGTAGTGCAGCGTGCCGAACACCTGGCTCGGCTGGTGACCGACGTACTCCATGATGTCGATCTCGCCGCTCATCGGCCAGTTCCCGTACGGGCTGTTGGTCGGCAGCATCCAGAACGCCGGCCACAGGCCGCGTCCGATGGGAAGCTTCGCGCGCATCTCGATCTTGCCGTACGTGAAGTCCGCGAGGCCCTGGCTGCGCAGTCGTGCCGACGTGTAGGACTTGCCACCGAAGGACTGCTGGCGCGCGGTGATCGTGAGCAGGCCACCGGAGACGGTCGCGTTCTCGGCGCGGTAGTACTGCAGCTCGTTGTTGCCCCAGTTGCACAGCGTCGGGCAGCCGGTGCCCGTCTGGAACGCCCACTTCGAAGTGTTGACGGTCGTGCCGTCGAAGTTGTCCTCCCACACCAGCGTGTACTGGGCGCGGGCGGGAGCGGCACTCAGGGTGGCGAAGGCGGCGAGTACGGCGAGCAGGAGCAACGAGCGCGGTGTCTTCATGGGCATGAGCCTAGCATTGCTCGCGCGCCGAACGAAGATCGGTGCGCTCCGGCCGTGTTGTCGGAAGTGGTCCACCCGAGCATGCGCTCTCAGCGCCCCGCCTCTTCCCCCGGCCACGCGAGCGTGAGCAGGATCGTGCTTTCCTCGATCGCCTCGACGTCGTGCTGGACTTCCTGCTCCAGCGCCAGCAGGTGACCGGCGGGCAACTCGACGGTCCGTTCGCTCAGGTGCAGGCGGACGTGCCCGGTCACCGTCTGCACGGAAATGCGGCCGGTCGCGTGGTGCTGTGGGAGGCGCGTGCCGGCCTTCATGAGCATGTACACGATGCGCAGGTCGGCATATTTGGCCAAGGTGAGCGCGTTCCTACCATGCTGGAGCCACGGGCCCTCCTTGCGCAGGGCGGCGGCTTCCGCGGCGAGATCGAACGTCATCAAGCTGGCCGCCAGTGGCCGCGAGGCACGCGCTGGAGTCGCATCCTCTTGTCCGCCCGGGCTGTTCGGCTCGTTCGGCTGTCCCGTCATGGTCGTCCTCCCGCGAGTTCGCGATACCTCCGGGCGGCGCTCGCGCACCAGATGCGAGCGGCCGCACTCCTGCCTGCGCAGGGGCGCACGCAAGAATGCGGCCGATGAAGGCAGCTCGATTCGGGGACGACTAAGGCAGCCGCACGAGCCGGCTGGTCTTGCGCACGCCGGCAGCCGTGACCTCGTAGAAGAGGATGCCGCTCGGTGCGGGTGATCCCGACTCGTCGGCGCCGTCCCAGACGAACTCGCGGTTGCCCGCGGCGAACGCCTGGTCCATCTGCCGCACGAGCCGGCCGGCGGTGTCGAAGATCCGCACGCGCACCGGGCCGCCCTCCGGCAGCGCGAAGCGGAGCGCGACGCTCGAGCGGAACGGGTTCGGCGAGCCGGGCATGAGCGCGAAGGCGACCGGACGCGAGGACGGCGGCGCATCGGCGAACGTGAACTCGTCGATCATGCGCAGCTGCGAGTGCTCGTTGATCAGCAGCTCGTTCTGGTCGTCGTCGGGGTCGAGGTTCAGGGCGACGAACGGCGTGTTCGCGGTCATGTCGACGCCGCTCCACTCCGGCGCGCCGACCGAACCCTGGAAGAGCATCGCGCCCGTCTGTCCGTCCCGCAGCCGCAGGTCGTCGTCGGGCGCGACTTCGAGAATCTCGCCCTGCCATGCCGAGCGCAGCCGCACGGCCGCCGCGGTGAACACCGGGTCGGTGTGCGAGAACAGCACGGTGTAGAAGTTGGCGGTCCGTCCGTACTGGCGCAGCTGCGCCGGGGACCCGGAGAAGCTCGGACGATACGAGAGGATGTTGTTCACGTCGTACCCGCCGGGATCGTTGGCCAGGTAGGCCACGCCGTTCGCCGCGTTCCAGTCCGGCACCACCGTCGCGGGAGTGCCCGTCATTCCGTCCACGAGGCTCGTGCTGCCCGTCGAGACCTGGCGCAGCATGTACTCGTCCGCCGGATCGCCGTCGGTGTCGCCGAGGCCCGCGTAGAACTGCCAGCCGGGCGCCGACCACAGCTCGTGGTAGAAGCCACTCTCGCCAGTCACGACCCGCAGCGCGTTCGTCTTATCCGTCACCGCGAGCTCCGAGACACCGTCGTGGTTCGCGTCCTGCAGCGACACGCTCGGCGTGTTGCCCGACCAGGGGAACAGGCCCGTGGAAGCCGTGAACAGCACATCGCCCGTCACCGCGTCGCGAATCCGGAAGTTGCCCGTCGTGATCTCGACGATTTCGTGCTCCGCCGTGCTGCGAGAGGTCGCGGGAAAGATGCCCGACACGGCGCTGTTGTGCGTCCACATCGTGTTGTATCCGCAGCAGCCTCCCTGCACCGCCGTGACGCACGGGGTTCCCGGTCCCTGACGGTAGAAGAACAGCTCCATCTGGCCGTCGCCGTCCGAGTCGAACGGCAGCACGTCGCCGCCGGTGAAGATCGAATACGCCGTGGCGTCGTACTTCAGGTAGCCGAAGCGGCCGTCGAAGATTGCGATGTGGCCGTCGGTCGCGCTGAACATCGCGACTTCTTCGTGAGAGTCGGCATCGGAGTTGAACGCGCTCATGGGCTGCCACCCCGTCACTCCCCAGATGCGCGAGAACGCGCCGCCCGAGTAGCGCACCACGTCCACGGTCGAAGCGTCGCGGGTGATCTGGAGTTCCGGCGTACCGTCGTTGTCCACGTCCAGGACGGACGCAAACGGGTTGTTGCCCGTCCAGCCGGGCAGCGACGTCGAGGCGCGCCAGAGCACGCTGCCGTTCATCGCGCGCACGCGGATGTCGGTGGCGCCGATCTCGAGCACTTCGGTCTGGAACTGGTTGCGCAGGTGCACGATCGAATACGCGTAGGTCAGGTCCGTGTGCTGGTACATCTGCGCGTACGACGAGCCGTTCCACTGGTAGGCCGCGAACATCGGCGGCCCGCCGTACGCGCGGTTGAAGAACAGCTCGTTGCGGCCGTCGCCGTCGGTGTCGGCGGCCGTGCAGCCGGCGTCGGGAAAGTTGAAGCTGTTGAAGCCCTGCTGGATCTGGCCCGTGGCGCCGTCCACGACCGCGTAGCGGACCGACCGCTCGATGCAGAGGAGTTCGGGCTGCGGATCCCAGTCGGTGTTCCCGAGCGAAGCGCGGTACACCAATCCGGGCAACGACCACCGGGTCTTGAGCACTTCCGAAGCCGCCAGGCGCGGCGCGAGCATTCCGAAGAGCAGGACGAAGCCGAGCAGCGCGCGAGTGGGGCGATGGCTGACCAAAGGTGTTCTCCGCTGTTGGGATGGGCAACGGCTCTTGAAGTGGCGGTGGAGTGTAGTCGAGTAACGGATCGGCGCGGCGGTGAAACTGCACTCGCGTGGCGAGCGCGATTCGCCCCCTACCGCAGCCGCACGAGCTTCATCGTCTGGCGCTCCGCACCCACGGTCACCGAGTAGAAGAGCACGCCGTTCGGCGAGGGCCGGCCGGCGTCGTCGAGGCCGTCCCACTCCACCGTGTGGTTGCCCGCCGTGAGCGCGCGGTCCAGCGTGCGCACCACGCGCCCGGCGGCGTCGAAGATGCGGATCTGCGCATGGCCGTCGCGCGGCACCTGGAACCGCAGCGTGGTCGCGACCCGGAACGGGTTGGGCATGCTCGGCAGCACGCGCATCGCGCTCGGCGTCGAGAAGCCCGGCTCCCCGGCAGCATCCAGTGTCAGGTTGCGGCGCACCGCGGTGAAGCGGCCGTTCTCGTTGATCATCGTCTCCCAGCTGTTGCGAGTGTCGTACGCGAGGCCGCGCGTGGGCGGATCGGACAGGAGGTCGATTCCCGTCCAGCCCGGAAGCGAGCGCGAAGCCTGGAGGCGGATCGAGCCGTTCACCGCGTCACGAATCACGAGGTCGCCGTTGGTCAGGTACTCCGCGAGGTCCCACGTCGTCGCGCTGCGGTTTCGCTGCGCGAGGACCATGTCCACCGTGTCCGCGAACGCGAAGGCGTTGTAGTAGCCGGAGCCGTTCCAGCGGACCATCGTGTTCAGCGGCTTCGGCCCGGCGAACGCCCCGGCACTCGCGAAGAACAGCGAGTTGCGGCCGTTCTGCTCCCACGGACCGGAGAGCACGAAACACCTGTCGTTGGTGAACTGCGGCCACAGTCCCTCCTTGGCGCCGCCCAGGCCGTCGTACACGGCGTACGCGCCGACGTTGCCGGCGCCCGGCTCGATGCACAGGAACTCGTCCTGCGCGTCGGCGTCGGTGCTGCCGACGTTCCCGGCCAGAAGACGCCCCGGCAGGCTCCACGCCTGCGAGAACGTGCCGTCGTAGCGGATCATCCGCAGGCCGGAAGGAAACGACACGACGAGCTCCACGAGTCCGTCGTGGTTCACGTCGTGCGTCTGGACCTCGGGCAGCTCACTCGCCGGCCAGCCGGGAATGCTCGCGGCGGCGTCGAACAGCACGAAGCCCGCGGAGCTGCGGATGCGCAGGTCGCCCGGCAGGGTCTCGATGTACTCGGTCTGGGTCGTGGCGCGCATGCGAACCGGCTGGACGAGCGTCGTCAGGTCGGCGTGACTGAACGACGTCTGGTACGTGAGCCCGTTCCACTGATAGGCGGCGGTGAGAGACGTCGGGACCGTCTGCGTGAAGAAGAGCTCCATGATGCCGTCGCCGTCGTGATCCACGGGCTGGAACGAATAGCTGCCCGTGAACGCGCTCGGGTCGAGCTCGGTGGCGCCGGTGAGTCCGTCCAGGATCCGGTAGCGGCCGAGTCCGCCGTTGCCGTTCAGGTCGATGAGCGCCATCTCCCGGTGCGAATCGGTGTCGCAGTTGAACGACTGGTCGAAGAACCAGTTGCCGGTCTTGATCCAGAGCATCACGTACTGCGTCCCGTTCCATTTGTAGAGGCGGCACGAAACGCCAAAATTCAAGAGCAGGAGTTCGTCGATGCCGTCGCCGTCCACGTCGACCGGGCGCGCATCGGCCTGATGCGTGGTGTTCCACCCCGGACCCGCCGTGGAGGCCCGCATCAGCTCCGCGCCGTTCGTCCAGTTGCGCACCACGACGTCGCCCGGCTGGACCTCGACCAGGTCCTTGAAGGTGGTGCTACGCACTTTGTCCCCGAACTGGCTGACCACCGGCTCGGTGTGGCTGAACCTCACGTAGTAGGAGCCGAGCGAATCGCGCCACACGACGACATCGCGATGCACGCCGTCGTCCACACGGGCGACCAGCTCGGCGCGGCCGTCGCCGTCGAAGTCGATGGGCTCGATCCAGCCGGTGGCGGGCGTGATGGAGGTGAACGGCTTCTGCAGGGCGCCCGTCCCCGCGTCGAACACGCCGTAGTAGCCGCTCGCGCGATTCACCATGAGCATTTCGTAAGCCAGGTCACCGTCGGTGTTGCCGAGCAGTTTTTCGAGCCGCCAGCCCGGAATGGTGTACGTCTGCTGCAGGGCGTCGGCGTGAGCCCGTGGAGTTGCCCACGCCGCGAAGGACAGCGCAACGCAGGCGAACACAAACAGATGGCGGAAGCACTTCAAGGCAAACCTCCGGTGATGGGCGTGCGGGATGGGCGCATCTCTCTCAGCACCTACCCTAGCTGAAGCGGGAAGTTGGCGGGAATTCTTGTTCACCGAACTTCTCCCCTCGCCCGCTTGCCGCCCATTCGCCGTTGCGTGCATCCTCGCGCCGCTCACACGTCCGTCCCACCGTTCTCCGGAGTCTCCCCATGTCCGACCCGCGTCTCGCCAGACTCGCCGACCTGCTCGTGAACTATTCCGCCCGGGTGCGCAAGGGCGACCTCGTCAAGATCACGGGTTCGGCCGTGTGCGAGCCGCTGCTCGCCGAGGTTTTCCGCTCCGTGCTGCGCGCGGGCGGCCACCCGTACATCACGCTGATGAGCGACCAGGCGGCCGAGGACTTCGTGCGGCTCGCCGGCAACGACCAGCTCGACTTCCAGAACCCGGTCGCCCAGCACGAGATCGAGACCATCGACTGCCTGATCTCGACGTGGGGCACCGTGAACACCAAGTCGCTCTCCGGCGCCGACCCGGCCAAGCAGGCGCGCGCGAGCGCGGCGCGGCGCAAGTGGTTCACGACGTTCATGACGCGCACGGCGATTCCCTTCGGCAAGAAGGGCAACATGCGCTGGATCGGCACGATGTTCCCAAACCAGGCCTCCGCTCAGGACGCCGACATGTCGCTACGCGAGTACGAAGACTTCGTCTTCGGCGCGGGGCTGCTCGATCTTCCCAACCCCATCGCCGCGTGGAAGGCCATCAGCGCGAAGCAGGAAAAGGTCGTGAAGTACCTGAACAAGGTCAGCGAGGTGCGGTTCAAGACGCCGCAGGGCACCGACCTCACGGTCGGCGTGAAGGGCCGCAGGTGGATCAACTGCGACGGCCACGTGAACTTCCCCGACGGCGAGGTCTTCACCGGCCCGCTCGAGGACGCGACCGAGGGCGTGGTCTGCTACAGCTTCCCCTCGCTCCATCAGGGCCGCGAAGTGGACGGCATCCGCCTGCGCTTCAAGGGCGGCCGCGTGGTCGACGCCTCGGCGAGCAAGGGCGAGGACTTCCTGATCAAGATGCTCGACCAGGACAAGGGCGCGCGCGTGCTGGGCGAGATCGCGATCGGCACCAACTACCGCATCCGGCGCGGCGTGAAGAACACGCTCTTCGACGAGAAGATCGGCGGCACGTTCCACGCCGCCTGCGGCGCCTCCATCAAGGAGAGCGGCGGCAAGAATGAGAGCGGACTGCACTGGGACATGGTCTGCGATCTGCGCCAGGGCGGAGTGATCGAAGCCGACGGCAAGGTCATCAGCCGAAACGGCAAGTTCACCAAGGCGGGCTGGCCGGGGCGGCCATGAGCCGCGCCGACTCGCGAACGGTCACGCGCGCGATTCGTCGCTGGTTGGGCGCCGGCTTGCTCGCGTGCGGAATGGCGCTTGCCCATCCGAGCGCCGCGAAGCCCGCCCCGCTCCGCACGGTCGAGCGCGTGGACCTCGCGCGCTACACCGGCACCTGGTACGAGATCGCGAGCTTCCCCCAGCGCTTCCAGAAGGGCTGCACCGCGAGCGCCGCGACCTATACGATCCGCCCGGACGGCCAGATCGAAGTCGTCAACCGCTGCAATCGCGACTCGCTCACCGGGCGCGAGACCGTCGCGCGTGGCCGCGCGCGCGTCGTCGATCGCCAGAGCAACGCCAAGCTCAAGGTCACGTTCTTCTGGCCGTTCTGGGGCGACTACTGGATCATCGATCTCGGGGCCGACTACGAGTA
Source organism: Candidatus Eiseniibacteriota bacterium (assembly GCA_016215625.1). Classification (GTDB taxonomy): domain Bacteria; phylum Eisenbacteria; class RBG-16-71-46; order RBG-16-71-46; family RBG-16-71-46; genus CAIXRL01. The sequence goes on along the minus strand of JACRIW010000042.1, from coordinate 35,787 downwards.
TGCGGTCGTCGGTCATCCGGGCCGCGGCTACCTCTGGATCCTGAGCCGTACGCGCACGATGGATGCGGCGGTGTATTCGGGAATCCTCGAACGCTTGCGGACGCAGGGATACGACGTCTCGCGCCTGCAGCTCACGCAGCAGCCGAAGTAGCTGCTCTCACCCATCCGGCTGCGCCGCGCGACTCACGTGGGCATGTCACTCTGCTTCGCCCGCGAAACACTTTTCGGGTGACACTTCACGTCGAAGCCGCGCTCGTGCGCATGCGTTACGCGCGCGTGGCGCGGCTTTCGCGTGCGTGCACGCCATGGCACGCATGCTGCTGTATGGCGTGAGCGAGGTCCCCGTCTCCTCGTCGAATCGACCCGACCGGGGTGCCGCTCGCGCGGCGAGGAGGCAGCATGAAGACGTTGCGATTCCCGTGGCTCGTTCTGGTGGCTTCGGTGGCGCTCGCGCAGGGTGAGCCGGATGCCGCGCCCGGTGGCGCGGTGCACGGCTCGAACGCCATGCCGGCGCACTGCCGCTGTGGCCTCTCACTCGAAATGGTGGCCGTGAGCCAGCTGGCGAGCGCGCCGCCGGTCGCGCTTGTGGCGATCGCCGATGCCGACCCCATCCAGACCGTGCTCGCCATGTACGCCGCGTTCGAGCGGCGTGATCCAGACGGTTGGGTCGCGGGCATGTCCCGCCGTTACCGGTTCGAGTCCGACGAGCCGGGCTTCGCGCAGCGGCACCCGCGCGGCTTCGGGCGGGACGACGAACTCGCGTTCGCCTCTCACCTCTTCCGTGGCGGTGGCCGCGCGCCGGACGGGCGGCCGCTGCCGCTCGTGGCACAGGTGGACGCGCCGCTCGGCGCCGTGTCGGTCGAACTGCGCTCCGTGGGCGCCAAGCGCGCCGTCGCACACGTCGAGCGGCTCGCGTTCCGGCTCACGTTCGACGACGGCTCGCAGGTGATGCTCGAGGGCAGCGACAACGTGCTCGAGCTGGCGCTCGAGGACGGCGAATGGCGCGTGGTCGCGTGGCACGAGCGTGTCGCAGGCGGCGAAGCGCCGGTCGCGGCGGACCCGGTCGCGGACGAGGGGCGCGAAGCCTCTGACGACGGTGCGCTCCCCGATCGCCTCGCCATTCGCAGGCTCGGCGGACTCGCCGGCGGCACGATTGCGTTCGAGCTGGCGCTGCCCGCTCGTGGCGGAAAGCTGGAGCTGTTCGACGTCCAGGGGCGCCGAGTGGCGAAGCGTGATCTGGACGGGCTCGCGCCCGGCATGCGTCGCGTCGAGTTGCCCGCCTCGGGCGTGCCGGCGGGAACCTACTGGGCGCGCGTGCAGCAGTCGGACGCGGTCGTCACGACGCGCGTCATCCAGCTGCACTGACACGCACGCGGAGCACGGCGGCGCGGGCGACGGCAGCGATCGCCCGCGCCGCAGGCGTGTCCGGCGCAGGTTCACTCGGCCGCGGCGTCGCTCCCCTTCGGTTCGCTCGCCAGGCTCGCGATCACGGCCTGCAGGATCGCGGCGCCGGGCAGCGCCAGAAGTGCGCCCGCGGGGCCGAGCAGCCGGGCGCCGACGATCACGCTGACGGTCACGACGAACGGGTGCATCTTGAGGTAGCGCTCCATCACACGCGGCGTGATGAACGTGCCCGTCACCCAGTCCACCGCGAAATAGACGGCCGCGCCGATCGCCGCATGCAGGGGATCCACGCTCAGCCCCACGAGCGTGATCGTGACGATCGTCACCGTGAAGCCGATGTAGGGAATCAACTGCGCGAGGCCCGCGAGCACGCCGAGCAGAAGCGCGGCCGGGAACTGCAGCAGCGCGAGCAGGAGCGCGGCCGCCGCGCCGGTGACGAGACACACGACCGCCTGGCCGCGCACGTAGCTCAGCAGCGCGCGATTCACGGATTGCCCGATGCGCTGCAGCTCGGGGCGCAGCTCGCCGGGCACGAATCGCAGCGCGCTCGACTGCACGGCCGCCGAGTCGGCGAGCAGGTAGAACGCGAGCAGCGGCACGAGCGCGTAGCCGAGCAGGCTGCCGACGCCGCCGACCACCCGGCCGGTCCACGCGGCGAGCGTGCCGCCGAGCTGGGGCACCAGCGAGGGCAGGTCGGCGCGCGCCTGTGCGAGCGCGGGCCCGACCACCGTCCCGTAACCGTGCGCGGCGGCCCACCCGTCGATCGCGTCCAGCAGCCGTCGCAGCGTGGCAGGCGCGACGGAAGCGAACTGAGCCGCCTCGGCGCCCAGCCGCGGAACGGCGAGCGCGAGCAGCCAGCCCACGACGCCCACGAGCGCGAGCATCACGATCGCCGCGGCCACGCCGCGTGAGAGGTTCCGGCCGCGGCCCAGTCGCACGCGCTCGAGCAGCGCGACCGCGGGAAGCAGCGCGTAGGCGAGCAGCACCGAGAAGCCCACGAGCACGACCACGTCGGGCAGCGCCCAGAGCATCAGGCCCAGTGCGCCGACGATCCACGGGAGCGTCGAACGAGTCAGCGCGATTCGGCGGCTCATGAGCGGGCTCCCCCGTCCGGTTTCGGGTGCTGCTTCGCGCGGGCTTCGGCCTCGGTCATCCAGCCGCGAACGAGCTCGTGTTCGGGAACGCTCGAAAGGTAGGGCTTCACGTCGAGGATCGGCGTGCCGTCGACCATGTCGAGCCCTCGCACGAACAGGCGCCGGCCTTCGCGGCGCAGCAGGCGTACGACGGTCAGCGCGATCGGGTTGGGACGGCGCGGCGAGCGCGTGGCGAAGACGCCGTGCGGACGCGCATCGAGCGGCGTGGTGGTGAGCAGGTCGAAGCCCTCGGCGCGGTCGAACACCCAGAGCACGTAGAGGTGCGAGAACCCCTCGAGATCCGTGAGCCCGGCTTCGAGCTCCGGCAGCAGTTCGAGCACGCCTTCGGCTTCGTGGCGCGCGCCCGCGCCCGTGGGGATCCGTGACGTGTCGGCCAGCGCGCTGCGCGCGTGACCGATGGGCTTCATGGTGAATACGGCGCCGTTCGAATCGCTCGTGGAGGGCGTGGGCATGCGCGGCAGGATGCCAGCCTCAGGGCCGGGTGTCGATGCCGCGCTGCTCTTCTTCCGTTCAGCCGTCGTGCCTCACCACCAGCACGTCGCAGTGGGCGTGCTCGGTCACGTGCGAGGCGAGGCTGCGTGAGATGAGCCGCCGGATGCTGGTCCGGCGGTGCACGCCGACGACGACCAGGTCGGCCTGGTGTTCGCGTGCCGCGACCGGGATCACGTCGCGCGGCTCACCGTGACGCACGTCGCCACTCGTGTGGTAGCCCGCCGCGCGAAGCGTGCGTACGGCGCGCGCGACGCACTCCTCGTGCGTGCGCACGTGATCCGCCTCGAGCACCGCGATGTTCTGCGCCACCGAAGCGAGCAGCACGGGTGACGGCGCGACGTCGAGTTCGTTCGAACCCACCACCGACAGCGCCACCACCGACGCCATGTCGGGAGCGAACAGCCGCTGCACGGTCGCGACCGTCTGGTCGGCGGTCGCACAGGTGTCCAGGGCGAGCAGGATCTTCATGGTGACCCTCCTTCGCGACGCGGCCGGATGCTCACCGGCCGCCGGTCACCGGCGGTCACGTCTCTCGCCCGCCGTTCGGGCGAACCTCGTGCGATCGCACCAAGGGCTGCGCCACCGGCTTCGTCTGGATGTTAGCACCGGGGCGCCAGGGCTCGGCGCAATGTTATGGTCACGCCCGAACCGCCGACGCCATTCCGGACCGTCGCCCCAGCGGGCTGCGGCACCGGCCGGCCTCCACCGGGAGCAGACGCGATGGACGACTTCACCCGGCAAGCCGCCGCCACCGACCGGCCCGGACTGGCCCGGCTGCTGGCCACGCACGTGCGCGAGCTGGCCGCGCCGGAATGGCTGGCGGTCTGGGTCCGGCGCCCGGACGGCGCCTTCGCCTGCGCGGACGGCTCCCGGACGAGTGCCTCGGTGCTCGAGCTGGACTCGGACCCGGCGACGAGCGAGCAGCTCTGGCGCGGCGCCCACTTCGAGTGCGGGCTGCGTGCGGCGCTCGGTGAGCGCCTCGGGTTGCCGCAGGCTCCCGCGGCCATCGTGCCGGTGTTCGACCGCCACGACCATCCCGTCGGACTCGTCGCGATCGGAGCCACGGCCTCGGGCGCGCTCGATCCGGCGCTGCGCCCGCGGCTGGTCTCGGCAGCGGCGCACGCGGGCGTGGCGTTCGAGGTCATCCGCATGGCCGAGATGCTCGCCGAGCGCCTGGACTATTCACGCCGCATCGACCGCGAGCTGCAGATCGCGCGTGAGGTGCAGTCGCAGCTCTTCCCCGACGCCGCGCCGGCGCTCGCGAACGCCACGCTTGCCGCACACTGCGCGCAGGCGCGCAGCGTGGGTGGCGACTGGTACGACTTCCTGCCGCTCGGGCCGCAACAGGTCGCGCTCGTGCTCGCCGACGTGTCGGGCAAGGGCGTGCACGCCGCGCTGCGCATGGCCAACCTGCAGGCGCACGTGCGCAGCCAGGTCGGCTCGACACCCGAGGATCCGTTGCGCGCACTGCGGCAGGTGAACCGCCTGCTGCGCGAGCGCTCGCGCCCGGGGCAGTTCGCCACGCTGTTCTTCGGCGTGTGGTCGGATGCCTCGCGGCGGCTGAACTACGTCAACTGCGGTCACAACCCGCCGCTCGTGCTGCGTGCGAACGGCGACGTCGAATGGCTGAAGGCGACCGCGACCGTGCTCGGCGTGTTCGACGAATGGGAGTGCCAGCTCGGGCGCGTCACGCTCGCTCAGGGGGACGTGCTCTTCGCCTACAGCGACGGTGTCACCGAAGCCGAGGGCGAGGACGAGCTCTTCGGCGAGGACCGCCTGGTCTCCGCCGTGCGCGACGCGAGGGCCGCAGGCCCGCAGGGCATCGTGGACGAGGTCATCGCCCGCGTGCAGGCGTTCGAGAACGGCGCCCCGACCGACGACCTCACCATGCTGGCGCTGAGCGCGCGGTAGCCGCGGCGGCGTCCTCGCGCGCGGCGGCCACGTGCACGTTCAGCGCTCGACGACGGTGAGCGTCACTTCCTGCTCGGTGTCTCCGCGGCGATAGCCGATGCGCACCGACTGCCCCGGCTGTAGCGCACGCAGCATGGCCGAGTAGCTCTTCAGGTCGGGGATCGCCTCGCCGTTCAGCTTCATGAGCACGTCCCCTTCCTTGAGCCCGGCCTTGTCGGCCGGCGAGCCGGGCGTCACTCCCGCCACCTTCACGCCGGGGCCGGCGAACGCGAAGTCGGGCATGGTGCCGATCGTCACGCGGCGGCCGCCGCCGGCGGCCGCGCCGCCCGCCGGCGCGCTCGGCTTCGCGCCGGCGATCGTGTTCGTGAGCATCTCGGGGCGATCGCCCAAGTACTGGATGCCCTCGCGCACGAACGCCGCCACCTTCACGAGACCGGGGCCGTCGAGCTTCTCCGGTGTGTCGCTCGGGCGGTGATAGTCCACGTGCGGCTCGGTGAAGATCTGCACCGCGGGCACGCCCTTCTCGATGAAGCTCACCTGGTCCGAAGACTCGAGCGCCTCGGCCACGAGCCGGGGCTCGACGCCGGTCACGAAGCCGGCGCCGCGGAAGATGTGCTGCCATTCGGTGGCCGTGCCGGTGGCGAGCACCGAGACGCGCTTGCCGAACAGCCGCCCGACCGTGTCGAGGTTGATGACGCCGATGGTCTTGTCCAGCGCGAACGCGGGATGCGCGACGTAGTGCCGCGAACCCTGCAGCCCGGATTCTTCGCCCGTGAACGCGATGAACGCGATCGTGCGCTGCGGCTTCTCTCCCGCCGCCAGCGCGCGCGCCAGCTCGAGCATCACCGCGACGCCACTCGCGTTGTCGTCGGCGCCCGCGTGCACCTTGCCTGCGTCGCCCGCGTGCACGTCGGGCCAGCCGCGCCCGAGATGATCGTAGTGCGCCGTGAGCAGCGCCGCCTGCCCGGCACGCTCTGGCGCCGCACCGCGCAGCACGCCGATCACGTTGCGGAGCGTCACGCTCTGGCCGTTCGGCGACTTGGTCGTAGTGAAAGCCTGGAAGTACGTGCCGTTGTCCCCGCCGGGCTCGAGCCCGAACTCGCGCATGCGCGCCGCGATCCACTCGGCCGATTCGTCGAGGCCCTTCGTGCCCACGCCGCGGCCTTCGCGCTCGGGCGCGGCCAGCCAGCGCACGCGGTCGAGCATCGCCTGCTCCGAGAACACGGGCGGCAGCTCGGCGAGCGCGGGGTGCGTGAGCGGCGGCAGCTGCGGCGCGGACGCCTGCAGCGCAACGCGCAGCGGCGAGTCCGTCGCGCTCCACTGGGCCTTGAGCACGTTCACCGGCTCCGTGCCCTCGAAGCCGAGCGCCGAGTACTTGCCGTAGTGCGGCAGTTTCCGCCCCAGTCCGGGCAGCGCCGCCATGTCGTCGGCGAAGATCCAGCCCATCGCCTTCTCGACCGCACCGGGATGACGCCGCACGAGCACGCCGCAGTGTCCGGTCATCGCCATCGCCTCGCCGTCCACGCGCAGGGTGTCGCGCGTGAGGGCGAAGTCGGCGCCTCCGGCGAAGCGCGACGCCGCGAGCGTGTTGCCGCGGCCGAGCAGCCACACCGCGCGATCGGCGGGCAGCGTCTTCACTTCGGCGTCGGTCGCGAACTCGATCGCGTGGCCGTCGCTGCGCCAGCTCTCGGCCATCGTGCGCCAGGCGGCCTGCTCCGTGGCGCTCGCCTTCGCGGGCAGCACGGCCAGCACGCGCGCATCCCCGAACACCTGCCCCAGCGACGGCGGCGTCTCCCGCGGATCGAGCAGGCGGAACACGTCGGCCGCCGGATCCACGGGAAGCGCGAGCGGGCGGGTCTTCGTTCGCACCGTGAACGCCGTGCGTGCGGTGAAGCAGTGCACGGTGTCCGTGACGTTACCCTTCGCAGTCTGCACGAGCACGGGCACGTGCAGCTCGAGCGCCGCGCCCTTCTGGGCCTGCACGAGCGTGCCGGTGATCTCGAAGCCGTCCGCGCTAGCGCGCACCTGCACGCGTTCGGGCCGCAACTCCGCCGCGCCCACGCGCGTGACGTGATCGGCGAAGAAGCGCGTCAGGTCGAGGCCGGACACCGATTCGAACACGGACTCGACGTCCGCCCACGACGCCTGCTTGCCACGGAAGCGTTCGTCGAACGTGCGCACCCAGCGACGGAACGCGTCGTCACCGACACGCTGGCGCAGCATGTGGAACACCATGAGCGCCTTGCCGTAGCCCACGGCCTCGGTCGCCGCGCTGTGACGCGAGCGGAACGCGGACAGCGCGAGGTCGCGGCCGTCGCGCACGTAGTTGCGGTACTTCTGCAGCGCGTCGCGCCGGTACTCGGCGCCGCGGCCGCGCTGTTCCTGGATCAGGTGGTCGGCCATGTAGGCCGTGAGCCCCTCGCACCAGTTGCCGCTCTCGTAGTCCACGAAGACCGAGTTGCCCCACCAGTTGTGCAGGATCTCGTGCGGGTAGGACGACGTGAGGATGAACGGGAAGCGGATGATCTGCGGCCCGAGCAGCGTGTAGCTCGGCATGCCGTAGCCCGTCTCCCAGAAGTTCTCGACCATCGCGAACTTGCCGTACGGGTACGGGCCGATGAGGTCCTCGTACATCTTCAGGTACTGCGCGGTCGCTTCGAGGTACTTGGCGGCGAGCGCGTCGTCCTTGGTGCGCAGGTAGACGAGCGCGTCGATCGCTCCGGCCTTCTCGCGGTACTCGAGCAGCGGGCCGCCCACGAGCGTGAGCTCGTCGAGCCCACCTTCGACGTTCCAGCGCGCCTGGCCGTCCGAGTCGCGCGCGCGTCCGTTGCCGGGCGCGATCACCTGCCAGCCGTCGGGCATCGAGACCGACACGCGCGCGCCCATGAGCCCGCGGTTCAGCTGCGGGTACCAGAACCCGTCGCCCGCGAGGTACACGCCCTCCTTCGAGACGATGCCGATCGTCTGGCGGAAGCCGCGCGTGTACTGCTCGCGCTCGTCGGACAGTCCGAAGTCGAAGTGTCCGGCGTAGTGCAGCACCACGCTCCCGCCGGCGGGCGGCAGCGTCACGCGCCAGCGCGCGAGCGAGGTGTCGAGGTCGGCGTCCGAAGCATTGATGCCGAAGAAGCGCGTGGCGTCGTCGTGCGAACCCGAACGCAGCGGCACTCGCGACGCCGGAGGCGTCGAGCTGTTCAAGACGAGCGCGCCGTGCAGCAGGAAGTCCGCCGAGCCGTCCTTCACGAACGCGGCGGGCACGGTGAGCGTGTCGGTCACCTCGAGCCAGCCGCGCGGGGGATCGAGCGTCACATGCATCGCGTGATGGACGTGCGCATCGGCTGGAGCCGGCGCCGTCGTCGCGGTGGAGGCCGCCGCAGCGCCCGGCTGCGCGAGCGCCGTCAGCAGTGCGAACGCCACACGGCGCAGCGTCATCACTTGTTACCTCCGGACGGCGCGGCCGGAGCCTTCGGCGCCTGCGGCGCCTGCGGCGCCGCTGCGCTCGAGTCCGGCTCCGGCTGGCTGTGCTTGCGGCGCAGGTGCACCGTGAGCTCGATTTCCTGTCCGCCGCGCATCAGGCGGTAGCGCAGGTCGTCGCCCCAACGCTTGGTGGACATGTAGCGGTTGGACGTTTCCTTTTCGTCCACCAGCACGCCGTCGATCGAGATGATTTCGTCTCCCGTCTTCACGCCCGCCGCCGCGGCCGGCGAGTCCTCGGCCACGTTGATCACTTTGTACCGCGGGCCGCTCTTCGCTTCCGCGGTCGAGATGCCGGTGGACGGATAGATCGGATCGGTGGACGCCGGCAGGCCCCACGTGAAGTTCGCGTACGACGCCTGCACGTGCGTCGTCGGCTTGCCGCCGGGTTCGTCGGCGACCGCGTAAGGGATCACGCTGGCGATCCGGCCGTCGAAGAACGGCTTCACCTGCCGCTCGGCCCCGAGGCCGTAGGCCACGTGCCCCGAACCGATGAGCACGACCATGATGGACTTCTCGTCGCCGTACTTCTTCAGCGCCTGGACCGCGTTCCAGCCCATCGCCGCGTCCCAGCCGCACTGGGCGCGGAACATGCCGTTGAACATGCCCTCGGGCATGTTGCCGTGCAGCGCGTCTTCGTCACCGAAGAACGCGCGGAAGAGCCGCTTGTGCTCCTCGTTCTCGAGGTCGATGCGCGGCGGCAGCATGGCGCGCTGAGCCACGGTGAGCGAATCGAAACCCTTCGCGCGGATCGTGCTGACCGCACCACGCGGCAGGTTCACGCCGAACATGCGCACGCGGTGTTCGCGCGCGAACAGGAAGATGTCGCGGTAGTAGTTCCAGTGGTAGCCCCAGTTCTTGTACCAGCGCGACTCGGTGAGGAACTGCTCCTCGGTCAGCTTCCGGTTGCCGTACCAGCGGTCGAGCCACTGCTGCTCGGTGACCGGGTACATCTCGAGCCCGATCATCACGGTGCGGCCGCGGCGCTGCAGTTCCTGCAGCACGCGCAGCTGCACGCGGTGGAACTCCATGTCCACGTGGCTCTCACCCACGAACAGCAGCCGCACGCCGTCGAGGCGCGCGGCCAGTTCGGCCACGGAGATCGTGTCGCCCGTGGCGGAGTCGGTGATGCCGTCGAGCACGATGCCGACCGTGCGGTCCTTGCGGGCGGGATCGCCGATGGCGAGATGCGCGGCGTGATCGTCGGCGAACGCGGCGAGCGGGAATGCGAGCGTCGCCGTCAGGGCGAGCGCGAAGAACGCGGAGCGGGACATGGGCACCCTCGGGTTGGACGTGGAGCGGCGAGTCCATCACAAGGGCGTGCGACCGGCAAGCGTGCGCGCCTTCCTCGTGTCGCCCGGGAGCCGGCGCCCGCGACTACTTCGCCGCTGGCTTCCTCGTCAGCACCGACGACCAGCCGAGCACGAGGTTCATCTGCGTCGCGTCCTTCTCGTTGGCGTTCTTCTGGCCGACGAGCACGCTCCCGTCCGGTCGAACCATCCAGAAAGCACCTTGGGCCTTGCCGACATCGGCATACTCCGTCGCGGCTCCCACGCTCGGCGGCGAGCCGCTCGTCACGGGCACCTTCACGAGGTGCCGGCGATCGTCCAGGACGTAGAGCGCACGGCCGTCGGCGGACCACTGATGCCAGTCGCTTCCCTGCGTGCGTACCCGAATCACGGGACCACTCACCTCGCCGCCATGGAACGCGACGACGTAGCTCTGCACCTTGCCGTCGCGGTCGCTCTGGAACGCGAGGGTTCGCGCGTCCGGCGAAAGGAGCGGCAGGAAGCTCCGTCCTTCTCCCAGCGGCAGCGGCTTCGGTGTTCCCCACTCGCCGCCGGCGCTGGCCGGCAGGAAGCAGACGGTGACGATGCCGTTGACATTGTGCGTCAGGGTGATCCCACTGCCGTCGCTCGCCCAGGAGTTGGGGTCGTAGTAGTCGCTCGCTCCGGGAGTCTTCAGGACGAGTTGCGACTCGCCTGTCTCGATGTTCACGACGTAGACGCCGTCCTTGCCGTCGCGCGCGAGACGGCGATAGGCCAGTTGCCGTCCGTCCGGCGACCACACGGGAAAGAATGCGTCCGCGTTCGGCTCGGTGGGCACGCGCACGAAATCGTCGTGATCCACCGACGACACCCAGAGTTCGTCGATCCCCCGGGCGTTGATGCTCTGCGTGGCGAGCCGGCGTCCGTCGCGAGAGAGGAACATCTGGAAGTCGACCGGATGCGGCGTGGCGGACCAGGGCGCGATTTGCCCGGCGGCATCCACGGTCACGAACGGGCGCTCCGCTCCGAGCTGCCCCGGACGGAAGAACAAGGCCCCGCTCTTCGTGAGTTCGAACTTTCCCGGCAAGAACGTCGCGGGAGCGGCGAGACCGCTCCAGACGGCCACCGCCGGGCCGCGGACTTCCATGCGGCGCGGGTCGAAGGGCGCCGCGAGAACGTCGTCGCCACGAGAGAACACCATGTGGCCCGTCGGCGACCAGTACGCGTTGCCGCCGTCGGGTTCGACGACCTTCGCCTTGCCCGTCTTCGTGTCGAGCACGCCGACGCTGTGATGCCAGCCTCTCGCGTCGTACACGATGACGCTCACGAACACGCTCGCGGTACCGGCGATCTGGCCACCGTTGAACTCGTACCGGCTGACGCCCTGCACGCCCGATTCGATCTTCCGCGTGGACGTGGGAGTGCCTCCCCCGCGCGGGATGAGAAAGAAGCTCGTGGGACCTTCGCGCACGAGCAGGTCGCCGCCCTCGAGCGGCTTGAGGCCGGTCCAGGGCTGCTTCCAATCCACGACGGCCGTCGCGGGCGCGCTGCCGTCGAGCGGCATGCGGCTCACTCTCAGCTGCGACGCCCCCGGCGAAACGGGCGCGAGGAAGGTCACGTTCCGGCTGTCGGCATCGAGGGTGAAGGCGAGCGCGGTCGAAGTGCCCGGAAGTTCCTTGAGCTCGTAAGAGCCGATCGCGCGCGTGAAGAGGCTGGGTTCGGCCGGTGTGGCACCGTCCGCCACGACGGGGCGCGCCTGCAGAACGACCGTGCCGCCGTCGGGCGTGATCGCCGTGTCCATGATCTGCATCGCGGCGGGCAGCGCGATCGAGAGGCACGTGGGTGCGTCGGCGGTCGCGTGGCGCCCACGGGGAGCGAGCGCGCCCCAGAGCGCGGCGCCGATCGCCGCGCCGGCGACGAGCGCGGCGACGACTCCGATCGGCGAGAAGCGCGAGCCGCGGCTGCTTCCCGCTGCGGTTTCCGCGGCGTGCGCGATCGGCAGTTGCCCGGAACTCGTCCGCGTGGCGAGCACTTCGTCGAGCACGATGCGCGCGTCGCCGATGTCGCGCAGCCGGACGCGCGCGTCCTTGGCGAGGCAACGCTGGATCAGTTCGCGCACGCGCGCGGGCGTCGCGGCCGGCAGGCGCGACAGGTCGGGCTCGCGCTCGAGGATCTTCGCGAGCGTGTCCGAGACCGTCTCGCCCTCGAAGGCACGCGTCGCGGTCAGGCACTCGAACAGCACGCAGCCGAACGCCCAGATGTCGGCGCGCCGATCCACCACCTTGCCGCGCGCCTGCTCGGGGCTCATGTAGGCCGCGGTGCCGAGGATCACATTCGCTCCGGTCATGGGGCTCGTGAGCGTCGGCGAATGCGACATCTGCGAAGAACGGCCGGGCTCGGGCTCGGACTCGAGCGCCTTGGCGAGGCCGAAGTCGAGCAGCTTGACCTGTCCGTCGGGTGTGGCCTTCACGTTCGCGGGCTTCAGGTCGCGGTGGATGACGCCCTTCTCGTGCGCGGCCTCGAGCGCCGCGGCGATCTGGCGCGCGTACTCGAGCGCCTCCACGATCGGTATCGCGCCGTGCGAAAGGCGCACCGCGAGGTCGTCACCCTGCACGAGCTCCATGGCGAGGAAGCGAACGCCCTCGCTCGAGCCGACGCCGTAGATCGAAGCGATGCCGGGATGGTTGAGCGACGCGAGCAGCCGCGCCTCGCGCTCGAAGCGTGCCATGCGCTCGGGATCGTCCGCGAACACCGAAGGCAGCACCTTGATCGCCACGTCTCGCCCGAGGTTCGAGTCGGTGGCCCGCCACACCACGCCCATGCCGCCCTCGCCGATGGTTTCGACGAGAACGTAGTGATCGAGCGAACGGCCGGGAGTCAGCGACATGAAGGTCCTCCGACGAACGGTGAGGGATCGCGCGGCGTGCCTACTTCTTCTTCAGCGCCGACCACCAGCCCGACAGCACGGTGAGCTGGGGCGGGGCCGCGTTCTCGAGCGGCCGGCTGACGAGGAAGCGCTGGTAGCCCGGCGCGGGCCAGAACGAGATCGAGCCGCTCGGCATCGTGAACAGGCGGCGGGGCGCGCCGAGCCGCAGTTCGGGCGTGAGTGTCGCCGGGTAGCTCACGACTTCGTCGGACGCCACGAGGATCTCGCGCCCGTCGCGCGACCAGTCGAGGAAGTAGTTGGTCGTCGTCGCTCCGAGCCCGAGCGCACCCAGCTGCCGGCGTTCGTCGCCCGACGGATAGGAACGCACGTAAGCCGCCGTGCGGCCGGATTCGTCCGACGTGTAGAGCATCCAGCGCGAGTCGGGGGACAGCGCAGCGCCATTCTCGTTGGCCACGGTCGAGACGACACGCTGCGGCGGGCTCGAGCCGTCCACCGGCGCAGACCAGACATCCCAGTTCTTCCCCGGAGTCGGCTGGCTGAAGAAGACGAGCTTGCCGTCGGGCGACCACGTCCAGAGGTTCTCGAACATCGCGGGAGGAGGAACCAACCGCCGCTCTTCCCCGCCGTTCGCGGGCCCGAGGAAGATCTGTCCCATGCCCTCGGCGAGCTTCTGGTACGCGAGCATCCTGCCGTCGGGCGACCACGCGATGCTCGCCTGCGGCGCGATGTCCGCCAGCGGGCCACCTTGGCCGGTCGCGAGATCCACGGTCCAGAGTTTCGTCTCGCTCGCGGACAGCCGCTTGCCCACCGCGAGCCGTTTGCCGTCGGCCGAGATCGCGAAAGTTTCCCAGCGGCCGACCGGCACGGGGATCGTCCCGATGCGATGACCGGAGCGATCGATCCACACGAGCTCGGTGTTCGCGAGCGAGCCGCTCGTGAATGCGAGCGTACCGTCGTTCGAGGCCGACACCGCGGGGCAGCCGTCGTGCGCCAGCAGGAGCGGCGCCTCACCGAGGTCCACGGGCTTGCCGTTCACCTTGCCGCTCTTCGGGTCCATCGGGATGGCGACGAGGCGGTCGTGCAGCGTCGTGATGACGTGTCCGGTGCCCGCCCAGGCCGGCGCGGCATCGGCGGTCATCACGTCGTGACGCGACTTCGAGCCGAGCTGGGTCATGACGACGGAGTACGACGCCTGGAGCCGGGGCAGCGCCACGAACAGGAGATGTTCGCCGTCCGGCATGAAGACCGGATAGCGAAGGCTGTTCTCCCGCTTCGTCGTGTCCATCTCGACGGCCACCGTCGGCTCACCACCGTCGGCGCTCACCGCGTAGAGCGGTCCCGTCGCGGCGGGCGCCAGCACGATCGTGCCCTTGCTCCCCCAGCTCGCACCGCGCGGATCGGGCGCATCGCACAACGTGCGCACGACGCCGCCGGCGAGCGCGACCGTCTTGAGCTTGCCGTCGGTGAAGAATGCGATTTGCCTGCTGTCGGGCGACCAGAACAGCCCGAACGCGTTCTCGGTGTTCGGCACCTGCACCGGGACCAGCGCGTCGAGCTTGCGGAGCCAGATGGACGAGTTCCCGAGAGAATCCTGGCCGACGAACGCGACCCCGGTGCCGTCGGGCGAGATCGCGAACGCTTCGATCGAGTGAGTGGGCGTCACGGCGGCGGGCGCCTGGAGGGCGAACCGCATCGGCGTCACGTCGCTTCGCTCGGCCGAACTGCGCCACGCGGTCCAGCCCGCGAACGCGAGCGCCGCGACGGCGACGGCGCCGACCAGCGCGAGCGCTCCGCGAGGTACGCCCGGGACGGCCGGGGCTGCCGTCGCGTTCACCGGCGTGTCGTCCGCCTCCGGCGACGCGAGGATCTCTTCCAGTGCGATGCGCGCGTCGCCCGCGTCGCGCAGTCGCGATGCCGGGTCCTTGCGCAGGCAGCGCCGGAGCAGCTCGCTCACGCGCCTCGGCGTCCCCGCGGGCAGCGTGATCCAGTCGGGCTCGCTCTTGAGGATGGACGCGAGCGTGTCGGACACGGTCTCGCCCGCGAACGCCGGACGGCCCGTGAGCAGTTCGAGCAGCACGCAACCGAACGACCAGATGTCGCTGCGGCGGTCCACCGCGCGGCCGCGCGCCTGCTCGGGACTCATGTACGCGGCCGTGCCGAGGATCACGCCCGCCTGCGTCGCGGCGTAGGTCATCGTGGGCGACGCCGACAGCTGCGGATCGGAAGACTTGGGATCTCCCGCGCCGCCCTTGGCGAGTCCGAAGTCGAGCACCTTGATCGTGCCGTCGGGCCGCAGCATGACGTTGCCCGGCTTCAGGTCGCGATGCACGACGCCGCTCTCGTGCGCCGCTTCGAGCGCGCTCGCGATCTGGCAGGCGATCGGCAGCGCCTCGTCGAGCGGCATCGGTCCGCGGCGGAGCCGCTCGGCGAGCGACTCGCCCGCGACCAGCTCGAGCACGAGCACGCGGCGGCCCTCGGACTCCTCGAGTCCGTACAGCGCGCCGATGTGCGGGTGGTTGAGCGAGGCGAGCAGCTTGGCTTCGCGCTCGAAGCGCGCGATGCGCTCGGGATCCTGCGCGAACGCCGTGGGCAGGACCTTGAGCGCGACCTCGCGATGGAGCCGCGTGTCGCGCGCGCGATACACCTCTCCCATGCCCCCCGCGCCGAGGGGCGCGACGATCTCGTAGGGGCCCAGCTTGTCGCCGGCGGTCAGGGCCATCGCGTCACTTCCTTCCGGCTCGCGGCGGCTGCCAGCCGCGCACGAGCGTGAGCGCGGCGCGAGGTTCCTCGGGGACGCTGGGTTCGAGCATGTAGAAGCGCTGCGCGCCGGCATCCACGGCCCACGAATGGATACGGTTGCGGACGTGCCCGCCCATCCGGTGCTGGAAGAGCACGACGGGTGCACCGAACGTGAGCGAGGCGCCGGACGCGGACACGGCGGCCGACAGCAGCTGGTCGTCGAGATCGAGGAACAGGAGCTCGCGGCCGTCACGGCGCCAGCGCGGTGCGGTCCCACCATCCTGCGAGACCTGCCAGCGGCTCCTGAGCCCGGGGTAATCCATGACGAACACCTGGGCGAGACTTCCCGACGCCGTCACGTACGCGATCCAACGGCCGTCCGGCGAGACCTGCGCGTCGCGAACGAAGAGTTCGCCTTCGATGAGGCCGCGCGTCTTCGCGGTGGGCAGGTCGAGCGAGATGATGACGTCCGCGCGGGTACCGGGTTTGTCCGTGGGGCTCGTGAGCAGCAACGTGTTCGCATCCACCCACTGCGTCGGTGAGGCGTCGACGAGGCTGGTGAGCACGCGCTCGGGCGCGCCGCTGCCGTCGGTGGCGCGCGTCCACACGCCACTGTCCGCCTGGAACGCGATCCGCGAGCCGTCCGGCGAGAAGACCGCATCGTCGCTGGCCTGATTGAAGGTCAGGCGGGATTCCGCGGTCTGGCGCGTGTCGAACAACCACACGTCCGGCCACGAGGCGTTCTCGAGCTTCAACGCCGTCGCCAGGCGCGAGCCGTCCGGGGACAGGTTGAGGTCCTGGAGCTCGCCGCGCGTCGGGATCGTGCGCAGCATGCGACCCTCGCGGTCGCGTACGACGATCTGGTCGTTCTGGCGGACGAGCTGCGAGCGGAACACGATCGTTCCGTCACCGCCGACGGAAAAATCGGAGTGCCCGCGATTGATCAAGCCCGTCACCGGCGTGGTCACCGTCATCGCCTCGCCCGTGAACTCGAGTCGCGCGGGATCGAACGGTCGCGCCCGCAGGATGTAGTCGTGGTTGTAGAACAGCAGGCCGCGGGCGAAGTAGGCGTTCGCGAAAGTCGAGGCGGGCAGCCCGAGCGAGCGGGGCGCGCCGCCCTCGAGCGACATCACGAGAAGGCTGTGAGGGGCTCCCGCCTCCATTCGGCCGACGAGGAAGTGCCGGCCGTCGGGAAGGAAGTGCGGAAATCGATAGTTGCAGTGCAGGGAATCGGGCACGAGCGTGCGCACTTCCCCGCCCGATGCGGAGACCACGCGCAGGCCGGCGCGTGCGCTCGGCGAGAATACGATCTGTCCGGCCGTGTTCCACGCGCCCCCACGGCCGTCGGGCGCCGGAGCGATCGTCGTGATCGAGCCGCCGTCGAGCTCCAGACGCTGCAACCGTCCGGGCATGAAGAAGCCGATGGACTTGCCGTCGGGCGACCAGAAGGGATAGCTCCCTTCCTCGGTGCCCCCGAGCGGACGCACGCCTCC
Organism: Candidatus Eiseniibacteriota bacterium; assembly: GCA_016215625.1. GTDB lineage: Bacteria > Eisenbacteria > RBG-16-71-46 > RBG-16-71-46 > RBG-16-71-46 > CAIXRL01. The sequence continues at coordinate 18,968 of JACRIW010000042.1, read as the reverse complement.
CGTTTCGATGTCGCGCAGCACGAGCCGCCGCACTTTGAGCGAATCGGTGGCGCTCGAGATGAACCAGCGGCCATCGGGCGACACCGCACCATCGCCGCCGACGGTCCACTCCCAGCGCCCGCCTGCCGGAGGCATGAGTTCAGCCCACGTGGTCGCGACGCGTGGCGCGGGCTTGAGCGTCCAGGCGGCGAAGCTGGCGATCGCCGCAAGCAACAGCGCGCCGCCGACGAGCGCCGCGATCGGCAGCGGCGCACGCGCGGGAACGGCCGGCGCCGCGGCGGGTGCTTCCGCACTGCCCGGCTGCTCGAGCACGAGCCTCGCCTCGCCGATGTCGCGCAGGCGCTGGCGCGCGTCGCGCTCGAGGCAGCGCTCAAGCAGCGTGCGGACGCGCGGCGGCGTCGCCGCCGGGAGCGCGTCCCATTCGATCGTGCCCTTCAGGATGGACGCGATGAGATCGGAGACCGTCTCCCCTTCGAACGCCTGTCGGCCCGTGAGGCACTCGAACAGCACGCAGCCGAAGGACCAGATGTCGGCGCGGCGGTCCACCGGCTTGCCGCGCGCTTGTTCCGGGCTCATGTACGCGGCGGTGCCGAGGATCATGCCGTCGCCCGTCATCGCATTCGTGCGCGTGGGCGACATGGACAGGCTCGAATCGCTCGCCGAGCCCGCCGCGCCCTTGGCGAGACCGAAGTCGAGCACCTTCACCGTTCCGTCGGGGCGCAGCATGACGTTGCCGGGCTTGAGGTCGCGATGGACGATGCCGCCTTCGTGCGCGGCCTCCAAGGCCGTCGCCACCTGGCGCGCGACGTCGAGCGCGTCTTCGATCGGCAGTGCGCCGGAGGCGAGCCGCTGCGCGAGCGAGAGGCCGTCCACGAATTCCATCGCGATGTAGCGCCGTCCGCCTTCGCTCTCGAGCCCGTGCAGCGCGGCGATGTTCGGATGGTTGAGCGAGGCGAGCAGTCGCGCTTCACGCTCGAACCGCGCGAGACGCTCGGGATCCTCGGCGAACGCCTCAGGCAGCACCTTGATCGCGACGACGCGATCCAGCCGCGTGTCACGGGCTCGGTACACCTCGCCCATGCCGCCCGCGCCCAGCGGCGCGACGATTTCGTAGAGACCGAGCCTGTCGCCGGCGGCCAGCGCCATGCGGATGCCTCCTTGCACCGGGATGGATGGGTCGAGCACGAGGCGAAAAGTCGCGGCAACGTAGCACAGCACCGTGGGGCGGGAACGCCCGGATTCGGCAGCTGGTACCGCTTCCGTGACCCTGCTCGCACGCTCCGGAGTGCTCCCGGAGGAACGCCTTCCCTGCTTTTCGGTCTCGACTACCGGTACATCGTCTTCACGCGTCCCCACGTGCTCGTGACCGCGGGCGTCGGCGCGCCCGCGATGTCGATCGCGCGGATCGTGTGGCAGCTCTGGTCGGCGATGTAGAGCGTGCCCTGATGGACCGTGACGCCCGCGGTGTAGATGAACTTGGCGGACAGCCGCGGGCCGTCGAGACAACCCGAGGCGAGATGCACGCCGGCGTAAGGGCTCGGCGCCCCCGCCGTCGAGATCTCGTACACGTCCCGATGGCTGTACCGGCTCGCGTAGAACGTTCCGGCCGCATCGCGCGCGAGTCCGAAGATGCCGATGAGGCCCGTGGCGAAGACGTTCACCGGTGATCCTCCCGCGCCGATGCGCTTGAGGTTCGGGCCGGCGCCCACGTAGAGGTCGCCGCTCGCGGGGTCGTACACCATGCCGCTCACTTCCTCACCGAGCGCGCCGACGGCCGTCGCGTAGTTCGAGACCACTCCTGCGGGCGAGACGACCTGAACGCGCAGCTGTCCCCACTCGGCGACGAACAGGTTGCCGCCCGGGCCGAACTCGAGGAACGCCGGCGACGTGATGCTGGCGACGAACGTCGTCTTCACCTGCGCCGGAGAGACCTTGTAGATCTTGTTCCCCTGGTAGTCGCTCACGAACAGGTTCCCTGCCGTGTCGAACGCGAGGCCGCGGGGGTCCACGAAGCCTGTGGCGAACTCGGTGACGGGCGAGCCGCCCGGTCCCACCTTCCACACCTTGCCCGCTCCTGCGAGTGACCCGGCAACGAAGAGGTTCCCGTAGTCGTCGAAGGCGACGCCGTAAAGTGCTGCGCCCGTGATGGTGGCGTAGGTGTGGACTTCGTCCAAGATCGCCCATGCGCGCGGCGGTGCCGCGAGGGTGCAGAACGAGGCGGCGAGCGCGAAGGCGAACAGGGCGCGGCGGGTCATGGGCGGCTCCATGGTGGTCCGGTGGTGATGCGACAGGATGGAAGGCAATCGTACGTGCCGGGCATGCGTGAACGCGAAGGAATAGTGGTGTTGCGAGGGGGCTCGCATTGCGCGCCGATTCGAAGAGGCCCGCGCTCGGTGGGCACGCACACGGTCGTGGAGATTCGGCGTTGGGCGAGGTTATCTTCCACGCCCATGTCCACCGCGTTCCGGGACCACCCGCGAGAGCCGCACGTGAAGAGAACCATCCTCCTGTACGGGCTGATCGGCGGCGCGCTCATCACGGCGCTCCGGCTGGTCGAGTACCGCTGGCTCGTGCTCGAGCACTCGCTCGAAGTCTACGGGGGCATCGTCGCGGCGCTGTTCGCGGTGGTCGGGATCTGGCTGGGGCGCAAGCTCACCCGCACCCGCGAGACGCTCGTCGTGCGCGAGGTGCCGGTGCGGGTCGAGGTGCCGGTGGAGGTCCCCGTCCCCTACGAGGTCCGTGTTCCGGTCCCGGCAGGCTCGCCGTTCGAGCGGAACGAGGCGCGGCTGCGCGAGCTGCAGATCACGCCGCGCGAGCTCGAGATCCTGGAGGCCGTCGCCGCGGGCCTGAGCAACAAGGAGATCGCCGACCAGTTGTTCGTGAGCGAGAACACCGTCAAGACGCACGCGGTCCGGGTGTTCGCCAAACTGGGCGCGAAGCGGCGCACGCAGGCGGTCCAGCTGGCCAAGGAAGCGGGAATCATCGCCTGAAAGGGTGATTCCGACAGATTCGACGCGAGAATCACCCGTTCGGATGACGCTGAGGCGGCTGCCTTTCACCGACACTGCCGCCCTTCCACCGCTTCATCCACCCCTCGACAGGAGATTCCCATGCGCAAGATCGTCCTGACCTACGGCCTCATCTCGGGCGGCATCCTCGCGGCCACGTTCCTCGTCTCGCTCCAGTTCCACGACGCCATCGGCTTCGAGAACGGGATGGTGGTCGGCTACACCTCGATGGTGCTGGCCTTCCTGCTCATCTACTTCGGCGTCCGCTCCTACCGCGAGACCCTCCCCGGCGCCCGCGTGGGTTTCGGCAAGGCGCTCGGGGTCGGCCTGCTGATCGCCTTCGTGGCGTCCTGCTGCTACGTGGCGACCTGGGAGGCGATCTACTTCGGGACCAAGAGCGACTACATCGAGAAGTACGAGGCGCACATGCTCGAGAAGGCCCGCAAGGCCGGGGCGAGCGAGGCGGAACTGGCGGCCAAGAAGGCCGAGATGGACAAGATGGCGGCCATGTACCACAACCCGGTGATCAACTCGGCGATGACGTTCATGGAGCCGCTGCCCGTGGCGCTGATCATGGCGCTGGTCTCGGCGGGACTGCTGAGCCGGAAGAAGAAGGACGAAGGGGAAGCGGCGAGCGCGCGGATGCGACAGGCGTAGGGCACCTCTCGGGCCTACGGCCGGGCGGGCTTCGGGGGTGTCGTCGGGCCTCGGAGTCCGCCTCGAGCCTGTCCTCCGGCCCGACAACGATCCTGTTGGCTCTCGCTTCCGTGACTGACTAGATTTCTCGCCATGACTCCACGATCGCTGTTCCTCGCCGCGGCCCTCCTCGCCGCAGTCGCCTCGCTCCCGTCCGAAGCCGCTTCGCCGCGCGCGAAGCGCGCGGCGTCGCCGACGACCGCCTACTCGCCCGGAGCCACGCTCGCGAGCCTGCGTTTCCCCGGCACGCCGGCGTTCGTGGCGGTCGCGAAGGACGTGATCGCGCAGCGGTTCGCGATCGATCCGAGCGGCGCGGCCAACAACGGACTGTTCGACGACGGCGCGCGCATTCCGTCATTCGCGCCCGACACCGTCGCCGCACGCATCGCCCGGCTCGACCGTGACCTCGAGGCGCTGCGCGCCATGCCCTGGCGCTCGTGGCCCGTGGACCGCCAGGTGGACTGGCGCTGGATCGTGGCGAACGCCGAGGAAGCCCGGCTGCAGCTCGCGGACGAACGGCTGTTCCTGCACCGGCCGGTCGCCTGGCTCGAGCCGCTGGCGAACACGTTCATCGCACTCATTACCTACGCGCCCGAGCGCGCGGACATTCGACTGAAGCTCGCGCGCGGCATCCCGGCCATGGTCGTCGAGATGCGCACGGTCGTGCAGCAGCCCACCGCGCGCGACGTGACGACCGCGAAGGGTGTCGCCGACGGCATCCTCGCGGTGCTGAGGAGCGATCCCCCGAGCCCCGTTCGCGACGCGGCCATCGGCGCGCTCACGTCGTACGTGAATGAGGCGGCCGCGCTCACCGGCCTGAGGGACTACGAGGTCATCGGGCGCGAACACTACGAGAAACGCCTTCGGAGCGCACTGCTGCTTCCCTGGAACGGCGACCAGCTGCTCGCGCGCGCGAACGCCGAACTCGCGCGGACCGATTCGGCGATGGGCGCGATCAAGGCGCGCATCAGCCCGAACGCCGAGATCCCACCCGCGCCCGTGCCGACCGAGGCGCAGCGCGCGCTCGCCTCGACGCTCGACCAGCAGAGACTGCTCGCGATCTACGACGACATCACGCGAACGCAGCGCGAGTTCCTCGACACGCACGATCTCGTGACCGTGCCGGCCTCCGTCGGTCCCATTCACGCGCGCCCGACGCCCGCCGGCATGATCCCGCTCACGGGCGACGGCGGCAGCATGAACCCGCCACCGCCGGTCGGCCGCTCCAACGTCGGCTGGTGGAACGTCGAGCACATGGACACGTCATGGACGCTCGAGCGGAAGGCCGGCCGCATCGCGGTCGCGCAGGGCTTCCGTGAGACGGGCATGGGGCCCTACGCCGCGCACGAGGGCGTGCCCGGGCATCACCTGCAGCTGTCCATCTGCCGGCTGAACCCGAATCCCATCCGCTGGATCCTGCAGGACAACTGTCTCGTCGAAGGCTGGGCGCTGTACGCCGAGGAAGTGTTCTGGGCCGCGGGCGGGCACGGCGACTCGCCCCTCGCGCAGTACCGCATGCTCGGCTCGTATCGCGGCCGCATCCGCCGCGTCGTGTACGACGTGAACATCGAGCGCGGCGAGTGGACGTTGCAGCAGGCCGCCGACTGGAAGCGCGGCACCGAGCCCGGCAAGAGCCGGGTGGACGAGGACGTCATGCGGTCGATTCACTGGCCCGCGCAGCTGATCGCGTACTTCACCGGCAAGTCGCAGCTGATGGACCTGCGCCGGGACTACCAGCGGAAGATGGGCGCGGCCTACAGCGAGCGCGCGTTCCACGACGCGGTGCTCGCGGAAGGATCGATCCCCGTCGCGCTCATCCGCGCGAAGCTGCTGGGCGAGCCGGTCCCGGCGCCGTAAGGCGGCGGGGCCTACCGCCCCCATCCCGTCTTCGTGCCGCCCCATGTCGTGCGCCGTGCCGTCGTGGCGCCGTCGCGGGTGAACACCTGCACGTCGCAGCCGGCCTGCCCGACGTAGAAGGCGCCCTGACGATCCGTGCTGATCTCGTTCGGTCCCTGAAGCGATCCGGGCGTCGCGCCGCCGTCGCCCCAGGCTCCGAGGAACGAGCCGTCGAGCGAGTAGGCGGCGATGCAGTGGTTGGCGCGGTCGACGACCTGCACGAATCCGAGCTCGTCGATCAGGATGCCACGCGGGACGGCCATGAACGAAAGCCCGAAGCGCTGCACCGACCAGGCGCGGACGAACGCACCGGTGCGCGAGAACACCTGCACGCGCCGATTCCCCTCGTCGCACACGTAGACGTCGCCGGTCAGCGCGAGCGCAATGCCGCGCGGGCCGGCGAACTGGCCCGGTAGCGAGCCCGGGCCGCCCCACGCGCGGATCGGAGTGCCGTCGAGCTGCACCTCCTGCACGCGGTGGTTCTGCGAATCCGAGACGAGCAACGTGCCTTCTGGCGTCAGGCACAGGTAGGTCGGGGATCGGTAGGCACCCGGAACGAGTCCCCAGCCGCCGAGCTGACGGAGGAACGAGCCCGAAGCGGTGAAGACCTGGATGCGGTTGTTGTCGGTGTCGGCGACGAACACTTCGCCGCTCGTGCTCACGGCGATGCCGTGCGGCGAGACGAATTCGCCCGGCCCGGATCCGTTTGCGCCCCACTGCGCGAGCACGTTGCCGTTCAGGTCGTAGCGGAGGACGCGTGAGCCGCGGTAGTCGCTGACGAACGCACCGCCGCCGGACGTCGCGGCGACTCCGTACACCTCGTTCTGTCCCGCGAACGCGTCGGTGCACGGCAACGCCCGCAGGAACGCCGGTGTGACGAAAGAAGTGATGCTCGCGGGACCGGCCGCCAGGCTGTGCGCGACGATCGCCATCACGGCGACCGAGTCTGCTCCGAACATGTGCGCTCCCGGGTGAAGGTGCGGTGGCTTCGCTCAGCGGTAGACGAGTCTCGCCACCACGCCGAAGTGGTCCGACGCCCACACGCTGTCCGCGGCGATCGTGCGGAAGATCACGTCGCACGAGACCGGTGTGACCTTGCGCTTCGGTGCGGCTTCCACGAACACGTGGTCGATCACGCCGACGTCCGCACCGAACACCGGGTTGTAGGTCGCGGCTTCTTCGCGCGTCGCGTCTGGATGCACGGCGCGGAAGGCATCACGCCATTGCGCGGTCACCAGGTTCATCTCGGGCGTGCCGAGTTCGCAGTTGAAGTCGCCGCCCACCACGACGGGGCCCCTGCCGCGCGTCGAGTCCACGTACGCGAGCAGGTGGCGGATCTGCGTGGCGCGGATCGCGCCGCCTTCCTTCGTGTGGTGCAGGTGCGTCGCGTAGGCGTCGACCTCACGCCCGCGCCAGGCGAAGCGCACGTGCGCGACCGCGCGATAGTCGTCCGTGGGTGCGAGGTTGCGCTGCTCGCCCATGAGCACGCGATGCGGCGTGAGGATGGCGTTGCCGTAGCGCTTCGTGCGCTCGGGACCGTCCACGGACGCGAACTGCACGCCGAAGCCGAGGCTGTCCCCGAGCGTCTCGGCCTGGTTGCGCAGCGTCGCGTGCTGCAGTACTTCCTGCAGGAGCACGACGTCGGGCTTCAGCCGCCGCAACTCGGCGAGGATCACCGCGAGGCGCTTCGGCCAATCGTGCTGGTCGTGCCAGAGGTTGATCGTGACGACGGTGAGCGTGTCGGATGTGGGGCGACTCGCCGCGACTGCTGGCACCGGGCGAAGGAGCACGGCACCCAGCGCGAGCGTGAGGACCGCGATGCTTCGAACCCGGGAAGCGGGGCGCGACGAACGGGGCCAAGTGTCGCGAAGCGGGATCGATACGGCGTGCATGCCCGCACGTTAGCCGAGCCAGAGGCCGCCCGAAAGTCGGGCGCGCGCGCCCCTGGCTGAACGGAACTTCAGCGCATCACCACCACGCGGCGGACGTCGCCCGCCCGGGTCGTTCCCTCGCGCCGGACGAAGTACAGGCCCGCCGCGACCGCACGACCGTTCTCGTCGTCGAGGTTCCAGGTCGCGAGGCCCGAGCCATCGCAGGTGAGCGTCCGCACGCGCGCACCGGTCGCGGCATACACGGCGAGCCGTCCGTGCGCGGCGGCGACTCCGAGTGCGTCGACGATGCGCACCGGTCCGCCTGCCGGATTGGGTGACAGCGACAGCCCGCTCGTGCGCGCCGCCGCCGGTCCCGGCTCCACGCCGAGCGGCGCGGAATCGTCCGTGAGCGTGAGCGCGGTCAGTGCGTAGTCGAGCGTGAGTCCGATCCGGTATTCGTCGTAGCCCGTGAGTGGCGCCGTGCATCCCCACGGGTTCGGCGTCGTGTCGTACGAGAAGCTGTTGCCCGCATACCCGGTGACGTCGAAGTAGAGCGGATCGTTGAGCAACTCCTGTCCGCCGAGCAGCGGCACGATCTCGATCGCACGACCCGCTCCCGCATTCGCGAGGAGCTTCGCGGTGAACGACGTGAGCGCGAACACGGCGCCGTCCACGCGTTTCACAGTGATCTGCGCCTTGCTGGGATTCGGCCCCGTCGTGACGTACTGCGCCTCGATGCCCGTGGGCCACGTCACGCGCACCGGACGCCCGATCACGGTTCCGGTGCCTCCGGTGAAGAGCTTGTCGCGCGTGTACGTGAACGAGTAGCCGTTGCACGTGATCTCGTCCGACGTGACGCCGGAGTTCACGAGCGTCGCGACCTGGTCGGGACTGAAGTACACCGTGACGACGGCGGAAGCGCGCAGCGGCGTCAGCGACAGGAGCAGCAGGGCCAGCGGAATGAATGGAACGCGGCTCGAAGACATGACACTTCTCCCTCGGTATGCCGCCGCCACGCCGCCGTTGGGGGGGAGATCGGGCGTGCGCGCGCTCGGCGCGAATGACTCCGGTTCGGGTCGTCGCAGTTCCGAAGAGAGGTCGGACCTGCCGGGCAGGTTACTCCACGAGGATCGTTCCCGTGCCGATTCTCGTGCCGCGTTCGTCCACGAGCGGCAGGTCAGTCCAGCACTTCGTGCACCGGGGCGAGAACTCGCAGTCGCTGCCGCAGGTCTGCACGAGGCGATCGGCTGCCTGTTGCAGCGCGCGCGCGAGGTCCTGCACGCTGGCGATGCTCTCGCTGTCGAGGTTCACCTCGAGCTGGAAGCGGGTGGTCATGGGCTCCTCGTGGGTGCCGCGGTGCGGGATCGCACGGCGATGGGCAAATGAAGAGGTGTGCACACTCACGTCCCAGATACGCCGGGGATGCCGCCACGCCGAAAAGCCGAAGCGGCGCCGAGCGACCCTGTCGCTCCGCGCCGCCCGGACTAATTAGAAGAGTGGTGGTTCCCGAGACCTCGCTCGCATCTCGGGTGATTCCTGAGACGTGCGCCCGAAACCGTTGTCGCACAGCGGCGTGCGGTGTTCAGCAGTCTCCTTCTTCGCGCTTCTCGTTCGGGAGCAGGGTGCGGTGGCTTTCGCGGATGCCGTCGCTCTTCAAGTAGAACTTGTGCTTCCCGGCCTTCCCGTCCCGGCTCAACTGCACGACCGTCGCAGGCGCGGGCGGGTGCCCGGGCGAAAGGCGAATCAACCACTTGCCCTGCTCCGGCCAGTTTCGGGTGAAGGTGAACACGCCGTGCTCCCCCGTGGGCTCGAAACGAAGCAGCTTCGTGGCGCGCTCGCCTTGCACGAGGCCCTCGGCGGCTCCCCAGGGTTCGAACGAGTCGTCCGATGCGCAGCCGACCATGCGGACCGTATAGGTGCGGCCGTCGGCGGCGGGGCCTTCGACCTTGGCGTGGATCCCGCCCGCCTGTACGGCGGTCGAGAACGTGGCGACAAGCGCGAGCGCGGTGAGCAGGGCGAACCGATGGCGCACGGAGACCTCCGGAGGATGGACGCGCTCCACCGGCGCGGGGAGCGTCGGTGGATAGGATGGCACGACGGACGGAAAGGTTGACGGCGAAAATCACCCGACACGGACCGGCGGCCGGTCTACTCCCCCAGCCCTTCCACCACGTACAGGTTGTTCAGGAGCCGCAGGTACGTGTACGCGAGGCGCGAACCGTTCGGGGCGATGCGAGGCGGGCCCACGTAGATCACGCCCCGCGGGTCCGGCAGTCGCAGCGCGCGCCACGGCGTGCGTGCGCCCGTGGCGAGGTCCAGCTTCACGAGCACGCGCGCGAGCGGGTCGTCGTTGCAGACGAACAGCGCACCATCCGTGGTGTCGTAACTCACGGCGATCTCGTTCACGCCGAAGCCGGGGATTGCGCGCGCTTCTCCGCTGCGCCAGGCCAGCTCGAACCCCCGGCCGTCCAGACCCTGCAGCGCGAGGCGCTCGCCGTCGGGCGAGACGGGCGCACCGATGAAGCGCTCGAAACGCATCGGCTGGTCCCAGAGCAGTTCGGAAGCGCCGCCTTCGAGCGTGGAGCGATAGAGCGCCGGCGACTCGCCGGGGCGCTGGGACACGTGGAAGAGGTGCGCGCCGTCGGGCGCGAAGGTCGCCCAGAGCAGCGTGCCCGTGCCTTCGAACTCGAGCTCGCGCGTTTCGCCGAAGCCCGTCGGATAGAGCACGGCGCCGCGGCGCCCGGTATGGGTGATCGCGATCACCCACTCGCCGTCCACCGAAACCGCGCGCCCGATCCCTTCGCCGAGACGCACGGCGGGCGAGCCGTCCACCCCACGCAGGTAGGTGGCGTAGTGCGGGTTCTCCGCCTCGGCCACTTCGGCGAAGAGCAGCTGTTCGCCGTCCGCGCTGAAGCTGCACGCCGTCGAGCCGTCGAACCAGGCGAGATCCACCTCGGGCGAGTCGGCGGAGTCGCTCAGGGAGATGCTCGTGCGCAGTTCGTCCATGCTGACGAGCGCGCGGCCGTCCGGGCGCAGGTCGTGGAGCGAGATGCGTGTCGCGGTCATGAGCACGTCGTGCACGGCGCCGTCGAGCCCCACGCTCCAGATGCCGTGGCGATTCGCGGGGTCGAGCCCGGAGCACCACACGCGGTCCCCCGAGGGCGACCAGACGACGCCGCTGAAGTTGATGATGCTGCGCTGCAACGTGGCCACGCGGCCGTCGCGATCCACCACGCAGAGGTCGGCTTCGCCTTCGCCCGTGCGGCCGTGATTGGCGAAGGCGACACGCGTCCCGTCGGGCGAGACTCGGCAGCGATTGAGCCAGCCCTCGCTGTGGAAGAGCGCCTTGCCCGGCGGGTATTCGAGCACGCAGTCGTTGCCGCGGAAACGGATCACGGCCATGGACTTCCCATCCGGGGACCAGTCCGCCGCGATCACGTCCTTCTGCAGCGGCCGCACTCCGCCGCCGGCGAGCGAGGCGCGCGCGAGCGTGCCGATCGGCTGCATCCACGAGCGGTGATGGAATCCGAGCGAAAGCGCCATCTCTCCCGACGTGGACATCGCGAGCAGGCTGCCCGCGGGCAGGCCGAGCCCGCGCGAATCGGCGCTGCCGATGCGCGACGTGAAGACTTCGAACGGCCGCCCGTCCCACGTGGCGCCGAAGACCACGGACGCACCGTCGGGCGTGAAGCGCGCGGCGCTGATGTGTCCGTTGCGATACGTGAGGCGTTGGAAGCGGGGCGACGACGCGTGCGATTCGACCGCCGCCTGCGCTCCGCTCGCGCTGCCGTGCGCGAGCGACTCGAGCGCGAATGCCAGGTCGGCCGCGGTGCGGAAGCGCGCCACGGGCTGCTTCTCGAGACAGCGCTCGACGATGCGCTGCAGCGCGGGCGGCGTCTCGGGCGCGCAGAGCGAGAGCGGCGCGGGATCCTCGCGAAGGATCGCGCTCATCGTGTCGGCGGCCGATTCGCGCAGGAACGGCGCGCGCCCCGCGAGCATTTCGTGGAGCACGATGCCGAGTGCGAACAGGTCGGCTCGCGCGTCCACGACCTGGCCGCGCACCTGTTCCGGCGCCATGTATCCCACCGTGCCCATCACCGTGCCGGGCTGGGTCGAGGCGGCGACGGTCGGGGCGAGCGAGCGCGAGCCCGCGGACATCGGTTCGTCGCGGCGGGCGAGCCCGAAGTCGAGGATCTTGGCGCGCCCCTCGGGCGTGACCATGACGTTTTCGGGCTTGAGGTCGCGGTGGACGATGCCCCGGTCATGCGCCGCGGCGAGGCCCTGCGCGACCTGCGCCGCGAGCATCGCGGCGCGTGACGGCGCGAGCGGGCCGTCGGCGAGGCGCTCGCGGAGCGTCTGCCCTTCGACCAGTTCGGCGACCGTGAAGGTGACACCGCCCTCCTCTCCCAGGTCGTGGATGGCGAGGATGTTCGGGTGCGAGAGCGCTGCGACGGCGCGCGCTTCCGTCTCGAACCGGGCACGGCGCTCGGGATCCGCGGCCACGTCGGCGGGGAGCGTCTTGATCGCGACCTCGCGGCCGAGCCGTGTGTCACGCGCGCGATACACGTCGCCCATGCCGCCCTGCCCGAGCGGTGCGACGATTTCGTAGGGACCGATGCGAGTGCCGGGTTCGAGTCGCATGGAGCGCAATCTACACGAGCGGCGCACGTCCGTGTGGCTCGCCGCAGCCGGCGGCGGCGGGGTCAGCGCTTCGTGGACTGCTTCAGGCCGGGCTTCGCTTTCGGCGCTTTCGCCGCGCTCTTCCCCGCCCGGTTCAGCGCCACCGCCTCGCGGACGAGCGCGGTGAGTCCGGGGCCGTCGAGCTTGTCGCCCTCGCGCAGGTCGAGCGCACGGCGTGTCGCACCCTCGAGGCTCGAGTTGAAGAGCCCCTTCGGGTCGGCGAGCGAAGCGCCTTTCGCGAACGTGAGCTTGACCGCGGCCTTGTACGTCTCGCCCGTGCACAGGATCCCGTCACACGACCACACGGGGACGTTCCACTTCCACTCCTCGACGATGGCGGGATCCGCCTTGCGGATCACGGCGCGCACCTTCGCGAGGATCTCGCCACGCCAGTCGTCCAGCTCGGCGATGCGGCCGTCGATCATCGCCGACGGCGACCCCACGACTTCGGACTTCTTCATCGAGCCCCTCCCCACGGGTGGCGGGACCGCCGTCCCGACGTGCACGTCCGACCATAGCGAACCGCGCCAGGATCTCGCATGGGGAAAGCGTACGGCCGCCTTCGATCGAAGGCGGCCATGCACGATTTCGCGCCATCCGGCGGGATGCCTCGCGGCGGGTCCCTACCGGTACAAGCTCTTCACGCGTCCCCAGGTCGACGTGCTCGCCGAGGTGAGCGCACCCTGGTTGAGGTTCACGTTGTCCACGGACATCGACGAGACGCTGCCGAACACGGCGCCCGTCGGCGCTTCGAACTGGATCGTCAGGTGATCGGTGTTGGTCGGGGCGACGAACGACCCGCTGAAATGCGTCCAGCCGGCCGGCGAGTAGTTGCCCTGCAGCCCCGCGTTGCCGATGACGGCGCCGGCGGCGTTCTGCGCGAAGATCTCCACGAAGAACACGCCACCATTCAACGCCGACCCGAGCTTGAGGTCGTACGAGTAGAAGACCGTGCCGGGCACCGCCGTGCCGTTGGGCGTCGTCTGCGCCATGGTGAGGCCGTTGGCTTCGGCGCGGTTTTCGAGGAACGCGCTGTGCGGTCCCGGCAGCGTCGGACCGTTGGCCGGTGACTGCACGGTGACCGTCGCGTTCGGGCCGAGCCCACCGACACCCGCCCACGGAGCGAGCGTGCCGGTTTCGAACTCGGCGTTCGTGAGGAGGTTGGCGGCAGTGACGGACGTCGTGTCCAGCGCGGCACCGATCAGGCACAGCGAAGCGGCGAACATCAGGAGCGGTCGATTCATGTGGGACCCACCATTTCTCGAATGGCCCTTCTCCGCTTCCTGGAGGCCGTTCCGAAGGTCGGAAACGGAAGCACGAGGCGACGCGCGGCGGGCGGGGCGTTCGAGTCGGGGGCCCGGCACCGTGAGTGCTCCGCGTTGGCGGAGAAGTGAAGCATCGGTGCGCCAGAGTCCGGAGGGGGGGAGCCGGGGTGTGCGGAGAGGAGCGGCAGCGGCTCTCGCCACTTTCTTGTCGCTCTCCTCACCACCGAGCCGACATCGTACGGCGGTCGAACGAAGTCTGCGAGGACTATTTCACCCCCGGCGCCATTCTCGTCATCCCGGGCCCCCGAGCGAGGGGCGGACGGGCTAGTCTGCGCGCCCGCCGGGTCGACGCGTCGCCCGGCACTTTCGCGTCTCGCCACGGGAGAACTCACGTTCATGGATCTCAAGCGAAACGGCACCCAGCTTTCCGGCAAGGGAACCGCGGACTACTTCACCGGCGCAGTGCGCATCGATCCGCTGCTTCAGGCGAAGGAGCCGTCGCGTGTGAACGCCGCGAGCGTCACGTTCGAGCCCGGCGCGCGGACCGCGTGGCACACGCACCCGCTCGGCCAGACGCTCATCGTCACCGCGGGGCTGGGGCGCACGCAGTCCTGGGGCGGCCCGATCGAGGAACTGCGCCCCGGCGACGTCGTCACGTTCGCCCCGGGCGAGAAGCATTGGCACGGCGCTTCGCCCTCGACCGCGATGACGCACGTCGCGGTGCACGAGGCCGTCGACGGCAGGACGGTGGACTGGCTCGAGCACGTCTCCGACGAGCAGTACTCGGGCTGAGCCACCGAGTCCCGCATCGGTGCGCTCCGTCACCGGTCGGGCATCGCCGCTCCATGACGTGCCCCCTGCGGTGGACTAGGGTGCCGGACGACACAGGAGGTGCACCCATGTCCGAGACCACGAACGCCACGCCGGTGACCACCGGCAGCGTCCCGACCTACGAAGCCCGCGCGCTCGCCGTTCCGAGCGCGACCGAACCGTTCGCTCCCACCACGATCCGCCGCCGCGAACCGCTGCCCACCGACGTGCGCATCGAGATCCTGTTCTGCGGCATCTGCCACTCCGACCTGCACCAGGCGCGCGACGAGTGGAACAATACGGGCCCGACGGTCTATCCCTGCGTGCCCGGTCACGAGATGGTCGGGCGCGTGACGCACGTCGGCTCCGCGGTGAGCAAGTTCCGCGTCGGCGACATGGCCGCCGTCGGCTGCATGGTGGACTCTTGCCGCACGTGCGAAGCCTGCCGCGAAGGACTCGAACAGTTCTGCGCCGCGCCCGCGGTGTTCACGTACAACTCCCCCGACCCGCACGTCGGTGGCGTCACGCACGGCGGCTACTCGGAGAGCATCGTCGTGGACGAGGCGTTCGTGCTGCGGCTCTCGTCCGAGCTCGACCCCGCTGCCGCGGCTCCCCTGCTCTGCGCCGGCATCACGACGTATTCCCCGCTCAAGCGCGCGAACCTTCGCCCCGGGCAGAAGGTCGGCATCGTCGGCCTCGGCGGTCTCGGGCACATGGGCGTCAAGTTCGCCGCCGCGATGGGCGCGCACGTCGTCGTGTTCTCCACGACGAGCGGCAAGCGCGACTCGGCACTCGCGCTCGGCGCGAAGGAACTGGTGGTCTCCACGAACGCCGCCGACATGGAGAAGCACCTCGGCACGTTCGACTTCATCCTCGACACCGTCTCGGCCGTGCACGACCTGAACGCGTACCTGAGGCTGCTCAAGCGCGGCGGCACGATGGCGCTCGTCGGCGCCCCGCAGGACCCACATCCGGTCGTGGCGTCCAACCTGATCTTCGGGCGCAAGCACCTCACCGGTTCGCTCATCGGCGGCATCCGCGAGACCCAGCAGATGCTCGACTACTGCGCCGAGCACGGCATCGTGTCGGACATCGAGCTCATCGCCCCGTCGTACGTGAACAAGGCGTACGAGCGGATGCTCAAGAGCGACGTGAAGTACCGCTTCGTGATCGACATGAAGAAGCTCAAGTCGTGAAGGACGGGGCACGCGGGCCCGGCGCCCGCGTGCCCTGCGAAGCTCAGTCCTTCGCGGCCAGCCTCACCATGAGCGCCTTCTCCGCGTGCAGCCGGTTCTCGGCCTGGTCGAAGATGGCCGAGCCCTTGCGGCGCGAGGTCGGGTACTCGATCTCCTCGCCGTAGTGCGCCGGTAGGCAGTGCAGCACCGTCGCATTCGGGCGCGCCTTCTTCATCAGGGTCTCGTTGAGCTGGTACGGGCGGAACGGCTCCTTGCGGGCGGCGGCCTCGTGCTCCTGCCCCATGCTCGCCCAGACGTCGGTGTACACGACGTCCATGCCCTTGATGGCCTCGACGTCGGTCGTCGCCTTCGCCGAGCCGCCGCTGTCCTTCGCCAGACGCGATGCGCGTTCCAGCACGTCCCCCTTCGGTTCGAACCCCGGCGGGGAGATCACCGTGACGTGCATGCCCATCAGGCCGCCTGCCAGCAGCAGCGAGTTCGCCACGTTGTTGCCGTCGCCGACGAACGCGAGCTTCACTCCCGCCAGCTTGCCCTCCCTCTCGACGATCGTCTGCATGTCGCCGAGCGCCTGGCAGGGATGTTCGAGATCCGAGAGCGCGTTGATCACCGGGATGGTGGCGTACTTCGCGAGATCCACGACCGTCTGGTGCTCGAAGACGCGCGCCATGATCAGGTCGGCCATGCGCGAGAGCGTGAGCGCGACGTCCTCGACTGTCTCGCGCACGCCGAGCTTGATGTCCGACGGTCCCAGGTAGATCGCATGACCGCCGAGCTGCGTCATGCCCGTCTCGAACGACACGCGCGTCCGGAGCGAGGGCTTCTCGAAGATCATCGCCAGCGTCTGCTGCGCCAGCGGGCCGTGACGCGGCCGGTAGATGGGCGCGCGCTTGAACTCCGCGGCCGTGCGCAGCAATTGCCACGTGTCTTCCGCCGTCATGTCCGTGACGGACAGGTAATGATGAGTCCGGGTCTTGACGGTCATGGCCGTTTTCCTCGCAGGGTGCGCGCGATGCGCTCGAAGGCCCAGTCGAGATCCATTTCCTCGATCACGAGCGGAGGCGCGATGCGCATCACGCTTTCGACGGTGTCCTTGCAGAGCATGCCTTCGTGCAGCAGCTGCTTGCACCAGGCCTTGGCAGGGCCCGCCTCGGGCGTGAGTGCGATGCCGATGAGCAGCCCGCGGCCGCGCACCTCGCGCACGTATCCACCCGTCAGTCCGCGCAACTTGTCCATGAACCGCTCACCGAAGCGCGCGGCGCGTTCGGGGAGACGGTCGCGCTCGAGGATCTCGAGCGCCTTGCTCGCCACCGCGCACGCGAGCGGATTGCCGCCGAACGTGCTGCCGTGGTCGCCGGGACGGAACACGCCCATCACCTCGTCCGAGGCGAGCACGGCGGAGACGGGCATCATGCCGCCGCCGAGCGCCTTGCCGAGGATGAGCACGTCGGGCTTCACCCCTTCGTGGTCGCAGGCGAACTTGCGGCCCGTGCGGCCGAGACCGGTCTGGATCTCGTCGGCCATGAACAGCACGCGGTGCTTCGTGCACAGGTCGCGGCAGCCCTTGAGGTAGCCTTCCGGCGGAACGACGATGCCGCCCTCGCCCTGGATCGGCTCGACGAGGAAGCCGACGGTGTTCGGCGTGATCGCGGCTTCGAACGCCGCGAGATCGCCGTACGGCACGAGCTTGAATCCGGGCGTGAACGGCCCGAACCCGTCGCGGTACTGGTCGTCGTCCGAAAAGCTGACGATGGTCACCGTGCGACCGTGGAAGTTCCCGTCGCACACGATGATCTCGGCCTTGCCGTCGGCCACGCCCTTCACCTTGTAGCCCCACTTGCGCGCCGTCTTGATGGCCGTCTCGACGGCCTCGGCGCCGGTGTTCATGGGCAGCACGCGATCCATCCCGCAGAAGCGCGTGATGGTCTCGCAGAAGGGCGCGAACTGGTCGTTGTGGAACGCGCGCGAGGTGAGCGAGAGGCGCTTCGCCTGCTCGACGAACGTGTCGACGATCTCGGGATGGCCGTGCCCGAAGTTGAGCGCCGAATACGCGCTCAGCATGTCGAGGTAGCGGTGGCCGTCCACGTCCTCGACCCACGCGCCGCTGGCACGCGAGACGACGACGGGAAGCGGGGCGTAATTGTGCGCGCTGTGTCGTTCCGTGCTCTCGATGTGGCGCGCGGTCTGCGTCGGGGTGTGCGGATCAACGGCCGGCATGAGCGGGAACCTCCTTCGTGGCTGCGAGCTTCGCGGCGGCGTCGTGGCGGGCGATCGCCTCGCGGATCATGCGCGGCAGCACCGTCGTGTCGCTCTCGGCGAGGTCGTAGCGCACGCGCGTGGCGGGCTTGTTCATGGCCAGCAGCTTGCCGAGATCGATCGGCGTCGCCACGAGCACGGCGTCGCACGGCACGGCGGCGATGGTCTCGGACAGCTCCGCCATCTGGCGTTCGCCGTAGCCCATGGCGGGCAGGATCTCGGTCACGTGCGGGTACTTCTCGAAGACTCCGCGAATCGATCCCTTCGCGTAGGGGCGCGGATCCACGATCGTGGCGGCGCCGAGGCGCCGCGCGGCGACGTAGCCGGCGCCGTAACGCATCTCGCCGTGCGTGAGCGTGGGGCCGTCCTCGATCACGAGCACGCGCTTGCCGCGGATGAGTTCGGGATCGGCGACCGTGACCGGGGAGTCGGCGCGCAGGATCGTCGCGCGCGGATTCGCGGCACGGACGTTCGCCTCCACGAGCGCGACGTTCGTCGGATCGGCCGTGTCGACCTTGTTGACGATCACGAGGTCGGCCATGCGGACGTTGGTCTCGCCGGGGTAGTAGCGCAGCTCATGTCCGGGCCGGTGCGGATCGACCACGACGATGTTGAGGTCGGGACGGTAGAACGAGAGGTCGTTGTTGCCGCCGTCCCAGAGGATCACGTCCGCTTCCGTCTCGGCGCTGCGCAGGATCTGCTCGTAGTCCACGCCGGCGTACACGAGGCTGCCCGCGGCGATGTGCGGCTCGTATTCCTCACGCTCCTCGATCGTGCACTTGTGCAGGTCCATGTCGGCGAGCGTCGCGAAGCGCTGGCAGCGCTGCTTCTCGAGATCGCCGTACGGCATCGGGTGCCGGACGACGGCAACCCGCAGTCCCATCTCGCGCAGGACCTGCGTGACGCGGCGCGACGTCTGGCTCTTGCCGCAGCCCGTGCGCACGGCGCACACCGAGATCACCGGGCGGGTGCTGGGCAGCATCGTCTCGTCCGGGCCCAGGAGGCGGAACTCGGCGCCCGCGGCCTGGACTCGCGCGCACTCGTGCATGAGGAACTCGTACGACACGTCGGAGTACGCGAACGAGACCTGGTCCACCTTCAGCTCGCGGATCAGCTCCTCGAGGCTCTCCTCCGGGTGAATCGGGATGCCGTTCGGGTAGTTCGGGCCTGCGAGCGAGGGCGGATAGACGCGACCGGCAATATCGGGGATCTGGTTGGCCGTGAAGGCCACGACCTCGTGGTCGTCGAGGCGCTTCCAGTAGACGTTGAAGTTGTGAAAGTCCCTGCCGGCTG
>JACRIW010000041.1 GCA_016215625.1 Candidatus Eiseniibacteriota bacterium | reverse complement strand
GTTGTTCGGTTCGGGCGATTTCACGGACGTCGCCGGCTCCGGTCTCGGGATCGACTTCGTCGGGAACTGGGCCGGCGAGTCCGGCGGACCGGCGCTGAGGAGCGAACTCGTCATGCACCGGCTCGAAAGCGCTTCCTACGTCACGTCGGGCACGTTCCTGTTCGAGCCGATCACCGGAACGTACGAAACCACGCAGGACGTCGCGTGGTTCGGGATCGGCCCCGCGTGGGACTTCGACCGGCCGGGCGGACGCGCCGAGCTGTACGTGCTCGCCGCGCGCGGCGACGTGAGCGCGACGGGCTCCGGCGTGCGCATCAACGTCGCGGGTGAAGATCCCGAGGGCGGAGCGATGTGGTTCGCCGTCGCCGGCGCCTCCTTCGAAGCACGGCCGGCATCCGGCGGACCCGGCATCGCATTCGGGGCCGAACTCGTGCGCGGCGGACACGCGACGGTGTGGGACTCTCCCCCCGTCACCGCGGTCGAAGGCGGCTGGGTGCAGCGCACGCGCGGCACGACGGTGAGCGGCTTCGCGCTGCGCGCGGGGCTCGTCTTCCATCGCATCCCGCGGCGCTGAACGGCGGAGCGGGAGGGCGGAGCGCCGCTCCTCCCTCCCGCTCCCACGCCGTCAATGCGCGGGCGCCGTCTCGCCCGTGCCGACTCCCGGATCCGGGTCACCCCGTTCGGCGGCCGTCTTCGGCTCGACCTTCGGCGCGAGCAGCGTGTAGACGACCGGCGTCACGAGCCTCGCGAGCAGCGTCGAGCTGAGCAGGCCGCCGATGAGCACGTTCGCGATCGGGGAATAGAGGCTCGAACGCTGCAGCGCGAGCGGCAGCAGGCCGCCGATCGCCGTGAGCGTCGTGAGCAGGATGGGCAGGAAGCGGATCTTGCCCGCCTCCTCCACGGCCTCGCGCACGCCGTGGCCCTTCTCGCGCAGCTGGTTCGTGAAGTCCACGAGCAGGATGCTGTTCTTGATCTCGATGCCGATGAGCGCGATGAAGCCGATCATCGCGGTGAACGACAGCGAATATCCCGACACGAACAGCGCGATCAGCCCGCCCACGACCCCGAGCGGGATCACCGACGCGACGATGAGCGTGCTGCGGAACGTGCCGAACTCGAGCACGAGGATCGCGAGGATGATGAACACCGTGAGGATGATCGCGGTGCCGAGCCCGCCGAAGCTCTCCTCGCGGCTCTCGATCTCGCCGGCCGGGATGATCCGGTAGCCCGCGGGCAGGTCGAGCGCGGCGAGCCGCGCGAGCACCTGCTTCGTCACCTTGTCGGTGTTCTGCCCGGTGCTCACGTTCGCGGACACGGTCACCGAACGCGCCTTCGCGTAGTGCTGGATGATCGGCGTGCTCGACTCGAGCCGGATGTCGGCGATCTGGCGCAGCGGCACCGCCGCACCCGTCACGGACGTCACGTACAGCCGGTCGAGCGCCTCGAGCGACGGCGCGCCGTCGAAACTCCTCGCGACGTGCGCCGCGCGCGGCTCGGAAGGCAGCCGCACGCGGATCGCGTAGTCCTGGCCGTCGGCTTCGCGCACCGAACCCGCTTCGAAGCCCGCGAGCGCCATGCGCACCGCGCGGTCCACTTCGACCGTCGGGACGCCGTAGAGGCCGGCCTTGCGCGAGTCCACGTCCACGCGCAGGTCCGTCGTGCGCAGCTGCACCGGGTTCACGACGTTCCACGTGCCCGGCGTGCCCTCGATCGTGCGCTGCACCTGCGCGGCGACGGCGCGCAGCGTGTCGAGGTCCTCGCCCGTGATGCGCATGGCGATCGGCGCGTCGATCGGCGGCCCGTTCTCGAACGCCTTCAGCTCGATGCGCGCGTTCGCGTAGCCGTCGAAGATCCGCTGCAGCGAATCGAACGCCGCCGGCGTGCGGCGCGAGTCGAACTCGCGGATGCGGACGAACAGCTCGGCGAAGTTCGCGCGCTCGTTCTCGGACGACACGTTGTAATAGATCATCGGGTTGCCGTGCCCGACGTTCGTGACGACGTCCGTCACCTCGGGGCGCGCGCGCAGCACGCCTTCCACGAAGCGCGCGGCGCGGTCCGTCTCGGCCAGGCTCGAGCCCTGCGGCGTCGTGACGCGCACGAGGAACTGGGGCGTGTCGGCCTTCGGGAACAGGCTGAACCCGATCACCGGCACGAGCGCGAAGCTGAGCGCGAAGAGCGCTCCGGCCGCGAGCAGCGTGCGGCGCGGCGCCGCGATCGCGCGGTGCAGCCACCTGCCGTAGGTGAGGTCGATGCCGCGGTTGAGCGCGCGGAGGATCGCGTTGCCCTCGGGGTTCGCGTGCGCGACGAGCATGCGCGACGACAGGAACGGCACGATCGTCAGCGACACCGCGAGCGACGCGACGATCGTGTACACGACCGCCGCCGGCAGGCTCGCGATGTATTTCCCGGCATTGCCCGGCAGCAGGAAGATCGGGATGAACGCGGCGATCAGCGTCGCCGTGCAACCGAGCACGGCGACCGAGATCTGCTTCGTCGCCGCGATGGCGGCCTTCTCGCGCGGCACGCCGGCGCGCAGGAAGCGCTCGATGTTCTCGACGACGACGATCGAATCGTCCACGAGCAGGCCGAGCGCGATCACGAAGCCCACGATGCTGAGCTGGTTGATGCTGAAGCCCGTGAGCTGCAACAGCGCGACGCCGATCGCGAGCGACAGCGGGATCGAGATCATCACGACGAGCGAGGCGCGCGTGCCGAGCGGCAGCAGCGTGACGAGCACGAGCAGGATCGCGAGCGCGAAGTCCTCGCCGAGCCGCGCGAGCCGGTGGTTCACGTTCACGCTCTGGTCGAACGGCCGCTCGAGCTTCACCCCCGGGGGCAGCGTCTTCTCGTACGCGTCGAGCTCGCGCCAGATGCGGTCGCGCACCGCGTCGATGCGCTCGCCGGGCCGCATGTTCGCGGTCACGAACGCCGCGCGCTGGCCGTTCCAGCGCCCGATGTGGCGCAGGTCGGAGTGGTCCCACCGCACGCGGGCGACGTCGCCGAGCGTCACGACCGAACGGCCGTCCCCGGCGACGACGGTGTGGCGCACCTCCTCCACGGTCCGGTAGCTGCCGCTCGTCTTCACGCTGAAGCGGCGCGCACCGGCGTCGGCGCTGCCGCCGGGAATGTTCGCGTTCTCGCTGCCGATCGCCTCGAGGACGCGCGATGCGGGAATGCGCAGCTGCGCGAGACGCCCGGGGTCGAGCTCGACGCGCACCTCGCGCTCGGGATACGCCCAGCGGTCCACCGTGCGCACGCCGCTCACCTTCTCGAGGCGTTCCTTGAGACGGCGCGCCTCGGACTCGAGCACGGCGTACGGCTGCGAGTCCGACACGAGCGCGAGCTGCGCGATGTTCACGTTCGCGAGGTCCCACTTCTGCACCTCGAGCCGGTAGAGGTCCGCGGGCAGCTCGGGGCGCAGCGCGTTCACCTCCCGCACGACCTCGTCGTACTTCTTGTCCGGGTCGGTGTTCGCCTCGAACTCGACCGTGATCACGGCGACGCCGTCCTCGATGGACGTCTTGAGCGACTTGAGGTCGTCGAGCTCGTTGAAGTGGGTCTCGAGCTTGTCCACCACGAGCTGCTCGAGGTCGGCCGGAGTCGCGCCGGGATAGACCGCTACGACACCGTAGGTCGAGACCGGGAACGTGGGATCCTCGGCCAGCGGGATGCTGCCGAGCGCCGTGACGCCGAGCGCGGCCGCCATCAGGAACAGCACGATGGTGAGCTGCGGGAACTTGACCGCCAGTTCGGGCACCCTCATTTCGCGCTCCGCTCCACGCGCGAGCCTTCGGACAGGTAGGCCGCGCCGCGCGTGACGACTTCGGTCACGCCGTCGAGCCCGCTCGCGATCGCCGCGCGGTCGCCGTCGAGGAACGCGACGCGCACGTCACGTCGCGCCGGAGCGCCGTCCGCGCCGAGCGTCCACACGTGCGCGCGGTCGGAGTCCCCTTCGAGCAGGGCCTCGATCGGCACGAGCTTCACCGCCTGGCGCCGCGCCGGCGTGATCGTCACGTCCGCGACGAGCCCGGACGCCGCGGCGCCGCCGTCGTGCAGGCGGACCGGGTCGTCGAGCCGGATCTCGATCTCGTACGTGCCGACGCCCGGTGTGGCCGCGGCGCCGACCGTCGTGACGCGGCCCGCGAACACCCGGCCCGGCCACGCGTCGAAGCGCACCTCGGCCGCGTCGCCCGCGCGGAGGCGCACGACGTCACGGTCGGGTACCCCGAGGCGCACGACCTGCCCGCGTGAGGCCGACGCGAAGAGCACGATCGGCGTGCCGGGAGCCACGGTGGCGCCCGGCTCGGCGAGGCGGCGCAGCACGACTCCGTCCGAAGGCGCCACCACCGACGCGTACCGCGCGTTGAAACGCGCCGAGGCGAAGTCGGCCGCCGCGGCGTCGCGTGCGCTCTGCGCGGTCTCGAGCATCTCGCGCGTCACCACGCTGTCGGCGTGCAGCGCCCGGGCGCGCGCGAGGTCGCGCTCGGCCTTTTCGAGCCCGACCTTCGCCTTGTCCACGAGCGCGCCGATCTCCGTGAGTTCGAGCGTCGCGAGCCGCGCGCCCGCGCGCACGACCTGACCGTCCTCGGCGTCCACGCGTGCGACGACGCCCCCGATCTTGAACGCGAGCGGCACTTCTTCCTGGCCCGCGAGCAGGCCCGAACCGAGCACGGGCCGCGACAGCTCCGCCGAATCCACGGGCGCCGTCGTCACCTGCACCACGGGCGCCACCGTGGCGGGCGCGTCGTGCTCCTTCGCGCAGCCCGCGAGCGCGAGCACCGCCGCGGCCGCCGCCATCGCCACACCGATCGTCCGCCGGTCCATCACAGTCCTCCTTCGGCCCCTGCGAGGCCGGACGGCAGCGCGGCGGCACGGTCGAGTTCCGCGCAGCGCTCCCGGTAGTCGTAGGTCGTGAACACGTCGTTGAGCGCCGCGTTCGTCCAGTTCGTGCGCGCGTCGAGCAGCTCGAGCAACGAGGCCGCTCCGATCGCGTGGCGCTTCGCCACCAGTTCCCAGGTGCGGCGCGCGGCCACGAGGCGCTCGTGCGCCGCGGGCAGCGCCTCGCGCGCGACGGCCGCCGCCTGCCACGCGGTGCGCGCGTCGAGTTCGACCTTCGCCGCCGCCTCGTCGGCGAGCGTTCGCGCGCGCCGCAATCCCGCCGCGGCCGCCTGCCGCTGGGCTTCGCGCTGCCCACCGTTGAAGAGCGTCCACTGCAGCGCGAGCGAGGCGACGCGATAGTCCTCGCCACGCTCGAACCGGTACTCCTCACCCTGCACGCCCCAGTCCACGGCCGCGACGAGCGACGGGAGGTAGCCCGCGTTCGCGAGCGAGACCGCGCCGCCGGCGGCGCGCACTCCGCCGCGCGCCTGCACGAGTTCCTCGCGGTGTTCGCGCGCGCTCGCGAGCGCTTCGTCGAGCGGCACGCGCAGTTCCAGTCCGAGTGCGTCGTCCGCGATCGGCTCGAGCGGCGCGTCCACGGCGCGGCCGAGCCGTACGTTGAGCAGCTGGCGGGCCGCGTCGGCGAGCCGGGCGGCGGCGGCGCGGCGCTGCGCGACGTCGGATCGGTCGGCGCGCGCGCGCAGCACCTGGTCGGGCGTCGCCTTGCCGTTCGCGAGCAGGCTCTCCTGCACGCGCACGGCCTCGTCCACGAGCACCAGCGTCGAGTCGTAGAGCGCGGTCAGGCGCAGCGCGCGGGCGTACTGCAGGTAGCCGGTGCGCGTCTCGGCGGCGATCCGGCGCGCCGCCGCTCCGGTCGCGCCGCGCTGCGCGTCGCGCAGACCGGACCGGATGCGGCGGTTCGCCACGAGCCGGGCGTCGAGCAGCGGCATCGCCACGCGCACCGAGGTCTCCTGCTTCGAGGGCTGCACGAGGCGCAGGTCGGTCGGGAACGCGCCGCCGCCCGTGAGCTGGTTGAGCGCGGCGAACGCGGGATTGATGAGCTTGCCGAAGTCCACGACGTTGCCCGAACGGCCGGACAGCCGCGCGTTCACGGTCACGGTCGGCAGGAAGAGCGCGGTCGCCTCGCTCACCGCGGCCCGGGCCTGCTCGAGCTGGAGGCGCTCGGCGCGCAGGTCGCGGTTCGCCGCGAGCGCTTCGCGCACGAGCGCGTCGAGCGTTTCGGCCGCCCTCGCGCCGGCCGGCGCCACGAGCGCCGAGGCCGCGAGCGTGGCGGCGAGAAGCGCGTGCATCGGACGTGGGTGCTTCACGGCGTCTCTCCTTCCCGTCTCCGGGTGGGTCCGGGCGCCGGACGGGCCGCCGCAAGAAGTGGTGCATTCGCTCCAGTTACGATGACACGAGTGGAGCAAAGATTCCACTTGTATTTTCGGGCCGTCCGGCCGAACCTGAAGGCAGGTCGAACCGAGCCTCGCCGCAAATCCACGGGAGACACCGCCACGATGGCGACACGCACCACGAAGAAGCGCGCCTCGAAGCCCCGCCCCCGCCGCGCGGACCCGGCCACACGGCGGGTTCCGCAGCAGGACCGTGGGCAGAAGCGGATCGAGGAACTGCTCGACGCCGCCGAAGCGGTGATCGTCGAGACGGGCGTGGACGGCATGACCACGAACGCGGTCGCCGAGCGCGCGGGCGCCGGCATGGGCTCGCTCTACCACTTCTTCGCGAGCAAGGAAGCGATTCTCGGCGCACTGGCCGAACGCTACATGGGCGTCATGCGCTCGATCACGTCCTACGAGGGGCGGGCCGAACTGCGCACGCTGCCGCTCGCGACGCTCGCGGACGCGATCGTGGATCCGCTCGCCGAGTTCTTCCGGCGCACGCCCGCGTATTCGCACGTCTTCCACGCGATCGACCGGCCGGGCGCGCGCGACCGTGCGTGCGGCGAACTGCACGAGGCGGCGACCGCGCAGGTCGAGAGCATCATGGCTTCGCGCGCCCCCCATCTCGACCCGAAGCGCCGCCGTGTGCACGCGATGGCCGCGGTCGAGATGGTGCATGCGCTGCTCACCGCCGCGTTCGCCGGGCCTCCCGCGCTGCGCGCACCGCTGATCGCCGAGACGAAGCGGGTCCTCGCCCTGCACGCCGAGATGATCGAGAAGGGCGACGAGCCGCTCGAACGCCTGCGCTGACCGGCATCGCGCGCGGCCGCGCGATCAGCCCACGCGCCTCGCGAGCAGCAGCTGGTTGTGACGCGGCGTCCGGCCGCCGCCGGAGCGGATCAGCATGCGGTCGAGCGCGAGCAGCAGCCCCGGGGCGCGGTTGAGGAAGCGCCAGAACCCGAGGTCCGAGTTCAGCAGCACGTGCGTCGGCTCGAGCGGCGCGTACTCGAAGCGCACGCCGAGCGAGTCGAGCGTGCGGCGGTAGCGCGCGAGCGAGCGCATCTTGTTGTGCTCGGCGAGGCCCGGAGAGTCCTGGAACAGGTCGGTGAGCAGCAGGATGCCGCCGGGCTCCACCGCGCGCGCGAGCCGCGTGAGCGCGGCGTCGAACTTCGCGTCGTCGGTGACGTGGTACAGCACGTCGAACACGTTCACGATCTGGTACGTCGAGGTGAGATCCGCCTCGCTCACGTCCGAGTGCAGGAACGTCTCGTTCGGCCAGCGCTCGCGCAGCCGCTCCACGCTCGGACGGGCGATGTCGAGCCCGGTGTAGACCGCGCCGCGCCGGACGTAGAAGTCCGTCCAGAAGCCGGTGCCGCAGCCGACGTCGAGCACGCGCTTGGCCCTCGGGTCCACGCCCGCGCGCGCGAGCGCCGCGTCGAGCACCTCGGCACGGAGGCGGTAGCACGCGACGTTGTACGCCGCGCTCATCGTGGTCTCGCCGGTGCCGCGCAGGTCGAACTGCTCGGACAGCCGCTGCTCCCAGAACTCCTGCGGACGGTAGGTCACGACGCGCTCCCGTAAAGGCCGTGGCGCGCGATGTGCCGCGCGACGGCGTCGGGCACGAGGTAGCGCACGCTGCGTCCGGCGCGGGCCCGCTCGCGCACGGCGCTCGAAGAGATCTCGAGCTCGGGATTCTCGAGGAACGTGACGCGGTCGCGCGCGACGCCGCGCGGGCGCTTCGGCGCGCGCGTGCCGGGACGCAGCGCCACGGCGAGGCGCGCGTGCCGCGCGATCTCGGCCGGCTCGCGCCACGTGCCGAACGCGGCGTACGAGTCGGCGCCCATGAGCAGCCAGAGCTCCTCCCCCGCGTGCTCGGCCGCGAGCGCGCGCACCGTGTCCACGGTCCACGACGGTCCGCGCCGGCGCGTCTCGATCGTCGAGACCGCGAACGCGGGATTGCCGCGCACGGCCGCGCGCGTCATCGCCACGCGGTGCGCGGCGCTCGAGCGCTTCGCACCGCGCTTGTGCGGCGGCCGCGCCGCGGGCACGAACAGCACGCGGTCGAGGCCGAGTTGCTCGCGCGCGCATTCGGCGAGCGCGAGATGCCCGGTGTGCGGCGGGTCGAACGTGCCGCCGAAGATGCCCAGCCGCCGCGGCGCGGTGGCCTGCCGCTTCACGCGAGTCACGGCGTGTAGGGATTGCCCGGCGTGGTCGTCGGCGCGCCGGGAACCGCGGCGGGAGCCTCGATCGGACGGTGCCCACGGCGGCTGCGATCGCCCTCGGCCGGCCACTTCTGCATCTTCGCGCGCAGCGCCGCGGCCTTCAGGCCGAGCGGCTGTCCCGCGAACTGCGCCTCGAGTCCGCGCAGCACCGCGAGCGCGCTGTCGCGCTTGCCGAGGCGCGCGTCCGCGACCGCGTTGCCGAGGATCGCGTCACCGAGCACGGGCGTGTCGGCGTACTGCTCGATCACGTCCGCGAAGTAGCGCTTCGCCGGCAGGTAGAGCTTCTGCTTCACGTAGACGTCGCCGCTGCGCCAGAGCTTGCGCGCGAGGCGCGTGCGGCACTCGGCGATGCGCAACTCCGAGCGCTGCGCGTAAGGGTCGCCCGGCCAGTCGCGCAGGTGCGCCTCGAACTGCGTCAGCGCCTTGAGCGTGAACTCCTGGTCGTAGTCGCTCGGGCGCGACTGCCCGAACAGCGCCTCGCCCAGCTGGAACGACGACGCACCGGCGCTGTCGCTCTCGGGATAGTCGCGCGCGATACGCTCGAACTGCGTCTGCGCGTTCACCCAGTCCTTCTGCCCGAGGTACGCGAGGCCGAGCAGGTACACGGCCTGGTCGATGTCGGCGTTGCCCGTTCCCGTCGTCGCGTAGTTGTTGAGCACGTCCACGGCGAGCGTGTACTCGCGGCGGTCGTACAGCCCGCGCGCGACCGCGACGCGGTTGGAGTCGCTGTGGATGGACGGAACGACGGCGGCGCCGCAGCCGGCGAGGGCCGCCGCGAGCAGGCCGCACGCGAGCGCGAAACGGAGGCGAGAGAACAAGCGGGGTTCCTTCGGGGAGCGAAGCGGGAACGTCACGGACGGTTCTGGAAGAACAGCGCGACGAGGCCGGCCACGACGCCGACGACGACGACGGGCTCGACGACCTTGTCGAGGTTGCGCTGGGGCACGGAGTCCTTGAGGTCGGGATAGCGCGATTCCTCGACGAGCGAGACTTCGGATCGCGAGAAGCGGTCCACGAAGTTCTGGCCGAGGTCGCCGGTCCACAGCACGCGCGACGACGTCGGCTCGCGCAGTGAGACCGCGCCGGTCACGAGCGACTGGCGTTCGATGCGCACGCGTCCCGGCAGCCAGCCGACGAGGCGCAGGTAGGTGATCTTCGCCGAGCCGAGCGTGTACTCGAGGAGCGGATCGCCGGGATTGCCGAACAGTGCCGCGACGCTGTCGTCGGGCACCGGCGTGCGGCGCACGGTCACCTCGACGCCGCGGCGCGCGAGTTCCTTGAGGAACGCATGCTCGAGCACGAAGTTGAGCGGATGGTCCTGCGTGGGCGCGAGCACGGCGTGCGTGCCGCGCTCGAGCGGCGCGGACGTGAGCGCGCGCGAGGCGGCGCTGTCCGCGACGAACTGCGTGAGCTGCAGGTTCGTGTACGGCACGCGCGGGCCGCGCGTGCGGACCACCGGGTCGAGATAGGTGTTGGCGACGGCGAGGACCGAGTCTTCGGGCACGCGCGGCCCGCTCGAGTAGCGGAACTTCTTGGCCTCGGCGGAGGGCGCGCAAGCGACGCCGATCAGCAACGCGAACAGCAGGCCAGTCCGGCAAGCACGCATCCGCAGGATCCTCATTCGTCAGCCCAGGATATTGAGCGCGGGGTCGGCCGAGCGTTCCACGCGCGCGAACAGATCGTAGGCGGCGGCGCCCGTGATGCGCACGGTCACCAGCTGCCCGGGTACCAGGTTGTCCCCTTCCACCACCACTCCACCATCCACTTCGAAGGCGGAACCGGCCGTGCGCGCGGCCCACTGGCCTCCGCGCCCGGCGGCGGGTCCGTCCACCATCACCGTCGTCACTTCCCCGATCCGGCGCGAGAGCCGTTCCCGGGAGAGCTGCTGCTGTTTCGCGAGCAGCCGCGCCCGCCGCGAGCGGCGCTGGTGGATCGGGACGCGCGGCGTCATGTCGTACGACGGCGTCTCCGGCTCGCGCTCGTACCCGAACACGACGAGGTTGTCGAAGGGTTCTTCCTCGATGTAGCGCTCGAGCACCCCGTAGTGTTCGTCCGTTTCGCCGGGGAACCCTACGATGAAGTTGGTGCGGAATGCCACCCGGGGGATCCCCTGCTTGATCCGGGACACCAGTTCGCGGGT
Source organism: Candidatus Eiseniibacteriota bacterium (assembly GCA_016215625.1). Classification (GTDB taxonomy): domain Bacteria; phylum Eisenbacteria; class RBG-16-71-46; order RBG-16-71-46; family RBG-16-71-46; genus CAIXRL01. The sequence continues at coordinate 94,916 of JACRIW010000041.1, read as the reverse complement.
CTGCTTCTCGGTCATGGCCCGCCCCATCCGCCGGAGCATGTCCTGGGCGATGTGCTGGAGCGGCATGTCCACGTAGGGCACGACGCGCTTCGCGCGCGCCCAGGTCTCGATGAGACGGTCCGACCAGAGCCGCGGGTAGGTGTACTGCACGCGGATCCAGCTCAATCCCTCGACGGTGTCGAGCGCCTCCAGCAGGTCGGCGAGCCCGGGCTGGCCCGGCAGGTCGGTGCCGTAGCCGGTCGTGTCCTGCCCGATGAGGTTCAGCTCGCGCACGCCGAGCTTCGCGAGCTGGCGCGCCTCCTCGACGAGCGACTCGACCGAGCGGCTCTTCTGGTCGCCGCGCAGGTGCGGAATGATGCAGAAGGTGCAGCGGTGGTCGCAGCCCTCGGAGATCTTGAGGTAGGCGATGTGGCGCGGCGTGCTGAGCGCGCGCGGCATGCCGTCCTCGACCGCACCGCCGGGGTACTCGGTGTGCGCGACGCGCTCCTCGGAGCCCGACAGCACGTGGCGCGCGGCGCCGACGACGTCCTTCCACTGCCCGGTGCCGAGCACGGCGTCCACGCCCGGGAACTCGTCGAGCAGCGACGCACCCGAGCGCTGCGCGAGGCAGCCCGTCACGATCAGCGCCTTCAGCCTGCCGCTGCTCTTGAGCTCGGCGAGGTTCGCGATCGCGTCCTTCGACTCGCGCACCGCGCTCTGCAGGAACGCGCACGTGTTGATGACCGCGACGTCGGCCTCGGCCGGGTCTCCCACGGTCTGGAAGCCGTCCTGCACGAGCGCCCCGAGCATGTGCTCGGAGTCCACCGTGTTCTTGGGGCAGCCGAGCGTCACGAAGGCGAGACGGGGAGCTGCGGTACGGCGTGAGCCTTTCACTGGAAGCCCTTCTGCTGAAGCCAGTTCTGGTCCACGAGCACGTCACGCGCCTTGCTGCCGTTGAACGGCCCGACGACGCCGAGCTGCTCGAGCTGGTCCATGAGCCGGCCGGCGCGGGAGTAGCCGACCTGGAGCCGGCGCTGGAGCAGCGACGTGCTGCCCTGGTTGTGCATGACCACGAGGCAGGCGGCCTGGGGGATGAGCTCGTCGGACATGAAGCCGTCCTCGGCGAGTTCCTCCTCGTCGCCCTCGGGAATGTTCACTTCGGTCGCCAGCGGCGGCGGCGGCGCCGTGCTCGCGGCGGCCTTCGCGCGCCAGAAGTCCACGACGCGCTGCGTCTCCTCCTCGGACACGAAACAGCCGTGCACGCGGTGCGCGTCGGCCTTGCCCATCGGCAGGAACAGCATGTCGCCCATGCCGAGCAGGTTCTCCGCGCCGTTCATGTCGAGAACCGTGCGCGAGTCCGTCTTGCTCGCGACGCGGAACGCGATACGGGAGGGGAAGTTCGCCTTGATGACGCCGGTGATGACGTCCACGGACGGCCGCTGCGTCGCGAGCACGAGGTGGATGCCGACCGCTCGCGCCATCTGCGCGAGCCGGGCGATCGGCTCCTCGATCTCGGCGGGCGCGGTGAGCATGAGGTCCGCGAGCTCGTCCACGATCACGACGACGTAGCCGAGACGCTCGGGCACCTTGTCGGTGCCGTCGGCCGGCGGGACTTTTCCTTCGGCGATGCGCTCGTTGTACGTGTTGATGTTGCGGGCGCCGACGCTCGCGAGGAGCTTGTAGCGCTTCTCCATCTCTCCCACGGCCCAGCGCAGCGCGCGCGACGCCTTCTTGGAGTCGGTTACCACGGGCAGCGTGAGGTGCGGGATGCCGTTGTACATGGACAGCTCGACCATCTTGGGATCGATCATGACGAGCTGGAGCGAGCTGGGATCGTGCTGGAAGAGCAGGCCGGTGATGATGGTGTTCAGGCAGACGCTCTTGCCCGCGCCGGTCGAGCCGGCGATGAGCACGTGCGGCATCTTCGTCAGGTCGGACACGAACGACGTGCCGCCGACGTCCACGCCGAGCGGCACCTTGAGCGCCGCGTTGCTGGATTCGTAGGCCTGCGAGGAGAGCACCTCGCGGAGATACACCGTCCGGCGGCGCGGGTTCGTGATTTCGACGCCGACCGTGCCCTTGCCCGGCAGCGGCGCGATCACGCGGATGCGGATCGCGCGCAGCGCGAGCGCGAGGTCGTCTTCGAGCGCGACGATCGAGTTCACCTTCACGCCCGCGGCGGGCTCGAACTCGAACATGGTCACGACCGGTCCCGGGTGGATCTCCGTGACGCGCCCCTCGATGCCGAAGTCGGCGAGCTTGGTCGTGAGCAGCGTGGCCTGGTGCGTGAGGTCGGCCGCCGTGACGAGGTCCTCGGGCTGCTGTGGCAGCTCGAGCAGGCTCAGCGGCGGCAGCGGCTCCTCGGGCGCCGGCCCGGTCGGGCGCTCGGGCTCGAGCGAGCGCGGCCGGCTCGGCGAGTTCTTCTTGATGACGGGCGGCGGCGGAGGCGCGACGGCGACCGGCGCCCCGTCGTCGTCGTCCTCGTCGGCGAGTGCCACGGCCGACTCGATCGGGGCGGCCTTGCCCTGCGCCTGCGTGCGCGCCGGCGCCTCGGCGCCTTCGGCGCCTTCCGCGATCGCGGGCTGTACGGCGGCCGCGACCTTGGCCGGCTTCTTCGGCGCCTTGGCGTCCCGGGCCTTCTGCTTGGCGGCCGCGCGCGCGGCTTCGGCGCGGCGCTCCCGCCACTGTCCGTACGCACCGGCCACTCCCCCGGCGACGCCGCGGGCCGGGTTGAGCACGAGGCCGTGCGCGAGCTTGCCGATCCAGTGGAAGCCCATCTCGCTCGCGGCGAGCGCGGTCACGAACAACACCGCCGTCGCGACGACCCACGAGCCGACGAGGCCGAGCGAACTCTGCAGCGCGAGCGTGGCGGCGAAGCCCCAGCCGCCGGACCAGCGCGCGCGATCGAGCCCACCGAGCCCGAACAGCGTGCAGATCTCGAAGACGAGCAGCGTGCCGAGCGCGCTGGTGACGAGCAGCGGCAGCGGCTTCTGGTCGCGAAGACGGTTCCAGCCCCAGAGCGCGGCCATGAGCGGCACACCGAAGGCGGCGGCCTGCCCGAAGGTCCAGACGAGCCCGTAAGCGAGCAGGGCACCGGCCGGACCACAGGCGTTGGCGGCGCTCCACGGCGATTCGCCGGGCTCGGGGGCGTGATAGGTCGCGATGCTCGCGGCCGAGAGCACCGAAAACGCGCCGAGGAGCACGGCGAGGATCTGGCGCTGGCGTTTTGCGGAGATCGAAGAAGCCACTGGAAGCGCTGACCTTACTCCCGTGCAATCCTTGGGGATGGAGTTCCGAGACGGGCGACTCCATCCGCGGCGGCCCGGAGCCCGGTCTCAAGCTCCACCGCCTCGCCGCCTCCCTGGCGGCTGCGTCGGCATTGTGCACAAGCAGGCCCTCCGGGGCAACGAATGCGTTGGAGCCGGGATTCCCCGTCCCGGCTGGCACCCGGGGCGGATTCCCCCCCACCAGATCGGGCGAGCGCCGGCTCACCGGCCTGACTTAAGCTGCTGCCATGTGCGCCGCCACCCTCAAGGGCCCTTCCTTCCTCGATCGCCACGGCCTCCTCGTCACGCTCGTCCTCGCGCTCGCCGCCCGTGCGGCGATCATGGGCACCAACGCCGGCATCACCATGGATTCACCGCTCTACGTCCGCATGGCGGAGGATCTGCTCGCGGGGGTGCGCGGCCCCAGCCCGGCGCACCACGGATACCCGATGCTCGTCGCGGCGGCCTCACGGGTGATTCCCGGCCGCGAGTGGCCGGGCCGGATCACCGCGCTCCTGGCGGCGCTCACCGTGGCCGCCCTCGCGTGGTCGCTCGCGCGCCGGCACCTCGGCCCGCGCGGTGCGCTCGTCGCCGCCGCCCTCGTGGCGCTGCACCCGCTGCTCGTCGTCTACGGCGGCGCGATCATGACCGAGGCGCCGTTCCTCGCCTTCACGCTCGCCGGGCTCGCGCTGCTCGAAGGCGGGCGACCGTTCGCGGGCGGGCTCGCGCTCGGCGCCGCGTACTGGATCCGCCCCGAGGCCGCGGTCATCGCGCCGGTCGCCGCGGCGCTCGTGCGCGGGCGCGAGGCGAAGCTGCGCGTGCTCGCCGGCGCCGCGTGCGCGGCGCTGCCCTATCTCGCGTTCCTGCGCTGGGAGCTCGGCTGGTGGTCGCTGACGCCGAAGACGGCACTCGTGCGCGCGCCGTTCGAGAGCGCCCGCGCCGCCGAGTGGACGCTCGCCGACTCGAGCGCGACCGCCGACTCGGTCGGCGTGCTCGCGAGACTGCGCACGGCGGGACCGGAGATCGCGCGCGGCTTCCCGGCGCAGCTCGCGGCGCACGGCGGACGCTGGCTGCAGGCGTGGCCGCTGCCGTGGCTCGCGCTTTCGTTCGCCGGCATCGCGGCCGCGTGGCGCGGAGCGCCGCGTGCCGCCCTCCTCGCGCCGCTCGCGCCGTTCTTCGTGCTGCCGCTGCTCGCGGCGCCGGTGGACGTGCGCTTCGCCCACGTCGCGATCCCTTCGCTCGCGCTGGCGGCCGCGCTCGGCCTCGCCGCGGCGTGGCGGCACGGAGCACTCGTGCGCGGCGCGGCGCTCGCCGCGGCGGCCGCCGGCGCGCTGCTGCTCGCCACGGGGCCGCTGCCGAAACTCGCGCTCCACTTCGACGACGGCCCCATGCACACGCTGCGCGGTGCGGGCGAGCGGCTGCGCGCGCTCGCCACGCCGGGACAGGTCGTCATGGACCGCAAGGCGTACGTGCCCTTCTTCGCGGGCCTGAAGCACGCGCAGCTGCCCGACGAGCCGCTCGACACGCTGCTCGACTGGGCGCGCACGAGCGGCGCGGACTACCTCGTGGTCGAAGAGTACGTCGCGGCCACGGTGCGACCGCAGCTGCTCGAGCTGCTCGATCCCGCGCGGCTCGCGAACGAGCGGCGCGTGACGCCGCTGTTCGTGCTGCGTCCCGCGCCGGGCGAGGGAGTCGCGGTGTTCCGGGTCGAGCGCGACGCGCTCGGCGCACCGCCGCCCCGCTGAGGAACCACTCGGGCACGCGGCCGGAGACGCCCCGACTGCGGCCCGTCGCCCGAGGCCCGTGGTCCGGCGCAAACGACCGCGGCGCCCCCATGAGAGGAGGCGCCGCGAAGGCGGGAAGCGCCCGTGCTACTTGCTGCGTGACACCCGGTCGTCCGGCTTCTCGTACGGCGCGGCGACGACGCCCTCCTCGAGCCACGCGTAGCGCCCGCCGAGGATGCCCTTCGAGACTTCGTAGTTCGCCACGTCGTCGTTGGACTCGATGGCGGAGAAGAGCGACTCGATGCGGCGGCGGGACGCCCGGCAGAACGTGTCCGCCAGTTCGATCGCACCGCCGTCGCCGACGCCCTTCTTCGTGTCGCGCATCGCGCGGCAGCAGGTGGCGATCATCGCGAACAGCTCGGCGCCCACGTCCACGGCGCGGAACAGCTGTGACTGCCGGCGCTCGAGAGCGGGGCCATAGCCCACCATGAGATGGAAGATCTGCCGCGACAACCGGCGCGAGGTGCGCTCGACCCACCGGACGTGGTCCGCGAGCGCGCCGAACTCGCCGTACTGCGGCCAGCGGCCCCAGCCGAGCCAGCGCGAGGGATACCATGCGGCGTAGAACAAGCCCGAACGCACGAGGCCCGCGAGCCGCTTGTCCATCGGCACGTTCGGCATCACGACGTCGCCCGCGACCTTGAGGTGCACGTCGAGCGCCTCGCGTGCGATGAAGAGGCGCATGACCTGGTTCGAGCCTTCGAAGATGCGGTTGATGCGCAGGTCGCGCATCGCGCGCTCGAGCGGAATGGGCGGTTCGCCGCGCGAGGCGAGACTGGGCGCCGTTTCGTAGCCGCGGCCGCCGCGGATCTGCATCGCGTCGTCGCACAGCATCCATGCGAGGTCGGTGTTCCAGAGCTTGCCGATCGCCGCCTCGAGACGGATGTCCGACTTGCCGCGGTCCGCGAGCAGGCAGCCGAGATCACCGACGGCCTCCATCGCGTACGTGTCCGCCGCCATCTTCGCGAGCATCTGCGCGATCGCGTCGTGCTTGCCGACGTTCTTGCCCCACTGCTGGCGCGCGTTCGCCCAGTGACGGCACACGCCGAGACACCACTTGCCGAGCGCGGCCATCGTCGCGGGCAGCGTGAGACGCCCGGTGTTGAGCGTGATGAGCGCGAGCTTGAGGCCCTTGCCCTCGCCCCAGAGCAGGTTCTCCTTCGGCACCCGCACGTTCGTGAACTTGAGCGTCGCGTTCTCGATGCCGCGCAGGCCCATGAACTCGAGACGTTCGACGATCTCGAAGCCGGGCGAGTTCACCTCGACGATGAAGGCGCTGATCGGCCCCGGCTTGCCGTCCTTGCCGGGCGTGCGCGCCATCACGACCATGAGCTCGGCGACGGAGCCGTTCGTGATCCAGAGCTTCGAACCGTTCAGGAGGTAGGCGGAGCCGTCCTCGGTCGGGATGGCCGTCGTCGTCATGCGCGCGGGATCGGAGCCGACTTCGTCCTCGGTGAGCGCGAACGCCGAGATCGCGCCCTTCGCGAGGCGAGGAAGGAAGCGCTTCTTCTGCTCGTCCGTTCCGAACATCTTGACCGGCCCGGGAACGCCGATCGACTGGTGCGCGGAGAGCAGCGCGACCAGCGACGAATTCACGGTCGAGAGCAGCGACATGGCGCGGCAGTAGGTGTACTGCGACAGGCCGAGGCCGCCGTACTCGCGGGGGATCTTGATGCCGAACGCGCCGATGTCGCGCAGGCCCTGGATGGTGTCCTCGGGAATGCGTGCCTCGCGCTCGATGCGCTCGGAATCCACCTGTTCGCGCGCGAACTTCTCGAGCACCTTCAGGAACTCCTCGGCGCGCTTCTGCTCCTCGGGGTCGGGCTCGGGCCACGGATGGATCAGGCCGAGGTCGAGCTTGCCGAGGAACAGTTCGCGCACGAACGACGGCGCTTCCCAGGTGGTTTCACGCGCCCCTTCGGCGACGGCGCGGGCTTCGTGCTCGGAGACGTTCGGCTTCGCAGTGCTCATGGCGGCTTTCCGATCCAGTTCCGTTCGATCGAGATCACGCCGCGCGGGCGCTTCGTGCGCACGCGGGACGCTGCGGTCGTGTATCCACCCCAACGGACGCGCAGGTTAACGCTCCCGCGCCGTCCGTTCCAAACGGCGGCCGGGGCGGACCACTTGGGCCCGCCCCGGTTCCGAAGCTCAGTCGTGGCACTCCAGGCACGCCTTCGCCGGAGGACGCGGATCGCCGTGCTCGAACGTGTGGCACGAGACGCATTCCTCGCCGTTCTCACGGTGCTGCTTGTGCGAGAACTCCCCACGCGCGACGCGCACGGTGTGCTTGTCGATGTCCTCGTGGCAGCGGAAGCAGTCCTTGAACTTGTCGGCGCCCAGCGCCTTGTGGTGGCACGTCGTGCAACCGTCGGGACCGAAGCGCACGACCTCGACCTTGGGACGCTCGGAATGCTTGCGATGGCACTTCTCGCAGTCGAGCTTCGCCTCGCCGACGTGAGGTCCGTGCTGGAAGCGGCGCCCGGCGAACTCGCCGCCCTGCCGCTCGATGCCCGTGTGGCAGGACATGCACGGGCTGTTCGACGACGCCGGCCACGGCCGGACCGCCGGTGCGAGCCCGCGCTGTGCCCGCGCCGTGTTGAGCTGTTCGTACGCCTTCTCGAGCACGGCGTACGCGTACGTCACGTTGTGCACGCCGCGTCCGCGCGAGACGAGCAGGAAGTTGTGCCGCGCGTCGTCCCACGCCTTCGGAGGATCCACGCCCATCACGCCGGCGTTCGCCTCCATGAGCCGGCGCATGGCGTCCGTACGGTCGTCCGCGGCCTGGATCCAGCCGTTGTAGATCCGCTTGTAGCCCGGTCCATGGCACGACATGCACGCGACCACCGAGGCCGGCGCCTGCTGCGGACCTTCCGGACCGCCGCCGCCCAGCGAGGCCGCCCGCACGACCAGCGACGGATCGTGACAGCCCTGGCAGCGCACGCCGGTCACGTACATCGCGCTCGGCATGTCCGGCACGCCGCGCGCGCCACGGCCCGCGTACAACTGCTGCTGCGGATCGTGGCCGCCTCCGTGGCAGGACTCGCACGCGTTCGGCGCGTGCGAGGATGCTCCGGCCGGCAGCGCCGGCAGCAGGTCCTCGGTGTGCGGCATGCCCTGGCGTTCGTGCCTCGTGAGGAAGTCCTGTCCCGCCTTCGCCGGCTTCGCGTGATCGGGCCGCGCGGCCACCGATTCGGCCGCCGCGACGACGTGCGACGGCAGGCGCGAGACGATGCCGTGCTCGACCGGGCCGTGGCAGTCCTGGCAATCCACCTTGTGCTCGGTCACGTGCTGGCGGTGCAGGAAGATCTTGTCGCCGTACTTCTCGAGCCGGTCCGGCTGGTTGTGGCAGCTCAGGCAGCGTTCGCGCGGAACGTCGCCGGTGCCGCGCACGATGCCCTCGTGGCACGAGACGCAGTTCATGTCGCGGCGTTCGACCTCGCTGTGGTCGAACGAAGTTTCGTCCGCGAGCGTCACGCGCTGCGGCACCTCGTGGCACTTGCGGCACTCGCCCAGTTCGGCGTTCGCCGGTTGTCCCTTGAAGTGGCAGAGCGCGCAGGTGCTCGTGGTCACCGTGAGGTGCTCGCCCTGCACGATCTGCGAGTGGCAGGACGTGCAGCGCAGGCGAAGCCCGCGCCGGCTCTCGGTGAGGTGCGGACGGTGGTCGAACGACACACCGCGGAACTCGACGCGTCCCTCGAGCAGCCGGCGCTGGTGGCAGCGCAGGCAGGCCGCGTCGTCCACCTCGGCCCACGGCTTCGTGCCGTACGTCGCGGTGAAGTACTTGGCGACCATCGAGAGCGCCTCGAACTTCTTGCGCACCTCGGCCGTGAGTCCGGGCGAGATGTGGCATTCGACGCACGCGATCTTGTTGTGCGCGGAATGCTTCCACGACTGGTAGTACGGCTTCATGATGTGACAGGTGCCGCAGAACTGCGGCGTCGACGACACCTGCACGAACGCCAGCAGGCCCACGATCGCCATGCCCACGAGCAGCGGCACGAACGACCGCAGCGACTGGAAGCGCTGCAACGCGGGGAAGCGTGTACCGAGGCCGGAAGCCCACCGCCCCATCGGTGAGCCGGGACCCATTCCGGGCAGTCGCGGCATCTACTTCACCACCTCGGCGTCGGCGTCACGGAACCGGCGGATGATCCCGATCGTCACGATGACGTAGAACCAGAAGACGAGCAGGAAGATCTTCTCGACGGTGATGTTCTGGAGCTTCGACTTCAGCTCCTCCTGGATCTCCTCGCCGACCGACTTCGCCCGCTCGGTGTACCCGCTCATGCCTTCGGGACTCACCGCGTGCGCGGCGGTGAGCGCCTCGCGCAGGTAGGTGTGGGCCTCCTCGATGCGCGCCTTGTAGTCCTCCGTGCGCAGCGGCACGGCGTCGGCCTTCGCGACCAGCGCCTCGGCCTTGCGGATCTCGTCCTCGGCCGCCTGGTAGGTCGCGAGCAGCGTGGCGCCGAGCACTTCGTCCTTGGAACCCTTCGCGTGGCACTTCACGCAGCTCGTCGCGAGCCGCGCCGTCTCGCTCGGGGCGATGCCGTGGTCACCGTGGCACGAGCTGCACTCGGCCATCTGCTTCGCGGCCATGGCGGCGGCGTGCGGACCGGCCTGGAAGTAGCGGCGCTCTGCGGTGTGGCAGCGGCCGCAGACCTTGTTCACGTTCCGGATGTCCGACGGGCTGGCGCCGTGCACGCCGTGACAGCTCACGCACGTCGGCGCCTTGAGGTTGCCCTTGTCGAACAGCGACTTCGCGTGAACGCTGCCGAGGTACTCGTGGTACGTGTCCTTGAGCTTGCGCTCGCGCACCAGCGTCGAGTCGCCGTGGCACGTCCCGCACGTGCGCGGGATGTTCGTCACGTACGTCCGGCTCGACGGGTCGTGCGCGCTGAGCACTTCGTGCGATCCGTGACAGTCCGAGCACACCGCGACCTTGCCGTCCCCCTTCGCGAGGCCCTTGCCGTGCCCCGAGGTCTGGTAGAGGTCGTACTGGTCCACGGGCAGGTCGTACGGCTGCATGCGGGTCTCGTCCGAATGGCACGAGGCGCAGATCTTCGGGTCCTCGGCGCGCGTGATCTTCCCGCGCCAGTTCGGCCCGGAGTGCGCGGCCGCTTCGTCCACGGTCTGGTCGTTGCCGCCGTGGCACGAGGTGCAGTGCATCTCCTCGCCGGCGTGGCGGCTCTTCTCGAATGCGACGCGCTCGTCCGGGTGGCACGAGCCGCAGCGCCCGGAGGCGCGGGTCACCTTGCCGTCCGCGGTCTTGCGGGCCGACGCGTGCGCGCTCGTGGACGCGAGGAACGCGAGCGGCAGGAGCAGAAGTGCGAGCGCCATCACACGACGGATCATCCCCATCCCCTTCCCGAGCGCGCTCACTTGCGGTCCACCAGCGCGCCCAGCACGCTGAGTACGAGCCAGAGTCCGAACACCCCGAGCCCCGCCATGCGCAGGCGCTTCTCGTCGAGGCGCTCTCCCGCGCCCTTCACGATCGCGGGCAGGAACGGCAGCGCGAGCGCCACGGCGAGCAGGCCGAGCCCCGGGATCCAGCGCGGGATCGGCAGCTGGAACAGCGCGTAGGGCGCGAGCATGTACCACGGCGGCAGCGTGCCCTTGGGCGTCTGGTACGGATCGGCGGCGCCGTGGAACTGGTACGGCATGAGCGTGGCGAGCGTGACCAGCCCCGCGAACAGCAGCAGCGTGATCACGATCAGGTCGCTCACGTGGCGGCGGAACGTCGTGAGCTTCGGCACCGCGCCCGCGATGCGGCTCAGGCCCACGCGCCGCATCGTCGCGAACGTGAGGTAGACGAACCCGAGGTACATCAGCGGCAGCACGATGATGTGCAGCACGTAGAAGCGGTTCAGCACGTCTTCGCTCATCGTTCGGCCGCCGACGAGAGTGGAAAAGAGCGGGCCGACGATCGGCAGCGACCAGACGATCTCCAGCCCGCGCTGCGCCGCCCAGTAGCTCTTCACGTCCCAGGGCAGCAGCAGGCCGGTGAAGTCGAGCTGGATGACGAGCCACGCGAGGCCGACCGCGGAGAACCAGAGGATCTCGCGCGGCGCCTTGTAGAGGCCGTCCCAGAAGAGCCGCAGCATGCGCACCAGCACGACGCCGCACAGCAGGTAGGAGCCCCACATGTGCACGTGGTGCACGAGCCAGCCGAGCATGACGTCGCGCACGATCGAGCGCGTGCTGTCGTAGGCCGACAGCGTCGTGGGCTGGTAGTAGAACGCGAGCAGGATGCCGCTCACGGCCTCGAGCCCGAACAGCAGTGCGGTGAGCAGTCCGAGGATGTGCGGCCAGCGCGCGTACGATTCGAGCGGCGTGGTGCGCACCTGGTGCAGCACGTCACGCAGCGGGCGCTTCGTGTCGATCGGCGTGTAGATGAGGCCGAAGTGGGTGAGGAACGAGAACAGTTCGGACAGGTTGACGCGGTCGTCCACCCAGTCGATCGCGCGATCCCAGCGCGACGTGGCGGGTGCGGCTTTCGGGAGCGTGCTCATACGCGGACGAAGACCTCCCCGGCGCGCGTGGACACTTCGTACGTGGGCAGCGCGCGCGGCGGCGGCCCCGACACGACGTTGCCGTTCAGGTCGAAGCGGCCGTCGTGGCACGGGCAGACGAGCCCGCGGCGTTCGTGGTCGTAGTCGAGGATGCAGCGGACGTGCGTGCACACGGCGGACAGCGCGATCACGCTCTCGGAACCGGTGCGGATCACGAAGAACGGCGAAACGCCGTGCCGGACGAGACGCGCCTCACCGATGCGCAGTTCGTCGAGCTTGCCGATGCGCACGATGCGGTCGGTGGACGAGTGGTCCTCCTCCGGCGCGCGCATGTAGGCCGCGAGCGCGCCGGCGCCGCCGAGCGCCCAGATACCGAGAAACGCGCCCGACAGCGTGCGCAGGAACTGACGGCGGCCGGGTCCCGACTCGCCCCCCTGCGGCTGCTCCGTACGTCCTTCCGATCCTGCCATGCGACCTCCCCTCCTCTTCCCGAAGACATCACGGCCGCCCGGGGGACTTCCCCCGGGCGGCCTCATCCTAGGACTTCTTTCCGGAATCGTGAACTCCGGGGGCGTCCCCCTCCGTCCGCGCCGGCTTTCCTTCCGTCACCCCGGCCGCGTCCTCGGCCTTCATCTCGGCCTCGAGGATGCGCTCGTACTCGATGATGTGCTCGTGACGCATCTGCGCGTCCGAGATGCGGCCCGTGAGCCACGTCCAGTTCATCGGGTAGATGTCGGGGTTCACGATGTTCATGTACAGGTGCCAGACCACGATGGCGAGGAAGGCGAGCCACGCCTCGTAGTAGTGCACGACCGTGGACAGGTCGATCATCCACTTCGGCAGCGACTTCAGTGATTCGTTCTCGAACCACAGGATGATCCCGGTCAGGGTCATCACGACCGTGCCCCAGATCAGCGCCCAGTACTCGGCCTTCTCGATGTAGCCGAAGCGGTCGAACCGGGCCGGCTGCCGGCGAAGCCCGAGCAGGTAGAGCATCTGCTGGATCAGGTCGAGCGCGTCCTTCGGCTGCGGGAACAGATCGGCCACCAGCTTCCGCCCGCGCGGTGTGAACAGGTAGAACACGTGGAAGAGCGACACCGCGACCATCGCGATCGCCGCGATGCGGTGCGACCACGCGCGGACGGAGTAGCCGCCGTCCATCTGCGCCCACCAGCGGAACAGGATGTTCTCGGGGAACTTCAGCGCGAACCCCGTGTAGACGAGCGTGAAGAAACTCACCGCGAGCACGGCGTGCTGGATGCGCTCGGCCACCGTCATGCGCTCGAACCAGCGCGTGACCGCGTGACCGTGCGACGGGGCCTTGCCGAGATGGGCCTGGAACGACGCGCCGATCTTGCGCACGAAATCGAGTCCCTGGTGCAGCGCCATGAATCCGATCGTGCCCGCGATGAGGAACAGGTAGACGATTCGGGTCCAGTACGGCACCGGCTGGCTCTCGGTGGCCATCGTGACGTGCACGGCGCTGATCTTGAACTTCGTTCCGGCGCCCGGATGGCACTTGCCGCAGGTCTCGCCGAGCCGCTTGGGCGAGACGAGGGATGCCGGATCGGACGACGGCAGCACGTCGTGGTAGCCGTGACAGCTCGCGCAGTTCGCCACGACGGGCGAGCCGCCGCGCGCCGCGAGACCGTGGAAGCTGTCGCGATAGCTCGAGAGCCGTCCGCCGGGCAGGCCGAACGTCTCGCGGATACCGGTCGCCTCGTGGCACTTCGAGCACGTCTCGCTCACGTTCACGGCGGCGACCGGCGAGTTCACCACGCCGGGACCGCGGATCATGTGCTCACCATGGCAGTCCGTGCAGACCGGCGTCGCCGTGACGCCGCGCGCGAGCGCCTGGCCGTGGATGCTGCGCGCGTAGGCCGCGGCCTCCTTGCGGTGGCAGCGTCCGCACGTGTGCGGAATGTTCGTCTTGAAGATGGACGACGTCGGGTCGTTCGCGCGCTTCAGGTCGTGCGACTCGTGACAGTCGTTGCAGCGCGCCGCTCCCTCCTTCTTGGAGCGTCCGTGCGAACTCTGCCGGAACAGCTGCACGGCCTCGGGGATCGTGATCTTCCGCTTGGCCATGAGCTGGCGGTCGGCGTGACACTTCGCGCACGTCTCGGTGATCCGCGACGCGCTCGTCATGGATTCGGGATCGTCGGTCCGGCGGACGCCGTGGGCGTGACCGTGGCAGTCCTTGCACGTGGACGCGTCGCCGTCTCCGTGCGCACGCGCGACGCCGTGCACGCTGGTCGCGTACTGCTTCGCGGCCTTCTCGTGACAGCGCTCGCACAGCGCCCGGCCCTTCGCCGCGCCACCCGAGTGCACGCCGCCGTGGCAGGTACGGCAGGACGCGTCCACGGACGTGCCCTTGCCCGCGGCTTCGCGGTGCGCACCGACCGACAGCGAATCCACCGCGCCCGCATGGCAGCGCGTGCAGTTCACGGCCGGCAGCGTCACCGGGTGCTTGGTCGTCGTCCCCACGTGGCACTCGACGCACGTGAGCTTCCCGTGTCCCGAGGCCTTCACCTTCGCCGCGTCCACCGTGAGCGAACCCGAGCGTCCGACGTCACGCGCGAGCGAACTCACTTGGTGGCACATCAAGCAGTCTTCGTCGGTCGGAGCTGCGATCCCCGGTGATCCCCACATCACCAGCATGATCGCGAACAGCGTGGTCAACATTCCCGGAAGGCGGCGCTGGGCGCCGCTCCGGGACTGGGGTTTCATCGGGGACCTCCCCCTCCGTGGGACGCGCCTCCCGTGTTTCCGTCCTGAGGCACCATGGACGAATCGTGGCACTGCGTGCAGAGCTCCCGCTTGGGATCCCGGTTGAGCAGGCCATGGAACTGGGAAGCGTGCGGATCGTGGCAGCTCGTACAGGTCATCGGACGGCCGGTCGGATCCAGCTTGTCACTCGTCGTGCGGTGGAAATGCTTCGTCAGGTCGGCGTGGCACTTGCGGCACTGGTCCACGATCGACCGTTCCTTGATCAGTTTGCCGCCGTCCGATCCGTGAGGATCGTGACAGGACACGCAACCCTTGTTCATGGCCGCGTGCACGACGGCGCCTTCGAACTTCTTCTTCTCGTGGCAGTCGAAGCAGAGCGAGTTGCCACCCGTGCGCAGAGCCGGCACGGCCGCGCCCAGGTGCGGGGCGTGGCACGACAGGCACTGCGGACCGCTCTTCAGCGGGGCGTGGACGTTCTTCCGTCCCACCCAGCCACCCTTGTCGTGGCAGCTCACGCACAGCTCGGCGCCCTGCTTCTTGAGCTTGGCGTCTCCCTGTGCGACGTGGCACGACGTGCACTCCCCGCGCGAGAACGGCAGGTGCTTGGCGGGAAGCAGGAAGCCCTTCGCGCCCTTCGCCTGCACGTGCGGGTCGTGACAGCTGGTGCAGCTCACGGTCGCCATGTTGACGCCCGCGTGCTTGGCCTGGATCGCCGGCTTCTTCGGGTCGTGGCACGACGTGCAGAGCGCGGCGCCCGTGCGGCGCGTCATGCCGGCCGTGGCGGAACCGTGGCTGTCGTGGCACGTCAGGCACTGCCCGCGACCGGCGGGCGGATGCGCGTCGCCGGCGGCGATCTTCTGGATCATGTCCTTGTGGCAGCTGCCGCACAGTTCGGCCGGACGCATCTTGAGCATGCCGACACCGTTGCCGCGATGCGGCTCGTGGCAGCGGCTGCACTCTCCCTTGCGCACCGGATCGTGTCCGTGCGCGAGGTTCGCGTCCTTCGTCACCTGCGCGTGGCACTTCGCGCACAGGCGGTCCGGCTGGTCGAGCAGCAGGCCCTTCTGGTCCGACGCGTGCGGCGAGTGACAGCTGCGGCATTCACCCTTGGCGACGGGCGCGTGCACGCGCTCGCCCGCGGTGCGCGGCTTGGTCAGCGCGTGGCACTTCACGCACAGCTGCGCCGGTGAGGCCTGCAGGTTCGTCGCGCTCGGCTGGCCCGTTGCGCCGTGGCACTTCTCGCACTTGCCGTCGTCGAAACCGGGGTGCCGGTTCGCCGGCATGAGGTGCTCGGCGGTGGACGAGTGCGCGGCGTGGCAACCGAGGCATGCGGCCTGGCTCATGTCGTTGCCCTTGTGCGCGTCGAGCATGTTGCGGCGCGAAGCGTCGTGGCAATCGAGGCAGAGCTTCGGCACCGCCTGCGTGAGTGACGGCGCGACCGCGCCGCCGTGCGGATCGTGGCAGGCGCGGCAGTTGCCTTCGGCCACGGGCTGGTGGACGCGGTCGCCCTTGTGCCCGATGTCCGAGTGGCACTTCGCGCAGAGCTCCTTGACCGGAGCCTTGAGCAGGCCGTTCAGCTTGGCGCCGTGCGGTTCGTGGCAGGCGCCGCAGTCGCCGCGGCCCGCGGCCGTGTGCGCGCCCTGCGACTGCACCGCGCGCGCGATCGGGGCATGGCAGCTGCCACACAGGTCCACGGTCGGGCGCACGAGGAGCCCGGCGCCGATGCCGCCGTGACCGCCGTGGCACGAGCTGCACTTGCCGGCTTTCGCGGGAGCGTGAACGCTCTCGCGCGCCAGTTCGCGCTTGATCTCGCCGTGGCAACGGCCGCACAGCTCGCCGTTCTCGGCCTTCATCAGGTGCGGCTTGTCGGAGCCGTGCGCCGAGTGACACGAGCTGCACTCGCCCGCGCTGAAGGGCGTGTGCTTCTCCTTGTCCTGCATGCGCCGTACCGCGTCGCCGTGGCAGGACGTGCAGAGCTGCCGCTGGTCCGCCTTGAGCAGCGCGCGGTGGTCGCTCGAGTGCGCGGTGTGGCAGCGGAGGCAGTCCTTCTTCACGGCCGGCGGGTGGCCGCCGCCCGCCATCGCGCTCTGCGTCGCGACGTCCGGGTGGCACTTGAGGCACATCGTGCCGTCGGCCGTGCGCGCCAGCGCGGCGTGATCGGATCCGTGTGCGTCGTGACAGTCGGCGCACTTGCCCTCGAGGAACGCCTGGTGGACGACGGGCTTCTTCAGTTCGGCGGGCAGGTCCTCGTGGCAGCGTGCGCAGAGTTCGCCCGGCTTGGCCTTGAGCAGCTTGCCGGCGGTCGAGCCGCGGTGCGCGTCGTGGCACGCGAGGCAGTCGCCCTCTTCGATCGGCGAGTGCGGGTGCTTGCGGCCCTCGGCGCCCTGCAGCTCGCTGTGGCAGTCGAGGCAGAGCGCGGCGCCCTTGGCGACGAGCTTCGCCGTCGGCTTGCCCGCCTCCATCACATGACAGGCGTCGCATTCGCCGTTCGCGACCGGTTCGTGCGATCCGCCGCGGACGAGCTTCGGCGTCGCGCTCGCGTGCGGCGAGTGGCAGTCGAGGCACTTCAGCCCGGCGCGCGGCTTCTTCGTGTGCTTGGCGTCGACCGCGGCGAGCGCGTGACAGCCCGTGCACAGTCCGTCGTCGGTGCGCTTGAGGATGCCGGCGTTCGCGCTCTCGTGCGCCTCGTGACAGGCGACGCAGTCGCCCTTCAGGAACGGCGCGTGCTGGTGCGGGAGCTTGGCCTCGTCCTTCGAGCCGTTGTGGCAGTTGAAGCACGATCCCGTCGGCGTGTCGTCGCGCACGAGATGCGGACGGTTCGCGGCATGCGGGTCGTGGCAGGCGAGACAGTCACCGCGCACGTAGGCCGGGTGCTGGTGCGCCTTCGCGACGGACTTCTTCATGTCCGCGTGGCAGTCCATGCACAGCTGCTCGGCCGGCTTCTGCAGCACGAGCTTCTGCGAGAAGCCGTGGCTGCGGTGGCACACGTCGCACTTCTGCTTCGCGACGGGCTCGTGCACGAGCTTCTTCGAGCCGTACTTCTGCTTCGCTTCCTTGTGGCAGTCGTAGCAGGTGCGCGCGGGGCCGCCGGAGCCACCGGCGGCCTTCAGCCCGGTGCCGGCGAACAGCAGCAGCGCGACGGCGGCGCCGAGCGCCACCATCAGTCGGGGGAACGGGACTCGGAAGTTCAACGCTGTTCTCCTTCACGCTTCCGGATCTGCAGCGCGAGCGAATCCTGGCTCACGAGCGACGGCCGGTTCGTGAACGTGATCTCGGTGGCGACGAACGCGAGCAGGCTCGTGCGCGCGAAGTGCGGCGGCATGTTGAAGAAGGCCCACGTGGTGTCCGTGGGCACCTTGCCCTTCTTCACGATGATCTTGAAGGCCGGGTTCTTGGGCTCGGGGCCGCGGCTCATGATCTTCTTCGTCTTGATGTCCATGGCGAAGTCGGGCACGAACTCGACGACGCGCGCGGTGTACTCGGTGTCACCCACGCGGAACTCCGTGCTCGGCACCGCCGTCACCTTGTCGTGGAAGCTCGGGAAGACACGATTGAAGATGTGGAGCGTGACGTTCTTGAGCTTCGGCGCGCCCGCCTGTGCGGCACCCGACGCGGCGCCCGCCGCGGGCTTCGCCGCCGGCCTGGCCGCGGGCGCACCCGCCGGAGGAGCCGCCTGCGCCACCACCACCGCCGCCATCAGACACAGCCCCGCGCACAGCGTCACGATCGTCTTCATTTCGTATCTCCATGTCCCGCGAGGCTGTCGGCCCCCGCCGGGATGCGAATGCCTGCGATCAGTTCGCGCACCGTCACGTCGGTGAGACGTTCCAGGCTCGACACTCGGCCCCAACCAAAAATCGTCTCGCGGTCCTCGCCCGTGCGGGCCCGCATGTTCGTCCAGGCGACCCGTCCGGTCTGCCCGTCGAGGATGCGCAGCGAGAGCGCGATCGACGGCACCTCGCCGTCGGGCGTGCGCACGGTACCGCATTCGAGCAGCGTTCCCGCCATGATCCAGCGCGCCTTGAGGCGCCCCGAGAGCTTGAGAATCTGGTCGCGCGTCAGCATGCCGGTCGAGCGCACGCGCACGTCGTTCATCGCCGCCTCGACCTCGCCCGGCTCGACGGCGTCGAAGCGCCCGCTCGACGCGACCGTGCTCCACACGATGCGCGAAACGCGGTCGCCGTACTCCACGCGGCTCGCGAGGTTCTCGAGCGGCAACACCACGATCGGCGTGGCGCTCGCGCCCGGCGACGCCGGCGCGACACCGCCGGCCGTGTGCGCGCCGCAGCCCGCCAGTACGGCGGCAAGCAGTGCGCCGGCGAACAGCGCCCCGATGCGCAGCCCGGCTCTCACAGGACCTTCGCCTTCAACAGGTCGACCGCGCGGCGGCAGGCGTGCTCGGTCACGCGTGAGAACGTGCGCTCGCCCACGCCGCCGACGATCGGCAAGCGGCCCTTGCCGGATTCGGTCACGGAGATGCGCCAGATCACGATGCCGGTCTGCACGTCCACCATCTCGGCGTCGAAGCTGACGACGGGGAACTCCTCGGTGCCGTTGCGGCGCAGCCCGTACTCGGACACGGCGCCGCGAATCACGGCCGTCGCCTCGAGCTTGCCGCAGGCTTCGCGGAGCTTCGTGATGTCGATCGCGCCCTGCGAGTCCATCTGCGCGTTCAAGCGCTCGAGCTCGGCCTGGTACATGGACGGGTCCACCACCGACAGGCGCTTCGAGATGATCAGCTCCGTCGTGAACGCGCGGACGACGCGATTGCTCGCGAACGCCTCCCCGCTCAGGTTCGTGAAGGGAGCGATCGCGACTTTCTTGTACATCGTCATGTCAGCGTCGCGGTTCACGAACAGGCGCGGCGCCGCGGCGCAGCCGGACAGCAGCGGCAGGGCGACGGCGAACGCGAGAGCGAGCCGCAGGCAGGAACGCATCGGGGCCGGAAGGTTCATCGTCCGAAACTCCAGGTGAAGGCGACGTCCACTTGCCGGGCTTCCTGCTCCCGGCCGGGTTCGCTGACCGTCAAGGTGCCGCTCGCCGCGACCCGGCGAGTCGGCTGCCACTGCACGCGCCCGCTCGCCGATTCGTGGCTCGTGGACGCCGTGGTGGCGATCACCGTTCCCGTCTGGTCGGTGCGCGTGTAGGTGCCGTACAACTGCAGCTTCGAGGAAGACTCGAGCTTCGCGGTCAACGACCGCGTGGACGAGCGCTGCTGTTCGTTGGGGAACACTCCCGTGGTGGCGTACGACCCGAGCAGGTCGCAGGCCGGGAACGGCCTCCACTGCACGTCGAGCCCCGCGCCGCGCGAGGTGCCGCTCGGCTTGAGCAGGCCGGGCCCCACGCGCAGGCTGCGCAGCGAGACCGCCACCGTCAAGTTCCGCAGCGGCATCGCCTGCAGCCGCGACGACCACGTGTTCGAGTACCGCTGGAGCACGGACCCCGTGTCGCCGTTCGCCGAAAGCTGCCAGCTCGCGTCCCATTCCGCCGAACGTCCGAACGAAGCGCGGAGCGCGCTGGCGATCGCCTCGCTGCCGTAGGTGCCGCGCGAGGGATCCCAGCTCGTCGTGTGCGAGGCGCTCGAGTTGACCGCGAGGCCGTGCCGGAGTTCGCCGTCGGCGGACGCCATGGCCGTCGCGTACTTGAGCAATTCCTGCCGGTCGAAGAGGCGCTGGGTGCGGATGCCGCCGCCGGCGCTGAGGCTCGCGCCGCGCTGCGCCGCGACGCGTACGAGCATCGCGCCTTCCTGGTCGGTCTGGGCCGGCAGCACCGTCGCGGCGGGCCGGGAGCGTCGCCACTGGTAGTTGAGCGAAGGCGTGAGCCACGGTTTCGGGCGCCAGTCGCCGGTCACGGAGGCCGAGTGGTTCGAGGTGCTCGAGCGCTTCGCGCCGCCGATCTCGCCGCGCACCGAGCCGAAGTCGTATTGGAACGCGAGCGAGGAGTTCGCGACCGGCATCAGCCGGTAGCTGCCGCCCGCGTTGAGCAGGCGCTGCGAGTTCGCGGGCGACGCGGCCACGTCGCTCTGCTGGCGCGTGTCGCCGAAGGCGCCGTAGAGCGAGTAGTGATCGCGGTCGAAGCTCATGCGCGCGTTGCGCGCCACGGACGCCTCACCCGCGGCCGCTGCGACACCCTCGCGGCGATTGCGGATCCACGACACGTCGAGCTGCGGCAGGCGCGGCACCGCCATGTGGCCGGTGAGGGCGGTCTCCGCGGTCCGCGCGACGACGCGCTGCTGCTGAGCGCTCGAGTCCGCGGTCACTCCCGTGCGCGCCGCCACGGTCGTGCGCGTCGAGGTGGGCGCGTGCGATGCTGAGACCTGCAGGTAGGGATGCATGAGGCGCATCGTGCCCTGCGGCGTGCTCGTGCCGGAACCGGTCCCGAGCACGGAAGCGCCGCTCAAGCGCAGGTTGGAGTCGAGCAGCCAGTCGGTGCGCAGGTAACTCTGGTGGTGCAGGTCCACCGTGCGCAGCCACGTTTCGCGGCGCACGCGCTCGGCGAAGCGGCTGCCATCGCCGGCGACGCGGATCACGTCATCCTCCGCGTTCTGGTACTGGAGCTGCACGGTGCCGTACAGGCTCTGCGCTCGCGCGAACCCCGGGGCCAGCAGCAGGCCGCCGAGGAGCAAGGCCGCGAGGCGGCGCCGGTGCGGGCGGTCATCGCGCATAGTTGACGGTGTACGACTCACTGCCGTGGCAGGTCGGGGCGCACGTGCCACCGTTCGTGGTCTGGGTGAACGTGTTGATGCCGGGGTTGCGTCCCGTGACGAGCAGGAACGCGCGCGACGTGGAGCCGTGCGTCACGTGGCACGAGTAGCACGACACCTGCCGGGTGCCGACGTGGTACGCGTGCCCCTGGCTGATCGCGCCCGGATTGAAGCGCGAGTAGGCCTTCACCGTCGTCGTTGAGGCGTTGTTCGCGTACACGTTCCAGTCGTGACAGCTGAAGCAGATCTCGGTGGACGTCATGGTGCGCCGCGCCGGGGAGGCCGTGTACGGCTTCTTGAGGATGTACTGGTACGTGGAACCATGCGGCCCGTCGACGGTGCCGAAGTCGCTGCCGTGGCAGCTGCCGCAGCGCGTGATGGACGTGGCGGTCCAGCCCGTGACGAACGCCCCGGCGCGGATGTTGGCGTTGCGGCCCGCGGCCTCGACGGGATGGAACGAAGGGTTCGCCGGATTGAGCACGGTCGCGAAGTCGGTCTGCCCGGTGGGCTGCGTCGTCCAGGTCGAGTGGCACTTGAAACAGAGCTGGTATTCGGCGTTCGGCGTGGTGAGCGTGTCGCTGCCCGGGATGAACAGGTACAGCGGCCGGCTGCCGGCGACGCCGTTGACCACCGACACGCGGCTCACGCCGAGGTTGTTCTTGGAGGCCGCGACACCGGTCGGCGCGAAGCTGCCGTCGCCGCGCGAGACGTGCGGGTTGTGACAGTCCACGCACTCCGAGTGCCGGCGGCTGACGGGCGTGGTCGCGAAGTCGGAAGGAAGCGATTCCTTGGGTCCCGTGTGGCGCCCGTTGTAGTCGGTCGCCGGGTGCCGGTAGGTCTTGCGGATGTCCGTGTTGACGTTGATCGTCGCCGGGCTGCCGTCGTGACACGCGAGGCAGGTGGCTTCTTCGCGCTGCAGCAGGAGCGACGGGATCGCTCCGAGCGCGTCGGTCCAGCCGTGCGGGTCGTGGCAGTTCACGCACTTGGTCGCGGCATCGGGCTCGATGCGGGCCGGCGGAGTCGGGCCGGGCCAGATCATGCTGGTCTTCGAGCCGTGGCTGGTGCCGAGGTACAGGTTGTTGGTCGCGTAGCTGCCGCCGCTCCAGGGCGTGAGATGGCAGCCCTGGCAGAGCGTGTTGTCGTCGGGACCGACGAGCGCGTTGGGGTACACGGTGATCTGGTCGCCACCGTGCGCGGTGTGGCAGCGGTCGCACTCGCCCGCGTGCGGTCCGGCGGCGAGCAGCGCCTCGAGTGCCGCGGGATTGCGCGGCGGGCGGAACGACAGCGGCCGGGCGGCCACGAGCCCGAGCAGCGCGACGAGCAGGAACAGTCCCGCCCAGAACAGCGGCATGCGCTTGTCGGTGGTCCGAATGGCCGCGGGTGCGAGGCCCGGATGGCGAGGCGACTCGTTCACGGTTTCTTCCTTGGGGAGCCTTGGCGCGCGATGGGGCGATGCGGACTTGGTGTCCGCATCGCCCGTGTCCGTCACATCCGTGAGGATGTCACATCATCTTCATCGCGTGAAACGTGCTGCTTACGCGCCCTGCACGTGGCACTGACGGCACAGGTCCTTGTACACGCCGCCGTCGCCTTCTTCGGTCCGCGTGCCGGTGCCGATCATGAAGATCAGGCCGAACGCGTTCTTGTTGCCGTGAGCCTTGTGGCAGCTCATGCAGGACGGGGTCACGGTCGTGTTGGCGCCCGTGCCGAGCCACAGGCCCTGGGAGTCCATGACCTTGACCTTGTTCGTCACGCCGGCGTAACGAGCGAGGCTGGAGATGAACGTGGCGCCCACCGTACCGATGTTCACGTCGGCGACGGGGTGACGCTTCCAGGGGTTCGTGTTCGACGAGGTCACGCCACCCGCCTGGCCGCCCATGTTGGCGTCGCCGCCCTGACCATGGAAGTCCATGTGGCAGTTCTGGCACCAACGGCCGTAAGCGCTGTTACGGGTATTGGGCTCGTTGAAGTCCACGTCGGCTTCCGTGTACGACGCAGCCGCGCGCTCGTAGACGTCCTTCGTGAGGTCGTTCGTGCCGACGGCGTACGAGAGCGTGTCACCCGTGAAGATGCCGCGGTTGAGCAGGTTGCGGTACTGCGTCGCGCTGCCGTGCTGAGCGTGGCAGTTCGTGCAGATCAGGCCGTCCGCGCCGGGAACGTACGCGGAGGCGCCGGCGCCGGGAGGCGTCGACGTCGAGTACAGCGTGTGGCCGTTGATCTCGTCGTAGCCGGCGTCGTTCGTGAGGCCGTGACCGGCTGCAGCGTTCAGACCGCCCGCCTGGCGGAGGCCAGGGGCGCCACCGTTGGCGCCGAAGACGTCCGGAGCCCACGCGACGTTGTTGTGGCACGAGAGGCAGAGCTTCACTTCTTCGTCACGAAGCAGATCTTCGTGCGGGCCGCCGGCGCCGAGAGCGCCGACCGTACCGCCGGGGGTGTAACCATGCGACTGGGAATAGTGGGCGACATGGCAGTCCGAGCAGACAAGCGTCACGCCCGTATGGAAGTCGCCTGCGACGGCCACGGAGGCCGCTCCGACCACGAACAGCGCGGCAAGGAGGAGAGTCAGGCGTTTCATGGGGTCACTCCATCTATGTTCTGGGGTTGGTGGAAAGTTTCAGGTGGTACTACGACGTGCTGCTGTTCCGGTTCACCTCCTCAAGCTGGTGCGAACCAGAGGGACCATGGGGGCTCTCAGCGAACCCACATGAGTCGCAACCGCTTCCCTCCCGTTTCGACAAGGGCGAACATCCCCTTGCCATCGCTGGCCAGCGCGCTGGGGTAAAGGATTGCACCGGGTCCGTCCCCACCACCCAAAACCCCCAGCAACTTCCCGGTGAGATCGAAAACCTGGATGTTGTGCCGCACGTTGTCCGTCACCCAGACGCGGCCCTCTGGAGTGACCACGAGGCTCGTCGGCTGCGAGAACCGGCCGGGCCCGATGTCGTGCACGCCGAACCCGCGCAGGTACGCGCCCTTGGCGTCGAACACCTGCACGCCGAGCTCGGTGGAAACACAGCAGACGAAGACTTCGCCGTTCGGCGCGACGCCGATGCCGGTGATCGCGGCGAGCTGCCCGGGCTTGTTGCCGGTCTCGCCCCACGTGGTCTGCCACTTGCCGTCGGCGTCGAACACGTGGATGCGGCCCTGCTTGCCGCGCGCGGCGACGTAGATGCGGCCGTCGGGGCCGACGGCGATCGGGCCCGGGCCATGACCGGAGTTGAGGTCGTTGTCCGGCGCCGGCATCTCGATGCGGCCGACGCTGCGACCGCGGAAGTCGCAGATGTTGACGTAGGATGCGAACGCGTCCACGACGAGCACGCGGCCGCGGGAATCCACGGCGACGTGCTTCGGAAGGCCGTCGCGCTCGGTGCCGGTCGCGTCGAAGACGCGGTGCACGAAGTACCCGTGCGGGTGGCCGTCCGCACCGAAGAACTCGATCCGGTTCAGGCCGGAGTTCGCGACCACGATCTCCTCGGCGCCCGCGTCGATCGCGACGCCGAGCGGGGACTCGAACTCACGGCCGCCGTTCGCGTCCGCCTGGATCAGCATCGAGTCGACCTGGGGCTCGGCGGGCTCGCCGAGGGCGCTGGCGACGGGAACGGCATGGCCGACCGGGCTGAGCAGGCTCATCACGAGCACGACCCCGGGGAGGATCAGGGCCGCGGGGGCCGGGATCCTGCGCGAGATCGGGTTCGTGAAGGTCGGTGCCATGGTGTCTGCCGTCTCCTTTATAGAGAGGAGGTGACTCAGGTGGTGAGCCGCCCGCCTTCTCCCGCAGGGATTACATATCAATGCTTGTGCCACGATTCACAAGAGCAGGCTGGTTTGCATGAACCTCCCATCTCATTGCTCACAAGCGCTTTGCAGGCTCGGAAAAATTGACGCCCCGTCTCTCCCCCTTGGGACTTCGTGACGCGTCTGCCAGTTGGTCAGTAGAACTACGGAGGAGGCTGACATCCTGACTTGATTGCAGTCACTTGCCGATTTCGGCAGGGAGTGGGACACCTCCACGGCCCGAATCGCGGCGAGCCGCGCGGGGAAAGGCTCTGCGGGCAGGAAGTTGCGCCCCGACGAGAGAGCGCTTGTTCGCGGCATGGAACTGGCTGGAGCGCCAGTGGAGGTAACTCATGGCCCACCTGAACGAATGGTTTCCCTACGTCGTCGTCGCGCTGTCCGCCCTGTCCTCGGTGGCGTCCCTGCTGCCGGCTCCCGGCGGCCGCGACGGACTGAAGTCTTTCGCCCACGTCGCGCTGTTCCTCGCCGCGGCCGCGTTCGTCGTTTCGCTCGCGCACCCGGCTTTGCTCCCACCCAGCTCGATCGCCATGCAGGCGAACGGCTCGAGCCAGGACCCCCGCATCGTCGGCGCCGTGGCACTCGCGCTGGCGGCCTACCTCGCCCTCCTTCCCGTGCTGCAGTCGCTGCAGCTGCCCACGCTCGGCTTCGTCGGCTCGATGCTGCCCGGCATCGCGATCGGCGGAGTGGCGGTGTCCCTCTTCTACTTCATGCAGGTGCGTTCGCCGCTGGTCTGGGGCGGCCTGCTGCTGGCCGGGCTCACGATCGGGCAGGTCGTCGGCCTGCTCCCCCGCCTCATGCGCCTCGGAGGAGTGGCCGGCACGCTCGTGCTGGCGGCCGGCTGCGCCGCTCTCGTCGGAGCGGGCATGCTCTCGCTCCACGGTGCGCGCGCCCAGGAGACGCAGATCATCCAGGGCAGCGCGCTCGACACGCTCGGCCTGCACTTCGCGTTCACCGGTACCGAGGAACCCGTGAAGGGCTCGCGGCGGCTGTTGATCGCGGTCGGGGCCGACTCGACGATGCTCCGTCCCATGATGAGCGGCGGCAGTTCGGACTCGCTCACCTCGGTCGCGGACGCGAAGCTGCTCGGCGGCCCGGTCATCGTGCCGCTCGCGTTGCATGAAATGCGTCGCAAGCAGCCGCACGGCATCGCGTGGATCAAGAAAGGTGAGACCTTCGACGCGGGCCGCGCCCGCGTGAAGTTCCTCAAGTACCGGATCGCGATGGAAGACTCCGTGCGCGTGTACGCCGACATCGAAATCTCGTCCGATCAGGGCACCGAGTCGCTCTCGCCCGGCTGGACGGCGCACGACAAGGGCGAGGTGCCTTTCGCGGCCACGTCCAAGGCCATGGGACCGATCTCGGTCGCGGGCATGGACGCCGACAACGGCCGCGTCGCTCTGATGTTCTCGTCGGTCGAACCGCCGGCCTCGCACGTCGCGCTCGTGGACATCCGCCTGCGGCCGGCGCTCGAGCTGGCGTGGGCCGCCGCGGCCGTCGCGCTCGTGGGACTGCTGCTGTCGCTCGCCGCTCCGGCAGGTGCCGCCCGGCGCGCGTGACGCACGGAAGCGCTCATTTCCGAGCGGGGCCGGACGAGTGATCGTCCGGCCCCGCTCGTACTTCGTCCGCGAGCCCAAGGAAAAAACGCGCGCTCGTGGCCGGGCTTGTTTCATCCCTGACGTTTCGACTATCCTTTCGCGCCTTCCGAACCGCTCACGCAGGGGTTCCGGAAGCACCAACCCCCCGGCGCGTGGGTCGCCTCCCCATCTGCAGCCTCGCAGCTGCCCCGCGCTGGAAACCTCCGGCTGTCGTCTGCCGGTCGCCTGACCAACCGAGGAGCACCCGATGAAGCTGTTCCGCACCGCGGGAACCGCCCTGCGGAAACTCACCGTGCCCGGCCTGCTCGCGCTGATCGCGGGAATGCTGCTGCCGGCGCTCTGCTCTGCCAGCGAGCTGGACCTCCAGCTCCCCACGCTCGATCCCGCCCAGCGCCAGCTGCTCTATTACGGCCTCGGTGTGTGCGTGTTCGGCATGGCCTTCGGCCTGATGATGTTCAATCAGGTGCGGAACATGCCGGCGCACAAGTCGATGCTCGACGTCTCGCACACCATCTACGAGACGTGCAAGGCCTACCTGCTCAAGCAGGGCCAGCTGCTCATGGTGCTCGAGGTCTTCATCGGCGCCTGCATCATCTACTACTTCGGCTTCATCCAGCACCTCGACGCCATGCGCGTCGTGACCATCATCCTCTTCTCGATCCTGGGCATCCTCGGGTCGTACGGCGTCGCGTGGTTCGGCATCCGCATGAACACGTTCGCCAACAGCCGTGCGGCGTTCGCTTCGCTCAAGGGCAAGCCGCTGCCGGTGTGCGAGATTCCGCTCCAGGCCGGCATGAGCATCGGCGTGCTGCTCATCTGCGTCGAGCTGCTCATGATGCTCGCGATCCTGCTGTGGGTGCCCGCCGAGATGGCCGGCGCCTGCTTCCTCGGCTTCGCGATCGGTGAATCGCTCGGCGCCTCCGCGCTGCGTATCGCCGGCGGCATCTTCACGAAGATCGCCGACATCGGCTCCGATCTCATGAAGGTCGTGTTCAAGATCAAGGAAGACGATCCGCGCAATCCCGGCGTGATCGCGGACTGCACCGGCGACAACGCCGGCGACTCGGTCGGCCCGACGGCCGACGGCTTCGAGACCTACGGCGTCACGGGCGTCGCGCTCATCTCGTTCATCGCCCTCGCCGTGATGCCCGAGCACAAGGCGCAGTTCCTCGTGTGGATCTTCGTGATGCGCGTGCTCATGATCCTCACGTCGATCCTGTCCTACGTCGGCAACGCGGCCGTCGCCCGAAGCATGTTCCAGGGCAAGGACAAGATGGACTTCGAAGCGCCGCTCACGAGCCTCGTGTGGGTGTGCTCGGCCCTCTCGATCGCCATCACTTTCGTCGCGTCCAAGTTCCTGCTTCCCGAATCGCAGTTCGGCAACCTCTGGTTCACGCTCTCGATGATCATCTCGTGCGGCACGCTCGCCGCCGCGGTCATCCCCGAGTTCACCAAGGTGTTCACGAGCTCGCATTCCCGCCACGTGGCCGAAGTCGTCGCGGCGTCCAAGGAAGGCGGCGCCTCGCTCAACATCCTCTCCGGCATGGTCGCGGGCAACTTCTCGGTGTTCTGGAAGGCGCTGACGCTCGCCGTGCTGCTGTTCGCGGCCTACTACTTCTCGGGCCAGGGCCTCTCGGCGTACATGTCGTACCCCGCCGTCTTCGCCTTCGGCCTCGTGGCGTTCGGCCTGCTGGGCATGGGTCCCGTCACGATCGCCGTCGACTCCTACGGCCCGGTGACCGACAACGCGCAGTCGATCTTCGAACTCTCCCAGGTCGAATCGACCCCGGGCGTGGCCGAGGAAATCGAGAAGCAGTTCCACTTCAAGCCGGACTTCGAGAAGGGCAAGCACTTCCTCGAAGACAACGACGGCGCCGGCAACACGTTCAAGGCGACCGCCAAGCCGGTGCTCATCGCGACGGCCGTCGCCGGCGCGACCACGATGCTGTTCTCGATCGTGCTCACGCTGCAGAAGCACTTCGGTCTGGACGCGGTCGGTGCGCAGGTGTTCAAGCTCGACCTGCTCGACCCGTACGTCATTCTCGGCCTGCTCATGGGTGGCGGCACCGTGTACTGGTTCACCGGAGCGTCGATGCAGGCGGTGACGACCGGCGCGTACCGTGCGGTCGAGTACATCAAGAAGAACATCAAGCTCGACTCGGCCGAGGCGGCGAACATCGAGACCTCGCGCACCGTCGTGCGGATCTGCACCGAGTACGCCCAGGCCGGCATGTTCAACATCTTCATCGTGATCTTCTGCCTCACCATCGCGTACGCGTTCTTCAACGAGGTGTTCTTCATCGCCTACCTCGTGTCGATCGCCGTGGTGGGCCTGTTCCAGGCCGTGTACATGGCGAACGCCGGCGGCGCCTGGGACAACGCGAAGAAGGTCGTCGAGGTCGAGCTGAACGCGAAGGGCACCGAGCTGCACGCGGCCACGGTCGTGGGCGACACGGTCGGCGACCCCTACAAGGACACCTCGTCGGTGGCCCTGAACCCGATCATCAAGTTCACGACCCTGTTCGGCCTGCTCGCGGTCGAAATGGCCGTCGCGAACCCCGGCATCCGCATGCCGGTGTCGATCGTGTTCATGCTGGTCGCGCTCGTGTTCGTGTACCGCTCGTTCTACAACATGCGCATCGCGTCGAACTGACGCCTGCCACGCGGTTCGAAGCCCCCCGCCGGGTCACCGGGCGGGGGGCTTTCGCGTGCCCTCACATCGTTCCGTGGGACTGACCTCGCAAATCGGCGAAGGATTTTGGGGACGGGGCGCAAATTTCCGTTTCACAAGTGCTGGACAGCGGTTAGGCTTTGGTGTCTCCATGGACAGGACCACCGAGAACCGACACGCGAGGACTCCCCCGATGTCGCACCGCCGCCTGCCTCTTCTCGTCGCCATCACGGCCACGGCCATGATGGTGAGCGCGCCCGCACACGCCGCCTCGGTCAAGAACTTCCAGGTCGAGTATCGCGCCGGCCAGACGTACATGACCTGGGACAACCTGCCCGGCACCGGCTGGAGCTATCACGTCTACGAGTCCCCCGTGCGTGTGAGTTCGCCGGCGGACATCATCTACGCGACCGAAGTCGGCGCGGTCGGCGACTCGAGCGCCGTGGACCAGCGCCTGAGTTCCCTGCTCGGCGAGTTGTGCACGTACCGCCCCGACAGTGCGATGGCGCCCGTCTCCGCCTCGAAGGGGCTCTACGTGCACACGTCGCTGCGCACGCGTGACGTCTACTACCTCGTGATCGCGGACTCGGTCGGCGCCAACGTCACCATGGACATCGAGGTCGGCCAGAGCTCGCTCATGTGGCCCGTGCACGAGGAGCGCGCGCTCCCGCGACCCGTTTGGCAGCGCACCTTGACCACGCCGGTCAGCGGTGACGTGTACGTGCTGTTCACCTCGGGCTCGAACGAGTGGCACGCATTCCCCGCCATGACCCCTCGCGGCACGCGGACGCTGCACTTCGGGCTCAAGCGCGGCGAGCCGGGCGGAGGCCTCCTGCTGCACGGGCATGGCCGCGGTGGCAGCTTCTTCAGCGCGATGTCGGGAACGGGCAAGCCGGGCGAGTGGGTCATCGCCATGGACGATTACCTTCCGACCGACGACGTCGGCGACTTCTACTACGGCTTCACCGAGGCCTACGACCTCGGCTCGACCTGGAACCCCGCGCCTCGACGCGGCCGCGTCGTCGACTACACCGACCGCGGCGTCATGTTCCTGCTCGACTGGGCCGAGCGTGAGATCGGGCACGACCGCAAGCGCGTGTACGCCATGGGCGGCTCGATGGGCGGCTCGTTCGCCAGCTTCCTCGCGTGGCATCACCCGGACCGCATCGCGGCGGCGATGGCGTTCATCCCGAAGGTCTGTTTCGGCTACACGCCGGACTCCTATCCGAACCTGCGCATCTCGTTCGACCGCCTCTGGGGCACGGTGAACACCAACCTGCCCACCACGAACGGCTACGGCATCTTCGACTGGCTCGACGGCCGCTTCATGGCGCGCACGCTCTATCGCCACGGCGCCTCGCCCGTCATGGGCTTCGTCGGCCGCAACGACGTCGTGGTCGGCTGGCCCGAGAAGATCGCGTTCTTCGACGCCATGCAGAGCAACCGCATGGGCGGCACCTGGTACTGGGACAGCCGCGCGCACTACGACCCGTCGAACACGACGGACTGGTGGCCGGTGCAGCAGAACTGGCAGCAGCTCTACCGTTACAGCCTCGACCGCAGCTACCCCGCGCTCTCGAACTGCACCGCGGATCAGGACCCCGGTGACGGCACGACGCTCACGGGCGACGCCACGGGCACGATCAACGGCGCGATCGACTGGGACGACGACATCCTCGACGAGCCCGCGCGCTACGAGATCACGCTCCGCACGCGCCCGCTGCCGACACTCTCGGGCACGCTCGAGGCCCCCGCGATCGCGCACGTGGACGTGACCCCGCGCCGGCTCCAGGAGTTCCTGGTCACGACCCGCGTCGGCTACCACTACGACGCCTACGATCAGGCCACGCACACGCTCGTCGCCTCCGGTGACCTGCAGGCCGACAGCGTCGCGATCCTGACGGTGCCGCAGGTGCCCGTCACCCCGGCCGGTACGCGCATCATCCTCCAGCCGCTCACGATCGCCGGTGTCTCGCCCTCGCAGGGCACGCCGCGCCAGCCCGTGATCGCGCTGTCCGCGAATCCCGTGCGCGGCCGTGCGACGGTGCGATTCGCGTGGCCGGGTTCCGGCCGCGTGCAGGTCGAGCTGTTCGACGCCGCGGGCCGCCGCGTGCGCTCGGTCTACGACGGTGCGGCGCAGGGCGCGGGCGAACTCGCGCTCGCGACGAGCGACCTCGCGCCCGGCGTCTACATGCTGTCGGCGCGCCAGGGCGCGGCGCACGGCGTCGAGCGCGTCGTGGTCGTGCGCTGACGATCCGAGGTCACACGAGAGGCGCGCTCCTGCACCGGGGCGCGCCTCTCGTGTTTCGGTGCGCCGCGACGGCGGCGAAGCTCAGAGTTCGTTGCGGCGGATGATGTCCGCGTACTTGAGCGCGCTGCGCCGGATGCGCCGCTCCATGGTCTCGTAGTCCACCTCGATCAGTCCGAAGCGGGCGCGGTAGCCGTCCGCCCATTCGAAGTTGTCGAGCAGCGACCAGTGCAGGTAGCCCACCACCGGCACGCCGTCCGCGATCGCGCGAGCGACCTGCCAGAGATGCATGAACAGGAACGTCCAGCGGTCGTCGTCGTCGGCCGCGGGAACGCCGTTCTCGGTGATCACGATGGGCAGCTTGAAACGCGAGTACTCGTGCAGGAACTTCGCGAGCCCCTCCGGATAGACCTCCCACCCGAGGTCGTTGAGCTTCCCGACCTGCAGCCGATGGTCGAAACCGCACGAGCCGCCCATCCATCCCGGCAGGTCGAGGCCGGTGTTGTGCACGAAATCGCGTGTGTAGTAGTTCACGCCGATGAAGTCGAGCGTGCGCCCCGCGGGCAGCCGCTCCCAGAAGAGCCCGGGCACGTGGAGCATGCCGGTGTGCAGCCCGTCGAGAATCAGGTGATTGAAGACGTAGCTGCGCATGCGCACGGACAACCGGTCTCGCCAGCGACGGGGATCGCACGGCGAAAACGCGAGCGCGTGCTTGGCGATGCTCACCATCGCGTCGGGACGCAGGTCGTGGATGTGGTGATAGGCGATGACGTGCGCTCGCATCATGTGGCGCAGCACGCGCACCGCGGCGCCCCAGTCGCTGCGACCGGGCGGCCACTGCCCGAGCAGCCAGCCCTTGTACATCTGGACCATGGGCTCGTTCAGCGTGATCCACCACCGCGCGAGCGGGCCCAGTTCGGAGACGACCTTGCGCACGTACCGCGCGAAGCGCTTCTCCATGTCGGGACTCTCCCACCCGCCACGCGCGGCCATCCAGCGCGGCATGGTGTAGTGGAAGAGCGTGACGACGGGCTCGATGCCGCGCTCGCGCAACGCCTCGAGCACTTCGCGGTAGTGGGCGATGGCCTCGGGATTCCAGACACCGTCCGCCGGCTCGATCCGGCTCCACTCGAGTGAAAAGCGATGCGCGTTGTGCCCGAGCGAGCGGGCGAGGTCGAAGTCCGACCGGAAGCGATTCCAGTGATCGGCGGCACGCCCGGACTTTTCGGGCACCCGTCCCGCCTGCTCCCAGTCGTGCCAGTCGTTGAGCGTGTTGCCGCCCTCGACCTGGTGCGCCGAAGTCGACGCGCCCCAGAGAAAGCCCTCCGGGAAGTGGAAGTTCGCCGAGTGAATGCCGGCGCGCTCCTCCACTCCGTTCGCCTTCCGTGGCGTCTCCCCCTGACTCAAGCGCTCTTCCTCCGTCGGCCGGTCCGCCCCGGCGGCCGCGGCCGCTTGACGGAACGCCTCATCCTCGCTACCCCTGCCACGAAATCGTGTCCGTCATCGGCATTCCCGGGCACGGCCACCAGCCTCAATCCTCGGAGATCCTCATGCCCGTTCGAGTGGACCGCAACATCCTGCGCGTACCGAGGCGAGCCCGCAACGCCGAGGCCGCCTCGTTCCTCGCGCAGTGGAACGACCTGAGCCAGCGGATGTTCGGCGACCTGGCGAACGCGAAGACGGCCGAACTGGCGTGGCAGCCGCGACGGGGCGCGAACACGATCGGCATGCTGCTCGCGCACAACGCCGTCGTCGAGGTGTACTGGATGCTGATCGCGACCGGCGAGTTCTCGGCCGAACGCCTCGAGGACGTGCTCGGGCTGTCCATGGACGGCGACGGCATCCCGATGCCACCTGCCGGCGAAGCGCCCGAGCACCTGCGTGGCCGCTCGCTCGCGTGGTACCGCAAGCTCCACGACCGTGCGCGGGCATTCGCCACGGGCATCCTCGGCCGCATGGACGCCGCCACGCTCGAGAAGGTCGTGAAGCGCCCACGCCGTGACGGCACGCGGCACGACTCGAACGTCCGCTGGATTCTCTATCACGTGCTCGAGCACCAGGCCGGGCACTACGGCCAGATGCTGCTCCTGCGCCACCTCTACGCCGACCGGAGGAAGCGTCCGTGACCCGCGCCCGCATCGACCGGCTCGTGCCGGCCCCCGG
This sequence comes from Candidatus Eiseniibacteriota bacterium, assembly GCA_016215625.1. GTDB lineage: Bacteria > Eisenbacteria > RBG-16-71-46 > RBG-16-71-46 > RBG-16-71-46 > CAIXRL01. The sequence goes on along the minus strand of JACRIW010000041.1, from coordinate 61,476 downwards.
CTATCCCTCGCGTGAAGTCGCCCTCTCGCTCGCCCAGCTCGAGGATCTGCACGAACGCATCGTGCTCGCCGCGATGACGCTGTCGCCGGGCCAGCTCGCGTGGCAGCCGCGCCCGGGAGCGAGCACGCCCGGCATGCTGCTCGCCCACATCGCCGTCGCGGAAACCCATCTCACGCAGGTCGGACTCCTGGGTGAGGCGTCCGGCCACGTGCAGGACGTGATCGGCATCCGGGAGGACGACGACGGCATGCCGCTCGACCCGGACGGCCTGCCGCCCGCGCTGCTGCGCGACAAGGACGCGGCCTGGTTCGCCGGCCTGCTCGCGCGCTCGCTCGCGCACGTGCGCACCGCCGCGGCCCAGCTCACCGACGCCGATCTCGACGAGGACGTCGTGCGCCCGCCCCGCCCGGACGGCACGCAGCGGATCTTCAACAAGCGCTGGGTGCTCTGGCACATCGTCGAGCACACCGCGGGGCATCTCGGCCAGCTGCTCATGCTCGTCAACCTCGTGCGCGGTCAGGCGGGCTGATCCTCGAGCGCCCGCGCGATCCCGCGCAGGCCGCGGGCCATCGTGTCGGGCGCGACGATGCGGCTCGCCACGAGGTACGAGCCCGTATCGACGTCGAAGCTGTCCCCGGAGTAGATCGCGACGTCGTGCTCGAGCGCGCGCATCGCCCAGTCCTCGCTCGTCCGCGAGCCGGGCATGCGCAGTGGCTGCATCCACCCGGCCGCGGGCTCGACGAGGCTCACCTCGGGGTGGGCCGCGGCGAACGCGCGGAGCCTTTCGGAGTTCTCCGCGATCCGTGCGGCGACCCGCTCACGGAAAGGGCCTCGCAGCGCGAGCAGGCGCGGCAGCGCGAGCTGTACCGGCGTCGCGACGCCGAGGAACAGATCCTCGAGCCACTCGAAGCGCACGAGCGCCTCGCCACGCAGGTCCTCGGGCCCTGCGAACGCGGCCCACGCGAGCTTCAGGTGCGGCAGGCCGCAGGTCTTCGACATGCCGCCGAGGACGATCGTGAGTGCACGGCGCCTGCCCTCGAGCCAGCTCGCACCCGGAGTCCGCGGCGTGCGGAACACCTCGTCGGCCACGATCGCGACGCCGCGCCGCGCGCATTCGCGCTCGAGCCACTGCCGGTCCTTCGGGCCGAGCACGGCCCCCGTGGGATTCCCCGGCTCGACGGTGACGAACACGCGCGCGCCCTCGAGTGCGCGCAGGCAGGAATCGCGGTCGAGGTGCCACTCGCCGTCCCAGAGCAGGCGGTAGCCCAGTGTCTCCACGCCCTCCGCGCGCGCGATCGGCTCGAACAGCGGATACCCGGGCCGCGGAATCGCGACCCGCTCCCCGGGGTTGCAGAACAACCGGAAGAGATGCGCGTAACTCTCACTGGTCGAAGGAGTCAGGGCGATCCACCCCGGCAGGGCGCGAACCCCGTCTTCCTCGAGCATCGAGGCCACGGCCGCCCGCGCGGAGGGCAGGCCGAGCGGATCGGGGGCGTACGAGACCGGCCCGACGAGGGCGAGCGCCATGGCCGCCTCCGCGGAGGGAGCCAGCCCCACCCCGATCGGATCGGTCTGCATCAGGTCGTACGAGGGCGAGGCCCCGTCGAGCTGGAGTTGCAGGCGGCGCTCGGTCCAGGCGTTCGGCTCGAAGGACCCCGGCGTGCGTGAGGAGAACATGCCCGAGGCTAGGCTTCGTGCGCCGCGCGGCGCAAGCGCGAAGCCCCGGCCGAACGGCGCCGGGGCTTCGACGAGGATGCGAACGTGCGGAACGGTCTACGTGCCTTCGCTCCACGACGCGAGGTACTTGATCTGCTCCGGCGTGAGCGTGTCGATCTCGATGCCCATGCTCTTCAGCTTGAGACGGGCCACTTCCTTGTCGATCACCTTCGGCACGACGTAGACGTCGTTCTTCAGCGTCTTCGCCTTCTTCGTCAGGTACTCGACCGAGAGGGCCTGGTTCGCGAACGACATGTCCATCACCATCGCGGGGTGGCCTTCGGCCGAGGCCAGGTTGATGAGACGGCCTTCGCCGAGCAGGTAGACGCGCTTGCCGCCCTTGAGCCGGTACTCGTCCACGAACGCGCGCGCCTGACGCTTGCTGACCGCCATGCGCTCGAGCGACGGGATGTCGAGCTCGACGTTGAAGTGGCCCGAGTTGCAGACGATCGCGCCGTCCTTCATGGCCGCGAAGTGCTCCTTGCGGATGACCGACTTGTTGCCCGTCACCGTGATGAACAGGTCACCCTTCGGGGCGGCCTCTTCCATCGAGCACGAGATGTAGCCGTCCATCTGCGCTTCGAGGGCGCGGAGCGGATCGACTTCCGTGACCATGACCGTCGCGCCCATGCCCTTCGCGCGGGCGGCGAGACCACGGCCGCACCAGCCGTAGCCGGCGATGACGACCGTCGAGCCGGCGACCAGCATGTTCGTGGCGCGCAGTACGCCGTCGAGCGTGCTCTGGCCCGTGCCGTAGCGGTTGTCGAACAGGTGCTTCGTGTCGGCGTCGTTGATCGCGATGACCGGGAACTTGAGCTTCTTGTCCGCGGCCATGGCCCGCAGGCGCGTGACGCCCGTCGAGGTCTCTTCCGTGCCGGCGAAGACGCTCTTCAGGTACTTGGTCATCTTGGTGTGCATGACCGTCACGAGGTCGCAGCCGTCGTCCATCGTGATGTTCGGGCTGGCCTCGATGCACGACACGATGTGCGAGTAGTACGTCTTGTGGTCCTCGCCCTTGATCGCGAACGTCGGGATGCCGTAGTGCGCGACGAGCGCGGCGGCGACGTCGTCCTGCGTGCTGAGCGGATTCGAGCCGCAGAGGAACACTTCGGCGCCGCCGGCCTGCAGCGTGCGCATGAGGTTCGCCGTCTCGGTCGTGACGTGGAGGCACGCGGCGATGCGGAGCTTCTTGAGCGGCTTCTCCTTCGCGAACCGGGCGCGGATGGCGCGGAGCACCGGCATGTTGCGATCGGCCCACTCGATCCGGTTGCGGCCTTCGCGCGCGAGCTTCATGTCCTTCACGTGACCGGGGGTCGCCGCGGCTTCGGTCGCCGCCTTGTTCTGCTTGCGAGTCGCCATGCACTCTCCTGAGGAGGGTCGGGGAACTGCGTGAGGGGTGGTGCGGAAACGCGAGGGATTGTGCCCGAGACATCGGCCCGGCTCAAACGGAAATTCAGCTCTCGCGCATCGTTGCCGACAATGCTATGCATACGCATATGAAACGAACGACCCTGCTCCTGGATGCCGCCGTTTACGGCGAACTGAAACGCCGCGCCGCGCTCGAGGGTGCGACGCTCACGAACGTGGTCGAGCGTGCGCTCCGCATCGGCCTCGAGCACCTCGAGGCTCCCCGGCGCGCGCGCGTGCAGCTGCCGTCCTACGATCTCGGCCCGTTCCTCGCCGATCCCGCGCGGCGCGACACGATGCCCGGCGCACCGGCCGAAGAGGAGGGCTGATGCGCGCGGTGGACACGAGCGTGCTCGCCTTCGCCGTCAACCGCGGCGCGCCGGAACACGCCCGCGCCGCGCAGGCGCTCGAGGAGCTCGCGAACGGCGACCGCCCGTGGGCACTGCCGTGGCCCGCCGTGCACGAGTTCCTCGCGCGCGTCACGCACCGCCACGAGGTCGCGCGCGCGCTGCGCCCCGCCGACGCGTGGGCGTTCGTCGAGGAACTCGGCCGCAGCGCCGGGGCGCGCCTGATCGGTGCGACGCCGCGCCACGCCGCGGTCGCGGCCGAGGTGCTCGAACTCGCCAAGGGCGAGTTCACCGGTCTCCCCCCCGGCTTCGAGCTCGCCGTGGTGCTGCGCGAGCACGGCGTTCGGGAGCTGCTGTCGTGCGACGCGGGCATGCGCCGGTTCCGCTTCCTCGACGTCCGCGACCCGGTGCACGGGGCACTCTGGTCGCCCGAAGAGCGCCCGGCGCGGCGCTACCGCACGCTGGCCCCGCGCCGGCGCTGATCCCTCGCCTTCCACGGGAGCACCCCATGCTCATCGCCACCACGCCGGCCCCGCCCTACTGGGCGGTCGTGTTCAGCTCGCAGCGCACCGCCGGGGACGCCGAGGGTTACCGGCGCATGGCCGAGGCCATGGCCGAGCTCGCGCCGTCCCAGGAGGGCTTCCTCGGCATCGAGTCCGCACGCGACGCGGAGGGCTTCGGCATCACCGTGAGCTACTGGCGGGACGAGGCCTGCATCGCGGCGTGGAAGCGCCAGGCCGCCCACGTGGCGGCCCAGCGCGCCGGCCACTCGCGCTGGTACGCCGACTTCGCCGTGCGCGTCGCCCGCGTCGAGCGCGCCTACACGCTCGCCGACAGCCCGCGCGCGGGGCTGTGAGCGGCGGCGCTCAGCGCGCCGCCCACTCCGCGAGCAGTTCCGCCTCGCGCTCCGTCTTCAGCACCGGGCTCGCCGCGCGGGACTCGTCCGCTCGCGCGAGGTCCCACGCGAGCGTGTCGCGAGCGGTCTCGGCGAGCGGCCGGAAGCGCAGTCCGGTTTCACGCGCGGCGGCGATGTCGAGGTCCTGGATCCCGCCCTCGGTCACGGGGATCCACAGCGGCAGCCCCGTCCACGGTTCGACGCCGCGGTCGATCAGGAACTTCTCGTCCGCCCAGGTGAACCGGGCATCCGAACCCACCGCGTCGCGAATGCCCTCGAGGCACGCGCCCATGGAGAGCGGCGCGTCGGGCCCGGTCGCGTGGAAGGTACCCGCGACGTCGCGCTCGGCGAGCTGCAGCGTGAACGCGGCGAGGTCGCGCGCGTCGATGAACTGCACGGGCTGCGCGGGGTCCCCCGGAGCGAGCACTTCGCCTCCGCGCGCGATGCGCCGCGGCCAGTACGGAAACCGGTCGGTCGGATCGTTGGGGCCCACGATGAGGCCGGGGCGCACGATCGTGGCGCGATCGCGGAAGGCGCCGAGGACGACGTCCTCGCACGCGGCCTTGAGCCCGCCGTACGTGGCGCCGTCGATCACTTCCGTCGACGGGTCGGCGAGCACCGCCCGCGGTGCGTCCTCGCGCGAACGGCTCGGCGTGGGCTCGGCGTACACCGAAATGGACGAAATGAAGACGTAGCGGCCAGCGGCCTCGCGCAGCCGCGCACACGAGTCGCCCACGACGCGCGGCACGTAGCCGCAGAAGTCCACGACCGCGTCCCAGCGCCGGCCCGCGAGCGCACCGAGCCCGCCGTCGCGGTCCCCGAGGATGCGCTCGGCCCCCGGAAGAAGGCCCGCGCCGGTCTGGCCGCGGTGAAACAGCGTGACGCGGTGCCCGCGCGCGAGCGCGGACTCGGCGAGGAACCGCCCGAAGAAGCGCGTGCCCCCCAGCAGCAGCAGGTCCATCCGTCCTCCTCCGGAAACGACGTGCGGGCGGCCGGAGCTCTCGCTCCGCCGCCCGCGGTCGTCACGCCGTGGCGATCACTGCGCCGGCTTCTTGAACAAGTCGGCCGGCAGCGCCGGGTTGAGCTTCAGGGACGTCACCTTGCCGTCCACCATGATCTTCCCGTCCCGGTACATCTGGATCGTGCGCGGGTACTGGATCGCGCCCTCGGAAGCCCACGCGCCGAGCAGCTCGACCACGCGCGCCGGCCCCATGCGGCCGTTGCCGGTGTCCTGGTAGGCGAACCCGGCGAGGTGTCCGTCGGCCGAGAAGAGCACGACCATGTCGGTCGCCTTCGCGCCCTTCAGCTGTGCCACGCGGTACTCGGTGCCGTTGATGGCTTCCGGCTTGTCGAGCGCGATCAGCTGCACGTCCTCGGAGTGCCCGAAGAGACGCCAGAGGGACTTGTCCCAGTCCTTCGCCACTTCGGCGCCGGCGTCGGGATTGTCCTGCAACTGCCCCATCGCGCTCATCCAGCCGTTGGTGCCGTCGAACGCCTGCTTCATCTCACCGAACGGGAGCTTCTGCGACGAGAACTGCTTGTCGGGGAACTGCCACGATTCCTCGCCGCTGATCCCGATGGACTGGCCCTGGATGGACAACGTCGCTTCGGTCGCGAGGATCACGGAGCGCACGCCCTTCCAGGCCGCGCTGCCCCCTGCGGCCTTCGCCGCGGCGGCGAGCCACTCGGCCCCCTTCGCGAGTGCGGCAGGGCTCTCGGCCACCTTGCCGAGCTTCGACGGCGGCGGCGGGATCGAGATGTCCACGCGCTCCACCGGCAGGCCCGCACTCTCGAGCGGACGATCGAAATCCTTCTCCTTGCCGACGATGATGACGGCCTGCTGCGCCGGCTGGATCTTCCGCTTCGCCGCCTCGAGCACGCTCTGCGCCGTCACGCCCTCGAGCGCCTTCTGGTACACCTGAAGGAAGTCCGCGGGGTAACCGACCGCCTCGTAGTACGCGGCACGGAACAGCGTCTGGCTCGGGTCCTCGAAGTTGAAGACGAAACCGTTGACCACCGCCTGCTTCGCGATCGCCAGCTCGGCGTCCGTGAAGGGCGACTCGGTCACGGCGCGCACTTCGTCACGCACGAGCCCGAGGGCCGTCATCGTGGATTCGCTCTTCGTGAGCGTGTACGCCATGAACACGCCCGGCTTGAGGAAGTCCGTGCCCGCGTTGGCGCCGGCGGCATACGCCAGCCCGCGCTGCGTGCGGATGTGGTTGAACATGCGCGACGAGAAACCGCCGCCCAGCCCCTGCTCGAGCACGCTCATCGCCGCGTAGTCCGGATCGTTCGCGCGCGAACCGACCTGTGCCACGACGATGCCGGACTGCGTCACGTCGTCCTTGGGCGCGTAGTACAGCTTCGGCGTCACGCTCGTCGGCATGGCCGGCAGGACCGGCGCCGCCGTCCCGCTCTTCTTCCAGTCCGCGAACTTCGCCGTGAGCAGCTTCTTCATCTCGGCCGTGCGGAAGTCACCGTAGATCGCGACGATCATGCGCTCCGGCACGAACACCTTGCCGTGCAGCGCGACGCAGTCCGCCTTGCCGATCGGCTCGACGGTCGCGTACTCGGCCTGCATGCCCCAAGGGTTCTTCGAGCCGTACACGGCCTGTGAGGCCGTGCGGAACAGCATCGACATCATCTCGTCGTTGCGGCTCGCGATGCTGCGGCGCAGGCCGACCTTCGCGAGTTCGATCTTCTCGTCCGGGAACGCGGGCGTCCGGACGATCTCGCTCCACAGGCCGACGACTTCGGCCGTGTTCTCGCTCAGGCAGCGGAAGCCGCTGCTCGCCTGGCCGAGCCCGATGTTGGCGCTCAGGCTCGCGCCGATCGCGGCGAGGTGGTCGTCGAGGTAGTCGCCGCCGTGCGCGAGGCTGCCGCCGGAGCGCATGACCTCGCCCGTGAGCCCGGGCAGGCCGGCGCGGTCCATGGGCACGAGGCTCGGCGACATGGCGAAATAGGCCGTGCCCTTCACGACGGGCAGGTCGTGGTTCTCGAGCAGGTACACGACGATGCCGTTGGGCAGGGTCAGGCGCTCGGGCTTCACGGCCGGGATGCGGCCGATCGGCGGCACGGGCAGCTTGCGGGGATCGTACTTCGTGGCGTCGATCGCGGCGCTCGCGGTGAGCGTCGCGAAGAGCGACAGGGCCGCGGCGAAGGCGGCGACGGCTGCACGGGTCGTGCGCTTCATGTCAGCGCCCCCCTTCCGGCGTGGCCGCGGCGGTGGCCGCCGGCGCCTTGATCATCGCGACGGTGCGGTTGCTGCGCACGAGCGACTCGCGCAGCACGCCCGTCAGGTCCTCGACGCGCAGGGACTGCACGCGCTCCTGCTCGCGGAAGAAGTCCCGCCAGTCGCCGTACAGCGCCTGCGCCTGCGCGAGTTCACCCGCCAGTTCGCCGTTGTCCTCCACCGAACCGATCTTCTGCGCGCGGACACGCACCTTGTAGCCGTTCAGCTCGTCCTGCGTGAACGGGTGGGCGCCGAGCACGTCCTCGATCACGGCGTAGGCTTCCTGCTCGACCTTCTCGGGGTCCTGTCCCGAAGCGGGCACGATGAAGAGCGTGAAGAGATTGGGATACCTCTCCCCCGGGTTGCCGGTCCCGGTGCCCACCTGCACGGCCATCTTCTTGTCCTTCACGAGCGCCTTGTACAGGCGCGACCAGCGCCCGCCGCCCAGCAGGTCCGCGGCCGCCTCGTAGGCGGCGTACGACGGATCGCTGGCGGCCGGGATGTGCCAGCCCACGAGCACGATCGGCTGCGCCTTGTCCTCGATCACGACGCGGCGCTCGGCGATCTGCTTCGGCTCGACGGTGTCGAGCGGCGGCGGGGCCGGCGCGTCGGAGATCGCACCGAAGTACTTCTCGGCGAGGCGCTTCACCTCGGCGAGCGTGACGTCGCCGACCAGCGCGATCGTCATGTTCTTCGCGACGTAGTTGCGGCGGAAGAACTCCTCGCCCTGGGTGCGGCTGAACGTCTTGAGGTCGGACGGATAGCCGATGCCGCCGAAGCCGTAGGGATGGGCGTTGAACGAGGTCGTGATGAACTCGTAGAAGAGCCGGCCGATCGGCGAGGATTCGACGCGCATGCGGCGCTCCTCGTACACGACGTCGCGCTCCTTGTAGAACTCGCGGAAGACCGGGTCCACCATCGCGCCCGAGAACAGCGCCGCCCACATCTCGAGGCGGTTGGAAGGCAGCGAATAGAAGTAGGCGGTGATGTCCTCCGCCGTGAACGCGTTCACGCCCTGCCCGCCGGCCTGCTCGACGATCTGCGTGAACTCGTTCGAGGCCACGTAGCGCACCGAAGCGGCCTGGGCGTCGGCGAACGCCTTCTCGAGCGACGCCAGCCGCGCGGAGTCGGCCTTCGCTCCCTTGCGCCGCTCGGCGAGCAGCGCCTCCCATGCCCTCTCCTCCGCCGCGATGAGCGGCTTCTCGGCGGCATAGTCGGTCGTGCCGACCTGCGACGTCCCCTTGAACGCCATGTGCTCCATCATGTGCGCGATGCCGGTGGTGCCGACGGCGTCGTTCGCGGAGCCGGAGTTCACGACCGTGAAGAAGCTGAAGACCGGCGCCTGGTGGCGTTCGACCACGAGGAAGCGCAGGCCGTTGGCGAGTGTGAACTCCTGCACCTGCTTCTCGAGCGATTCGAGCCCGGTGCGGACGGCGGGCGCGGCACGGCGCGTGGGCGCATTGGCGGCGGACGCGGCGGCGGCCAGCGTCAGCGCCCCGGCCATCACCAGCGCGAGCGGCAGCGTCGCGCGGGTCGGCGAGCGGAACATGAAAACCTCCGGAGGAAGTCGGAATGGGTCACGGCTCGGGGAAAGCGCGCGGAATATGTCACGCGACCTGAGAGGCGGCAATCGGCGCGGCCCTCCCGGGCGACGAACGCCCGCGCCCCGTTCACGACCGCGTCCCGGCTGGCGCACGGGGCCGTCCGGCGAGCCTGCCGACATGCGAAAGGGCCCCGGTCGGTCGCGACCGGGGCCCTCCGCGTGGTTCCTGCGGCCTTCGCTCAGCGCACGCTGGCGGCGAGCAGCTTGGCCTTGTTCGTCTTCTCCCACTCGAAGTCCGAGCGGCCGAAGTGCCCGTACGCCGCCGTCTGGCGGTAGATCGGGCGGCGCAGCTTGAGCGACTCGATGATGCCCTTGGGCGTCAGGTCGAAGTGCTTGCGGACGAGGCTCGTGAGCTTGTCGTCGCTCACCTTGCCCGTGCCGAAGCTGTCCACCATGACGCTGACGGGCTCGGCGACGCCGATGGCGTAGGCCACCTGCACCTCGCAGCGGTCACAGAGGCCCGACGCGACGAGGTTCTTCGCGACGTAGCGTGCCGCGTAGCACGCCGAACGGTCGACCTTCGACGGGTCCTTGCCCGAGAAGGCGCCGCCGCCGTGACGGCCCATGCCGCCGTACGTGTCCACGATGATCTTCCGGCCGGTGAGGCCGCAGTCGCCCATCGGGCCGCCGACGACGAAGTTGCCCGTCGGATTGACGTGGAACTTGACCGGCTTGGTCTTGCTCACGAGGCGCTTCGGAAGCAGCGGCAGGATGACCTTCTCGATCATGTCCTTGCGGATCTGCTTCTGTGAGACCTTGTCCGAATGCTGCGTGGAGAGCACGACCGTGTCGATGCGCACCGGCTTGTCGCCGTCGTACTCGACCGTGACCTGCGTCTTGCCGTCCGGGCGCAGGTAGTTCACGAGGCCCTTCTTGCGGACCTGCGAGAGCTTCATGGCCATCTTGTGCGCGAGCATGATCGGGAGCGGCATCAGTTCGGGCGTCTCGTTGCACGCGTAGCCGAACATGAGGCCCTGGTCACCGGCGCCGCCGGTGTTCACGCCCATCGCGATGTCGGGCGACTGCTGGTCGAGCGTCGTGACCACGGCGCACGTGTGGCTGTCGAAGCCGTAGAGCGCGTCGTTGTAGCCGATGTCGTGGATCACGGAGCGCACGAGCTTCGGGATCTCGACGTAGGCCTTCGTGGTGATTTCGCCCGCGACCACGGCGAGACCGGTCGTGACCATGGTCTCGCACGCGACGCGGCTCCACTTGTCCTGCGCCAGCATGGCGTCGAGAACCGCGTCGGAGATCTGGTCGGCGATCTTGTCGGGATGTCCTTCGGTGACGGACTCGGAGGTGAAGAGATGACGCGACGCCATCGATGGCTCCTCTGGGTTGATCCGGACCGGAGCGGCTGCTTCCGGTGCCGTCGGGACCTGCTCAGCGGGCCTTTGCCCGCTCCGCAAGCCGCCGCTTGAAATCGTCGATGCTCGAGATGTCGGTCGGATCGACCGCCCCGAGCAGCGCGAGGTAGAGACTGAAGTAATCGCCGAACTGCACCAGCGACGCGAGACGCGCCAGCCGGCTCTCGCCCACCGAACGCACTTCGTGCACCGACGCACCCTGCCGTGCCGCGTACTGCGCGGTGAGATCGAGCCGCGTGACGTGCTCCGCCGGATCCTCGGAATCGCGGAGCACGATCACGGAGATGCCGCGGTGCAGGTCGCCCGCGGCCTGCCAGCCCACGATTTCGTTGTGGTTCAGCTCGGGCACCACCGCCGAATGGCCGAGCAGCTTAGCATTTTCGTTCAGCTGCTGTCGCCACCGCACCCCCACCGCGGCCACCGGGCCCGCCGAGGAGTACACGTACACGGTGCGGCCCGAGCACTCGCGCGCGAGCTGCTTGGCCGGGTTGGCGCCTTCGGGCGCCGCGGTGCCGAGGGCGCCCCGGCGCTCGGCGAGCAGGGCGGCCGCCGCGGCCCAGTCGGCTCCGGAGTCCGGAGCCCAGCCCAGCGCGCCCACGAGGCGCGTCATCGGGACCCATGCGTGGAAGAGCGACGCGCGTGGCGGCATGCCGCCCGGCACGCTCTGGCGGTGCAGCCCGCGCGCCTCGGCGCGCCGCGCGAGTTCGCCGCCCGAGGTGAGCGCGACGGACGGGACGCCGCGCGCGACGGTCTGGGCCTCGAGCGCGAGCGTCTCCTCGGTGTTGCCGGAGTTCGAGGAGAGCACGGCGAGCGAGCGCGCGTTCACGCAGGCGGGCCACGCGTAGTCGCGAACGGTCAGCCACGGCCGCGGCATCATGTCGGCGTACATCGCGCTCGTGAGTTCGGAAGCGATCGCCGAGCCTCCCATGCCGCCGACCGCGACGAGCTCGGGCGCGCCGGCGGGAAGCTGCCAGGGGGATTCCGTGGTGCGGCGGAGCGCCTCGCCGACGTGCTCGGGAATCGCGTCCACGAGCGCGGCCATGCCGTGCGCGTCGCGGCCGCCGTAGGGCGGTTCCAGCGTGGGGGCTGCGGGGGTCATGCGGACACCGTCCTCCGGATCACGGGGCCTCGCCCGCGCGTTCGGGCGCGAGGAAGCTGGGAAGCAGCGCGTTGACGCGGTCGCGCACGAGGCGCCGGACCGCGGCCGCCGAATGGCACGCGAGCGCCTCGGACGCGAGGGCCTGCGCCGCCTCGTGGCGGACGGAGCGAATGGCCGCCTTGATGCGCGGCACGTCGAAACAGGAGACCGAAAGCTCGTCCACGCCGAGCCCGAGCAGCAGCACCGCGGTCTGCGGATCGCCGGCCATCTCGCCGCACACGCCGACCCAGCGTCCGGCGTCGTGCGCGGCGCGGATGGTGTGGTGGATGCCGCGCAGCACGGCCGGGTCGAGCGGCTCGTAGAGATGCGAGAGCCTTTCGTTGTCGCGGTCCATGGCGAGCGTGTACTGGATGAGGTCGTTCGATCCGATCGAGAAGAACTGCGCGTGCTGCGCCAGCGCGTCGGCCATCCACACGGCGCTCGGGGTCTCGATCATGATGCCGACCTCGACGTTCGGGTCGAACGCGCAACCGCGCGCCCGCAGGTCCGCGATCGCCTCGTCGCGCAACTGCAGCGCGCGCAGGAGTTCGTCCACGCTCGAGACCATCGGGAACATCAGCCGCGCCTTGCCGTGCGCGCTCGCGCGGTAGATCGCGCGGATCTGCGTGCGGAACATCTCCGGGCTCGTGAGTGCGAGGCGGATGCCGCGCATGCCGAGGAACGGGTTCGTCTCGTGCGTCACGCCGAGGTACGAGGCGACCTTGTCGCCGCCGAGATCCATGGTCCGGAACAGCACCGGCCGGCCCTGCATGCGCTCGATCACCATGCGGTAGGCGGCGTACTGCTCCTCCTCGTTCGGCAGGTCGGTGCGATTGAGGTAGAAGAACTCGGTGCGGAACAGCCCGATGCCGTCGGCGCCCGACGCCTCGGCGCCGTACACGTCCTCGGGAAGTTCGAGATTGGCGGCCAGCTCGATACGGTGGCCGTCGCGCGTCTCGGCGCGCTCGGCCTGCATCGTGGCGAGCGCGCGCGTGCGCGCCTCGAGCCGGAGGCGGCGCGCTTCGTAACGCGCGCGGGCGTCGGCGTCCGGGTCGCTGACGACGACGCCCTCGAAGCCGTCCACCATCACGGGCATGCCGCGTTCGAGCTTCGCGAGCGCGTCGCGCACGCTCACGACCGCGGGAATGCCGCGGCCGCGCGCGACGATGGCGCCGTGGGAGGTTCGCCCGCCGACCTCGAGCACGAACGCGAGCACGAGGTCCCGCGGGAGCATGGCGACCTCGCTCGGTCCCAGCTCGTGGGCGACGACGATCGACGGCTCGCGCAGGTCGCTCGCCTGTCCGGAGGCCGCGCCGAGCAGTTCGCGCAGCACGCGGCGCTCGCAGTCCACGATGTCGTCGCGGCGTTCGCGCAGGTACTCGTTCTCGAGGTTCTCGAAGTGGGCGGCGACGCGGCCCATGTAGGCACGGAACACGAACTCGGCGTTGCGGCGGTCCTCGCGGATGCCCTTCTCGACGGTCTGCACGAGATCGGGGTCGTCGAGCATCATGAGGTGCGCATCGTAGATGTGCGCCTCGTGCTCGCCGAGTTCGGACGCGATGCCGTCGCGGATGCCCGTCAGGTCACGCCGCGCCGAGTCGAGCGCGGAGCGGAACCGTTCGATCTCGCGGACGACGTCCTCGGAGGCGATCACCACTTCGCGCACGGCGAGATGCTCGCGCTCGAGCCGGTAGACCGGCCCCAGCGCGATGCCGGGCGATGCCGCGATGCCTTCGAATCTCAAGGTTCTCCCCCGAACTTCCCGTCCACGAGTTCACGGATGGACTCGAGCGCCGCGTCCTCGTCGGGACCGACCGCCTTCACCAGGATGGTGGCGCCTTCCTCCGCAGCCAGCATCATGACGCCCATGATGCTCTTGCCGTTGACCTCGAGGTCGTCACGCGCCACGAGGATCTCCGACTTGAACCGGGATGCGGCCTTCACGAACAGCGCGCACGCGCGTGCGTGAAGCCCCAGTTGATTGCGGATCACCAGCTGTATCTCGGCCAAGATCTCCTCCGGGTGGGTCAGCCCAGCCGCTGCCAGGCGGCGACGATTCCGAGAACGCCCATGCCGAGCGCCCATTGAGTCGGTGACGGCCGCGCGCGCTGCGCCGAAAGCAGGCCGATCCCCAGTCCACCAGCGAGCGCGGACTGTACCGCGATCGAGCGCGGTTCGCCTCCCGGGGCCAGCGCCACGGCGGTGGCCACGCCGAGCGTGATGCAGCCGGCGTACGCCAGCAGGGTGACGGCCGATTCGAGGTCGTCGCGCAACCGCCCTCCGAGCACGGCGGCGCCGCGCTCGTAGCCGACCGCGACACCTGCGGTGCGCATGCCGAGATGCGGAATCGCATACGCGCACCAGAGCGCGATCGCGCCCGCCGGCGACTCCGGCCGGGCGAGCGCCACGAGCACGCCGAGCGCCGCGGCGAAGGGCCGCAGCGAGAACCAGAACAGCCGGTCGCCAAGCGCCGCGAGCGTCGAGCCGAGCACGCCCTTCACGCGGCCCATCGAGGCGGCGTCGGGGCCCTCCCCGCGCGCGCGCAACTCCTCGAGCTTCGCGGCCGCGCCCAGCGCGAGCGATGCCAGCGTCGGTTGCGTGTTGAAGTAGGCCGTGTGCTCCGCGAGGCGCTCGCGGCGCGTCGCCGCGTCCGGGTAGAGCGCCTTCAGCACCGGCTGCAGCGCGAACGCCCAGCCGAGCCCCTGCTGGCGCTCGAAGTTCCAGGTCGCCTGCAGCAGGTTCGCGCGCAGCGCCACCTTCCAGAACTGGCTCCGGACCGGGTGGCTCATCAGGGCATTCCCATCACGAGGGTGAGCCACGCCCCGATCATCGAGGCGCCGAAGATGGCCGCCCGCGTGAGGCGGCGCTGGACGAACGCGTTGAGCAGCTGCGCGAGTGCGAAGCCGAGCCAGAGCGGCTGCAGCACCGTCCACGCGCGCGAAAGCCGCAGCGACTCGTGCTCGACGAAGCCGCGCAGGCCGAGCGTGCCCGCGGCCAGCCAGAGCGCCACGGACGCGACGCCGACGGCGAACGCGAGCGCCACGCCGGCCGCGTGCGCCTGGCCGAGCGCGGCTTCGTTGCCCGCGCGCAGTTCGCCCTCGCACCAGCGGCTCAAGCCTTCGTTGCGGCGGCGCTGCCAGCGGATGAGCGGCACGCCGGCGGTCGCGGACACCATGCCCACCATGACGCCGGCGAGCTGGGCGGCGTCGCGCCACGGCTGCATCTCCACGCCGTGCGCGAGCGCGAGCGCGACACCGGTGCCGGCCACGCCACCGACCGCGTAGTCCTCGGGCGTGCGCGAACCCACCGGCAGCGTGCTCGCGGCGAGCAGCTGCAGCACGACGCCCACGGCGAGCGCGGTGTGCCAGTCGTTCCACAACCAGCCGAGGATCGTCGCGGTCACGAGCGGCTGCGACAGCAGCGTCTGCGCGACGGGGGTCGCGTCCAGCGCGGCCACTCCGCCCAGCAGGACGGTGACGACGAACGCGACGTGCGTGTTCACGCCAGCGGCTCGAGCGAGGACAGCGGAACGGCGCGGCTCGCGGGCACGTCCTGCACGTCGAGTCCGACGTGCCGTGCATGGAGCGCGCGGGCGGCGGCGCGGTCGGCGTCGTCGAGGTAGACGTACTCGGCCACCTTGTCCTTGCCCGGCGCGTGGTGCAGGCCGCCGACGTTGAACGCGGCGATCTCGGCGCCGGCCTCGACCAGCCGCAGCGCGGTCGGCAGGTCGCGCAGCAGCAGGAACGCGGCACCGGGCGCGGTGGCCTCCGCGGCGTAGGCGGCCACTGCGTCCGCGACACCGAGCACGCGCACGTCGATGCCGGGAGCGGCGTCCTGGTAGAGCTGGCGCTCCCATTCGCTCGCGGCGACCGCGTCGTCCACGATCACGATGCGTTGCGGGGACAGGCGCTGCCCCCACGCCACGAGCACCTGCCCGTGGATGAGCCGGTCGTCCAGCCGGTGCAGGACCCAGCTCATGATTCGGAGCAGCGCTGGGCGCGGATGCTCTCGCGTCCCTTCGTCTGCAGGCGCTCGGCGAGTTCCGCGACCGTGTAGCGGTCACGGTTGTGCAGGTAGTCGAGCAGCACGGGCAGGTTCACACCGGTGAGCAGCAGGATCTCGCCGCGGCCGCGCGTGGCCTTGAGGCCGCACGTGTGGCACGAGCCACCCCAGAAATCGGTGAGCACGAGACCGCCGTGGCGCCAGTGCCCCACCTGGTCGGCGATACGCGCCTCGAGCGCCTCCCGCGAGAGGCCCGAGTTCGACAGCACTTCGATGCCTTCGATGGGCCCGTACACCGCGGACGCGGCGTGCAGCAGCGCGGCCGCGAGATCCGCGTGCATGACGAGGAGCGCGGGGACCGTGCTCGTGTCCGGCGATCCCCCGGCCGGGCCGTGCGTGCCGGTGCTCACTCCGTGTCCTCCCGCACCCAGGCGCGCGCGGCGCTCTTGCGCTTCATGACCTCGAGCATATGCTGGTTGAGCTTCTCCGCGGGCGAGAACCCGCCGTACACCTTCACGAGGTAGTGCAGCGCGATGACCTCGGCGATGACGGTGATGTTCTTGCCCGGCGTGATGGGAACCTGCACGAGCGGGATCTCGACGCCGAGGATCGTGGTCTTCTTCTCGTCGATGCCGACGCGCTCGTACTCTTCCTCGTCCGACCACTCGCGCAGGTTCACTTCGACTTCGACGCGCTTCTGCAGGCGGATCGAGCGGATCCCGAAGATGGACTGGACGTCGATGATGCCCAGCCCGCGGATTTCCATGTGGTGCCGCAGGAGCTGGTTGCCCGTCCCGGTCAGCACGTCGCCGTGGCGGCGCGTGATCGTGACGATGTCGTCCGCGACGAGCCGGTGGCCGCGCTCGACGAGGTCGAGCGCGGTTTCCGACTTGCCGATGGCGCTGCGTCCCGTGAACAACAGGCCGCACCCGTACACGTCCACGAGCGAGCCGTGCACGCTCACCGTGGGGGCGAACATGTGATCGAGATAGCTGGTCAGCGAATGGATGAACGGCGTCGTGCTCTGCGGGGTGCGCAGCACGGGGACGCCACACTCGTTCGCGCGCTGCACGAGATAGGGCGGCACCTCGAGACCCTTGCACACCACGATGAGGGGCATCGTGAAGCGGAACAGGCGGTCGAGGGATTCGCGCACCCCTTCGGGGCTGAGCGTGGCGAGATAGGTCAGTTCGGTCTGCGCGAGGATCTGGATGCGTTCCGGCAGGAAGTTTTCCACGAAGCCCATGAGGGCCATGCCGGGACGATTGATGTCGCTGACCGTGATTTCACGCTTCGAGGCGAGCGACTCGGTGAGCAGGTCGAGCTGCAGGTCTTCGCGCTGGTCCTCGTAGAGCCGGGCGACGCCGAGAGTCTTCACGTCAGTCGAGGTCCTCGTCGAGATCGTCGTCGCCGGTGACGGCACCGTCGACCGCCGGGGTCTTCGCGCCGCGGTGCTTGTGCTCCGTGCGCTTCTCCTTGTGACGGCGCAGCTGCTCTTCCATGCGGTCGGCCGCCAGTTCGATCGCGGCGCCGGCCTCTCCCGCTTCCTGCTTGGTCACCAGCTCGGTGCCGTTCAGGCGGAGGGAGATCTCCGCCACGTGGTCTCCGTGTTCCTTCGTGACGATGACGTGCACGCCGTGGATGTCGGAGGCGTACTTCTCGAGCTTCTCGATGCGCTGCTGGGCGAACTGACGCACGCCCGAAGAGACTTCGCACTGACGAGCCGTGATGCTGATCTGCACGGTGCTCCTCCTCGCTACGCGACTGCGTGAGGGACGATGCGGGTGATCAGGCGACCCGCCGGCGGAAACGAGCCGGCAGGATGTTGAGCTGCTCGCGATACTTCGCCACCGTCCGGCGGGCGATGTGCAGCCCCTTCTCGTGAAGGAGCTCCGCGATGCGCTGGTCGGACAGGGGATCCTTCTTGTCCTCCTCGTCGATGAGCGTCTTGATGATGTTCTTGGCGGTCCGCGCCGACACGTCCTCGCCGTCGTCCGTCTCGAGACCGCTCGAGAAGAAGAACTTCAGCTCGAACACGCCGCGCGGGGTCTGCACGTACTTGCCGCTGCAGACGCGGCTGACCGTCGATTCGTGCATGTCGATCTGACGCGCGACCGCCGCGAGCGTCAGGGGGCGCAGGAAAGCGATGCCCTTGTCGAAGAACTCGCGCTGCTCACGCACGATGCAATTCATGACCTTGATCATGGTGCGGCGGCGCTGCTCGATCGTGGAGATGAGCCACTTCGCGGCGTTGAGCTTGCCCTGGATGAACTCCCGGGTCTGCTTCTCCTCCGTGCTCGCGTCCGCCCTCTTCTTCTCCTTGATCACGCTTTCGTACGCGCTCGAGATGCGCAGCCGGGGCACGTTGCGGTCGTTCAGCATGACCACGTACTCCTCGTCCACACGCTCGACGATCAGGTCGGGCGTCACGTACTTCGGGTCGTCGGCGGAGACCGAAGTGCCCGGCCGCGGATTCAGCGTCGCGATCTCGTCGGCGGCGGCCTGCACGTCCTCGCCCGACACCTTGAGCAGGCGGGCGATCTCGGGGAAGCGCCGGTTCACGAGATGGTCGAAGTGGTCGTGGATGAGCTGCCAGGGCATCGTGTCGCGGTCGCCGCGCGCGTCGAGCTGGATGAGCAGGCACTCGCGCAGGTCGCGCGCGCCGACGCCGGCGGGCTCGAGCGCCTGCACGACCAGCAGCACCTTCTCGACCTCCTCCTGCGGCACCTGCAGCGAGTCCACGATCTCGTCCATGGGCGTCACGACCCAGCCGCGATCGTCGAGCGAGCACACGAGGAACTCGGCGATGCGCATCTGCGCTTCGGGCAGGTTCAGGAAGTGGAGCTGCTCGAGCAGGCTTTCGGCGAGCGTCGTGCGCGTCACCGGCACCTTCTCGAGGAACTCGATGCTCGTCTCGCTCTGGGGCACGAACGTGCGGTCGAGCGTGCCGTCGGACAGGTACTCGTTCCAGTCGATCGAATCTTCCTCGGCCGGATCGTCCGCCTCCTGGTTCGCCTGCTCCTCGGGAGAATCCTCGCGCGCGAGATCCTCCTGGTCGACGACTTCGTCGACTTCCTCGAGCAGCGGGTTCTGCAGCACCTCCTGCTTGAGGAGCTGCTGCAGCTCGAGCGTCGGCACCTGCAGCAGCTTGAGCGCCTGCTGGAGGCGCGGCGTCATGATGAGCGACTGCCGCTGGGTCAGGTGGAGCGAGTGTTTCATTTCCATGGCGGTCCGTCCCTAGAGCGTGAAGCCTTCGCCGAGATAGTACTGCCGCGCGAGCGGATTCCCAGCGAGTTCCTCGGCTGTGCCCGACAGCTGGATGCGGCCGTCGAACATGATGTACGAGCGATCCGTCGTGTTGAGCGTGACGCGCACGTTGTGGTCGGTGATGAGCACGCCCAGTCCGCGATCGCGGAGCCGGTGGATGATGTCCTGGATCTCTTCGACGGCGATCGGGTCGATGCCCACGAAGGGCTCGTCGAGAAGCATGAACGAGGGCCGGCGCGCCAGCGCGCGCGTGATCTCGACGCGCCGCCGTTCGCCTCCCGAAAGCTTGGTCGCCTGCCGGTCCGCGAGGTGCGCGAGGTTGAGATCGTCGAGCAGCTGGTGCAGCCGTTCGTTCCGCTCCGCCGCGCCGAGCTTCATCGTCTCGAGCACCGCCATGACGTTCTCGCGCACGGTGAGCCTCCGGAAGATGCTCGGCTCCTGCGCGAGGTAGCCGAGCCCGAGCCGGGCGCGGCGGAACACGGGTTCGCCCGTGATCGACTTGCCGTCGAGCCGGATCTCGCCCTCGTTCGGGTGCAGCAGTCCCACGATCATGTGGAACGTGGTGGACTTGCCCGCGCCGTTCGGGCCGAGCAGGCCCACGACCTCACCGCGCTTCACCTGCAGCGAGACGCCGCTCACGACGCGCCACTTGCCGTAGTAGCGCACGAGTCCCTCGGCCACGAGGCCTTCGGTCGCCGTCGCTTCGCGCGTGGTGTCGTCGCCGATGGGCAGGACGGTCATGGCTTCCGCCGGGTTTCGAGGATCGCGCCGTTGCGCGTGCGCACCGTGGCGTCCACCTGCGACTTGAACTCGAAGCGGCGCAGGTCGGGATCGCTCGAGAAGCCCACGCCTTCCAGCGTGCTCCCCTCGCGCTCGACGCGCACGAGCTTCGTGCTCGTGATCAGCTGCTGCGTGTTGCTGAAGCGCATTTCCTGGGTGGTCATGCGCGTGCCTTCGGAAGTGGTGAGCACGACGTTGCCGCGCGCCGTCATGTCGCGCGTGTCCTGCTGGATCTCGCCCTCGCGCGCCGTGAGCTCGGAGGATCGCTCGCCGTTCTCGTCGAAGAAGTCGACGCGGACGTCGCGCGCCACCACGAGGCTGCGCGACGTGTACGTCGCCGCGTACTTGGAACGCAGCGTCCACTTGGGCGCGCCCTGATCGGTCTCCGTGAGCACGAAGTCCGTGACCTCCTGGTCCGGCATCTCGGCGGGTGACCCGACCGCGCTCCTCTCGCGCCCGGGCGCGCAGCCCGCCGCCAGGACGGCCAGCAGGCCGAAGGGCAGGGCAGCGCCCAGGAGACTTCTCAGGGCTGGGCGAAAGGTCATGGCTGGGGGTCCGTCGGGTGAACTGCGCCTGTGACTGTGGCTTCCGTGCCACGTGGGGGCACGCTAGCAATCGGGCACGGCGTCTGCAAGCACGGCATGTGCCACGGACATCCTCGGGGCACACTTGGACTTATCGGGCTTTCGGGGCGTTCTCTTGACCAGTGAATGGTCCCTTTCGTCCACGATTCGTCACCCGGTTGGACGCCCCTCCCGCCGGCCCCGGTTCGGCCGTACATGGCGCCGCCTTCGCCTGCGGCCGACCTGCGGCCGCCTCGGGGAACTGGCCGAGGGGTGGTCCGCATGCGAGATTGCCGCGCATGCACCCGCCGCGCACCCTCCCGTTCCTGCTCGCCCTCGCCGCCCTCGCCGCCCTGCTGCTGCCGTCGGCGCCGCTCGCCGCGCCCGCCGCCGGCACCACTGCCGCCGTGCGGGCCGCCCGGCTCGAGGCGCGGGGGCTCGTCACCTACTACGAACTGCGCGGCTCGGGACTGCCCCTGCTGCTGCTGCACGGAGGCGCGGGCGACGGCCGCCAGTTCGAGCACCAGGTCGGGGCGTTCGAGCGTTCGCACCGGCTGATCGTGCCCGACTGCTGCTGCCAGGGGCGCACGACGTGCCGCGACGATTCGCTCACCTACCACGCGATGGCCGAGGACATGATCGCGCTGCTCGATCATCTCGGCGTGAAACAGGTGGACGTGATGGGCTGGAGCGACGGGGGCAACATCGGGCTCGACCTCGCCATGCACCATCCCGACCGTGTCCGGCGGCTCGTGACCTTCGGCGCCAACGTCGACCCCACCGGCCTGAACGAGCCCGACCAGCGCTGGGCCGCGACCGCGACTCCGGACAGTCTCGGCCCGGGTACGCGCGCGGCATGGGTCGCGCTCGCTCCCGACACGACGCGCTACGTCGAGGCGATGACGCGCGTGCTCGCGCTCTGGCGGACCCAGCCGCGGTGGACGGCGGCCGATCTCGCGCGCATCCGTGCGCGCGTGCTCGTGTGCGCGGGCGAGCACGACCTGGTTCGTCGCGACCACACGGAGTCCATCGCCCGTGCGATTCCCGGAGCGCGGCTGTGGATCGTGCCGGGCGCCTCGCACGGAGCCATGCTCGAAAAGCCCGAGCTCGTGAACGCGCGCGTGCTCGAGTTTTTCTCGGAACGGTAGCCGCGCCCCCGGCGCGGTGGGGCGCGGTGCGGCGCGGTGCGGCGCCGCGAGTCAGCGCGCGCGAAGGCAGTCGTGCAGGTGCAGGACGCCGAGCGGGCGGCGAGCGTCGTCCACGACCACGAGCGCGGTGATCGGCCCCTCGGGCCGCTCTTCCATGACGCGCACGGCGCTCGCGACGAGCGCGTCGGCGGCGATCGTGCTCGGATGTGGCGACGACAGATCGGCGGCCTTCAGGCCCCACGGATCCGAGTGCTTCATGAGCATGCGCTTGAAGTCGCCGTCGGTGACGACCCCGGCGAGCACGCCCGAGGCGTCCACGACCGTCGTGATGCCGAGCCGCTTGTTCATGATCTCGAGCATGACCTCGCGCAGCGAGGCACTCTCGGGCACGCGAGGCAGCGCCGCTCCCGCGTGCATGAGTTCGCCGACCCGGCGAGCGGCGGCATGACCGATCACACCGCCCGGGTGCAGGAACCGGAAGTCCTCGGCGGCGAAGCCGCGCTGCTCCATGAGCGCGACCGCGAGGCAGTCCCCCATCACCTGGGTGAGCGTGATGCTCGTGGTCGGCGTGAGGTCGAGCGGGCAGGCCTCGGTCACCGGTCCGAGCACGAGCGCGGCGTTCGCGCGCGCGGCGAGCGGCGAGCCCGGCTGGGTCACGATCGCGACGAGCGGCAGCCCGAGACGCTCGAGGTACGGCATGAGCGCGAGCAGTTCCTCGGTCGCGCCGCTCTTCGAGATGAACAGCGCCACCTCGCCCTTGGCGAAGAGCCCGGCGTCGCCGTGCATGGCGTCGCTCGGGTGCAGGAACACCGCCGGCGTGCCCGTGCTCGTGAGCGTCGCGGCGAGCTTCTGGCCGATCAGGCCGGACTTCCCGACGCCCGACACGATCACCTTGCCGCGGCAGGCGGCGAGCAGTTCGACCGCACGCTCGAACTCCGGGCCGATGCGCGCTTCGAGCGCGGCGACGGCGGCGGCTTCGGTGCGGACGACGGCACGCGCGAGGTCGATCGGGCGCTTCACCATCACCGGCTCCCGGCTTCGTAGCGGCGGAGCACTTCGTCCCAGACACCGTTGTGGCGCAGCACGGTCTCGACGACCTCGCGCACGGCGCCGAAGCCGGCGCGCGCCTTCGTGACGGTCTTCGCGTACGGCAGGATGTCGGGACAGGCGTCGGCGACCGCGACCGGCCAGCCGACGCGCCGGAGCATCGGCACGTCCGGCAGGTCGTCGCCCACCATCACGCACTCCTCCCAGCGCGCCTGTTCGCGCGCGAGGATCTTCTCGGCGATCGCGACCTTGTCGCGCGCCCCGAGGTAGTGCTCGAGCTTGAGGTCGTGCATGCGCGCCTCGACGGCGAGCGAATGGCGGCCGGAGATCGCCACCGGCAGCACACCGAGCGAGCGCGCCCATTCGAGCGCGATGCCGTCCCGCACCCAGAAGCTGCGGTAGTCCCCCTCCTTCGTGAAGCCGATGACGCCGTTGGTCATCGTCCCGTCCACGTCGAGGAACAGGATGCGCACGGGATGCGCGAACGGGGCGTCAGCCACGGGTCACCTCCGCCACCGCGTCGCGGACGCGGCAGGCTTCGTCGAGGAATGCGGCCGCCCGGTCGAGCGGCAGCTGCGTCGCCGCGTCGCTGAGTGCGTGCTCCGGGTCGGGATGTGTTTCGAAGAACAGGCCGTCGAGACCGGTCGCGACCGCGGCCCGCATGAGCGGATGCGCGAAGCGCCGGTCGCCGCCGGTCGTGGTCCCGCCGGGGCGCTGCAGGCTGTGGGTCGCGTCGTACAGCACGGGCCAGCCGAGTTCGCGCATCACGACGAGGCCGCGCATGTCCACCACGAGGTCGCCGTAGCCGAACGTCGTGCCGCGCTCGGTGAGCAGCACGCGGTCGTTGCCGGCACCGGTGATCTTCTCGGCGGCGTTGCGCATGTCGGCGGGCGCCAGGAACTGGCCCTTCTTCACGTTCACCGCGCGGCCGGTGCGCGCGGCCGTCACGAGCAGTCCGGTCTGGCGACAGAGGAACGCCGGGATCTGCAGCACGTCGGCCACTTCGGCCGCGGCCGCCACTTCCCCCTCCTCGTGCACGTCGGTCACGACCGGCACGCCGAGTTCGCGCTTCACCTTCGCGAGCACGGCGAGCGCCTCGTCCATGCCGAGTCCGGCGAAGGACGCGCCGCTCGAGCGGTTCGCCTTGCGGTAGGAGGCCTTGAACACGAACGGCAGCGCGCGCGCGGCACACAGGTCGCGCATGCGCTCGGCGACCGTCAGGCACATCGCTTCGCTCTCGACCACGCACGGGCCGGACAGGACGAGCAGGCGTTCCCCGCCCGCGACGGCGTTCCCGATCGCGAAGGTGCGCATCAGGCCTCGGCCCGCTCGGTGGCGGATTCCGTCGCCGGATCGAACGCGTCGCCCCCGAGCCGCGCGCGGCGGCGTTCGAGCGTGGCGCGCACGAAGTCGCGGAACAACGGATGCGGATCCTGCGGCCGGGACTTCAGCTCCGGATGGAACTGCACCGCGAGGAACCACGGATGGTCGGGAAGCTCGACGATCTCGACGAGTTCGCGGCCGACGCACTTGCCCGACAGCACGAGCCCGCGCGAGGTGAGCTGCTGCGCGTACTTGTTGTTCAGCTCGTAGCGGTGACGGTGGCGCTCCTCGACCTCGCTCTGGCCGTAGGCGCGTGCGGCGAGGCTGCCCTCGCGCAGTGCGCACTTGTACGCGCCGAGGCGCATGGTGCCGCCCTTCTCGGTCACGCCGGCCTGATCGGCGAGCAGGTCGATCACCTTGTGCTCGCTCGACGGGTCGAACTCGCTCGAGTTCGCGTCCGCCCAGCCCACGACGTGGCGCGCGAACTCGATCGTCGCGACCTGCATGCCGAGGCAGAGGCCGAAGTACGGAATGCTCTTCTCGCGCGCGAACTGCACCGTCGCGATCTTGCCCTCGACGCCGCGCTCGCCGAAGCCCCCCGGCACGCAGATGCCGTCCACGTCGGACAGGACCGCCGCGGCGCCCTGCTGCTCGACGTCGGTGCTCTCGACCCAGCGCAGGTTCACGCGCGCGTCGTTCGCGGCGCCCGCGTGGATGAGCGCCTCGATCACGCTCTTGTAGGCGTCGCGCACGTGCGTGTACTTGCCCACGATCGCGATCTCGCACTGCCGGCCCGGGTGCGTCACACGGCGCACGAACGTGTTCCACGAAGCGAGATCCGGCGGCTGCACGTCGCGCGACGGCAGCCCGAGCATCTGCACGACGAGCTCGTCGAGCCCGCCCTCGTGGAACACGCCGGGCACCTCGTAGATGGACTTCACGTCGGTCGCCGAGATCACGGCCTCGGTCGGCACGTTGCAGAACAGGGCGATCTTCTCGCGCACGTCGGAGTCGAGGGGCGCCTCGGAACGGCAGAGCAGGATGTCCGCCTGGATGCCGATCTCGCGCAGTTCCTTGACCGAGTGCTGCGTTGGCTTCGTCTTCACCTCGCCCGCCGCCTTGATGAACGGCACGAGCGTCACGTGCACGAAGATCACGTCGCGGCGCAGTTCGAGCTTGAGCTGGCGGACAGCCTCGAGGAACGGCAGCGACTCGATGTCGCCGACGGTGCCACCGATCTCGACGATGTGCACGTCGGCTTCGGTCATGAGCGAGAGCGAGTGGATGCGGCGCTTGATCTCGTCCGTGACGTGGGGAATCACCTGCACGGTGCGGCCGAGGTAGTCGCCGCGGCGCTCGCGCGAGAGGATCGAGTCGTAGATCTGCCCCGCGGTCACGTTGTGGCTGCGCGTGACGGAGGCGTGCGTGAACCGCTCGTAGTGCCCGAGATCGAGGTCGGTCTCGGCGCCGTCGTCGGTGACGAAGACTTCGCCGTGCTGGAACGGGCTCATCGTGCCCGGATCGATGTTCAGGTAGGGATCGAGCTTCTGGATGGTGACCCGCAGACCGCGTGCCTTGAGCAGCAGCCCGAGCGACGCGGCAGCGATGCCCTTGCCGAGCGAAGAAACCACACCACCGGTGACGACGACGATCTTGGCCAAGGCTCTCCCCCTCTCAGGAGTTGCGAACCGGAACGAAGGAAATCGAAGAAAGGAACATCACGACCGGGGCCCCCGCGCTTCGAGGGCGGCCATCTGCTCGGGAGTGTCCACGCCCGCGAACGGGCGCGCGCCCTTCACGACGAAGATGCGCACCCCGCGTTCGACCGCGCGCAGCTGCTCGAGCCGTTCGGCCCGCTCGAGCGCGCCCGGAGGCCACGTGGAGAACTCGAGCAGCAGGTCGCGCCGGAACGCGTACACGCCCGCGTGGCGCAGCGCCGGGCCGCCACGCGAGGCGCCCGCGAGGTCGGCGCGGCTGAAATAGAGCGCGAAGCCCGCGTCGTCGACGACGCACTTCACGACGTTCTCGGACAGGAACAGCGTCGCGTCCGGCTCGTGGTGCGCGATCGTGCCCATGCGCACGTCCGGCCGTTCGCGCATCGCGCGCACGAGGCCGGTGACGGCTTCCGTCTCGAGCTCGGGCTCGTCGCCCTGCAGGTTGAAGACGATGTCCGCGGCCGGTCGGCGGCGCGCCACCTCGGCGACGCGGTCGGTACCGCTCGCGCACTCGGGCGAGGTCATCTCGACGTCGGCTCCGAAGGCGCGCGCCACGCGCTCGATGCGCTCGTCGTCGGTCGCGATCACGAGTTCGTCGAGCCCCTCCGCCGCGCGCGCCCGCTCCCAGACGTGCTGGAGCATCGGCTTCCCCCACAGCGTCGCGAGAGGCTTGCCGGGAAAACGCTGGGCGCCGAAACGCGCCGGAATGACGGCGAGGACACGCGCGCTCACGCGCACACTCCCGGGCCGGCGAAGGCCGGAAAAAGAGACGCGCCGTCACGGACGAGGGAAGCGCCCGAGGCGGCGACGGTGGATGGCCGGATTCCCGTGAACACGGGACGGCAAACTAGCACACGGGACGGCCGGGGCGAAGCGCTCCCGTCAGGGCCGTGCGGAGGCGCCGCGGAACACGAACCAGACCGCGGCGAGCATGCACAGAGCCGCCCACAGGAAGTCGAGCCGAGGCCGCTCGCGCAGGAACAGGATCGCGAACGGGACGAACACGGTGAGCGTGATCGCTTCCTGCAGGATCTTGAGCTGCGAGACGCTCATCACGCGGTGCCCGATCCGGTTGGCCGGCACCTGCAGCAGGTACTCGAAGAGCGCGATCCCCCACGACACGAGCGCGGCCACGAACCAGGGCCGGTCCTTCATGTTCCGGAGGTGCCCATACCACGCGAGCGTCATGAAGACGTTGCTCGCGGCGAGCAGCGCGACCGTGACGAACTCCGGGCGCATCAGGCGCGGCGGCCCCGGGCGTGCTCGGGAGCGCTCAGTACCACCACGTCGCACCGTCGCGCGAGCGATCCTTCACGGGCAGCGGCGTGGACAGGCTGATCCCGTCCCACCAGCGCCGCCACTGGTCGAGGATGTCGCGCTGTGCGTCGCGCGGCGCCACCCACGTCATGCCGCGTGCGGCGTTCTCGCCCGCGAACGGCACGGCGCCGGTGCTGTCCGGCGCGAGCCATTTCTTCTCTTCCTCTCCCAGTCGCGCCCGTGTGCGCGCCCGGAACGTGAGTCCCGTGAGCCGCTGCAGCACGCGCACGCGCCACACCATGTTCGGGGCGCCGAGCGAGAGCCCGTGCGGGATCGAGCGGAGCGTGGGCATGAGCAGTACGACGGTACGGCGCGGGTGGGCCTCGAACACCTTCCACGCGACCATCGTGTCCGCACCCTGCACGACCCCGCGCATGCGATCGAGCGAGGCGAGGATCAGCGAGTCGGTACGCGCGAGGTGCGCGAACTCGGCCGCGGTGCTGTCCGCCGTGGAAGCGGCCACGGCCGGGGCGGGCGCCGTCAGGAGGAGCAGGAAGGCGGCGCAGGCGCACGCGAGGAAGCGCAACTGTCGAGGGAGTAAACGCACGGCGACGGACGCTAACACAGCGCTTCTCGCGGCGCGAAACACGGCGGCCCCGGCGCGTGAACGCCGGGGCCGCGTGGAGCTTCGCCGCGGACCGGACTCAGGCGCCGAGTTCCGCGATCATGTCCGCCACGTCCTTGGCCGACTTCTCGAGCGCCGCCTGGTCCGCGGCGTCGAGCTTCAGTTCGACGATCTTCTCGACGCCCTTGCCGCCGAGCAGCACGGGCACGCCGATGAAGAGGTTCTTCAGGTTGTACTCGCCCTCGAGCAGCACGGAGCAGGGCACCATGCGCTTCTGGTCGGTGAGGATCGCCTCGACCATCTCGACGGCGCTCATCGCCGGCGCGTAGTAGGCCGAGCCCGTCTTGAGGAGCTTCACGATTTCGGCGCCGCCGTTGCGCGTGCGCTCGATGATCGACGCGAGGCGGTCGGCCGGGACGAGATCCGAGACGCTGATGCCGCCGACGGTCGTGTACTTCGGCAGCGGCACCATCGAGTCGCCGTGGCCGCCGAGCACCATCGCCTGGATGTCGGCGCCGGAGACACCGAGTTCCATCGCGAGGAACGCGCGGAAGCGGGCGGAGTCGAGGATGCCGGCCATGCCGAGCACGCGGTGCTTCGGGAAGCCCGTGGTCTTCCAGAACAGGTGCGCCATCACGTCGAGCGGGTTCGTCACGACGACGACGTACGCGTTCGGGGCGTGCTCCTTCACGGCCTTCGCCGCGGGCACGATGATGTCGGCGTTCGCCTTGAGCAGGTCGCTGCGCGACATGCCCGGCTTGCGCGGGAAGCCCGCGGTCATCACGACCACGTCGGCGCCCTTCACGGCGGCGAGGTCGGTCGCACCTTCGATCTTGCCGCCCTTGTGCCACAGCGGAGCGGCCTGGGCCATGTCGAGGGCCTTGCCCTGCGGCATGCCGTCCATCTCCGGACGATCGATGAGCACCACGTCCGCGAGTCCGCGCTCGGCGACGTACAGCGCCGCGCTCGCTCCCACATTGCCAGCGCCGATGACGGCGACCTTGTTCTTCACGGGATCCCTCCGTTGAATGTGTCGTTGGATCTTCGGTTCAAGAGAAACGCCGCCACCGGTCGGTTCCGACCAGTGGCGGCGTGAGAAATCGTGCTGCGAAAAATCAGTTGGCTTCGGCCGTCACCGGAAGCACATGGATCTTCTTGCGCGTCTTGCCGAAGCGCGTGAAGGACACCTGACCGTCCGCGAGAGCGAACAGCGTGTCGTCCTTGCCCTTGCCGACGTTCTGGCCCGGGTGCACGACGGTACCGCGCTGACGCACGAGGATCATGCCGGAGCGCACCACTTCACCACCGAACTTCTTGACGCCAAGACGTTGGGCCTGCGATTCGCGGCCGTTCTTGGTCGAGGACTGGCCTTTTTTGTGAGCCATGGAAGGACCTCTGTCTTACGCCGAGATGGCGGTGACGCGAATGCGGGTGAGCGCGTCGCGGTGACCCTTGCGACGGCGATAGGCGCGCCGGCGCTTGAACTTGAAGATGCGGAGTTTGGGCCCGCGCAGGTGCTCGACGATTTCGACGGCGACGGACGCGCCCTTGATGGAGGGCTGGCCCACCGAAATCTTGTCGCCGTTGCCGACGAGGAGCACCTTGTCGAAGGTGAGCTTGGCGCCCGGCTCGCCGTCGAGCGCGGGAACTTCGAGCACCGCGTCGGGCGTGACCTTCGTCTGGTTGCCGTTGATGTCGACGATCGCGTACATGAGTTGCAGTACTCCCTGAAGACCGCGGGTACGACACGTCCGGTTCGCCCTGCGAGTAGGTGGGCGCACACCGGCGACCCATCGGCCTTGCACGACCTCTGGGGTGGTTTTGGAGCGGGAGTTTGTAGCATGGCGCGCGCGGACCTGTCAATCTGCGGGCCGCACCCGGACCCGGAGATGCCGCCCATGAAGACCCCGTTTCCCACCCTGCCCGCGCTGCTCGCGTCCACCCTGCTCACGCTCTCGCCCGGCGCGATTCCCGCGGCCGGGGCGGATGCTCGTGAGGGCTCCCCGGCTGCCGCCGACAGCGCCCGGACCATCCCCGCGCCGGCGGTGCCGGCGCTGCCCGCCGAGCCTCCGCCCGCCCCACTGCTGCTCGACCCGCTCGACCTGGGCTTCGGGACCTCGGTGGTCTTTCCCCGGATCCCCACGACGCGCGACCTGTCCGATCTGGCGTACTACCCGGCGGTGCAGCACGTCGTCATCCAGCTCGAGCGCTGGCCCGAGGGCTGGGAGGGCATCCGCCCGATGCAGGACTACCCCCTGCCCGAGGGCGCGGATCTCATCGTCATCGTCCCGGGCTACCCCCCGTCCCGCCAGGCCGCCGAGGCGTGGAACTACCTCCGGCGCCCGCTCCGGATCGTGATGCTCGTGGAGGGTCCGCCGACCGATCGCGGCACGATCCTCGAGCTGAACGCCATTCGCGGGCTCGAACGCGTGATCGCCGACATGGCGAACCCCTCGCGCTCGGGCTTCGAGCGGCTGCAGCGCCCGCTCAGCTTCCGCGTGCGCAAGCGCTGAACACGCGCCGCGGCGCCGCTCAGAAGAAGAAGATCGGCGCCGACCCGTCGTCCGGGGCGCCGGTCGCGAGCGGCCGGCGTGAGTACACCCACAGCCAGTAGCCGAAGAAGCCCCAGCGTCCACGCAGCCGCAGTTCGGGCTCGGTCCGGACGGCCTCGTACATCGCCTCGTCGTACGTCTCGCGGCCGCGGAACTCGTTCGGGTACATGCTGTGGATCACGACCACGTCGGGCTTCTGGCTCATCACGTACGCGCGGTCGAAACCGTGCGTGGCGATGCGGCGGTCGGTCAGCCCCCAGATGTCGATGGTGCGCATGCCCGACTCGAAGGGCACGAGCCCGCAGTCGGAGGCGGCGAGCACGTCGGTCGGGCCGTAGGCTTCGGCGAGCAGCCGGCCGACGGGAATGTGCGCGTGCTGGTAGCCGCGCGCCTCGTTCTCGGCGTACGTGCGCATCTCGAAGATGGGCGCGAGCAGGAACGCGAACGCCGTGCACGCGACCGCGACGAGCACGCGCTGGCGCGCGCGCGCGTCCTCGACCGAGCGCACGAGGTGCTCGAGCGCCACGCCGGAGGCCACCGCCACGCCGCCGAGCACCGGCAGGAAGAAGCGCAGGTAGTGCGCGACGTGCGGCGCCACGTTGAGCGCCGCGAGCGTGTAACCCGCGAACGCGAACCAGATCTGGCGATGCAGGCGGTGTCCGCCGCGCGCGAGCACGAGCAGCGCGGGCAGCAGGAACGGGAAGACGAACCGGTAGGCCTCGACCACGAGCTTGAACCCGCTGAGCGGGCGGGCCTTCGCCGACAGCGTGTTCGGAAGCACCGTGCCGAACGCGCGCAGCTTCCAGGCGAAGTACGGCGCGCTCGCGAGCATGACGAGGCCCACGAGCACCGCGAGCGACTTCCACTCCCCGCGGCCGGGCCGGAGCACGCTCGGCAGCGCGACGAGCACGAGGAAGAGCGGGGTCTCCGGTCGCGAGAGCAGCAGGAACATCGCCCACACCGCCGAACGCCAGGGCATGCGCCCGCGCGCGACTTCGTCGTCGTACGCCTCGAGGAAGAGCAGCGAGAACAGGACGACCGACACGGTCTCGAGCCCGCTCATCGCCCAGAACGCGAACGAGGGCAGCGCGAGGAAGACGAGCACGGCGAGACGCGAACCGAGCGCCCCCGCGCCCGCGCGCGACGCGAGTCGCCGCACCGCGAAGGCCGACGCGGCGAGCGCGACGACCGAGACGAGCTTCGAGACGAGCAGCGGATCGAGTCCGGCGCGCATGGCGCCCATGGACAGGAGCAGCCACAGGAAGTTCGAGTAGCCTTCGACCGGCCGCTCGCCGGGATTCCACGTCACGTGCCCGGTCGTGAGCGCGTTCTTCGCATACCGGAACGTGATGTAGGCGTCGTCCACGACGTAGTGCTGGAACGCGAAGAGCTGGAGCGCGAGCAGGGCCAGCGCGAGGATCCACGTGGCGCGCGCGCCCGCGGCGCCTTCGACGCCGAGGTGTTCGAAGAGTCCCGCGCGCAGCCGCGAGCGCCAGCGCACGAGTCCGTCGGCGGCGAGCAGGAGCCCGGCGAGGACGAGCAGGAACTGCTTCAGTCCGATGCTGGGCGGTCCGCCCGAGAGCAGGTCCCGCGCCACGCCGAAGGCGGCGAGCAGCAGTCCCGCGATGATCTCGAAGAAGGCCAAGCGCTCTCCCGTAGGGTGGATGACGTTCCCGTACAGCATGCCCGCGCCGCGCCTCGTGGCGCAATCGAAACCCTCGTCACTCCCCCAGCCGGTCACCGCGCGTGGCGGGCAGGTCCGTGAGCGCCGTGCGGACGACGTACGCCCACCGTCCACCCGAAAGGTCGAGCGAGTCGGCCACCGCGAGGTGGGCACGGACGTCCGGGGGCATCGACAGGAACACGATGGGGCGCCGCGCGAGGTCGTGCCGCTCCTGCCAGACCCGCGCCCGGATCAGGTACTGCGGACGGCTGAGCTGCATGAGCGTGAGGTCGCCGCGCTCGCGCAGTCCGTACGTGTGATAGAGCACGACGCCCATGTCCGGCCAGTTCGCGACGAGCAGCGCGCTGTCCGGCACCGCGCGCACGATCGCGCGGCCGAAGTCGCGCACGGCGTAGGGCTGCTTGAGGCGGCGGTACATGAGCCGCAGGGGGCGGTTCGATCCTTCGTCGTGCACCATGAGCCGCTCCTGCCCGATGGGGTGCACGTACGCGCGCCGGCGAAGCTCGTGCGTGGGCACCATGAGCAGCGCGGCGGCGAGCGGCACGGAGACCGAACGCCAGGCCCCGCGCGGCACGAAGCCGAGCGCCCACTCGAGCCCGAGCGCCGCGAGCAGCGAGACGAGCGCGAGCGGGAACAGCAGGAAGAGCGCGAACAGGCCGCCGAACGAGACCTGCGCCGCCAGGAGGAGCGTCGCGACCGTGAGTACGAGCATGCGCAAGGCCTGCCCGGCGTCGAGACGGAACATGCGCACGAACCCCGGCACGACGAGCGCCGTGGCGGGCAGCCCCAGTTCGAAGAGCCCGACGGGAACCGAGTGCTTGCGGATCGCGCGCAGGAGGTCGCCCGGGTGGAACTCCATGGGCGAGCCGGGCAGCAGGTTGCGCCCGAAGACGAGCCAGCGCAGCCGTTCGAACGCGCCGTCGAGGCGGGCGTCGGGCACGCCCGTGCCCGGATAGAAGATGTGGTCCACGTAGTCGAGGTAGTCGAAGCCGAGGTTCACGTGGTCCGCCCACACGAGGTAGAGGTACGGCGTGAGCCCGAGCACGAACGCTCCCACGAGCGCCGGCCACTCGGGCCACGTGCGTCCCTCCCGCCACGCGGCCCACGCGAGCGCGAGCCCGAGGCACGCGACCGCGCCGAGGTGGGACAGGTGCCCGGTGCACGCGACACCGAGCAGCACCGCGGCCACGATGCGGTCGCGCGGCGCGCGGGTGTGCAGCGCGAAGTTCACGTGCCGCCACGCGAGCAGCATGACGAACAGGCTGAGCGTGTAGACCTCGGCGCGCAGCGACGCGCTCCACCAGCTGAAGCCCGCGCCGAACAGGATGCCCGCGGCGAGCGCGGCCGCGCCTCCGAGCCCGAGCTCGATGCCGCAGGCGACGAGCGTCGCGACGCCCGCCGCGCCGAAGCACGCGCTCATGAGATTGATGCGGAACGCGGGATCGCCCGGCAGCAGCGCGAAGAGCCGGGACACGAGACAGAAGAGCGGGTAGCCCGACGAATGCGCGACGCCACCGGCGAGGGCGACCGCCTGCAGTTCCCCGCTGTCGCCCTCGAGCACGGTGGGCGCGGCGCCGGTGGCGTAGATCGCGAGCGCGCCGGCGAAGGCCAGCGCGATCCAACGCCACGCCCCGGCCGGAAGGGCCGGGGCGCGGGAGGATTCGGGCGGTCGGGACATGAACGGATCCGGCGAGCGGCCTACGTCATCGGCACGGCGCCCACCACCTGCTTGGTGAGCTCGTGCTTCTTCTCGCTGAAGATCTTCATCTCGCCGCGCTTGAGCTGCGGATCGTCCTTGAGGTCGATCGAGATCCGGAAGCGCTTCTCCATCTCGGAGAACCGCCGCGCCTCGGACTCGACGAGGAACAGGGCGACGTCCGGCGCCACCTTGACGGTGACGCGCTTGTGCGAGCCCATCGCCATCACGCGCCGCATCGCGCGCTCGAGCTTGACGAGCATGGTCTCGTTGCTCGGCACCTTGCCGAGGCCGCCACACGTCGGGCAGTCCTCGGTGTAGTAGTGCAGGAGGCTCGAGCGCTCACGCTGGCGCGTCATCTCGACGAGGCCCAGCTCGCTGACCGCGAACGCCTTCGTGCGCGCACGGTCCTTCTTGAGCTCGGCGCGGAGCGTGTCGAGCACGGCACGCTTGTTCGAGTCGCTCTCCATGTCGATGAAGTCGACGACGATGATGCCACCGATGTCGCGGAGCCGGAGCTGGCGCGGCACTTCGACGGCCGCCTCCATGTTCGTGCGGAAGATGGTCTCTTCCTGGTTCTTCTTGCCGGTGAACCGGCCGGTGTTCACGTCGACGGCGACGAGCGCCTCGGCGTGGTCGATGCAGATGTAGCCGCCCTTCTTGAGCCACACCTTGCGCTCGAAGGTCTTCTCGATCTGCGGCTCGATCCCGAAGGCGTCGAAGATCGGGTCCTTGCCCTTGTAGTGCTTCACGCGTTCGGCGAGCTCGGGCGAGACGGCCTTCAGGTAGCGCTCGATCTCGGTGTAGGACTGCTTGTCGTCGATGAAGACTTCCTCGACGTCGTCCGTGAACAGGTCGCGGATGAGGCTCGCCGTCATCTCGAGTTCGCGGTGGATGAGCGAGGGCGCGCGCGAACCGCCCGCCTTCTTCTCGATCTTCTGCCACAGCCGCGTGAGGTGCTTGATGTCGGCGGCGTACTCGGCGTCGCCCTTGCCCTCGCCCACGGTGCGCGCGATGAGGCCGACGCCCTTCGGCTTCAGGTCGTGGATGATCGCCTTGATGCGCTGGCGCTCGGAGCGCTCGTCGATGCGGCGCGAGACGCCGACGTGGTCCACGCCCGGCATGAGGACGCAGAAGCGGCCCGGCAGGCTGATCTGCTGGGTCACGCGCGGGCCCTTCGTGCCGATGGACTCCTTCGTGATCTGGACGAGGATCTCCTGCCCCTTCTTGAGGTGGTCCTCGATCTTGGGCACCGGCGCCCGGCGGCGTGCCTTGCGGTCGCCCGCGGAGTCGTCGGCGTCGGAGAGGTCCTCGAGCGCGCCGAGCGACTCGGCGAGGTCGGAGGCGTGCAGGAATCCGGTCTTCGCGAGACCGAGGTCCACGAACGCCGACTGCATGCCCGGAAGGACCGCGTTGACGCGACCCTTGTAGATGTCGCCGACGTTGCGGCGCTGTTCGGCACGCTCGACGAACAGTTCGGCGAGTTCGTCGTGCTCGAGAATCGCGACGCGGGTCTCGTACGAGTCCGCGTTGATGATGATGCGCTGCTTCACGGGGCGTCCTTCCCGGACGCGAACTTCGAACGGTCCTACCGCAGCTGGAGCGCCTCCATCGGATCGAACCGATGGCCCTCGCGCTCGACCCACAGTCCCGTGCGTTCCACATCCACGGTGCGGGGATCGAGTCCGGGGAAAAGAAGGCCGACGACGTCGTCGGGACGCGCCTGCGCACGCATCGTGAACCGCAGATGCATGTCGAGCGCGGCCGGCGATTCCTCGCCGAACACTTCGAGCGCCGCCACGGACGGCCGGGCGTCGAACTCGCGTACCTTGTCTTCGCTCGTGCGCCGGACGACGACGCACTCCTGCGCCAGCAGATCCCGGACCCGGGGTGCGAGCGTCCCCGGGAGCGTGGCCGGCGTCAGGCCGGCCTCCCCGAGGAAGCTGGCCGGGAAGCGGACGCGATAGCTCGCGCCTTCCAGCTGGCTCATGAGCGAAGGAACCTTGAAGAGAATGGGCCGGAACGATTCGATCCGGAGTCCCTCGGGCAGCACGGCGTCGAGCCTTTCGGCGAGATCGACACCGGGAGGCCGCGAGAACTCGAGGTCGAACACCTCGGCCCGCGAACGAAATCCCAGCGGCAGCGGGGGCCCGAACGACATCTTGATGTGCGGGTGATGCCCCTGGGAGAAGGCCAGCGGCAACCCGGAGCGGCGAAGCGATCGCTCCCAGGTGCGCAGGAGGTCCAGGTGCGAGGTGAAGCGCATCGCGCTCCCCTTCTCGTACTGGATGCGGAAACGCAGGCTCGTGCCCACGCCTCCGGCAGTCGCGTTCGTGCGCCGTCCCTTGCGGCCGAAGGCCTGCGTCGGGACGGAAGCGACCGCCTGGTCCACGTCCAGCGGCGCGTGGGGCTCTCGCACCCACGGACGCTGGTTGCACTCCACGACGCCGCACGAGAAGCAGATGTCCTCGAGACGGCAGTCGTCGGTGACGGCGGCCCGGTCCGCCCGGAGTTTCTCGCGCACGAGGAACTTCCGCGTGACCGGAGACTGCACCATGTCCCACGGCTGATCGAGATCCGTCGAACGCTCGACCAGGTAGCGTTCGGGTTCGAGACCGTGGTCGTGAAAAACGTCGAGCCAGGTCGCGTAGCGCAGGTGTTCGGTCCAGGCGTCGAACCGGCAGCCGCGGCGGTACGCGTCCTCGACCACCGCGCACAGCCGGCGGTCGCCGCGCGTGAAGACGCCTTCGAGAAGGCTGGTCTCCGCGTCGCGGTACTTGAGCGTGATCGGCTTGCCCTTGACCGCCTCGCGGAGCACGCCGAGACGGCGATTGAGCTCGTCGGTGTTCACCTGCTCCGCCCACGCGAACGGCGTGTGCGGCTTCGGCACGTGAGGAGAGACGCTCACGGTGATGCGGAACGACTTGTTGCCCGCCTCGCGCGCCGTCGCCCAGGCCTTGTGGCCGAGGTCGAGAATGGCGCGGAGGTCGTCGTCGTTCTCACCGGGGAGCCCGCACATGAAGTACAGCTTGGCCCCGGTGTAGCCCTCGGCGGCGGCCGTGTGCACGGACTGCAGCAGCTCGGCCTCGGTGTGGTTCTTGTTGATCACGTCGCGCATGCGCTGGCTGCCGGCTTCGGGCGCGAGCGTGATGCTGCCCTTCTTCTGCGCGGCGATGCGCTGCGCGACTTCCTGCGGCACGTTGTCCGGGCGCGTGGACGGCAGCGACAGCTGCACACGCGTCGGGCAGAGCAGGTCCGCGAGCGCGTTCACCTGGTCGACGATCTGCGTGTGGTCGGTCGTGCTCAGCGAGATGAGCGACACTTCTTCCATGCCGGTGCCCTGCAGGCCGCGCAGCACTTCCTCGACGACCTGCTGCGCGGGCTTCTCGCGCACGGGGCGGTTGATCATGCCGGCCTGGCAGAAACGGCAGCCGCGCGTGCAGCCGCGCATCACCTCGACCGACAGCCGGTCGTGCGTGATCTCCCCGACGGGCACGAGCGGCATGGGCGGGTAGTACGCCGCGTCGAGCTTCTTCACGTAGGTCGAGAACACGCGATCGGGGTAGCCCGGCAGCGCGCGCGGCACGAGCCAGCCCTCGGGCGACATCTCGGTCACGTAACCCGCGGGCACGTACACGCCGGGCAGGTGCGCGAGCTGGCGCAGCAGCGCGCGGCGCGGAGTGCCCGCGCGCTTCGCCGCCTTCACGGTGTCCACGATGCGGTGGACGACGTCCTCGCCGTCCCCGATGACGAACGCGTCGATGAACTCGGCCATCGGCTCGGGGCTGAACGCCTGCGCGCCGCCTGCGATCACGAGGGCGTGGCGCTCGTCGCGCTCGAGCGTGCGCAGCGGCAGGCCCGCGAGCTCGAGCATCGTGAGCACGTTCGTGTACTGCAGCTCGTACTGCAGGGAGAAGCCGATGACGTCGAACTCGTGCGCCGGCGTGTGCCGGTCGATCGAGAAGAGCGGAATGCCCATGCGGCGCATCTCGGCTTCCGCGTCCGGCCACGGCGCGAACGTCATCTCCGCCACGCTGTCCGCGCGGCCGTTCACGATGTGGTGGAGGATCCGGATGCCGAGATTGGAGAGTCCGATCTCGAACGCGTCCGGGAACGCGATGAGCATGCGCACCTCGACCTGCGACGGGTCCTTGGCCGGTGCCGCGAGCGCCTGCCCCATGTAGCGGTTGGGCTTCTGCACGCGCGGCAGCAGCTGGTGCTCGATCAGTTCGGTGAGGCTGACGGACATTCGGGTGCTTCTCCTGGCAGCCGGAAGCGGCGGAGTCGAACCGCCGGTCTCGACGACGGCGTGGATGGGGACGCCTTCCTTCGGACCATTCCCAGGGCCCGAAGGAACTGCTGGAATGGCGCGACAAGCTATCACGCGCAGGCCCTCGAACCAACCATCGGATATCGGCGCAACTTCTTGCGCGAGAAACCGGTTGGAGCGATTGTCCGCCCTGTCCTATGGTGCGGGATGGAATGTCGGATGTCGGACCCCAAGGAAAGGTCAGCGACATGAACCTCACGGATCGTCAGTATTTCGCCCTCAAGCGAGCGCATTCGCTCACGGGCGTGGTGCCCATCGGCTTGTTCCTCCTCGAACACCTGTTCACGAATTCCAAGGCCCTGCAGGGTGAGGCGGCCTTCAACGCCGCCGCCGCCGAACTCGCGCGCATCCCCTACGTCGGCGCGATCGAAGCACTCGGCATCTGGCTGCCCATCGCCTTCCACATGGTGCTCGGCGTGATCATCGCCACCACCGGCCAGGCGAACCTCGGCAAGCACGGCTACGCGCGCAACTGGCAGTACACGCTCCAGCGCGTGAGCGGCGTGCTCCTCGTCTTCTACATCCTCTTCCACACCTGGATGACGCGCTTCGACTCCGACTACCTGAACTCGGTCAGCGCGTACGCCTTCGTCGGCGAGCAGATTTCGAATCCCGCCGTGTTCGCGTTCTACGTGGTCGGCATCGTGTCCGCGTGCTGGCACCTCGGGAACGGTCTCTTCGGCTTCGCCATCCACTGGGGGCTCGCGACCGGGCGGCAGGCGCAGCGCAACGCCTCGCGCTTCGCGATGGCGGTGTTCCTCGTGCTGACGATCGTCGGGCTCAACTCGCTGCTCGCCTTCGCGGGCAAGGGCATCTACCCGGACTGGCTGACGAAGCCGCACGGCGCCGAGCACGGCCCCGTCGTCTATGAAGGAGGGCAGCACTGATGGCCGCTCCCCGCATCGCCATCGTCGGCGGTGGCCTGGCCGGCCTGATGGCCGCCATCAAGGTCGCCGAAGCCGGCGTGGCCGTGGACCTGTTCTCGATCGTGCCCGTGAAGCGCTCGCACTCCGTGTGCGCCCAGGGCGGCATCAACGGCGCCGTGAACGTGAAGGGCGAGAACGACAGCCCCGAGATCCACTTCTACGACACGTGCCGCGGCGGCGACTTCCTCGCGAACCAGCCTCCGGCGAAGGGCATGTGCTACGCCGCGCCGGGCATCATCTACCTGTTCGACCGCATGGGCGTGACGTTCAACCGCACCGCGGAAGGACTGCTCGATTTCCGCCGCTTCGGCGGCACGCTGCACCACCGCACCGCGTTCGCGGGCGCCACGACGGGCCAGCAGCTGCTGTACGCGCTCGACGAGCAGGTGCGCCGTCACGAAGCCGCGGGCCTCGTGACCAAGTACGAAGGCTGGGAGTTCGTCGGCGTCGTGAAGGACGACGCGGGGCGCTGCGTCGGGCTCACCGCACTCGACCTGCGCACCATGAAGGCGAAGGCGTTCAAGGCCGACGCGGTCATGCTCGCGACGGGCGGACCGGGCCTGCTCTTCGGCCAGTCCACGAACAGCCTCATCAACTCGGGTTCCGCCGCGGCCGCCGCGTACATGGACGGCGCGCACTACGGCAACGGCGAGTTCATCCAGATCCACCCGACGGCCATCCCCGGCGCCGACAAGCTCCGCCTCATGAGCGAGTCCGCGCGTGGCGAAGGCGGCCGCGTGTGGGTGCCGCGGCGCCAGGGCGACAACCGCCCGCCGCGCCAGATCCCCGAGGCCGAGCGCTTCTACTTCCTCGAGGAGAAGTACCCGAAGTACCGCAACCTCGTGCCGCGCGACGTCGCCAGCCGCGAGATCCACAACGTGTGCGTGAACCTCGGGCTCGGCGTGGACGGCAAGATGTGCGTCTATCTCGACCTCACGCACATCCCGCGCGCGACGCTCAAGAAGAAGCTCGAGGGCATCCTCGAGATCTACGAGAAGTTCACGGGCGACGATCCGTGCGACGAGCCGATGAAGATCTTCCCCGCCGTGCACTACTCGATGGGCGGCCTCTGGGTCGACTACGAGCGCACCGCCGACGGGTTCGTCGATCTCGGCAGCCCGAAGAACCACATGTCGAACATTCCCGGCCTCTACGCGATCGGCGAGGCCGAGTACCAGTACCACGGCGCCAACCGCCTCGGCGCGAACTCGCTCCTCTCCTGCGTCTACGCCGGCCAGATCGGCGGCCCGGCCGCGGTGCTCTACGCGCAGAACCAGGCGAAGGCCGGCACCGAGACGCCGTCGTCGGTCTACGACGCGGCCGAGGCGAAGTGGACGGCGCGGTTCGCCGAACTCGCGCGCCGCGACGGCCCCGAGAACCCGTACAAGATCCACGAGGAACTCGGACGCACGATGCTCGAGAACGTCACGATCGTGCGCGAGAACAAGAAGCTCGAGCAGACGAACGCCAAGATCCAGGAGCTCACCGAGCGCTGGAAGAAGGCGAGCGTGCTCGACAACGGACAGTGGGCGAACGCGCCGCTGTCGTTCCTCAACCAGCTCGAGAACATGCTGCACCTCTCGCGCGTGGTGACGCTCGGAGCGCTCGCGCGCGACGAGAGCCGCGGCGCGCACTACAAGCCCGATTTCCCCGACCGCGACGACGAGAAGTGGCTGAAGACCACGGTGGCCGAGTTCGCGCCCGAAGGGCCGAAGTTCCGCTACGACCCCGTGGACGTGTCGCTGTGCAAGCCCGTCGCGCGCAAGTACGACTAAAGGGAGGTGAGCGAGATGCCCCGTCAGAACATCGAACTTCGCATCCGGCGTCAGGACTCGCCCACCGGCCCCTCGAGGTGGGAAGAGTTCGTGCTGCCGTGGCAGCCGAGCATGAACGTGATCTCGTGCCTCATGGAGATCCGCAAGAACCCGGTCACGAAGCAGGGCCAGAAGACGACGCCCGTCCACTGGGAGTCGTCGTGCCTCGAGGAAGTCTGCGGCGCGTGCACGATGCTCGTGAACGGCAAGCCGCGGCAGTCGTGCACGGCGCTCGTCGACAACATGCCCGACGGTCCGATCACGCTGGAGCCGCTCACCAAGTTCCCCGTGGTGCGCGACCTCCAGGTCGACCGCAAGCCCATGTTCGAGGCGCTGAAGATCGTGAAGGCGTGGGTGCCGATCGACGGCACGTACGACCTCGGCCCGGGCCCGAAGCTGTCGCAGTCCGAGCAGGAGACGAGCTACGCCTTCTCGCGCTGCATGACCTGCGGCTGCTGCATGGAAGTGTGCCCGCAGTACAACACGCGCTCGGACTTCATCGGTCCGGCGCCGCTCGGACAGGTGCGGCTCTTCAACGCGCACCCGACCGGGCGGATGAACGCGCACGAGCGCCTCGACGCCATCATGGGCCGCGGCGGCATCGTGGACTGCGGCAACGCGCAGAACTGCGTGGAGGCGTGCCCGAAGGAGATTCCGCTCACCGAAGCGCTCGGTGAACTCGGCAAGCAGACGACGGTCTACTGGCTGAAGAACCTCCTGAACAAGTGAGCTCGCTCCCGCAGGATCGCAGTTCCGGCTCGAGCGCGGTGGCGGACCAGTTCCTCACCGCGCTCGAACGCTGGATCGGGCAGGACCGCTCCCCCTCCTCCGCGGCGCTGCGCGAGTCGCTGCTCGCGTGGCTGCGGGGCGCGCAGGGCGGCCAGCCGAGCATGGCGCTCGTGCACCAGCTGTGCGCGCGGGCGCTCGCGATCGCCGACACGGCGGCCGCGCAGCACGAGTCCCCGCTCGACCTGCGCCAGTCGCTGCTGCACTCGTGCGTGGCGGAGCGCGAGGACCTCGCGGCCGCTTCCGCGGCAGCGGCGCGCATGGCCGCGGAACTCGTCACGGAGAACGACGCGTTCATCGCGACGCTGTCGTCGAGCGCGGCGGTGTACGACGCGCTGCGCGAACTGCACCTGCGCGGCCGCAAGCCTCGCGTGCTGCTCGCCGAGAGCCGGCCGGGTCTCGAAGGACGCGCGATGGCGGCGAAGCTGGCCGCGCTCGGCGTCCCGGTGTGGCTCGTCGCCGACGCCGCGCTGCCGATGCTCGTCTCGAGCGCGGCCGCCGTGTGGATCGGCGCCGACGCCGTCACTGAGCACGGCGTGCTCAACAAGATCGGTTCGTACGTCCTGGCCCTCGCCGCGCGCGAACACGGTGTGCCGGTGCACGCGCTGGCGATCCGCCGCAAGCTGATCCCGGCGGGCACGGCGTCGCTCGCGATCACCGAGATGCCGCCCGCGGAGCTCTGGGACGACCCGCCCGCCGGCGTGCGCCCGCGCAACGTCTACTTCGAGATGGTGCCGCACACGCTGCTGCGCGGCGTCGTCGTCGAGGACGGCGTGCTCGGCGGCAGCGAAGCCGGCGTGGCCGCGCGCGACCGCGCACTGCCCGCCGCGCTCGCGGCGGCGCTGCCGAAGCAGGCCTGACCCACGGATCAG
Source organism: Candidatus Eiseniibacteriota bacterium (assembly GCA_016215625.1). GTDB lineage: Bacteria > Eisenbacteria > RBG-16-71-46 > RBG-16-71-46 > RBG-16-71-46 > CAIXRL01. Next base: position 19,384 of record JACRIW010000041.1, on the reverse strand, counting down.
AACGTCGCCGGTCCCTGCGGCACGGCCTTGCGCCACTCGAGGATCTCGACGCTCGCCCTCAGCCCGTGCACCCAGAACGGGTCGCTCGCGAGCATCTCCTCCACCGCGGCCTTCGAGCCGGCCTCGACCAGCCACATCGCGCCGACGGGATTGGCGTCGGGCGACTCGCGCAGCGGCCCGCCGATCCGGATCGCGTCCGCGTGCTCGCCCAGCCACGCCATGTGACCGGCGAGATGCGCCTGGCGCACGTCGAGACGGTCGGGACGATCGGTGAAGCGCACCATGAAGAGCATCGCGGACTCTTCCTTTCCCGAGCCTCACGGCTCGCGTGCCGTCAGTGCCTCGCCACTTCCGCGAGCGCCTCGCGCAGGAACCGGCCCGTGAACGACTCCTCGCACGCCGCGACCGTCTCGGGCGGGCCTTCGCAGACGATCGTGCCGCCCGCCGCGCCGCCGCCGGGACCGAGGTCCACGATCCAGTCGCACAGCCGGATGACGTCGAGGTTGTGCTCGACGAGCACGACCGTGTCGCCGCGCTCGACGAGGTCGTCGAGCACGCCGAGCAGACGCTGGATGTCCGACCAGTGCAGCCCGACCGTGGGCTCGTCGAGCAGGTAGAGCGTCGCGCCCGCGCTGCGCTCGGTGAGCTCGCGCGCGATCTTGAGGCGCTGCGCCTCGCCGCCCGAGAGCTGGTTCGCGGGCTGGCCGAGCCGCAGGTAACCGAGCCCGACGCGGCGTAGCACGTGCAGCGCACGCGTGAACTTCGGCTCGGTCGCGAAATGCTCGAACGCCTCGTCCACCGTCATGTCGAGCGCGTCCTTGATGTGCTTGCCCCGATAGCGCACCTCGAGCAGCTCGCGCTGGAAGCGGTCGCCGCCGCAGACCTCGCACGGCACCATGAGGTCCGCGAGGAAGTACATCTCGACCTGCACCCACCCCGCGCCTTCGCAGTGCTCGCACCGGCCGCCCGCGGTGTTGAACGAGAACGCGCCGTCCTTCCAGCCGCGCGCGAGCGCCGCCGGCTGGCGGCCGTAGATCTCGCGCAGCGGCGCGTAGGCGTTCATGTACGTCACCGGGCACGAGCGCGGCGTGCGCCCGATCGGCGACTGGTCCACCATCACGACGCGCTGGAACTTCCCGAGCCCCGCGATCGCGTCGTGCGCGCCGACGAGCTCGTCCTCGCGCCCCTCGAAGTGCTTCACGGCGGCGCGGTGCAGGACGTCCTCGATCAGCGTGCTCTTGCCCGAGCCCGACACTCCGGTCACGGCGGTGAGCCGCCCGAACGGCAGTCGCGCGGTCACGTTCCGGAGGTTGTGCTCGCGGGCGCCGCGGATCGTGAGGAACCCGGACGGTTCGCCCTTCGCGCGCTCGCGCGTCACGTGCTTCTCGCCCGACAGCCAGCGCGCGGTCTCGGAGCCCGCTTCGGCGGTCGCGGCGCTCGCCGGCCCGGCGTACAGCAGCCGCCCGCCGTGCTCGCCCGCGCCCGGGCCGAGGTCCACGAGGTGCGCCGCGGCGCGGATCACCATGGGCTCGTGCTCGACCACGACGAGCGTGTTCCCGCGCGAGGCGAGTTCGTCGAGGATGCCGATCAGGCGTTCGGTGTCGCGCGGGTGCAGCCCGACCGTGGGCTCGTCGAGCACGTAGAGCGTGTCCGCGAGGTTCGCGCCGAGCGCGTTCGCGAGTTCGATGCGCTGCGCCTCGCCGCCCGAGAGCGTGCGCATGAGGCGGTCGAGCGTCAGGTAGCCGAGGTCCACGCGCAGCAGGAAGCGCAGCCGTGCCTGGAGCTCGGCGAGCGGCGTGCCCGCGATCTGCCGCTCGCTCTCGCCGAACTCGAGCGCGCCGATGTAGTCCGCCACCTCGGCGACCGTGCCCGCGCACACCTCGGCGATCGTGCGGCCACCGAGCTTCACGCGGAGCGCCTCGGGACGCAGGCGCGTTCCACCGCAGGAAGTGCAGCGCCGCGGCTGCTGGTAGCGCTTCACGATGAAGCGGTTGCCGGCCTTGTAGGACTTCTCCTGGAGCTTCTCGAGGAACGGGATCGCGCCGCGGAACTTCTTGTCGCCGTGCATGAGCAGCTGCCGGTGCTCCTCGGACAGCTCGCACCAAGGCTCGTCGAGCGGCACGCCGCGCTCCTCGGACAGCTTCACGAGCTTCGGCCACGTCACCGTGCGCCACGACTTCGCCCACGGCTCGATCGCGCCGTCGCGGAGCGTCTTCGACTCGTCGGACACGATGAGGTCCGGCGCGAACGTGAGCACGTCGCCGAAGCCCTTGCACGCGGGGCAGACGCCGAGCGGGCTGTTGAACGAGAACAGCGCCGGCTCCGGCCGCATCGCGGGTTCGCCGCAGTGCGAGCACTCCCAGCGCTCGCTCCGGCGCGCGGGCTCCGCCCCTCCGACGATCAGCTCGAGCCGGCCCTCGCCGCGGCGGAACGCCTGCTCGCACGCCTCGACGAGGCGCGAGGACTCGTCCGGGTGCCAGCGGAAGCGGTCCATCACGACGAGCACGGCCTTCGTGCCCTTCGCGAGCTTCGGGGCGGGATCGAGCGGCGTGACTTCGCCGTTCAGCCAGGCGCGCGTGTAGCCGGCCTTCAGCAGGTGGCCCGCCTGCTCCTCCCACTTCATGGTGCTCGCGAGCAGCACGGGCGCGAGCACGAGCACGAGCGCGTCCTCGCTCCAGGCGGCGGCTTCACGCGCGATCGTACGGGGCGAATCCGCGCTCACCGGGCGGCCGCACTTGCCGCAATGCACGGTGCCGAGCCGGGCGAAGAGCAGCCTCAGGTAGTCGTGCATCTCGGTCGACGTGCCGACCGTGGAGCGGGCGCTTCGCGCCGGCGCGACCTGCTGGATGCTCACCGCCGGCGTCAGGCCGTGGATCGCGTCCACGTCGGGCCGCGGCAGTCGGTCGAGGAACTGCTTCGCGTAGGCGGACACCGACTCGACGTAGCGGCGCTGCCCCTCGGCGTAGAGCGTGTCGAACGCGAGCGAGCTCTTGCCCGAGCCGGACACACCGGTGATGACGGTCAGCCTGCCGCGCGGGATGTCGAGGTCGATGTCGCGCAGGTTGTGCTGACGCGCACCACGGATGCGGATGTACTGGGGGGCTTCGGCGGGCGGGACGGTCACGGGATGCGCTCGATGTGGTGGGCGACGATCGGGAGCGCAACATAGCACGCGAAACGCGCGGTGCCTTCGGCGAGAAGGGAGGGCGGGCGGACGAGCGTCCCTGCGCGTACCGCTCCGCACGAACCCGAGAGGACGGCCAGCCTTGGACTCGGGGAACTCGGGTTCGAAAACTTGTGCGCCGGAAAAAGCATTGAGGGGCGGCCGGCTCGCGCCAGCTCGCCCCTCAGGACGTGCCAGGTCCAGAAAACCGGTTACTTCTTCTTCTTCGCAGCCTTCTTCTTCGTGGCCTTCTTCTTCGCAGCCTTCTTCTTGGCAGCCATTCGGGATCACCTCCTCGGATGACGACTGGTGAAGATGCTCTCCAGCTACCTACCACGTTCGTTGGCGCTCGCTCGTGCTGCGCTCGCGCTTCGAAGACTACATAGTGCACGGTGCGTGCCACATGAGCCGGAGAGCACCTCGCCAAGCCCGGAAGCTGCTGATTCATTGAGCAATTACCGCGAAAAAAACTTCGCGGACCGTCTCCGAGCGCTGTGGATGGCTCGGTGGACAGTCCGCGTAAGTGTCAATTTAATGGCTAGTTACGTTTATCGCGCTCGTCAATGCGTTGCGCCACAACGCGTTGAGTCAACCTGTACAGTTCATTGTACGTGTCAAGGAAGTTGACGCTCTCCCACTTCCTCGATGCGCAGGCGGCGCAGCTTCTCGATCAATCCCTGTCGCGAGATGCCGAGAATGCGCGCCGCGCGACTCTTGTTGCCGCTCGTGAGGCGCAGCACTTCGCTGATGTGCTCGGCTTCGATCTGCGCGAGCGTCGGAAGGCTCAACGCGTCGCGCACGGCCGCCGCGACGGCGGGCGCGGGCGCGCTGCGACGGCCGAGCATCTCGGGCGGCAGGTGCTCGGCGTCGATGCGATCGCCCTCCTCGAGCAGCACCACGCGCTCGACGAGGTTGCGCAGTTCGCGCACGTTGCCGGGCCACGGATACTCCATGAACGCGGCCTGCGCGTCGGGCGTGAAGTCCTGGAAGCCCTTGCCGAACTTGCGCGAGAACTCCCGCATGAAATGCCGGGCGAGCAACAGGATGTCGTCCCCGCGCGCGCGCAGCGGCGGCAGCATGATCGAGACGACCTTGATGCGGAAGTAGAGGTCGCTGCGGAAGCGCCCCATGCGCACTTCCTCTTCGACGCTCTTGTTCGTGGCCGCGACGATGCGGATGTCGACCGAGATGTCCGTGGCGCCGCCGACCCGCTTGAAGTTGCGGTGGTCGATGAAGCGCAGCAGCTTCGCCTGCGTCGGCATGGACATGTCCGCGAACTCGTCGAGGAACAGCGTGCCGCCGTCGCACAGCTCGACGAGCCCCTTCTTCGTGTCGGTCGCGTCGGTGAACGCGCCCTTCTCGTGGCCGAACAGTTCGTTCTCGAGCAGGTGCTCCTGGAAGGACGAGCAGTTCACCTCCATGAGGGGCGCCTGCTTGCGATCGCTGCGGTAATGAATCGCCCGCGCGACCAGTTCCTTGCCGGTACCGCTCTCCCCCGTGATGAGCACGGAGGTCGCCTGGCTGCGCACGACCTTGTCGATCAGGCCGCGCACCTCGCGCATGGGGGCGGACTGCCCGATGATCTCCTCGCCCGAGTAGTGCTGCCACGCCCGGCGCCGGTAGAGATCGAGTTCGGACGCCTGCTTGAACGTGCGGCCGGCGGACTCCACGGCCAGCACGATGTCCTCCATCTCGTAGGGCTTGCGCACGAAGTCGCAGGCGCCGACCTTCATGGCGTCCACGGCGGTCTGCACGTCGCCGTAGGCCGTGATGATGATCACCTGGAGCAGCGGATCGAGCTGCCGGGCCCCGCGCAGGACGGTCAGGCCGTCCGTGTCGGGCAATCGCATGTCGAGGATCATCACCTGCGGGCGGAGCGAGGCGACCTTTTCGAGGCCCTCGGCCCCGGTGCTCGCGAGATCCACGGTGTAACCGCGCGCGCGCAGCACCTTGCCCAGCGACTTGCGGATCAGGAGTTCGTCGTCCACCACCAGCACGGAGATCTTCATCGGCTATTCCTCCGGCTTTCCGGGCGGTTCGGCCGGCACCGGCAGCGACACTCGCAGCGTCGCGCCTCCGCTCGGGTTGTTCTTGGCCGTGACCACGCCTCCCGCCTCGCGCACGATCTGCACCGAGATGGGCAGGCCCAGGCCCGTTCCCATGGACCGCGTCGTGAAGAACGGGTCGAAGATCTTCTCCATCAGGTCGCGCGGGATGCCGACGCCGGTGTCGCGGATCGAGACGTCCACGAGCGAGCGCCGCGTGCGATAGCGCCGCACGCCGGTCGTGATGGTGAGTTCGCCGCCCTGCGGCATGGCCTGCACGGCATTGAGGCAGAGATTGAGGAACACCTGCTGCATGAGGTCCGGATCGGCCCAGACCTGCGGCAGGTCGGCGGCGTACTCGCGCGCGACGGTGACCTGCGCGTCGCCGAGCTGCAGCTCCATGAGGTCGAGCGTGCGCGCGAGCACCATGTGCACGTCGCACGGCTGCGGGCGCGCCTGCGGGGGCCGCGCGAACAGCAGCAGCCCCGTGATGATCTGCTCGATGCGGTCGAGCTCCTTGATCACGTCGTCGAGGTCCTCGCGGCGCGGGTCGCGCGGCTTGAACTTCGAGGCCACGAACTGGACCGTGGTGCGGATGCCCGTGAGCGGATTGCGGATCTCGTGGGCGACGTACGCCGACAGCTCGCCGAGCGAGACGAGCCGGTCGATCTTCTTCTGGAACTCGCCGTCCTCGGTCTCGGAGATCGCGTCGGCCAGGATCACCGAGCCGGTCAGCTCGCCGTCCTCGTCGCGCATGGGCAGCGACTCGGCCTTCAGCGTGAGCTCGCGCCCCTCGGTCTCGATCTTGAAGTCGCGGGTCTCGCGGGTGGCCCCCTTGAGCCAGCGCGCGTCGGCGCCCGGGAACACCCGGCCGCCCGCCAGTCCCATGAGCGTCCCGGTCTCGACCGAGAGCAGTTCCTCGATCCGGCGGTTCGCGTAGACCACCCGGCGCTCGCGATCGAGGGCGACGACCCCCTGCTCCAGCGTGTCCAGCACCATGGCCGGGAGCGGAAGCTCCCGCTCGACGGTCTCGGTTTCGGCTGGGCGGTGCACGACGTCGGTACGCACGGATGCGATCCCTCGCGATGCCGGTACGAGCCGGGCGCCCGGCCCGGATGGGCGGGCACGAACCGGGTCTCCCTCGGCGGTGTGAGCGTGGACCGACAGTTAGCACACCCCGGGACGGGGTCGCAATCGCTTGTTGGTTGTGCGGTCGTCGTTTCCGCTGGTAGACTTCCCCGCCTCTATTCCAGCTGTTCTCGTCCCGCTCTCCAAGCCTTTCGGAGTCCCGAATGCTGGGTTACCTGCGCTCCGGCAACAAGCGCACGAAAGCCATCTGGCTGATCGTCACGGTCGCCACCGTCGTCACGTTCCTTCTCGGCTTCAGCTTCTTCGGAAGCATGGGCCACGACCCTTCGAACTCCGGCGCCACGGGCGACTACGGCTCGGTCAATGGTGAGAAGGTGACCGCCGACATGTGGCGGAGTGCCGTCGCCGTGGCGAAGGAGAACTACCGCCAGCGCTTCAACACCGAGCCCGCCGACCGCGACATGCGCTCGGTCGAGCAGCAGGCGTGGCGCAGCCTCGTGAACCAGCGCCTCATGGCGCAGGAAGCGCAGAAGTCCGGGCTGACGATCTCGGATCGCGACGTCGTCGTCGGCATGCGCACGAGCCCTCCCAACGCGGTGTTCCTCAACCCCGCGTTCCAGACGGACGGCAAGTTCGACCCGCAGAAGTACCAGATGGCGCTGGTGGACCCGCGCATCAACTGGAAGCCCTACGAGGACCAGGTCCGCGAGGAACTCCCGGTGCGCCGCCTGCAGGAGCGCCTCATGTCGTCGCTCAAGCTGTCCGAGGGCGAGCTGCGCGAGGCCTTCCTCGACCGCTTCCAGTCGCTTTCCGCGGTCATCGTCCAGGTGCCGCCGGCCGACACCGGCCGCAGCTCCGGCTCGGACGAGGAGCTCAAGAAGGTGTTCGAGCGCTACCGCACCCGCATGGCGGCCCCGGCGCGCACCCAGCTCGAAGTGCTGTCGATCCCGGTCGAGTACAGCGAGGCCGAGGTCAACGCGGCCATGGACATCTCCCGCGGCCTGTTCGAGCGCGCCCGTGGCGGCGAGGACTTCGCCATGCTGGCGATGACGAACTCCGAGGGCCCGAACGCGAACCGCGGCGGCGTCATCGACCGCTGGATCAACCCGATGGAACTCGGCCCGATCGGCCAGACCATCGCGGCGCACAAGCCCGGCGACGTGATCGACCCCTACCGCGAAGGCGGCCAGGTGATGATCTTCAAGATCCTCGACCCGGCCCGTGACTCGGTCGCGCAGAACCCGCCCTACCCCGGCGCCGTGAAGCTCGCCCAGATCGTCACGAAGATCTCGGTCACCGACGAGTCGCGCCGCGCGCAGTACGAGAAGGCGCGCAAGGTCGCGGCCGAGGCCCGCAGCGGCGGTCTCGCCAAGGCGGCCACGGCGCACGGCCTCGTCACGACCAAGACCGGCTTCTTCGACCTCAACAACATGCCGCCGTCGCTCTTCGGTGCTCCCGAGGCCGGCGACTGGGGCGTGGCCCACAAGAAGGGCGACGTCAGCCCGGTGTTCGCCGGCGTGGACGAGTTCATCATCGTCCAGGTCGAGTCGCAGCACCTCGCCGGTGCCCCGACCTTCGACGAGGTCAAGGAGCAGCTCCGCCAGATCGCCGACGTCGAAGCGCGCGTCGAGATGTCGAAGGCCCGCGCCGACCGTCTCGCGACGGCGGTCAAGGGTGGCGCCACGCTCGAGGCTGCGGCCGCGGCCGAAGGGCTCTCGGCGATGCCGGTGAACATGTCGCGCCAGCAGCCCGATCCGCGCCTCGCGGCCTCTCCCGAGTTCCAGGGCGCCCTGTGGGGCTCGCAGCCCGGCAAGGTCGTCGGTCCGTTCCGCTCGCCGGGTGGCTGGTTCATGGGCCGCGTGACCAGCGTGCAGACGCCGCCGGACAGCCTGTGGAACAACGACCAGATGAAGGGCCAGCTCACGACCGACATCCTGTCGCGCCGCCAGCGCTCGTTCTTCGACGGCTACCTCACGCGCCTGCGCACGTCGGCGAAGGTCGTGGACAACCGCGTCGGCTCGAGCGAGTAACCTTCACGAGCCCCGCCGGACACACGAACGGCGCGAACCCGAAGCACCGGGTTCGCGCCGTTCTCGTTATCGTGCCGCGTTCCGCCACCAAGGCGAAACGGCCGTCGCTACTGGATCGGCTTGTTGTCCGAAGGCGGCGTCGGCGGCTTGGGATCCTCGCGCTGCAGTTCGTCCGACACTTCGCGCTGCGCGCGCTTGAACTCGCGGATCGCCTGGCCGAAACCGCGCGCCATCTTGGGCAGCTGGCTGGGCCCGAAGAGCAGCAGCACGATCAACAGGACGACCATCAACTCCGTTCCGCCGAAACCGAACACGTGTCAATCCTCCGATGAATGGGCCGGACTCAAGGCTCGAGCTTGAGGCGGCTGCGGTCACTGCCGATCAGGACCGAGACGTCCGCGAGCTCCGAGTCCCACGCCTGCTGGATGAGGGGCGGCCCGCCGAGATAATGCGACACTTCCCGCGCGAGGGAAAGGTCGGTCCGCCGGGCGACGACCAGCGACCCGAAATAGTCCGAGCGGTCGGCGTTGCGGACCTCGACCACGTGGAAGCCCCCGGCCCGCAGGTAGGAGGCCACGCGGGTGTCGATCCCGGCCTCCCCCGAGCCATTCAGGACCTGTACGCGGATCACCCGGGCGCCCTGTTCGCGCTTCCGTCCGGCGGCATCCTTGGGCGACGGCAGCACGGGCAGCTTCCCGCCGAAGCGCGCCCAGGCCCAGGAACCGACGAGCACGAGCACGACGACGGCGAGCAGCCCGACGAGCAGGCCGCCGCCCTTAGCGCGCTTTCGCGCCACCCTTGCGTCCCTTCTTCGGTCCCGGCTCCGGCAGCGCCGCGATCGCCGCGCGCAGCCGCTTCCAGGTCTTCTCGAGCGACTCCGGCAGCACGCGCGTCTCCCCGACCGTCGGCATGAAGTTCGTGTCGCCGTTCCAGCGCGGCACGAGGTGCAGGTGCAGGTGGCCCGGGAACCCGGCGCCCGCGACGCGGCCGACGTTGAGGCCGTAGTTCACGCCGTGCGGTGCGTACTCGGCCGCGAGCGCGCGCTCGGCGAGCGCCGTCAGGTCGAGCAGGTCGGTGCGCTCCTCGGCGGTCAGCTCGTGGAACTGCGCCGCGTGGCGCACCAGCGCGACCATGAGATGCGCGGGGTTGTACGGGTAGCGGTTCAGCATGAGCAGCGAGTGCTTCCGGCGTGCGAGCACGAGGTCTCGCGCGTCGGCCTTCGCGCCGCCCACGCGGCAGAAGAGGCAGCCCGCGGGTTCGTCGGCCTTGCGGATGTACTCCATCCGCCACGGCGACCAGAGCCGGTCGAGGCCGGTGCGCTTGCGCGCGGCCATCAGCCCTTCTCCCCGCGCATCGCGCGGTAGACCGCTTCCGCCTCCGCGAGCTGGTCCACGGTGTTGATGCCGAGCAGTTCGCGGTGGTCGTCCGTGCACACGACGGCGGCGCGTTCGCCCCGCGCCTGCAGCAGGGTGACGGTGTCGGTCAGGTAGTACTCGCCCTGCGAGTTCGTCGCCGTGAGGCTCGAAAGCACGCCCGCGAGCGACGGGTACCGGAACGCGTAGATGCCCGAGTTCACTTCGTCGAGCCTGCGCTGCGCGTCGTTCGCGTCCTTCTCCTCGACGATGCGCTCGATGCCGGCGCCGTCGGCCATGCGCACGATGCGGCCGTAGCCGTGCGGATCCGGCAGGCGCATGGAGAGCACCGTGACCGACGCGCCCGAGGACGCGTGCGCCTCGAGCAGCGCGTGCAGCGTGCGCGCGGTGAGCAGCGGCGTGTCGCCGCACACGACGAGCAGCGTGCCGCCGAACTCGCCGAGCGCGGGCTCGGCCATCATGCAGGCGTGCCCCGTGCCGCGCTGTTCGGACTGGATCGCCCACTCGACGTCCGGGCGGTGCGCGAACGCCTGCTGCACGCGTTCGCGCTGGTGCCCGATCACGACCACGCGCCGGCCGACGCCGAGATCGTCGAGCGTCGCGAGCACGTGAGCGAGCAGCGGCTGCCCCGCCATCGGATGCAGCACCTTGGCGAGATCGCTGTTCATGCGCTTGCCCATGCCGGCCGCCAGCACCAGCGCGGCGACGTCCGCGTGACGGTACGTGCTCATTTCGGTCCCCACTCGATGTTGTCGATCAATCTCGCCGGTCCGACGCGCGCGGCGACCGCGATCAGCACTCGGCCCTCCACGCGGCGCACCGGCCGGAGCGTCGCGGCGTCGACGACCGCCACGTAGTCCTCACGCACGAGCGGATAGCCCTCCCACTCGCGCCGGATCGCGGCCGCGAGCTTCGCGGCGGACCGTTCGCCCGCGCCGAGCAGCACGCGCGCCGAGGCGAGTCCCTGCGACAGCGCCACGGCCTGCTGGCGCTCCGCCGCGCCGAGGTAGGCGTTGCGCGAGCTCATCGCCAGGCCGTCGTTCTCGCGCACCGTCGCGCCGCGGCGCACGCGCACGGGCAGCAGCAGGTCCGCGCACATGCGTTCGAGCACGATCGCCTGCTGTGCGTCCTTCTGCCCCAGCCACAGCACGTCCGGCTGCACGGCGCCGAGCAGGCGCATGACCACGGTCGTGACACCCTCGAAGTGGCCCGGGCGTGAAGCGCCCTCGAGCACTTCCGTGAGCTCCGAGACGTGCACGCGCGTGCGGTCGCCCGGCGGGTACACGTCCTCGACGCGCGGCTCCCAGAGCAGGTCCACGCCGGCGGCCGCGAACAGCGCACGGTCGCGCCGCACGGGGCGCGGGTAGCGGCGATAGTCCTCGGTCGGCCCGAACTGCAGCGGGTTCACGAAGATGCTCGCGACGACGAAGCGCGACGAGCGCTTCGCCTGCCGCACGAGGGACAGGTGCCCGTCGTGGATCGCGCCCATCGTCGGCACGAACGCGACGGTTCCCCTGCGGCGCGACGCACGGACCGCGCGCCGCAGTTCGTCCACGCCGCTCACGCGGCGCGGCGATGCGCTCTTCGTGGATGCCACGTCAGTAGGACTCCGCGTCGCCCGGGAACCGGCGCGCCTTCACGTCGGCCACGTAGCGCGCGTACGCGTCGCGCTGCGCGTCGCCGAGTTCGGCGTACTTGCGCACGAACTTCGCGGTGCGGCCCTGGAACAGCCCGAGCATGTCGTGCGAGACGAGCACCTGCCCGTCGCACTGCACCCCGGCGCCGATGCCGATCGTCGGCACGGTCAGCTCGCGCGAGACGAGCGCGCCGAGCCGTGCGGGAATCCCCTCGAGCACGATCGCGAAACAGCCGCTCTCTTCGAGCAGCTTCGCCTCGCGCACGAGGCGCTCCTGGTCGGCCTCGCCGCGCGCCTGCACCTTGTAGCCGCCGAACGCGAGCACGGACTGCGGCGTCAGGCCGAGGTGGCCCATCACCGGGATGCCGGCGGCGACGATGCGCTGCACGGCCGGCGCCACACGCTCCCCGCCCTCGAGCTTGATCGCGTCCGCGCCACCCTCCTGCACGAACCGTCCGGCGTTGCGCACGGCCTGTTCGACGCTCACCTGGTACGACATGAACGGCATGTCGCCGACGACCATCGCGGACGTCTTCGCGCGCGCGACGGCCTTCGTGTGGTGGAGCATGTCCTCCATCGTCACGGGCAGCGTGCTCTCGTAGCCGAGCACGACCGGGCCGACGCTGTCGCCGACGAGCAGCACTTCGACGCCCGCCTGGTCGGCGAGTCGCGCGGTCGGGAAATCGTACGCGGTCACGACCGTCACGACTTCGCCGCGGCGCTTCATGTCCACGACGGCCGGCGCCGTGATCTTCGCGCGCGCCTTGCCCGCACCCACCACCGGATCTCCGCTCATGTCGTACGACCTTTCTCGATGGGCGTGTAGTACATCGTGCCCTGGCGGTGCGACAGGATGCGCCGCACGAGGTCCTCGTAGTCCGATGCGTCGTTCACGAAGTCGATGCCGTTCGTGTTCACGACGAGCAACGGCGTGTCCGTGTAGTGGAAGAAGTAGTGGTTGTAGGCGTCGTTCAGCCGCGCGATGTAGTCCTTGTCCATGTCGCGCTCGAACGGCCGGTTGCGCTTCGCGATGCGCTCCATGAGCGTGTCGGGATGCGCCTGCAGGTACACGACGATGTCCGGCTTCACGACGTCGAGTTCGAGCCAGCCCACGAGACGCTCGTACATCGCGAGCTCACGGTCCACGAGGTTGAGGCTCGCGAAGATGCGGTCCTTCTGGAACAGGTAGTCCGCGACGAGCCTGTCGTTGAACAGGTTCGTCTGCTTCAGGTCGCGCTGCTGCTGGTAGCGGCTGAAGAGGAAGTGCATCTGCGTCTGGAACGCGTAGCGCGCCCGGTCCTTGTAGAAATCCTTCAGGAACGGGTTCTCCTCCACCTCTTCGAGCACGAGCTGCGCCGTGAGGCGCTCGCTCAGCATGCGGCACAGGCTGGTCTTGCCCGCGCCGATCACCCCTTCGATGACGAGGTAGCGGTTCTCGTTCACGCCGTTCTCAGTTCCAGAGCCGCGTGCCGCGCTTCACCGGCGGCCGCGTGACGTGCAGCTGGGACAGGTGCGACTGCATGCTCTCGCCCGTCGTCGGGTGCACGAGCGTGGGCTCGAGCTCGACGAGCGGCGTGAGCACGAACGAGCGGCGCGTGAGTTCGGGATGCGGCACGCGCAGGTCGTCCTCCTCGACGAGTTCGTCGCCGTAGAGCAGCAGATCGAGGTCGAGCGTGCGCGGCCCCCACTTCTGGGTGCGCACGCGGCCGAGCCGCTTCTCGATGAGCAGCAGGTTCCAGAGCAGCTGGCGCGGGCTCAGCTCGGTGTCGAGCTCGGCCACGGCGTTGAGGAAGTTCGGCTGCTCGAGTTCGCCCACGGGCTCGGTGTCGTACAGCGAGGAGGCGCGGAGCAGGTCCGTCTCCGGCAGCTGCGCCATCAGCTCGAGCGCCTGTCGGATGTTCTCCTCGCGCTCGCCCATGTTCGACCCCAGCGCCACGAACACTCTCACGCGGTGCGCTCCCGGGTGACTTCGATGACCGCGCGGCCACCGGTCGTCCAGCCGAGGTTCTGCTTCGCGATGCGCACCATGACGCGCCGGAACGGGAACTTCTCGAGGATCGCGTCCGCGACCGATCGCGCGAGCTTCTCGAGCAGGTGGAAGCTGTTGCTTTCGACGACCTCGCGCACGAGCTGGTAGAGCAGGTCGTAGTCCACGGTGTCGGCGAGGCGGTCGCTGGTCTCGGCGGCGGAGGACATCTGTTCGAGGATCAGGTCCACCTCGAGACGCTGCCCCGCTTCCTTCTCGTAGGGACGCGCGCCGTGGTGCCCGAACACCGAAAGACCTTCGAGGCGAATCGTCGCCAAAGTATTGCCTCCGAAAAGGATGAGTGCCGGGAAAGCACCCGGCTCGCGAAGTCGGCGGCGAGGATAGGAGCCACGCGCGAGGGCGGTCAAGCGTGGTGCGGGAAGGCGCCCACGGCCAGAACGCGCGACGGCGCCCGCGTTCCGGGCGCCGTCGCACTGCACTCGTTCTTCCCCGCCTCCGGGGCGGTCTTCCCCGCGTCATCGCGCGAGCACGAACCTCGCGACGCGAGACGTCCCCGCGGCCTCGCAGCGGGCGAAGTAGAGGCCGTTGGCAGCCCGGCGCCCCGCGCCGTCGGCGCCGTCCCACTCGAGCGCGTGCGTCCCCGCGGCGAACTCGCCGTCGGCGAGCGTACGCACCGCTCGCCCCGTGGCGTCGAACACCGTGACGCGAACGCGCGAAGACCGGGGCACGGCGAGACGCAGTGTGCCGTGCGTCCGCATCGGGTTGGCGCCGGCAAGCGAGAGCGCGAGCTCGGCGGGCGGCGCTCCGCCCTCGACGCCGGTCGTACCCGTGGGCATGGCCGTCGCGACCGGCGACTCGTTGCCGTGCTGGTCCACCGCGCGCAGCTTGTACACGTACGGCGCCCCCGCGACGTCGGTGCAGCCCGTGTCCGCCAGTTCGGCGACGAAGTTCGAAGGCCCGGGCACGAAGGACGGCGAGCTGCCGCGATAGAGGCGATAACCCGCGAGATCGGCCTCGGTGTTCGGGTTCCAGTGCAGCCGCGTCGAGCCCGCCGCGTACTGCGCCGTGAGTGGCGCCGGCGCGGCGGGCGCGAGATTGTCGACCGACCATCCCGAGTCCGGGAGTGAGTCCCAGTGTTTCGAACCGCTGCGGCCTTGCACCATGAAAGCCGTGCGGCCGCCGCCGCCCGCGAACGAGTCCTGTGCGGTCGCGGCATACACGCTGTACTGGCCGACGTAGTTCGGCGAGAGCGTGGTGAGCAGTTCCCAGTAGTAGTCCTGCGCGCCGTATGCGTTCGCGTACACCGTACCGAGCCGCGCCGCGTCCTCGGGATCGCGCGACACCGCGAGCGCCCCGCGCGCGGCGAGCTGTGCCGCCAGCGGAGGCAGCGAGCGGTACACGTAGTAGCTCGTCATCGCGTACCAGGGCTCGTCCTCGAGGTAGCTGCCGAGGAACGACAGCTTCACGCGGCCGCCCTGGTCGCCCGGCACGTCCTTCACGGACGTGATGCGCGGCTCGGTCTCCCCGAGATAGCCGTAGCGGTCCACCCGCTGCGCGAACAGGTCGTATGTGCTCGCGGTCACGCGGTCCTCCGCGGTGGTCACGAACAGGCTGCCGTCCCCGAGCACGGAGGCGGCCACCGAGAACACGGATGCCGCGCTCGTGAAGAGCCCGACGCCACCCGACGTCCACTGCTGTGTCCCGGCCGAGTTGAAACGCTGCGCGTAGACGTCGCTCACGGAGTAGCGCTGGTCGGTCCAGACGGCGAAGAAGCCGCCGGCGCCGTCCGGCAGCATCGCCGCGAGATCGCGGTAGCGGTCGGCGGTGACCAGCAGCTGGCCGTCGGCGGCCCACAACGGCTGTCCGCCTGCGGAGAGCCGCTGGCCGTAGAAATCGTTCGTCGTGCCGCTGCGAGTGTCCGTCCAGATCACGAACAGCCCTCCCACGCCGTCGAAGGCCATCCGTGGATAGCGCTGCTGTGCGGCGTTCGTGCTCACGCCGAAACCGTTGGCCCCCCACATCGTGGAACCCGCCGAGTTGAACGCCTGGGCGTACACGTCGAAGTTCGTGCCGCCCCCCGAGACCCGCAGGTCGGTCCAGCACGTGTAGAAGTTGCCGTACCCGTCGGTCTCGAGCGGCCCCGCGTACTGATCGGCGGCGGCGGTGCAGACGGCGACGCCGTTCGCCGCCCACTGCTGCACGCCCGCGCTCGAGACGCGCTGCAGGTAGAGGTCGTTGCTGGACGGGGTCGCGCGGTAGTCGGAGAACAGGGCGCAGAAACCGCCCGATCCGTCCGCCACCATCGAGGCCATGTACTGCGCTCCGGCGGCGACGCAGAACGAGAGTCCGTTCGCCGTCCACGCCATCGTTCCGTTCCCGAGCACGTGCTGCGCGTACAGGTCGTAGGACGTCACCGCGCCGTTGCGGAAGTCGCTCCAGCCGATGAAGGCGCCCCCCGATCCGTCCGCGACGATTTCGGGATAGTCCTGCGGGTCGATCGCATTGCAGACGACCAGCCCGTTCGCCGCCCACAGCGCGGTGCCGCTCGCGTTCAGCCGCTGCGCGTAGATGTCGTAGCTCACGCCGCGATTGTCACGCCAGGCGAGCACGACGCCGCCGGAGCCGTCGGCGCAGACCGCGGGCGTCGACTGGTAGGCGGCGTTCGTGCAGACCGGGACTCCTCCCGCGGTCCACAGCGCGTTGCCGCGGGAGTCGAGCCGCTGCGCGAACAGGTCGTAGTTCCCGTATCGCGAATCCTGCCACACCACGATGACTCCGCCCGCGCCGTCGGGGACGGTCGCCGGCTGGTACTGGTTCCCGGCCGCGTTCGAGATCGTCGAGTTCACGATCGGGGAGTTCGACCAGGCGGCGAATGCGGGGCCGGCGAGTGTGACGGTCAACAGGGCGGCGGGAAGAAGACGCATGACGGCCTCCGATGGGACGCTCGATTCCGGGATGTCTCTGCCCGGAAGGAGTCCCCCACGCGCGTTCCGTCACACGGAAACTGCCGTCCTCAGCTCGCCGAGTGCCAGGGCAGCGGCCACACGTCGTGGTGCGTGCACTTGTTGTAGGTCGTGAGCGCCCAGAGGAGCCCGTAGGGCGTCATGTTCACGAGCGGCACGGACAGTCCGCACCAGCGAGCGATGTCGGCGCTCATGCTCACGCAATCCTGCACGCCGATGGTGTAGAACGAACTGCCCCAGCTCTGCTCGGCCTTCTGGAGCGCGAGCAGCAGGACCTCGTCGGGCACTGCGAAGCGCGCGTAGTGATTGATGAACGCCTCGCGATTCGACCGGTCGATCTCGCCGCCGCCGGCAGGAGCGTGATGCGTCTGCGGATGGAACCCGCGCCACTCCTTGCGGTGCCGCGAATCGATCTCGAACAGCGCCGCCGAGTGGAACATGCCCGTCTCACTGATGATCGTCAGGTGTCCCATGCTTCCCTCCTAGGCGCTCACGCCGTACTCGCGCAGCGCGTCGTTGAGGCTCGTCTTGCGGTCGGTGCTCTCGGAGCGCGTGCCGATGATGAGCGCGCACGGCACGCCGAAGTTGCCCGCGGGAAACTTCTTCGGGCGGTAGCCCGGAATGACCACCGCGCGCTCCGGGATCTCGCCTCGCGTCTCGACCGCCTCGGCACCGCGCACGTCCATCACCACCGTGCTCGCGGTGAGCACGACGCCGGCGCCGAGCACGGCGCCCGCCCGCACGCGCACGCCCTCGACCACGATCGCGCGCGAGCCGATGAAGCAGTCGTCCTCGATGATCACGGGCGCGGCCTGCGGCGGCTCGAGCACGCCGCCGATCCCGACGCCGCCCGAGAGGTGCACGCGCGCGCCGACCTGCGCGCACGAACCCACGGTCGCCCACGTGTCCACCATCGTGCCCTCACCCACGCGTGCGCCGATGTTCACGTAGCCCGGCATGAGGATGACTCCCTTCTCGAGGAAGCTGCCGTAGCGCGCGACGCCCGGGGGCACGACGCGCACGCCGGTCGCCGCGAGGTCGCGCTTGAGCG
The DNA here is from genome assembly GCA_016215625.1 of Candidatus Eiseniibacteriota bacterium. Taxonomy (GTDB): domain Bacteria; phylum Eisenbacteria; class RBG-16-71-46; order RBG-16-71-46; family RBG-16-71-46; genus CAIXRL01. Next base: position 2,047 of record JACRIW010000041.1, on the reverse strand, counting down.
GCACCTTGTCGAAGAACTCGAGGTCCCCCGCACGCACGGGCTCGGAGACACGCATGCGGAAGTAGAGCAGGATCGCTTCCTTGATCCACGCGTGCGTGACCCACTCCCCGCCCGGCGTCGCCGGAGGGGACGCGACCCTGAGGTCGCCGGCGTCCAGCGCGGCCACGGTGCCTTCCACCGCGCCGCGCAAGGCCGCGTCGTCGAGCGGCGTCGCGCCGCTCCAGCCCGCCTCGATGGTCTCGCGCCAGCGCTCGATCGGATACTCGCCCACTCAGTCCTCCAGCTTCGCCATGCGCGCGATCGCCTCGCGGCACTGCTCGAGCGTGGGCACCAGCGCGAAGCGCACGAAGCCTTCGCCGCCGGGGCCGAGGTACGAACCCGGCACGGTCACGATGCCGAGTTTCAGCAGCTTCTCCACGAACGCGACGTCGTCGCCGCCGGGAGCCGCGAGCCACAGGTAGAACGTCGCGACGCTGCCTTCGGTCTTCCAGCCGCGGCGCGCGAACTCGGCACGGAACAGGTCGCGCTTCGCCGCGTACTTCGCACGCAGTTCGCCCGTGTGCGATTCGTCGTTCCACGCGGCGATCGCCGCGTCCTGCACGAAGTCGGGCGTCGCCGCGCCGACGCTCGGGCGGAACTTCTTGAGCGCGTCCATGAGCCGCACGTCGCCGGTCATGAAGCCGCTGCGATAGCCCGTCATCGCGCTGCGCTTGGACAGCGTGTACATGGCGACGATGTTGTCGAAGCCGTGCTGCAGCAGCGTCGGCGGCGGACCGCCCTCGAAGTACAGGTCCGAGTACGCCTCGTCCGACGCGACCCAGAAGCCCCACTTCCGCGCGAGCGCGACGATCTTCGCGCCCTGCTCGCTCGTCAGCACGGAACCCGTCGGGTTCTGCGGCGAGTTCAGCCAGAGCAGCGCGGTCTTCGCCCACACGTCGTCGGGCACGCGCTCGGGATTGAAGCACCAGCCGTCTTCCGACTTCAGCGGCGTGAAGTACGGATCGGCGCCCGCGAACCGCGCGCCGCCCTCGTACACCGGATACGCCGGCGTCGGGATGATCACCGTGCGCTTCGGACCCGCGGGGTTCACGACGGCGAACGCCATGTTGAACACGGCCTCCTTGAGGCCGTTCGCGGGCAGCACCTGCGTCTCGGGATCGACCGTGATGCCGTAGCGGCGCTGCATCCACGCGGCGCACGCGGCACGCAGTTCGGCCTTGCCCGTCGTCGCGGGATAGCTCGAGACCGTCGGCACGCTCTTCAGCAGCGTCTCGCGGATGAACGCGGGCGTCTCCTCGCGCGGATCGCCCATGCCGAAGTTGATGATCGAGACGCCCGCGGGCGCGAGTTCGCGCTTGCGGCGGTCGAGCTTCACGAACGGATATTCGTCGGACCCCGTGAGCAGCGGATGCAGCGGGGCCGCGGTGACCAGCTCATGGCTCTGGGACATCTACTCCTCCGTCGAAAGAAACGCGGCGAGCCGGGCGTAGGCCTCGCCGAGATGTGCGATGGGACAGTGTTCGTCGGCCCGGTGGCAGAGCGTCGCGATGCCCGGACCGAAGTTGAACGCCGGAACGCCCGCGGCCGAAAACTGCGCCACGTCGGTCCAGCCCTGCTTGCCGGCGACCGTCGCGCCGAAGCGCTTCACGAACGCCTGCACTTCCGGATGATCGAGGTGCACGTCGCCCGCGCGGGCCGAGTCCACCACGTCGAAGCCGAACTCCGCGGGCACGAGCGCGCGCACGCGCGCGACCGCCTCGTCCACGCCGCGGCCCGGCGGAAAACGATGGTTGAGGTTCACGACCATCTCGTCGGGCACGACGTTGCGTGCACGCCCCGCGCGCAGCGTCGTCACCTGGAGCGTCTCGCGGAACTCGATGCCCTGCACCTGCACGGGCGTGACCGGGAACTTCGTGATCTCCGCGAGCCACGCCGCGCCCGCGCCGACGGCGTTCGTGCCCATCCACGGCCGCGCCGAGTGCGCCGACACGCCGCTCACGCGCACTTCCGCGTTCACGACGCCGTTGCAGCCCATCTCGACGTTGAG
>JACRIW010000043.1 GCA_016215625.1 Candidatus Eiseniibacteriota bacterium | reverse complement strand
GCGCGCCGGGCCACATGAGCGTCGAACCGAGAGGAAGCCGATGGCCGCACATCGCTCGCTGGACGTGATCCGCCATGCCGACGGCCGCGTGGAGCTGAAGGACGCCGCCGCGCTGCACACGAGTCCGCTCTACAACGAGGACCTCGCGCCCGTCGCCGTCGCGAAGCGCGACTGGACCACGTACAACTACGCCGCGCTCTGGATCAGCATGGCGCACTGCATTCCCACCTACATGCTCGCTTCGGGCCTCATGACGCAGGGCATGAACTGGTGGCAGGCGCTCTTCACGATCCTGCTCGGCAACACGATCGTGCTCGCGCCCATCCTGCTGAACTCGCACCCGGGCACCAAGTACGGCATCCCCTTCCCGGTGTTCGCGCGCGCCGCGTACGGCACCGCGGGCTCGAACCTCCCGGCGCTCATGCGTGCGCTCGTCGCGTGCGGCTGGTTCGGCATCCAGGCGTGGATCGGCGGCGAGGCCCTGCAGACCTTCTTCGCCGTGCTGATCCCGAACTGGGCACAACTGCTCGGCCCCGGCTTCGCAGGCCACACCGGCACCGAGTGGCTGAGCTTCCTGCTCTTCTGGGGTCTGAACATCGGCATCATCTACAAGGGCATGAACCTGCTGCGCATCGTCGAGAACCTCTCGGCGCCCTACGTGCTCGTCGTGACCGCGATCCTGCTCGTGTGGGCGGTGAAGGCGGCGCACGGGTTCGGGCCGCTGCTGTCGCAGCCCGGAAAGTTCGACACCGTGGCCGAGTTCATGCCGGTGTTCATTCCGTCGCTCACGGGCATGATCGGCTTCTGGGCGACGCTGTCGCTGAACATGCCCGACTTCACGCGCTTCGGCCGCAGCCAGAAGGAACAGGTGATCGGCCAGACGGTCGCGCTCCCCACGACCATGTTCGCGTTCGCCGCGATGGGCGTGCTCATCACGAGCGCGAGCGCGATCCTGTACGGCGAGCCGATCTGGGACCCGGTGAAGCTCGTCGGGCACTTCACGAACCCGTGGATCGTCGGCTTCGCGATGTTCTCGGTCGTGATCGCGACGCTCGCGGTGAACATCGCCGCCAACGTGGTCTCGCCCGCCAACGACTTCGCGAACGCGCTGCCCAAGTTCATCTCGTTCAAGACCGGCGGACTCATCACCGGGCTCATCGGCATCGCGATGCAGCCCTGGCGGCTGCTCGCCGATCCGACGGGCTACATCTTCACGTGGCTCGTCGGCTACTCCGGCGGTCTCGGCTCGATCGCGGGCGTGCTCATCGCGGACTACTGGATCGTGCGCAAGAAGGAACTGAACCTCGGCGATCTCTACCTGCCGGACGGCGAGTACGGGGGCTGGAGCATTCCCGCGGTGGTCGCGACGCTCGCGGGCTGTGCGCTCGCGTGGGGCGGCCTCGTGTTCCCGCCGCTGCGCCCGCTGTACGACTACGCGTGGTTCGTCGGCTTCTTCGCGGCGGGACTGATCTACGTGGTCATGAAGGGCGGCACCGGGAAGCCGGCCGTCGCGCGATGAACGCGCAGCCGCGCCGATGAAGGTGCGCGTGTGCCGATGACCCCGCGGCCGGAGGCCGCGAGCCTTCTCTTCTACGACGGCACGTGCGGCCTCTGCGCACGCTCGGTCGCGTGGTGCCTGAAGCACGACCGCGCCGCACGGCTGCGCTACGCCCCGCTGCAGGGCGAGACGTATGCGGCGCTCGACGTGGCGGACAAGCCGACCGCGCTCGACACGGTCGTGCTGTTCGATCGCGGGAAGCTGCTCGTACGCAGCGACGCCGTGCTGCGCGCCATGGCGCTCTGCGGCGGTCCGTGGGGCGCGCTCGCCACGGCCGGCCGCGCGCTGCCGCGGCCGCTGCGCGAGGCCGCGTATCGTTTCGTCGCCGCGCGGCGGCTGGGCTGGTTCGGAAAGGCGGACGCGTGTGCGCTCGCGACGCCGGAACAGCGGTCGCGATTCCTGCCGTGAACATCCCGATGCACCACTCGCCGACCGGCGAAGGAGTCACCCGATGACGCCCGACGAACGCGATGTTCGCGCGCTGCACGCGACCTGGATCGAGGCCGTCAACGCCGGCGACCTGCCGCGCCTGCTCGAACTGCTGGCCGACGACGCCGTGCTGTTCAGCCCCGGGCAACCGCCCTTCGGCCGCGAGCGGTTCGCCGAGACGTTCTCCGCTGCGCATGGGCAATGGCGCATCCGTTGCGTGAGCCCGAAGAGGTCACCGTCTCCGGCGACATGGCCTTCACGCGATGCAGGGATTCGCTGTCCCTGACGCCCGCCGAAGGCGGCGCCACATCGCGGTTCACCGGCGACCGGCTCACGATCTATCGCAGAGGAACCGACGGCCGCTGGCGGCTGGCGCGCGACGCGCACACGCTCACGCCCGTGGAATGAGCGGGCGCCTCTTTCACACGTCCTTCGCGCTGCGCCCCTACGCCCCCACCTTCGCGCGATACGCCGCGAGCGCCTGCTCGAGGATGCGCATCGAGCGCTCGAGCTTCGGCACCTCGAGCACGTACGCGAGCCGCACTTCGTCGCGGCCGAGCCCCGGCGTGGCGTAGAAGCCGTCGAGCGGCGCGACCATCACGGTCTCGCCTTCGAGCGAGAACTCGCTCAGCAGGAAGATCGCGAACGCGTTGGCGTCGTCCACCGGCAGGCCGAGGCACACGTAGAACGCACCCTCGGGCTTGCGGACGCGCACGCCGGCCATGTTCGACAGCGCGCCGTACACGCAGTCGCGGCGCTTCTGGTACTCGGCGATCACGCCCTGCGTGTACGAGGCCGGCACTTCGGTGAGCGCCGTGCACGCGAACTGCTCGATCGTCGGCGGGCAGAGCCGCGCCTGGCCGAAGCGCAGGATCGCGGACATGAAGTCGCGGTTGCGGCTCACGATGTTTCCGATGCGCGCACCGCAGAGCGAGTAGCGCTTGCTCACCGAGTCCACGACGATCGCGAGATCGTCCATGCCGTCCAGCGTGAGCACCGAGCGGCTCGTCTTCCCGTCGTACGTGAACTCGCGGTAGACCTCGTCGGCGACCAGGAAGATCCCGCGGTCGCGGCAGATCGCGGCGAGCATCTCGATCTCGGCGTCGGTGTACACGGTGCCGGTCGGGTTGTTCGGCGAGCAGATGAGCATCGCGCGAGTGCGCGGCCCGATCTTCGCCTCGATCGCCGCGCGGTCCGGCAGGTGGTAGCCGTCGGCGCCGCTCGTCGTGACGGGCACGCACTCGACGTTGCCCAGCGCGGCGAAGCCGTTGTAGTTCGTGTAGAACGGCTCGAACACGATCACCTGGTCGCCGGGATCGCACAGCGCGCAGAGCGTGAACTGGATCGCCTCGCTGCCGGCCGTGGTGACGAAGATCTCCTCGGCGGACAGCTTCGCGCCGACGCCGGCGTAGTACGTGCGCAGCGCCTCGACGTATTCGGGCAGTCCCTGCGAGGGACCGTACGGCACGTAGGCCGCGTCGTACGAGCGCAGCTTCTTCAGGATCGCGTCGGGCGTCGGGATGTCGGGCTGGCCGATGTTCAGGCCGTGCACTTCGAGGCCCTTCGCGCGCGCGGCGACGGCGTAGGGCGCGAGGCGGCGGATGGGCGAGGCCGGCATGGCGGCGGCGCGCTGGGAAAGTCGGGTCGGACGGGACATGGGAGCCTCCGGTGAGGTTTCGTCGCGGAAGACTCTAGCCCGTTCCGTGCGAGCGAGTCGAATGTGCCGGATGTCCGAGAGGCACACGTGCGCCGGGTGCTCCTCCCCCGTGACGCGCACCGCTCAAGCCGCGTCGCGCCACTCCTGCAGCAGCTCGAGCAAGCGCGCCGAGGCCCTCTCGAACTTCGAACCCGGCCACAGGGCTTCGACGGCTTCCTTCATCCGGTCCGTCTGCGCGAGCTTCACGACTTCCGAAGCTTCGTGATGAAAGAGCACGTGCGCGTCGTGCACGCGCTGCCAGGCGGCATCCGCGCGGACTTCGTCGGCAGCCTGGTGCAGCCAGCGGCCGAGCTTGCAGCACTCGTCGCAGGCGACCTCGGTGTAGGAGTGCTGCCAGTCGCGAGTGGCGATGCCATGCTCGAGCGCTTCCCTCCAGTCGTGATGCGCCTCGATCGCCTCCTCGAGCTCGAACGCGTGCCGATTCATCATCTCCTGCAGAACCCGAAAGACGTCGTCCTGATCTGGCATTTCGTTCGTCTCCGGAGGCAGGGGGCGATCGGCGCGCGAAGGGGGCCGAGGATGACTGGAGTGTCGGTCGCTCGAACAGCCCCTGAAGCTCCCGCCCTCACGCACACGACCGCCCGCCCGGAGCTTCCGGACGGGCGGTCGTGCAAGTGCCGGTCAGTGCGCGTCAGCGGCCGATCAGCGGGAACTCCAACCCGACCAGCGCCTGCACGCTGCCGTTCTTGAGGTCGGGGCCGAAGGGCAGCTTCGAGACGTCGGCGAGGCCCTGCTCGTAGCGCGCCTCGAACGTCCAGTTCAGTCCGCCGGCCGGAAGGCGCAGCCCGGCGCCGACGGCGACGCCGTAGTCGAACGTCTCCATCTCGTCGGTGTTCAGGTGGGTGTCGAGCAGGCCGTCGGTGGTGAGCTTCTCGCTCACCTTGAACGCGACGGTCGGTCCGCCGACCAGCATGAGGCGCGCGGAGCCCGGCGCGCCCGTCTGCAGGCGGAGCAGCAGCGGCACCTCGACGTAGTCGAGGTCGATGCCCGTGCGGATGTTGCCGAAGTCGAAGCCGCCGAAGCTCACGTCGGTGGACGTGAACGTCGAGCCCTTGCGCAGCCAGAGCAGTTCGGGCGCGAACGCGAGGTGGGGCGTCAGGTCCACGGCGAGCGAACCGCCGCCGCCGACACCGGCGCGCCACTTGAGGTCGCCGAGGTCGGATCCGAGCTGCGAGGAGGTGATGCCGGCCTTGAGCCCGAGCGTGACGCCCGCGTGCGCGGGAGCGGCGGCGAACGGCGCGGCGAGAGCGAGCGCGCAGAGCGCGAGTACGACCTTGCGATTCATGGGATCTCCGAAGGAGGTGACTTCACGCGGGGAGCGTGTGGACTTCAGTGCAGCTTCTTGCGGCGGTTGCGGACGAAGTCGCGGAACACGTACGCGCCGATGTTCTGCGGATCGGTCTCGTACAGCCTTCCGTGGTTCAGCTCGGTGAGCTTGCGCACGAACTCGAGCAGCACCGTGTCCGCGGCGAGCATGAACGTCGTGATCGTGATTCTCTTACGGCGACAGTACACCGCTTCTTCCAGCGTCTTGTTCACGATCTTCGGGTCGAGCCCGAACGGGTTCTTGTAGAGCCTGCCGAACTCGTGCATGCAGCTCGGCTTGCCGTCGGTGATCATGAAGATCTGCTTGTTGACGCCCTTGCGCGAGGCGAGGATGCGCCGCGCCATCTGCAGCCCGGCGCGCGTGTTCGTGTGGTAGGGGCCCGCCTGGATGCCCATGAGGTCCGCCAGCCGCACCTGCTTCGCGTCGTCGCCGAACAGCACGACGTCGAGCGTGTCCTTCGGGTAGCGCGTCTGCACGAGCTGCGTGAGCGCGAGCGCGATGCGCTTGGCCGGCGTGATGCGGTCCTCGCCGTACAGGATCATCGAGTGGCTCACGTCCACCATGAGCACGGTGGCGCACGCCGACGTCTGCTCCTGCTCGAACACTTCGAGGTCGTCCTCGCCCAGCGTGAGGTCGTCCACGCCCTGGCGCTTGACCGCGTTGCTCACCGAGCCGAGTGCGTCGAGGTTCGCGAGGTCGTCGCCGAACTGCCACGCGCGCGTCTCGGACAGGCGCTCGCCGCCCTTGCCCGCGACGGGCGTGCGGTGGTCGCCGGGGCCGCCCGCGCGCAGCGACGAGAACATCTCGTTGAGCGAATCCTGCCGGATGCGGCGTTCGCCGCTCGGCGTCATGCGGAAGCCCTGCGGCGTGCGCTCGGCCTCGCCGGATTCCTCGAGCAGCTTGCGGAAGTCCGACACGCCGAAGCGCTCGTCGAAGAACCCGTACTCGCGCCCGAAGTGTTCCATCCACTTGAGCGCCTCTTCCACGTCGCCGCCCGTCTGCAGGAGCAGGTTGCGGTAGATGTCCATGAGCTGGCGCATCCGCTCCATGTCGCCGGGATTCGGACCCTGCCAGCGCGTGTAGTCGAAGTGCACGGCGTCAGCCCTCCGTTCCCGCGCGCCGCGCGAGGAGCATCGCGTAGCCGGGATTGCCGGTGCGCGGCTCGCGGCCCTGCTCGACGAGCTCGAAGCCGGCCCCGGCGAACCACGCGCGGTAGTGCTCGGCCGCGCCGTGGCTGTAGTACATGCTCGCGCCGCGTACGCCGCGCCAGTCGGTCTCGACGCCGGTCCAGGGCTCCTGCCCGACGGTCGCGATCAGCCAGCCGCCGGGCGCGAGCCATCCGGCGATGCGCGCGATCAGCGCGGGCTGTTCCTCGAGCGGCACGTTGATGATGGAGTAGAACGCCGCGACGCCGCCGAAGCTCGCGGGGGCGAACTCGGCGCTCGTCATGTCCGCGCACTCGAAGCGCGCGCCGGGCACGAGCGCGCGCGCGCGCTCGACCTGCACCGGCGACAAGTCGACGCCGGTCACGTCGAAGCGCTTCGCGAGTTCGTACGCGACCGGCAGGCCGTTGCCGCAGCCGAGATCGAGCACGCGCGCGCCGTCCGCGAGCCGGCGCGCGAAGCGGCCGAGCCAGTACTCGTAGCGCGAACCCTCGAGCGCGAACGTGTCGCCGCGATAGGCGTGCGACGCGAGCTCGTAGCCGCGCCGCACGATGTCGCGGGGATCCTCGGTGGCGGTCACGCGCGCCTCAGTCGTCGCCCAGCCCGGACAGCATGGACTTGAGCATGTCCTTGTACTCGGTCACCGCCGCGTCGGTGCGCTCGCGCGACAGCATCGAGTTCTGGTGCATGCCCTCGAGCACGAGCTCCATGGCCACGGCGTGCTCGGCGAGGTCGCGCGGCTCGAGGTACTTCTTCGCGAGATCCGCGAGTCCGGCGACACGCGACAGTTCGCCCTCGAACGCCACCGCCGGCATGTCGTCGCCGACGCGCAGGTGCTGGCCGCCCGCGAACCACTCGAGGATCGGCCGGTACTCGCTCGCCGCCTGCGGCTCGTTCTCGGGGCTCGGCTGGCCGCGACGGCGGCCGCGCGCCTTGAACGCGTCGGGGAAGCGCTGCTGGAAGACCGCCTTCACGCCGCGGCCGAGCAGCGCCTTCGCCACCGCAAGCGCGCCCTCCTGCTCGCCCTCGAGCACGAGCTCGACCTTGCCGCTCACCGCGCTCACCGCGTTCTGCAGGTCGCACACGCGGGTCACGACCCGCTTCTCGCCGGTGCGCAGGGCGCGCCGCTCGGCGTTGCTCACGAGGTTCTCGAGCAGCGCGATCGGCAGCCGCGCCGACACGCCGGAGTTCTGGTCCACGTACTCGCTCTTGCGCGCCTGGATCGCCACTTCCTCGACGAGCTCGCGCATGAACGCGGGCAGCACGACCTCGATGCCGGAGTCGCGCTGCGCCCAAGCTTCCTGCGACGTGATCGCCATGCCCTGCTCCCGCGTGAGCGGGTAGTGCGTGATGATCTGCGAATTGATGCGGTCGCGGAGCGGCGTGATGATGTTGCCGCGGTTCGTGTAGTCCTCGGGATTCGCGGAGAACACGACGGCCACGTCGAGCGGAATGCGCACGGGGAAGCCGCGGATCTGGAAATCCTTCTCCTCGAGGATGTTCAGCAGGCCCACCTGGATGCGCGGCTGCAGGTCGGGCAGCTCGTTGATCGCGAAGATGCCGCGGTTCGTGCGCGGCAGGATGCCGTAGTGGATGACGCGCTCGTCGGAGTAGTCGAGCCGCAGCGTCGCCGCCTTGATCGGGTCGATGTCGCCGATGAGATCCGCGATCGTCACGTCGGGCGTCGCGAGCTTCTCCTGGTAGCGCGCGTCGCGGTGCAGCCAGCGGATCGGCGTCGCGTCACCGTGCACCTCGACCGCCTGCCGCGCGTGGTGCGTGAGCGGCTCGTACGGATCGCTGTTCAGCGGGCAACCGTCGATCGCGGGCACCCATTCGTCGAGGAAGCTCGACAGCGCCCGCAGCAGGCGCGTCTTCGCCTGGCCGCGCAGCCCGAGCAGGATGAAGTCGTGCTTCGACAGCAGCGCGTTCACGATCTGCGGCTCGACCGTGTTCTCGTAGCCGACGATGCCGGGGAACAGCGGGTCTCCGGAGCGCAGGCGCGCGATCACGTTGGCGCGCAGCTCGTCCTTGACGGAGCGCGAGCGCCAGCCGGAGGCCTTCAGTTCACCGAGCGTGCGGGGACGGGACATGGAGCGATTCTCCCTGGCGTGACGGACGGGTGCGGGGCGGCTCCGCCGGCAGGTGGGCACGGGCGGGCGCGCACGATAGAACAAGTTCGGGGATCCCGCTCTTCAGGATGCGGGGTCCCCGAACCGGGTGCAGGGAGATTTCCCCGATCAGCTGTGGTGGCAGCCGAAGCAGGACGTCGGCGTGTAGGTGTAGCCGGAAACGCCGCCGTGGTTCGAGTCCGTCTGCGTCTTGCTGTCGTGCGGATGGCAGCCGAGGCAGGTCACGGTGCTGAACACCGCCGGGTTCTTATGGCAGTCCGTGCAGTCGCGCCAGCGGGTCGAGTGCCGGCCCGTGTAGATCTTGAAGCGCAGCGTGTCGTGCGACAGCATCTTCGCCCCCGCCCACGCCGTCGTGTTGTGGCAGGTCGTGCACTGCGCCGCGTTGAACCCGGCCGCCGCGTGATTCGGGACGGAGGTGTTCCAGTCCGTCTGGTGGCACGACAGGCAGGCCGTCGGCTTGCCGTCGTACACGCCGTCCGAGTGGCAGCTGTTGCAGGTCGCCGCCACGTGCGCCCCGGTGAGCGGGAAGCTCGTCGTGGCGTGGTTGAACGTCGCGCCCGCCCACGCCGTGGTCGTGTGGCACGAGCCACAGGCGGACGTCGGGAACGACGTCGCCGTGTGCGTGGGCACCGCCGCGGTGTAGTCGGCCTGATGACAGGAGTAGCAGGCCATCGATCGGCCCGCGTACACGCCGTCGCCGTGGCACGAGTTGCAGCTCACGGCCTGGTGCGCGCCGGTGAGCGCGAACCGCGTGTTCGTGTTGTGGTCGAAAGTCGCGCCCGTGAACGTCGTGGTGTTGTGGCAGTTCGCGCACGACGCGGCCGCGAAGCCCGAGGTGACATGGTTCGGCACCGCGGCGTCGTAGTCCGTCATGTGACACGACGCGCAGTCCATCGCGTGGTTGTTGAACACGCCGTTCGAATGGCACGACACGCAGGTCGCCGACACGTGCGATCCCGTGAGCGGGAAGCTCGTCGCCGAATGGTTGTACGGCGCGTTCGCCCACGTCGTCGTGGTGTGACACGTCGCGCACGCGCTCGCCGCGAAGCCGGCCGCCGTGTGGTTGATCGGCGCGCCCGAGTAGTCGCTCATGTGGCACGATTGGCACGCCGTCGGCTTGCCGTCGTACACGCCGTCCGAGTGGCATGAGTTGCACGTGACCGTCTGGTGCGCACCGGTCAGCGGGAAGCTCGTGTTCGTGGAGTGATTGAACGTCGCGCCCGTGAACGTCGTCGTGTTGTGACAGTTCGCGCACGTGCTCGCCGGGAAGCCCGACGTCGCGTGGTTCGGCGTGGCCGCGTTGTAGTCGGCCATGTGACACGACGCGCAGTCCGTGGGCTTGCCGTTGTACACGCCGTCGGAGTGACAGCTCGTGCAGGCCGCCGCCTGGTGCGCGCCGGTCAGGGGGAAGCTCGTGTTCGTGTTGTGATTGAACGTCGCGCCGGTGAACGTCGTCGTGTTGTGGCAGTTCGCGCACGACGCGGTCGAGAACCCGGCCGCCGGATGGTTCGGCGTCGCGGCGGCGTAGTCGGCTGCGTGGCACGAGTAGCAGGCCGTCGGCTTGGTGTGGAAGACGTTGTCCGAGTGACAGTCGTTGCAGGCGGCGGCCACGTGCGCTCCCGTGAGCGCGAAGCTCGTGAGCGTCGTGTGGTTGAAGGTCGCGCCCGTCCAGCGCGTCGTGTTGTGACAGCTCGTGCACGCGCTCGACTGGAAGCCCGCGGCCGCGTGGTTCACGGCGGCGCCCGAATAGTCGGCCTGGTGGCACGAGTAACAGGCGGTCGGCTTGCCGTCGAAGATGCCGTCCGAGTGGCACGAGTTGCAGCCCACCGCCTGGTGCGCGCCGGTGAGCGCGAAGCTCGTGTTCGAGTGGTTGAACGTGGCGCCCGCGAACGTGACCGTGTTGTGGCACGTCGTACACAGGCTGGCCGGGAAGCCCGACGCCGGATGATTCGGCGTGGCGTTCGCGTAGTCGAGCGCGTGACACGTCTCGCACTGCGCGGGCTTGCCGTTGAAGACGTCGTCCGAATGGCACGAGTTGCAGGTCGTGGCCTGGTGCGCGCCGGTCAGCGCAAAGCTCGTCGCGGCGTGGTCGAAGCGCCCGCCCGACCACGTGACGGTGCCGTGGCACGAAGCGCACTGTGCGGCGGAGAAACCCGCTCCCGCGTGCGAGGGCGTCGCCGACGAGTACTGCAGCTCGTGGCACGAGGCGCAGTCGGTGGGCTTGCCGTGGTACACGCCGTCGGCGTGGCAGCTCAGGCAGGCCGTGGCGCCGTGCGCGCCGGTCAGCGCGAAGCGCGTGGCGCCGTGGTTGAACGTGCCGCCCGCGAACGACGTCGTGTTGTGGCACGTCGCGCACTGGCTCGCGGGAAAGCCCGCGGCGCCGTGATCGGGCGTCGCCGACTGGTACTGCGCCGTGTGGCACGACGCACACGCGGGATCGGCGGCGGCGAAGTTGCCGCCGGTGTGGCACGAGGCGCACTCCTGCGTGACGTGCGCGCCCGTGAGCGGGAACGCCGTGCGCGAGTGGTCGAAGGTCGCCGTCGTCCAGACCTGCGCGCTGTGGCAGCCGCGACAGTCCGTCGGGAAGCCCTGCGCCACGTGATCGGGGCTGCGCGTTGCGCGGTAGTCGGCCTCGTGGCAGGCGCGGCACTCGATCGCCGTGCCCACGAACTGCATCTGGCCCTGCGCCGCGGGCCTGTGGCAGCTCTCGCACTCGACGACCGCATGGGCGCCGTTCAGCGGGAACTTGGTCATCTCGTGCGCGCGGATCATGGGCGCGCGGTCGGTGAAGCTGCGGGCGCCGTGGCAGCGGGCACACTCGGTGCCCATCTCGCCGCGGTGCGGGTCGGTGTGGCACGAGGCGCACACGGTCTGCGCGCGCGTGAAGTCGAGCGTCTGGTGGCAGGACGTGCACGCGGCGGACGCGTGCGCGGCCTCGAGCGGGAAGCCGTAGCGCCCGTGATCGAAGCGCGCACTCAGGCGCAGCGTGCGCCAGTCCGCGGACGAATGACAGAGCTCGCACTCCTGCTTGAACGACCCATGCGGGTTCTCGACCGGCGTCGCGCCGGCCGCCTGCAGCGGCTCGCCGCGCAGCGCGACGAACAGCACCGCGAGCGCGAGCGCGACCGGCCCGATCCACGAGAGCAGCTTCGGCCACACGTGCTTCACTTCGACGCTCCTCCCGCCCGCTGGCGCGACGAGGCGCGCGGGCTATAGTGCGGGCCGTCATGGCCCACGACCCCGTACTCCTGGACGAATGCCGCGCGCTGGTTCGCGCGGTCACACCCTTCGCCACGATCGAGGACCTGCACGGCTCGCACGCCTGGCGCGAACTCGGTCCGCGCTTCGACGCGCTGCTGCATGCCGTGAGGCGATACGACGTCATCGACCGGCCGGGCGCTCCTCGCCACTCCGATCGTGTGCGCGTCGTGCAGTGGAACATCGAGCACGGCAACTGGTACGAGCAGGTCGAGGAGGCGTTCCGCACCCGCGCCGAGCTGGCGGCGCCGGACGTCGTGACGCTCGACGAGGTGGACCTCGGGTGCGCCCGCGCGGGCAATCGCGACGTGACGGGCGACCTCGCCCGAGCGCTGAACCTGCACGCCGTCTGGGCGCCCCTGTTCCTCGAGACCACGGTCGGCCGGGACGACGACGCCGTCACCGCGGCGGGCCGCGAGAACGAAGCGGGACTGTTCGGCATCGCCGTGTTGTCGCGCTGGCCGATCGGCGAAGTGCGCGTGCTCGACCTGCCCAGCCCGCAGAAGCTGCAGTTCGACCTCGAGCGCATGGTCGGGCGTCACTGCGCGCTCGTCGCCGAGATCCTGCGGCCCGAAGGCGCCTTCGTGGCGGTCGCCGCGCACCTCGAGGTGCACCGCACGCGCGAGCACCGCGCGGCGCAGGCCCGCGTGATCGCGGACGCGCTCGCGCACGAACGCCGCCCCGTCGTGCTGGCGGGCGACTTCAACACTCATACGTTCGACCGCGGTCTGTGGCACTCGGCTCTCCATGGTGCTTCTGCATTGATGTTGATGCCGGGTCCCGCATTGAAAGCTCGGCTGCTGCATCCGGACCGGGGGTTCGCGCACGAGCCGCTGTTCGACGTGCTGCGTGAGGCCGGGTTCGCCTGGAACGACTACCGGGACGAGCTGCCGTCCCTCCTGCTGCGTGAGGACCGGCTCGAGGAAGCACAGGCGCTTCCCGGGCCGCTGCGCCATGTGGCAAGACGCGTGCTCGAATGGGCGATTCATCGTGGAACGTTGCGGCTCGACTGGATCTGCGGCCGAGGCTGGCGATCGGGACGCGGGCACACCGTGCGGGGCCTGGACGGACCCGGAAAGGCGAGCGATCACGCGCCGATCGTGGCGGAACTGGCGTTCTGAAGGTCTTCCGCCGGGCCCCGCGTGGGATCGGGGCCGCGTGCAGAAAACCACGCGCGCTTCGCGTCCTTCAAGGCTCGCCTGCGCGGATCGCGCGAAAAGACCCCGCGAGTTGAGCGGCTCGCGACACGCCGGCGCGGACTCGGTGTTTCCACGGAGATGCAGGGCGCATTTCGGGAACTTGCACGATGCGCGTCCCGAAACGCCGGGGCGCCGCGCCGCGCGGAACCGTGCGGCGCTTCTGATAAGGTGCCCGCCACGCCCGATGCCGCTCCCGATTCCCGAGGTCGCCATGTCCGGTTTCGCCATCGAGACGTTCGAACTCACGCGCGTGTTCGGCGCGCAGACCGCCGTGGACCGCCTGTCGCTGCAGGTGCCCGAGGGCTCGTTCTACGGCTTCCTCGGCCCCAACGGCGCGGGCAAGTCCACGACGATCAACATGCTCACGGGGCTGCTCTCGCCCAGCTCGGGCGGGGCGCGCATCCTCGGGCTCGACCTCGCGAAGGACGACCTCGAGATCAAGCGCCGCATCGGGGTCGTGCCCGACGGTCTGCACCTGTTCGAGCGCCTGAGCGGCGAGGACCAGCTGCGCTTCGTCGGCGAGGTGCAGGGGCTCGCCCCCGCCGTCGCCAAGTCGCGCGCGGCCGAACTGCTCGAAGCGATGGACCTCACCTCGTCGGCGCGCAAGCTCGTCGCCGGCTACTCGCACGGCATGCGCAAGAAGCTCGCGCTCTCGTGCGCGCTCATCCACGAGCCGCGGCTGCTGTTCCTCGACGAGCCCTTCGAGGGCGTGGACGCGGTCGCGACGAGCGAGATCCGCGAGCTGCTCCAGCGCCTCGTCTCGCAGCGGCACGTGACGGTGTTCCTCACCTCGCACGTGCTCGAGGTGGTCGAACGCCTGTGCACGCACGTCGGCATCGTCGCGGGCGGCAGGCTCGTCGCGAACGGCTCGCTCGACGAGCTGCGCCGCGGTGAACACGGCGAGACGAACTCGCTCGAGCAGCTGTTCCTTTCGCGCGTCGGCGGCTCGCGCGGCGACGCGGCGGCCGGGCTCGGCTGGCTCACCGGCGGGAGCGCTCCCGAGTGAAGACGCTGCGGCTGCTGCTCTGGCTGCGCTGGAAGCTGTTCCTGAACTCGGGCTCGGCCACGCAGCGCTGGGTGTCCGTCGCCGTCGCGATCGGGTTGTTCCTGGCGTTCTCGCCGCTGTGGGCGGGTGGCGCGGTGCTCGCGTGGTACGGCGTGCGCGAGTACGGCGCGCCCGCGATCACGGTCACGTTCGGGCTGTGCCAGATCCTGTGGCTGTGGATGGGCGTGGTCTCGGGCGCGCTCGGGCGCACGTTCGAGCTCGACAAGTTCCTGCGCTACCCCGTGCCACCGAGGTCGGTGTTCGTCATCAACGTCGCCGCCTCGCTGCTCGAGCCCGTGTGCCTCATGACCGCGCCCGCGCTCGTCGCGGTCGCGATCGCGGCCGCCGGCTCGAACGGCCTCGGCGCCGGGATCGTGACGGCGTTCGCGGGCCTGCTGCTGTCGCTGCTCAGCGCCACGGTGCTGCAGGTCGTGCTCGCGCTGCTCGACGAGCTGCTGCGGCGCGAGTCCACACGCTACGCGGCGGGCATCGTGCTGCCGCTCATGTTCCTCGGCCTGCAGCTCTTCGCACGCGTCACGGGCTCCGAGACGTCGCACTGGATGCAGGCGAAGGGGCTCGATCCCGTGCGGCTGCTCGAGACCGCGGCGCGGGGACTCGCGCTGCTCCCCACGATCGGCGGCCCTGCCGCGCTCGCGACGGGCGCGCTCGAGGGCGAGCCGCTGCGCGCCGCCGGCGGCTTCGCCGTGAGCGCGGCGCTGCTCGTGCTCGGCGTGCTGCCGGCCGCGGCGCTCATGCGCCACGTCGTGCGCGCGGGCGAGAGCGCGGGCGGCGGCCCGCGCCCGAAGCGCTCGGGTGCGGGCGCGGCGAGCTTCGCGCTCTTCTCGCCGCCGCTGCGCCCGGCGCTCGGCGCGCTGCTCGCGCGCGAGCTGCGCTATTCGATCGCGCACCCGCAGCGCGTCGCGAGCCTGATTTCGCTCCCGCTCATGGTGATCATCCTGCGCGTCACGAGTTCCGGGCAGCAGGCGGGCCGGCCGGAGTTCGTCGTGACAATGCTGCTCCTCACCGTCGGCATCTCGAGCATGATGGTGTTCAGCTACGACGGACCCGGCGTGCGCAGCCTGTTCCTGCTGCCCGTACCGGCGCGCGACGTGGTGCTGTCCAAGAACCTCGAGTTCCTCGCGCGCATCGCCGTCGAACTCGTGCTGCTCCTCGTCGTCATGGCGTTCGTCATGCCGGGCGCGTGGCGGGCGGAGCACGTGCCGGGCGCGGTCGCGGGTCTCGGCGTGCTGTTCGTCTCGCTCACGATCGGCACGTCGCTCGGCATCCGATTCCCCGTGCGCGCGCGCAAGCGCGGCTCCGGCATGCGCGGCGGCCCCGGCGTGCTCCAGACGCTCGGCATGTTCGCGCTCACCGCGCTCGCGGCCGGGTGCGCGATCGGCGCCGTGTGGGCCGCGGGCAAGCTCACGCCCGAGCCGTGGACGGCGCTCGCGCGCTGGATCGTCGCGGTCCTGGCCGCCGCGATCGGCGCCGCGGTGTGGTGGCGCTCGCTCGACATCCACGCCGTGCTCGTGCGCGAGTGCCGCGAGCGCATCATCACCGAGGCCGGGCGATCGGACGTGGAGTAGCGCGCCCGGCGGCGCACCCGCTACAGTGCCCGCCCGCCGCGCCCCACTCACGCTTCCGGAGAACCGCATGAACACGCCCGCCCGCCATTCGCTCGCCGTCCTCGGCGCCGGTCCCGTCGGCCTCGAAGCCGCCGCCGCCGCGCTCGAATTGGGTTTCGACGTCCACGTCTTCGAACGCGGCGAAGTGGGCGCGCACCTGCGCGGCTGGGGACACGTGCGCATGTTCACGCCGTGGACCATGAACGTCGGCCCGGCGACCGCGCGGCTGCTGAAGGCGAACGGCTGGACCGCGCCGCCCGCGGACGAGTGCCCGACCGGCGACGAGTTCGCCGACCGCGTGCTGCTCCCGCTCGCGGCCACGCCGGAACTGAAGGGCCGCGTGCACACGCACGAGCAGGTCGTGCAGGTGTCGCGCCGCGCGACGCTGCGCCACGAGCGCATCGGCGATCCCGCGCGCGCGGACGAACCGTTCCGCATGCTCGTCCGCAACGCGGGCGGGCACGAGAGCCTGATCCACGCGTTCTCGCTGATCGACGCGACCGGCACGTTCGGCACGCCCGCGTGGGCCGGCACGGGCGGCATCCCGGGGCGCAACGAGCAGTACCTGGCGCCGCAGATGAGCTACCGCCCCGACGACGTGCTCGGCCTGCGGCGCGAGCGCCACGCGGGCAAGCGCACGCACGTCGTGGGCGGCGGCGCGTCCGCCGCGACCACGGTGGTCGCGCTCGCCAAGCTCGCCGCCGAAGTCCCGGGAACGAGCGTCGTGTGGGCGACGCGCGGGACGGAGGCGGACGCCGGCGGCGTCGTGAACGACCCGCTGCCGGCGCGCGCCGCGCTGTTCGCGGCCGCGCGCGCGCTGCGCGAGGGGAGCGATCCGGCGATCGCGTGGTTCGGCGGCGCCGAGATCGAAGGCTTCGAGTACAACACCGGCACGCACAAGTACCGCGTGACGTTCCTGTGCGGCGGCCAGCCGCGCATCGAGGAAGTCGAACAGGTCGTGCTCAACGTCGGCTACGTGCCCGACCATTCGATCACCGCGGGCCTGCACGCGCATTTCTGCTGGGCGACCGGCGGCGCGATGAAGCTCTCGGCGGCGCTGCTCGGCAGCGAGGCCGGCGCCGACTGCATGGTCGCGCCCGAAGGCGGAGCCGGCGTGCTCGCGCATCCGGAGCCGGACTACTTCGTGATCGGCGCCAAGTCGTACGGGCGCAACAGCGCCTTCCTGCTCCGCACCGGCTACCAGCAGGCGGCCGACGCGCTCGCCGCGCTGGCGCCCTCCGCGCTCGGACGCTGAACGCGCGCGCATCCCGCGGGTGAACGGGTGAAGCGTTCCGTGCGCGCGAAAGTCCTTGCGCGACTCGTGCGCGGTCTGGAAACGTAGCGCCACCGCGGAAGCAATCCCCCACCGCGGCCCCTCGGAGACGGATGAGCTTGACCGCCGGCGCGATCTTCGCGCGGGCTCAGTCGGCATCTCTGACCACAGGTGGGGACCGTGTCGGAGCACGCTGCGCATCCTCGCAAGGTGGATTCGCCCGCTTCGCCTTCCGCCGAAGGCCGGCCCCGCGCGGCCGTGACGCCTTTCGTGCGCGCGCTCGAAGCGCGCATTCCGGCCGGGGCGTCGGGCCGCAACGCGCGCCGGGCGCTCGAGCGGCTCATGGAGCAGCCCGAGCCCGACCGGCTCGACGCGCTGCCCGAGGCGATCACGCGCTTCGAGCAGGCGCTCGTCGAGACCGGTCTCGATTCGGGCGAGATCCACGACGAACTGCGCGCGCTCGTGCGCGAAAAGCACGTGGCGCTGCTGCGCGACCCCGCGGTGGCGCACGTGATCGAGGCGCCCTACCGCCGCGCGGACATGCTCTCGTGGCTGCTGCGCGAGAACGTCGGGCGCGCCGAGCGCCTGAGCGCCGAGACGCAGCGTCTGCAGCAGGAGCTGTCCCGCGCGCTCGCGGAGCGCGAAGTGCTGTCGCGCGAGCTCGAGCGCCAGCGCGCGCTCGCCGAGGTCGGTCTGCTCGCCGCGGGCATCGCGCACGACTTCAACAACCTGCTGCAGGTGATCGCCGGGCACACCGCGATGGTGCGCGGCGCGCTGCCGCCCGACCACCCCGAGCGTGAGTCGCTCGACAAGGCGATCGCCGCCACGCGCCGCGCTTCCGAGCTGTCGCGCCGCATGCTCGGCCTCGCGCGCCAGGAGAGTGCGCCGGCGCAGCCCTTCGACCTCAACGCCGTCGTCACCGAAGTGATCGAGCTCGTCGCGCCGTCGGTGCCGCGCCACGTGCGTGTCGCGCCGGAGCTGGCCGAGACGCTGCCTCCGGTGTTCGCCGACCCGACGGACGTGCGCCGCATCGTGCTCAACCTGCTGATCAACGCATGGCAGGCGATCGGCCCCTCCGAGGGCACCGTGCGCATCCGCACCGGCCAGGCGACGGCGCGCGCGCGCATGCCGTGGGTCGAGGTGAGCGACGACGGCTGCGGCATGTCCGAGGAGATGCGCGGGCGCATCTTCGAGCCGTTCTTCACGACGCGTCCCGACGGGCGCGGACTCGGGTTGCCGATGGTGCACCAGCTCGTCGAGAAGCACGGCGGGCAGCTCGAGGTGTGGAGCGAGACCGGCGCGGGCGCGCGCTTCCGCGTGTCGCTGCCGGCGGCGGCGCTGGCCTGAGCGCGCGCGAGCGAGCGCAAGCGCGAGTGCGGGCCCGCGTGAACGTCCGTCAGCGGCGCAGGGTGACCGTGCCGCGGCCCGCCGGCGCGCCGTCCACGCGCAGCCGCGCCCAGTAGGCGCCCGGAGCGCACGCGCGCCCCGCGTCGTCGCGCGTGTCCCACGCCACCGATTGCGCGCCCGCGGCGCGCGGCCCTCGCGCGAGCGTGCGCACGCGCCGGCCCGAGGCGTCGTACACCTCGAGTTCGACCTCGCCCGCGCGGGCGAGCGAGAACGCGAACGACACCGCGCCGAACGCCGGGTTCGGTCCCGCGCTCAAGCGCGCCGCCGCGAGTTCGCCGCGCGCGCCCGGGTCCGCGTCGAGCGTGATCACGAGCGGGACGCGCTGGCAGTAGATGTCGCTGCCGCCCGAGCGCTGGTCGGTCCACACCACGATGCCCACCGTGTCGCCGTCCGCCACCACGGTCGCGCCGTACTGGTTGCCGGGCGCCGTCGAGACCGCCTGGCCGTTCGCGGCCCACACGGCCGCGCCGGCCGGCGTCACGCGCTGCGCGTAGATGTCCGCCACGGTGCCCGCGCGATAGTCCTCCCACGACACGATCGCCCCGCCGCGGCCGTCGTTCGCGATCGTCGGGAACTGCTGCACGTTGACCGCCGCGCCCACCGCCATGCCCCCCGCGGCCCACGCGCCGTTGCCGCCGGGCGACAGGCGCTGCGCGTAGATGTCGCTGCCCGCGCGCTGGTCGGTCCACGCGAGGAGCGCGCCACCCATGCCGTCCTGCGCGATCATCGGCTGCCACTGGTCGCCCGCGACCGTGCACACGGGCTGGCCGCCGGTGAGCCACGCCGTGTTCCCGAAGTAGCCCAGGCGCTGGGCGTAGACGTCGGAGTCCGCGCCGCGATGATCCTCCCACGCGACGTACGCGCCGTCGGAGCCGTCGCGACAGACGACCGGATGCACCTGCGCGGCCGCGACGGCGGAGATCGTCGCGCCGTTCGCGCCCCATGCGAGCGTGCCGTCGGACTGCACGTGCTGGCCCGCGATGTCGTAGGTGACGAGCCCCTGCTGCGCCCACACGACGAACGCGCCGCCCTGTCCGTCCTCCACGCACGCCGGATCGAACTGCGGGGAGGAACTCGCCGAAAGCGCCATGCCGTTCGCGGTCCAGCGCGCGGCGCCGCTCGCGTCGATGCGCTGCGCGTGGATCGTGATCGACGAACGCCAGTCCTCCCACGCGACGATCACGCCGAGCGGGTTCGCGGCGCCGACCGGTCCCGGGACGAGCGGCCGGCCGTCCGTCGCGATCACCGGGAACGCCTGCTCGCCGGGCGCCGTGCACACGGCGACGCCGTTCGTCTGCCACTGCGGCGTCGAAGTCGCGTCCACGCGCTGCGCGTAGAGGTCGCCCGTCACGCCGTTGCGGAAGTCGCGCCACGCGACGTACACGCCGCCGGCGCCGTCGCCGACGAGCACCGGCTGGTCCTGGTCGCCCGCGGCGCCGCACACGAGCCGGCCGGTGGGATTCCAGATCGGCAGGCCCGAGACGCTGATGTGCTGCACGTAGATGTCGTTGGTGCCCGTGCGCGAGTCCGCCCATGCGACGAACACCCCGCCCTGACCGTCGGTGATCGCGCCGTGATACGCCTGCACACCGGCGGCGTTGCACACGGGCACGTTCGTGGCCGGGTTCGCGGGCCACGCGGCGCGCGCCGGCGCCGCCGTGACGAGGCCCGGCAGGACGCAGGCCGCGACGAGGAACGCGCGGACTCCCGCGCGCGCGCGACCGCGCGCGAAAGCGCGCGCCGCGAAGAGCGCGAGGGGCGCTCCCGGCAGGGATCGGGGGAAGGTGGTCACCATGAAGATGGTCCGGGTCACCGCCCGTGGCGTCAACGTGCAACTTGCACGGGACGCCATTACTGTCCCGCGCCATGCCGCTCACCGCCGACGCACTCGACGAACTGCGCGCCCTGCTGGGCCCCGAAGGCGTGCTCTCGGAGCCCGCGGCGCTCTTCACGTACGACGCGGACGCCATGACGCTCGAGCGCGTCGCCCCGGACGTCGTGGCGCTGCCGCGCTCCACGGACGAGGTCGCCGCCGTGATGCTCTGGGCGCGCGCGCACGGGTTGCCGGTGACGCCGCGCGGGGCCGGCACGGGGCTGGCGGGCGGCTGCACGTGCGAAACCGGCGGCGTTTCGCTTTCCCTCAATCGCATGGACCGGGTGCTGCGGGTGGATCACGAGCGGCTGTTCGCGTGGGTGCAGCCCGGGCTCGTGAACCTGTGGCTGTCGCAGCAGCTCGCGCCTGCCGGGCTGTACTTCGCGCCGGATCCCGCCTCGCAGCAGGTGAGCACGATCGGCGGCAACGTGTCGACGAACGCCGGCGGGCCGCATTGCCTCAAGTACGGCGTCACGCTCAACCACGTCCTCGGCGTCACCGTCGTGCTCGAGGACGGGACGAGCGTCACGCTGGGCGGCGAAGCGTGCGATGCGCCGGACTTCGACCTCGCGTCGGTCGTGATCGGCAGCGAAGGCACGACCGCCGTCGTGACCGCGGTGTGCGTGCGGCTGCTGCCCGTGCCCGAGGATGTGCAGACGATGCTGTTCGACTTCGAGTCCGTCGAGGACGCCTGCCACACGGTCTCGCGCGTGATCGCCGAGGGCATCGTGCCCGCCGCCATGGAGATCATGGACCGCCACACGGTCGGGCTCGTCGAAGCGTGGCTGCAGATGGGCCTGCCCACCGACGCCGCGGCGCTGCTGCTCATCGAGGTGGACGGTCCCGCGGTGAGCCTGCCCGCGCAGGTCGAGCGCATCGGCGCCATCGCGCGCGAGTGGCGTGCCCGCTCCCGGCGCGTCGCGAAGGACGCCGCCGAGCGCGCGCTGCTGTGGAAGGGGCGCAAGTCCGCGTTCGGCGCGTACGGCCGCACCGCGAGCGGGTTCTACATCATGGACGGGGTCGTGCCGCGCACGAAGCTGGCCGAAGCGCTCGCGACCATCTACCGGCTCGCGGAAGCGCGCGGGCTCGAAGCCGGCAACGTGTTCCATGCGGGCGACGGCAACCTGCATCCGCACGTGCTCTTCGACGCGAAGTCCGAACGCCAGCAGCAGGACGCGCTCGAGGTGTCGCACGAGATCCTGCGCATGTGCATCCGTTTCGGCGGCACGATCTCCGGCGAGCACGGCGTGGGCATCGAGAAGCGCCCGATGATGGCCGAGCTGTTCGGCGCGGACGACCTCGCCGTCATGGAACGCGTGCGCGCGGCGTTCGATCCCGCGCGCCGGCTGAACCCGGGCAAGATCCTGCCCGGCGGCGCGGGCTGCGGCGAAGCGCACGCGCACGGCCGCGCCCCGGCCCAGCTCGGCGGCACGGCGTTCCGCCCCGACGCGGAGGGCCCGTGGATCTGACGCCCGCGCGCCACGCGATCTCCGGCCTCGTGCCGCGCGAGGTCTGGGTGCCGGCGAGCGCCGAGGCCGTCGCCGAGGCCGTGCGCGAGTGCGCGGCCGCGCGCGAGACGCTCGCGCCCTGGGGCGGCGGCGTCGCGCTGCCGCACGAACGCGCGCCCGACCGCTGCGAGCGCGCGCTGGTCCTCGGCGCGCTGGACGCGATGGTGTCGTACGAGCCGGACGACTTCACGCTCACCGCGCAGTGCGGCGTCACGATCGCCGAGCTGCGCGAGACGCTGCGCGCGCGCGGGCAGGAGCTGCCGCTCGAGGCGCCCGGCGAAGAGCGGGCGACGCTCGGCGGCGTGCTCGCGGCGAACGCCTCCGGGGCGCGGCGGCTGCGCTTCGGCGCGCCGCGCGACCGCATCCTCGGCGCACGCTTCGTGACGGGCGACGGCGTGCTCGCGCGCACCGGCGGCCGCGTGGTGAAGAACGTCGCCGGCCACGCCGTGCACCGCCTGCTCGTGGGCTCCGAGGGCGCGCTCGGCGTGTTCGTCGAAGCCTCGCTCAAGCTGCTGCCGCTGCCGCCTTCGCGCGCCGCGCTCACGCACGGCGCCGACGACGCGCTGCTCGGCGACGCGGCACGCTGGAGCGCGTTCCCGCGCCGCGAGTGCGCGGTGCTCACCGTGCTCGGGCCGCGTGCCGCGCCGTCGTACACCGTGCCCGGTGCGCCGTTCACGATCTTCACCGGCTTCGAGGACGACGCGGCCCGGGTCGCCGACGGCGTTCGCTTCTGCGAAGGCGCGCTCGGCGCATCGCGCGCGCGCCGCGACGGCCACGACGTGCCGCCGCTGTGGCGCGAACTCGCGCAGCTCGAGGAGCGCGAGGGCACGCGACTCACGTTCACGAGCGCGCACCGCACGCCGGATGCGATCGCCTTCCTCGCCGGCCACGCCGTCGCGGAGACGCTCGTCTTCCACGCGGCGCACGGGCGGCTGCACCTGTGGCCCGCGCCGCAGGACGCGCCCGCGCTGCTCGCGCTCGCGGCGTCGCACGGGTTCACGCCGATCGCCGCGCGCGGCGTCGCGCTGAGCCCGCGCCCGTCGTCCGGCGCCACGCGCGCGCTGCGCGTGCGGATCTCGGACGCGCTCGATCCGGCACGCGTGTTCGCGCTCGGGGACCGCTGGCGCGAACGCTGAGCACGAACGGCCGAGCCGCGCCTGCGCGAGCGGCCCCGAAATCGTGCAGCCGCGAGGGTGGGATGCCCCAAACGCGCCGCACGAACGCGCGTCGCGCAATTCCTTCTTGCCGCCCCCCCGCGTGCACGGGACGATTTCCCCACCCCTGAACCATCCCCGCCCCGTTCGATCACGCCTCTTGCTCACGCTTCGAGGGGAGCGTCATGTCCGAGCTGCACCGCGCGCGGGCCCTCCGCGCCGTGCTGGCCGTGTCGCTGCTGTGCGCCGCGCCGATCGCGCGCGCCGCATGCAGCGGGCTCGCGTCCGCCGTGCCGTACGCCGCCGGAACGTCCGTGCGCCAGGTGGTGCGCGGCGACTTCGACCGCGACGGCATCGACGACCTCGCGACCGCGAACGGCACGGGCGCCACGTTGAGCGTGCTGCTCGGCAACGCCGCCGGCGGGTTCGCCGCGCCCGCCGCGTACGCGAGCGGCAGCGCCGCGGTCGGCCTCGCGACCGGCGACTTCGACGGCGACGGCGTCACCGACCTCGCGGTGGCCGTGTCCACCGGCGTCTCGATCTGGCGCGGCACCGGCACGGGCGCGTTCACCGGTGGCGGCATCGTCGCGTGCGGCGCGAACCTGCGCGGCGTCGTGTGCGGCGACTTCGACCGCGACGGCGACGACGACGTCGCCGCCACGAGCAGCAGCACGAACGCCGTGATCGTCCTCGCGGGCGACGGCACGGGCGCGTTCGCGATCGGCGCCACGCTCGCCGCGGGCACGAGTCCCACGCGCCTCGTCGCGGCCGACTTCGACGACGACGGCCGGCTGGACCTCGCATGCAGCAACAACGGCTCGGCGAACGTCTCGGTCTTCCGCGGCGACGGCGCGGGCGGCTTCGCCGCGGGCGTCACGTACGCCGCACCCGGATCGCCGTGGGGACTCGCGACGCTCGACGCGAACGCCGACGGCCGGACCGACCTGCTCGTCTCCAACGGCGCGAGCACCACGCTGACGCTGCTGCGCGGCACGGGCACCGGTGCGTTCACGGCCGCGGCCACGCTCACCACGGCGCTCGCGCCGCGCGACCTCGCGGTCGCCGACTTCGACGGCGACGGCACGCCCGACGTGGCCGCGGCGTGCGCCGCCGCCAACCAGGTGAGCGTGCTGCGCGGCGCGGGCGGCTCGTTCGTGGCCTACGCGACGTACGCCGCGGGCTCGGGCGCGGCGAGCGTGTGCACGGGCGATTTCGACCGCGACGGCGTGCCCGACCTCGCGTGCGCGAACACGGCCGCGAACAACGTGACGCGCTGGCTCGGCACGTGCCCCGCGGCGAGCGCGCCCGTCGTGACGATGCTCGCACCCAACGGCGGCGAGGCGTGGTGGCCGGGCACGGAGCAGACGGTGCGCTGGACGAAGAGCGCGGGCGTGGCGGCGGTGGACGTGGAGCGTTCGGTCGACGACGGCCTCACGTGGGTGCCGCTCGCGCGCGGCGTGACGGGCGACCACGTGAAGGTGAGCGCCGCGGGCGCGGCGTCCGAACGCATGCGGCTGCGCGTGCGCGACGCGGCGGTCGCGTCCCGGAGCGACGCGAGCGACGCCGCGTTCGCGCTGTGCGGCCTGTTCCGCACGCCGCGGCGCACCGCGCTGCCGTTCGCCGCCGCGCAGCTCGAACGCGCCGACGTGGACGGCGACGGGCTCGACGACGTGCTCGCCGCGAGCGCCACGCAGGCGGCGCTGCTGCGCGGGCTCGGCGACGGCCGCTTCGCCCCGCTCGCTCCGTTCGCGGTGGACGCCGCGCGTCGCGTGCGGCTCGCCGACGTGAACGGCGACGGCCTGCTCGATCTCGTGACGCTCGGCGCGGCCTCGCTCGCGTGGCACGCGGGCGACGGCACGGGCGCGTTCGGTGCCGCGCAATCGAGCGCGCTCGAGGGCGGCGTGGACTTCGTGTGCGCCGACTTCGACGCCGACGGATTCGCCGATGTGGCCGCGCTCGTGGACGGCTCCGCCGGACCGTCCCTCGTGGTGCGCGGCACGGACGACCTGCCGCTCGCGCGCGCGTGGAGCGCGCCGCTCGACGGGACGCCGCGCCAGCTCGTGTGCGGCGATCTCGACGGCGACGGCGTCACCGATCTCGCGATCGCCGACGGCACCGAGCTCGAGATCTGGCGCGGCGGCGGCGCCGCGGGCCGCGGCGACGCGACGTTCGCGCTCGCCTCGAGCCGCGCGCTGCCCGGCGGCGCGGCCGCTCTCTCGCTCGGCGACTTCGACCCCGACGGCCGGCTCGACGTGGCCGCGTGCGCGCTCGCCAGCGGCGATCTCTGGACGCTCGGCACCCCGACGTTCGCCGCGGCGGCCATGGAGCTCGGCACACCCGTCGCGGCGCCGACGGGCTCCGCCGTACGCTCGCCCGTGGTCGCGGCCTTCGACGGCGACGGCCGCGCGGACGTCGCGCTCGTCGCCCCCGCGAGCGCGGAAGTGCGCGTGCTCGCGGGCACGGCCGCGGGCTTCGGCGCGCCGCGCGTGTTCGCCGGCGGCGCCGGCGCCCTCGTCGCGGGCGACTTCGCCGCCGACGGCGCCACCGACCTGCTCGTCGCGAGGCCCGACAGCTC
>JACRIW010000040.1 GCA_016215625.1 Candidatus Eiseniibacteriota bacterium | reverse complement strand
GTCGCAGGAGATCAAGCTCGAGGCGATCCTGCGCGGGGGCCGCTTCGGCGAGTCGCACATTCCCTACGGCGCGCGCATCGGCGAGGTGAAGCTGCAGAAGTGGCGCGACGGCTGGCTCAACCTCACCCACCTCGTCGCCAAGCGATTCGGAGCGGCATGAAGGCGACGCTCTTCCCCGCGCGTCCCGAGCACCGGCCCTCGGTCTGGGGCCAGTGGTTCGACCGTGCGGTGAACGCCCTCGTGGTCATCGCGCTGGGCGTCATCCTCGGCTCGCAGTACCTCGAGCCGAACAAGCGGCTGCTGTCGGTCGCCGCCGCCGTGATCGTGATCGGCATCGCGTGGCGCCTCGACATGGTCTCGGGCATCGGCGTGATGATCATGGCGCTGCCCTACCCGCGCGGCACGGTGTTCGGCAGCACGAACATCGCGCTCATCCTCCTGCTCGTCATCATCTACCTGCTGCGTATGTCGCAGCGTGAGGTCGCGCCGCCACGGCCCACACCCGTGGACGCGCCCATCGCGGCGTTCTTCCTCACGTACGTCGTGTCGTTCTACAACGTCGAGAGCCAGCACGACCTGTACTTCGCGCTGCAGAACTTCCAGCTCCTCGTCGGCACGCTGATCATGTTCTACCTGATCGTGAACTCGGTGCAGACCGAGGACGACGTGAAGCGCCTGCACGTGTTCCACACGGCCTCGGTCGTCGGGCTCATGCTGATTGCGATCTGGGAGCTGAACCACCCCGGCGCCACGCTCGTGCCCGGCTGGATCAACTTCGAGAACACGCACGGCGACGAGTTCAACCGCCACGGCGTGCGCGTCGGCGCGACGTTCTACGACTTCGAGCTGCTCGCCGACTTCTGCGGCCTCAACCTGCTGTTCCTCGGCTTCCGCCTCGCGCAGCAGAAGGCGTTCTACGGCCGCGTCATGCACGTGGCCATGATGGTGCTCGTGCTCTTCATCCTGTTCGCCACGGTGACGCGCGGCCCGGTCGTCTCGCTGTCGGTCGCGCTCGTCTACCTCGTGTTCCTCATGCGGCGTCACCTGCGCATCGTGCCCATGACGATCACGCTCGCGGGCGGCGCGGCGCTGCTCTTCGGCATGAACTTCTTCGTCTCCACGTTCACGCGCTCGGGCAACCTCTTCGAGCGCGTCGCCGGCACCGAGATGGTCGGCTGGATGCCCGAGACGCGCGTGGGCACGTGGACCGAAGCCTGGCAGCGCATGATGTACCACCCGATCATCGGATGGGGGCCGTACTACAGCTCGCAGCGCGGGCTCGAATACTGGTACTGGCCGCACAACCTCTACCTGTACGTCGGCAACCTCACGGGGCTCGTCGGCCTGAGCTTCTTCCTGTGGCTGTTCTGGACGTTCTGGCGCATCACGAAGCCGCGCGTGGACACCCCGGCCGGCGACAGCTACCTCGATTCCTACCTGTTCATGGCCCACGTGCAGATGGCGTTCTTCGCCGTGGACCAGTTCAAGATCGAATACCTGCGCAACAACACCTACCAGTACCAGGTGTGGTTGATGTTCGCGATGTGGGTCGCCGCCTACCGCGTACGCCGCGACCAGTTGCGCGCGCAGGGCGTGCGGATCTGATCCCCCCGGTTCCGGAGACCCTTCCTTCATGCCCAACCGCCGCGCCACACTGCTGAAGCCCGCCGACGTCCTCGCCCCGGGGGCGCTCGTCCGCGAGCAGGTCGCGCTCATGGTCGTCGTCGCCGTGACGCTGTTCGTGCGCATCGCGTTCATCAGCACGCTGAGGAACGAGTACTACTTCGCCGACACGGTCGAGTACCGCGCGAACGCGCTCGAGATGCTCGCCGGGCGGGTGCTCGACCCGAGCACGCCGCGCGCACCGGTGTTCCCCGCGTTCCTCGCGATCGGCTACGCGCTGTTCGGCCTCGACAACTTCCTCGCCCTGCGCCTCATGCAGCTCGTGCTGTCGGTCGCGCTCGTGCTCGCCGGCGTCTCGCTCGGGCGCCGCGTCGGCGGCCCGGCGATCGGCATCCTCACCGGCCTCGGCATCGCGCTCTCGCCGACGCTCGTGTTCTCGAACGGCCTGCTCTACCCGACGACGCTCTACACGCTGCTGCTGTTGTGCGTGACGCTCGGCGCGTGGTCGCTCGCCGAGAAGCCGAGCCTGCTCAAGGGACTCGGGCTGGGGGTCGCGCTCGCGCTCGGCATCCTCACCGACCAGGTCATGGCCGCCCCCGGCGCCGCCGTCTTCGGATGGCTCGCGTGGCAGGCGCGCCGGGGCGGACGCGCGGTGCTGTTCGCGACGCTGCTCGCCGTGGCCACGACCGGCGTGATCACCGAGCTCTACGTGCGCTCGCAGTCGTCTCCCGAGACCGGCGAGGCGCCGTTCGTGGGCAAGGCCCAGTGGACGCTCTGGTACGCGCGCACCGACGTCACCATGCGCGACGACCGCCGCATCCAGTTCCCGCTCGGGACCGAGTTCCATCCGCTGCCCGCGAAGCAGTTCCTCGCGCGCGAATGGAACTACGTGAAGACGCGGCCGCTCGACTACGCCCACGATTTCGCGTTCGAGTTCCTGCACTTCTATTGGCCCGAGGTGGACCGTCTCCAGACCACGAACCGGTTCACGACGCGCAACGTCCGGCTCGTCGGCGCGGTGCATTTCTGGCCCGTGCTCGTGTTCGCGATGGTGGGGCTGGCGGCGGGACTCGCGAAGCGGCGCGACCGCGCGCTGCTGATCCTCGTCTCGGCGGCCACCGCCGCGTTCTACTCGCTGTTCTTCACGCAGACGCGTTACCGCATCCCGATCGAGCCGCAGATGACGCTGCTCGCGGCGCTCGGCTTCGAACGGCTCTGGCCGGGACTGTCCCGCTGGATCGCGTCCGGGTCCTCCGGCGCCTCCGGCGCCTCGCTCCCGCACCGCGACTGAAAGCCGCAAAACGCACGGCATCCCCGCCCGCGGCGGGAGTTCCGTGCGAATCGCAACCACCGAGGGTGTCCCGGCGAGTCCGCACCGCGCTCGCCTTTGTGGCTCGTTTCACCGCTTTGTTACGCTTCAACCGGCTGCACCTGTCCCACGACGAGTGGTCCCCCGAAGCCGTACCCACCCGGAAGCGAAACACATGCGACAGAACCTGAAGTTGAGCGTCGTGATCCCGTGCTACAACGAGGAGGACGGCGTGCGCGAGGTGATCTCCCGCATGCCGGCCTCCGTGGACGAGATCGTGGTGGTGGACAACAACTGCACCGACCGCACGGCGGAGGTGGCGACGTCGCTGGGCGCGCGCGTGGTGGCCGAGAAGGTTCCCGGCTACGGCGCGGCGTACAAG
>JACRIW010000039.1 GCA_016215625.1 Candidatus Eiseniibacteriota bacterium | reverse complement strand
CTTGTACGCCGCGCCGTAGCCGGGAACCTTCTCGGCCACCACGCGCGCGCCCAGCGACGTCGCCACCTCCGCCGTGCGGTCGGTGCAGTTGTTGTCCACCACCACGATCTCGTCCACGGAGGCCGGCATGCGGGAGATCACTTCGCGCACGCCGTCCTCCTCGTTGTAGCACGGGATCACGACGCTCAACTTCAGGTTCTGTCGCATGCCGTCTGGCTTCCGGGTGGGCTGGGAAACTGCGGGAACGGCGCCGTGGGGTGACGCGGGGTCGGAATCGTAGTCCGGCCGGGAAAGCACTCACAAGCACCGCCGCGCCGAGGCGGACCGGTGCCGCTTTCCCGTGTTGCAAACTGCACGAGGGCGCGAGCGCTCAACGCGCTCCGCCCGCTCTCGCGGGGTCATCGGCGGTTGCCCCGCCGACATTCACCATGCGTTCGATGCGGCCCAGGCGCGTGCGGTAGACGGCCGTCACGCTGTCCGGGAGCGCCGCGAGGCTCGCGGCTTCGGGACCGTACAGCGTCCGGCCGTCGAGGTCGCCCCTCCGGTAGTGCAGGCGCAGCATGCTGCCCGTCGCGCCGTCGAAGATGAGGTTGAAGATCGAGCGCCCGACGAAGCACTCGGCGCCCGAGGAGTCGAGGAACACGAAGCGCGCGTTCGGCGGCGGGGAAGGGAAGTCGCGGTCGAGCCGCTCCCACACCGCGAGCGTGCGCGCGCGGTACGTGTGCCACGCGCCGAGCACGAGTCCGGTCGCGGTCAGGGCCAGCGCGAGCGCGCCGTGCAGCGCCAGCGCGCCGGCGGCGTTCAGCTTCCCGGGGCGCGCGTGCGCCGCGGCGTGCGCGAGCATGCGCGCCACCGCCCAGGCGACCGCGAAGGCGGGCAGGTAGTAGTAGCCGTAGGCCGGGCGGCCCGAGATGGGCAGGTAGAGGAGCGTGGCCGAAGCGCTCCACACGAGCGCCGCCACCGCCTCGCGGCGCGCGAGCCGCCCCTCGGGCGAGTCCCACACGTCGCGCGCGTGCGCCTGCGGCCAGGCCAGTCGCGTGAGCGTCCACACGGCCGCGGGCAGCGCCCCGAGATGCACGGCGAAGAACGCGGCGCTGAGCAGCACGTGCGGGCCGAGCGTGAGGTGGTAGCGCTGCGAGCCGACCTGCGGCGTGGGCAGCACCTGCGTGCGGAACCACAGGTACGCCGCGGCGACGACGGAAAGCGTGAGCCACGAGGAGAGCGCGGCGCGGCGTTCGCGCTCGTCCAGGCGGTCGCGGCGCGACCACTCGAGCGCCGCGAGTCCGGCCGGCAGGAGCACGATCTCCTCCTTGCACAGCGCGCCGGCGAGGAAGGCGAGCGCCATCGCGGCGACGGCGGGCACCGGCGAGCGGCCGCGGCCGGCGGCGCGCACCGCGCGGTGGTGCTGCACGAGGGCGAGCAGCGAGAAGAGCGCGAGCAGGCTGCCCGTCACGTTCGAGACCCACTGCGTGGTCCAGGCGTAGGTGTTCACCTGCGCCCAGAGCGCGGCGGCGGCGAGCGCCGAAGCGGCGCGGTCGCCGCCCCGCTCGCGCGCGAAACGCGCGAGCAGCACGGTCTGCACGGCCGTGAGCGCCACCATGACCACGAGCATCGGCGGGGCGTCGAGCCCGAACGTACGCATGAGCAGCCCGTGCCAGAGGTCCACGAGCGGGCGGTAGAGCGTGAACGGGTTGAGCCCGGTCCACACCTCGCGCAGCCCGGCCGGCGTGGTCGCCCAGAGGCCGCGCTCGAGGTTCGTCCAGTCGTCCGCGCGGAACGAACCGATCGCCGCGCCGGCGAGCTGCACCGCGACGGCGCAGCCGGCGAGCACGAGTGCGCCGCGGCGTGCGGCATGGCTGGCGGGGGAGCGCATGGCCGCGCACCGTAGCACGGCGGCGGGCCCCGTCGCAGCCGTGCGCGGCGGCACCCGGCCGGGCACCGGAAGGCGTGCGGAGAGGGGGAACAGTCTCGCCGTGTGTTACGATTTTTCGCCTCATGTCCTTCGAGCCCTCCACGCCGCCCGCGCCCATCCCGGTTTCCGCCGGACTCATCGATCCCGCCGTCGTCGCCGTCGTGGTGCCGGCGTGGAACGAGACCGGCAAGATCGGCGCTGTCGTGCGAAAGGTCCCGCGCCGCTGGGCCGCCACGGTGATCGTCGTGGACGACTGCTCGCAGGACGACACGGCCGGCGAGGCGCGCGAGGCCGGCGCCGAGGTCGTGATCCGCCACGAGGTCAACCGCGGCGTCGGCGCCGCGATCCGCACCGGACTGCTCGAGGCGAAGCGCCGCGGGCTGCGCTACGCCGCGGTGCTCTCGGGCGACGACCAGCACGAGCCCGACGAACTGCCGCGCATCCTCGCACCGCTGTTCTCCGGCGAGGCCGACCTCGTGCAGGGGTCGCGCTGGCTTCCCGGCGGGGCGACGCCCGGCATCCCGCCCTCCCGCCGCTGGTTGACGCAGCTCTACCCGCTGCTCTTCCGCATCGCGAGCGGGTTTCCGGTCACCGACGGCACGAACGGCATGCGCGCGTTCCGGCTCGACCTGCTCGACGATCCCGCCATCCGGCTGGAGCAGGACTGGCTCGACCGCTACGAACTCGAACCGTACCTGTTGTTCCAGGTGGTCCGCGGCCGATACCGGGTGCGCGAAGCGCCGGTGACCGTCCGCTACCACTCGCGCGGCACCACCAAGATGCGGCTCCTCCAGGACGGCTGGCGCATTCTTCGACCACTCGTGTTTCTCCGTTTCGGCTGGCGCCAGTAGGCGCCGCGAGGCGCCGTGAGGCGCCGGGAGAGTTCCGTGATCCCGCTCGAAAACAAGTCCGTGCTCGTGACCGGAGGCGCCGGCTTCGTCGGCAGCAACCTCGTGCGCCGGCTGATCCGCGAAGGCGCGAAGGTGACCGTGCTCGACGACCTGTTCACGGGCTCGCTCGACAACCTGCCGCCGTCGGGTTTCGACTTCGTCGAGGGCTCGGTGTGTGACGCGGCGCTGATCGACAAGGTCGTACCCGAGCACGCGGTGGTCTTCCACATGGCCGCCCGCAACATCATCGTGAGCACGAAGAATCCTCGCGAGGACTTCGAGTCGAACATCGGCGGCACGCTCAACGTGCTGATGGCCGCGCGGAACTCGAAGGTCGAGCGCATCCTGTACACCTCGAGCACCTCGGTGTACGGCAACCCGCGCTACCTGCCCATCAACGAGGACGACCACCTGTCGCTGCTGACGCCGTACGCGGTGTCGAAGCTCGGCGGCGAGAACTACTGCATGGCGTTCTACGAGTCGTACGGCCTGCCGACGACGGCCGTGCGCTACTCGAACGTCTACGGCCCGGGCCAGCATCCGTCGAACCCGTACTGCGGCGTCGTCGCCAAGTTCATCGAGGCGCTGTTCGAGGGACGCTCGCCGATCATCCACGGCGACGGCAACCAGACCCGCGACTTCACGTTCGTGGACGACGCGGTCGAGGCCACGCTGGCCGCCGCGCGTTCCGATCGCGCGCTCGGCGAGGTGTTCAACGTCGGCACGGGCGTCGAGACGCGCGTCAACGAACTCGTCGCCACGCTCATCAAGGTGACCGGCGCGAACGTCGAGGCCACGCACAGCGACCGTCGCGACATCGACAACATCCGCCGCCGCGTCGTGAACATCGAGAAGACGCGCCGCGCGCTGCGCTGGGTGCCCGAAGTCACGCTCGAGAAGGGCCTGCGCCGCACCGTCGAGTGGCAGCGCGAACGCACCTCCACGCCGCGCAAGGACGCGTAGCAGAGCGGAAGAGAGCGCGCGTCCATGAGCTTCGTCAGCATCGTCTTCCTGGTCTTCATCGGGATCTTCTACCCGCTCTACCGGCTGCTGCCGCACCGCGGGCAGAACTGGCTGCTGCTGGCGGGGAGCCTGCTCTTCTACGGCTGGTGGGACTGGCGCTTCCTGTTCCTGCTGCTCGGCACGTCGACGCTCGACTGGTTCGTCGGGCTCAAGCTCGGCGAGATCCCCGACGAAGCGCGCCGCAAGCGCTGGCTCGTCGCGTCGCTCACCGCGAACCTCGCGGTGCTCGGGTTCTTCAAGTACTTCAACTTCTTCGCCGACTCGTTCGCGCACCTGCTCGGCTTCGCGGGGCTGCACGCGAGCTGGACGACGCTGCACATCGTGCTGCCGATCGGCATCTCGTTCTACACGTTCCAGTCCATGAGCTACACGATCGACGTGTACCGGCGTCACCTGAAGCCGGGGAAGGACTACTTCGAGTTCCTCACGTTCGTGTCGTTCTTCCCGCAGCTCGTCGCCGGTCCGATCGAGCGCGCCGTCACGCTGCTGCCGCGCGTGCAGAGCCCGCGCCGCGTGACGCGGGACGGCTTCACGCGCGGGATGTACCTGATCCTCTTCGGGCTCGTGAAGAAGGTGGCGATCTCCGACGGCGTCGCGGGTTCGGTGGACGCGATCTACAACCGCGCCGGCGCGGTCTCCGGCGCCGACGTCACCGTGGCGACGTGGCTGTTCGCGATCCAGATCTACGGCGACTTCGCGGGCTACTCGGACATCGCGCGCGGCCTCGCGAAGATCCTCGGGTTCGACCTCGTCACGAACTTCGACCAGCCGTATTTCGCCGTGAACCCGAGCGACTTCTGGAGGCGCTGGCACATCTCGCTCTCCACTTGGCTGCGCGACTACCTGTACGTGCCGCTCGGCGGCAACCGCGGCAGCACGGCGAAGACGTACCGCAACCTGATGCTCACGATGGGACTCGGCGGGCTGTGGCACGGCGCGGCGTGGAACTACATCTTGTGGGGGATCTACCAGGGTGGCATCCTGTGCGCGCACCGGCTCTGGACCGGCGGGCGCAAGGCCGCCACGCGCGCGGCGACGTTCGTGAACCAGGCGCGGTTCGCGATCACCGTGCTGCTGTTCTTCCAGGTCACGTGCTACGGCTGGCTGCTCTTCCGCGCGCGCTCGTTCTCGCAGATCGCGGACTACACCGCCGCGCTGTTCCGCGCTCCCGGGGCGCTCACGGTGCCCCTGCCGACGCTGCCCGCGATCCTCGGCACCGCCGTGCTGGTCGTGCTCGAGGTGCTGCAGTGGCGCGCGCAGGACGTGCGTTTCTACCGCACGTGGGCCCCGCCCGCGCGCGGACTGCTTTACGCCGGACTCCTGCTGCTCGTGTGCATGGGGCTCGGCAACACGTCCACGCAGTTCATCTACTTCCAGTTCTGACCATGACGACGACCGGCAAGTACACGACCCTGCCCGATTGGCTCGCCACGCTGCTGTGGACGCTGGTGGCGCTCGTCGTGCTCGACCAGGCGCTCGATCGCGCGTTCCCGCTGCCCGCCGATCCGCGCGTGCCTCCCTCGCAGGTCGCCTCGTACCTCGACGGCGGCCGGTCGGTCGAGGCGAAACTGCGCCGCATGTTCTCCACGCACGACACGCTCGCCGCGCCCGTCACGTTGTCGGGCTGGGTGGACCCGGTGCGCTGGCCGGCCGACCGGCCGCTCGAATCCGGACGGCGCTTCGTCACCGTGTTCGGGCCGTCGTTCGCGCTCGCGGTCGGCGACACGCTCGAGTCCCTCCACCCGCACTGGCAGTTCCGCGCGCGCGGCGGTCCGGCCGCGCCCGTCTCGCACGTGTACGCGCTGTGGCGCGTGGACCGCAGCCGCGTGCACTCGGACGTCGCCGTGCTCGGCATCCTCGCCTCGAGCCTGCGCGGCGTGGACGCGGCCTCGGGCGCCACGTGGATGTTCGAGAGCCCGTATCCGTACACCTATCCGCGCTGGCGAGTGGAGGGCGACTCGGTGAGCGGCGAGTGGCCGAGCCTCGCGAGCAGCGACTCGATGCGCGCCGCGCTGGCGTCGCCGGCGCGCTGGCGCGCGTACGAGGGCGAACTCGCACGCACCGACGCGTGGTACCGGCCGGCGCTCTTCCGCGCCTCGTGGCTCGACCACTCGGTCACCTTCCGGCTGCTCCGCAAGGCCTGGGCGCAGCGCGAGACCCGGCTGCACACCGCGCGCCTGCACGACCGGCACGGATTCAAGCCCGGCGCCGAAGCGCTCCGCACGGCCCGCGCGCTCGCGATCCAGTTCGCACGCGAGGTCCGCGCGGACGGCGGCGTTCCCGTCGTGATGCTCATCGAGGACCGCGGCTACGACGATCACCTCGAGCGCGCGCTCGGGGCGGACCTGCGCGCCGCGGGCGTACCCTGCATGTCCACACACGGGATCGCCCCACCCACCGACCCCGGCACGTTCACCGCGGACGCCCATTTCCGGGGGGAGCTCAACCAGCGCCTGGCCGCGGCGCTCGATTCCCTGATCCGGGAGGCGTCCGGCCCGGGAGGCGGAAACCCCTCGGAAACCGTTCCGCGATGAAATCTGTCGTTGAAGTGCCTGTCATGGCCTTGCTAACCTGTTGTTCGT
Source organism: Candidatus Eiseniibacteriota bacterium (assembly GCA_016215625.1). Lineage (GTDB taxonomy): Bacteria > Eisenbacteria > RBG-16-71-46 > RBG-16-71-46 > RBG-16-71-46 > CAIXRL01. Next base: position 22,433 of record JACRIW010000039.1, on the reverse strand, counting down.
CGGCGGCAGTCCCGGCCGCCGGGAAGTCCCACACGGAGAGAGCCCACCACGATCCCTTGCGAACTGTGTTGCGCACGACGAGCAGCATCGGACGGCCCCCTCGGGCGGTCCGGGTTGAAGTGAAGCCGGGTAACACATCTCAGGAACAGACATCTTGGTGATCCCCCAGTCGCTCGTGCTCGAACAGTCCAGCGAGTTTTCGAACGGATGAAGCGAGTGTCGTGAAGCCGAGGGGCAGTGCGTGCCTTTCGGTTTTCTCGTCTCGGGCGGCGACAACTGAGAACGGCCCCGATGGACCCCGACATCCTCTCGTCCGCAGGTGAGGCAGCTTCCAGTAGACCGGACTGGCAGCCCTCGGTCGAACATCCGGCAAGGGACAACGACTCCGTGGAATCGACAACGCCGACCGGAGCGACACTCCCGTCACGGTTGCAGTCCAGTGCCGTGCGGGCGCCCATCTGGTCCAAGCCCGTCAACGGTTCCGGGCACGCGACCCCGCACCCCGCGGGTTTCGCGAACGGTCACGCCCGTCCGCGCGTGGGGACGCACGCGTCCTCGCACGGACCACGTGCCGCCTCGCTGGCCGCCAGCGTCGCGCCCGTCATCCCGTTCGAGACCCCCGCGGCCGAGGGTTTCTACCTGCGCTTCGGCAAGCGCGCGCTCGACATCACCGGCGCGCTCGTGGCGCTGATCCTCGCCGCCCCGATCGTCGCGATCATCGCGGCGCTCATCCGGCTCGAGTCGCGCGGCCCGGTCTTCTACAAGTCCGTCCGCGTCGGCCGCGGCGGACGGCCCTTCACGTTCTACAAGCTGCGCTCCATGGTGAAGGACGCCGACCGCAAGCGTCACAAGATCGCGCACATGAACGAAGCGGACGGCCCGATCTTCAAGATCGCCCGCGACCCCCGCATCACGCGCGTCGGCCGCTTCATCCGCACGACGAGCCTCGACGAGATCCCGCAGTTCTACAACGTCCTCATCGGCGACATGAGCCTCGTCGGCCCGCGTCCGCCGATCCCCGAGGAAGTCGCGCAGTACGAGCCGTGGCAGCTCCGCCGCCTCGACGTGCGTCCCGGCATCACCTGCCTGTGGCAGATCAGCGGTCGCAGCCGCATCGGCTTCCAGGAGTGGATGCGTCTCGACCTCGAGTACATCAAGCACCAGTCCTTCGGGCTCGACCTCAAGATCCTGCTGCGCACCATTCCCGCCGTGCTGTCCCGAGAGGGAGCGTACTGAGGGAGTGTCCACTCCGAACCGGCGAGCGCGGCCGGCCGCAGAGCTTTCCATCCCATCCTCCACATCGGCCCAGTTCCGCATGATCGCCGCCGCCACCTTCGTGGCGGCGGCTCTGCGGCTTTTCCGGCTGGGGCCCCAGAGCCTGTGGATCGACGAGATCTTCACGTGGTACTCGGCCGGCATGGGCGGCCCGCTGTCGGTGAAGGACCTGCTCGAGAACGTGCACGGCCCGCTCTACAGCCTGCTGCTGCACCTGTGGGCGAACGTCGCGGGCGACTCCGAGTGGGCGCTGCGATTCCCGAGCGCGATCGCCGGCGTCCTGACGGTGCCCGCGATCGCGTGGCTCGCCTCGCGCTGGCTCGGGCGTGAGGCGGCGGTCCCGGCCGCGTGGCTCGCGGCGGGTTCGCCGTTCCTCGTGTGGTACTCGCAGGAAGCGCGCAACTACTCGCTGCTCGTGCTGTGCACGTGCGCGAGCGCGGCCGCGCTGCTCGAACTGCAGCGCCGCTGCGACGCGCGCGGCCTCGCGCGCTACCTCGCGCTGGCGGCCATGGCGCTGCTCTCGAATCTCTCGTTCGCGCTGCTCGCGCCGCTGCACATGCGCTGGTGGCTCGCGGGCGACCCGGTCACGCGCCCGGCCCGGCTGCGCTCGCTCGCGCTCACGGTGGGCGTGCTGCTGCTCGTCGCCGCGCCCTGGTTCGGCTCGATCGCCCGCACCTGGGACTGGCGCCGGCTCCAGCCGGAGCGGAGCGCCGTCGCGGGGGAGATCGCGCTGCGCGGGCAGACCACCTTCCACGCGGCGGCCGTGCCGTTCGCGCTGCACGCGTTCACCGTCGGTTACACGCTCGGACCCAGCCTGCGCGAACTGCGCGCGCACGCCGGGGTGGCGACGCTGGGGCGCCACGCGGCCGAGCTCGTCGCGGTCGCCGGGGTGTTCGGGGCCCTCGGGGCGGCCGGAATCGTGGCGCTGGCGAGACGGAAGCGGCTGGCCGATACACTCTTGTGGCTCGTCGCACCGGGGCTGCTCGTCAGCTACTTTGCCGCCCAGAACTTCAAGGTCTTCCATCCGCGCTACCTCGCCGTCTCCCTGCCGTGCGTGCTGCTCGTGCTCGCGGCCGGGTTCGCGTCGTTGTCGCCGCGGCTGCGCAGGATCGCCACGGTGGCGGTGGCCGCGCTGTGGAGCGTTTCGTTGTACCAGCACTATTTCGTGGCGGACTACGCGCGCGAGGACTATCGCGGCGCGCTGGCCGTCGTGCGCGCGCACGTGGCGCCGGGCGAACAGGTGCTGGCGATGGGTTCGGAGGACCCCGTGCAGTTCTACGCGCGGGGCCTGACGGTGGACCGGTTGTGGCTCGGGCACGTGCAGCAGCCCGGGGTCATGCCGGCGAAGTTCGCAGCGAAGTTGTCGCAGGCCGGTGGAACGTGGGTGGTCCTGAGCCGGGCCGAGGATCTCGACCCGCAGGACACCTTCGCCCGCTGGTTGGAGCAGACGTATCCGCAGGCCGGGCGCTGGTCGCGTCCCGGAGTGCGGGTGTGGCACCTCACCGGAACGGAGCCTTCCGCACCGGCCGTGCCTTGACCCTTCATCGAGTCGAACGCGGAGCGCACGAAGCGGCCCCCCGGGTCACACCGCTTTCTTCGCTCCGGAGGATACGCACATGCAGGTCGTCGTCGTCGGTCTGGGCTACGTGGGTTCGGTGTGTTCGGCGTGCCTCGCGAGCCGTGGGCACACGGTCGTGGGCGTGGACACCAGCGCCTTCAAGGTGAACTGCATCGAACGGGGCGAGAGCCCGATCGTCGAGAAGGGCCTCGGTGAGCTGATCTCGGCCGCGCGCGCGAACGGCAGGCTGTCCGCGACCACCGAGATCGCGAAGGCGATGCCGGGCGCCGACGTCGTGCTCGTGTGCGTGGGCACGCCCTCGCGCGAGGACGGCTCGCTCAACCTCGACCACGTCAAGCGCGCCTGCGCCGAAGTGGGCTCCGCGATCGCCTCGACCGGCAAGTTCACGACCGTCGTCATGCGCAGCACGATGCTGCCCGGCTCGGTGCTCGACGAACTCACGCCCGTGATCGAGCAGGCGTCGGGCGGCAAGGCCGGCGAGAAGTTCGGCGTCGCCTACAACCCCGAGTTCCTGCGCGAAGGCACGGCGGTGGACGACTTCAACAACGCCGAGTACACCGTGATCGGCGCGGGCTGCGACCGCGCGGGCGACGCGCTCAAGGCGCTGTACGACGGCGTCGGCGGCGAACTCATGGTGACGTCCATCCCGATCGCCGAGATGCTCAAGTACGTGAACAACTCGTTCCACGCGCTCAAGGTCGCGTTCGCGAACGAGGTCGGACGCATCTGCAAGCGCGAGCACGTGGACAGCCACGCGGTCATGAAGCTCATGGTGCGCGACACGAAGCTCAACCTGTCGCCCTACTACCTGAGCCCGGGCTTCGCGTTCGGCGGCTCGTGCCTGCCGAAGGACGTGCGCGCGATCGTGTCGCGCTCGCGCCAGCACAATCTCGAGCTGCCCGTGATCCAGAACATCATCCGCTCGAACGACGTGCACGTGGAGGACGCGATTCACCTGATCGAGCGCTTCAAGCAGCGCAAGGTGGGCTTCCTCGGACTGTCGTTCAAGGCCGGCACCGACGACCTGCGCGAAAGCCCGATCCTGCGCGTCATCGGCACGCTGGTCGGCAAGGGCTACGCGGTGCTGCTGCACGACCCGAACATCGACATGGAGCGCGTGCTCGGCGCGAACCGCCGCTTCGTCGAGGACGAGGTGCCGTACCTGCCCGAGCGCCTGCGCGCCGACCTGCGCGAAGTCGTCGAATCGAGCGACGTGATCGTCGTGGGCAACCGTGCGCCGATCTACCGCGAGATCGGGAGCATGATGCGCGACGGCCAGGTGGTCGTGGACCTCGTGGACGGCGTGAAGCGCGAGAGCGTGGTGCGCGGGGAGTACCATGGCCTCGCGTGGTAGCGTCCTGCACCTGTCGCAGAACCTGACGCTGCCGTTCGACCGGCGCGTGTGGATGGAGCTCAACGCGCTCAAGGGCGCCGGGTACGACGTGTCCGCGATCTGCCCGATGGGCGACGGCGGCACGCTGCCGTACGAGGAGCTGAACGGCATCCACATCTGGCGCTACCCGCCGCCGCCCGAAGCGTCGGGCTTCGCGAGCTACGCGTGGGAGTTCCTGTACTGCTGGCTGCAGACGGCGCGACTGACGATCACCGTGCTCGCCCGCCGCGGTTTCGACGTGATCCACAGCGCGAACCCGCCCGACACGTTCTGGGCGATCGCGGCCGTCTTCAAGCTCTTCGGGCGCAAGTTCGTGTTCGATCACCACGACCTGTGCCCCGAGCTGTACCTGTCGCGGTTCGGCGACAAGGGCGCGGGCTCGTTCCCGCACCGCGCGCTGCAGTGGCTCGAACGCATGCAGTTCGCGACCGCGGACATGGTGATCTCGACGAACGAATCCTACCGCCAGGTCGCGATGGCGCGCGGCGGCAAGCGGCCCGACCGCGTGTTCGTCGTGCGCTCGGGCCCGAGCCAGAAGCGCTTCGGCGTGGTGCGCGAGAGCGAACCGTCGCTCAAGCGCGGCAAGCCGTTCCTCGTCGCGTACCTCGGCGTCATGGCGCCGCAGGACGGCGTGGACCACCTCGTGCGCGCGGCGAAGGTGCTCGTGCAGGACCTCGGACGCGACGACGTCGCGTTCACGTTCATCGGCGGCGGCGACTCGTTCGCCGACCTCAAGGCGCTCACCACGAGCCTCGGGCTCGACGGGGTCTGCGAGTTCACGGGCCGCGTGCCGGACGCCGACGTCGAGCGCATCCTCGCGACCGCCGACGTGTGCGTGAGCCCGGATCCGAAGAACCCGCTCAACGACGTGAGCACGATGAACAAGGTGCTCGAGTACATGGCGTGCGCGAAGCCGGTCGTGTGCTACGACCTGCGCGAGCACCGCTACTCCGCCGGCGAAGGCGCGCTCTACGCCGAGGCCGACGTGGTGGAGGATCTCGCCGCCAAGATCGAGCAGCTGCTGGACGACCCCGCGTTGCGCGAGCGCATGGGTGCCTACAATCGCGAGCGTTTCCTCACGCAGATGGCGTGGGAGCACAACGCCGGGGAACTGATCCGGGCCTACGAGACTCTATGCGGAACGCGCCGGGCGAACGGCTGAAGGTCGTGCTCGCCGAGAGCGGGCGGAGCGTGGGCGGCACGGAGCGCGTGGTGTGGGAACTCGCCACGCGGCTGTCCCCGCAGCGCTTCGACGTGCGCGTGTGGCTCAGCCCCGTGAAGGCACTCGACGAGTTCGCGGCGGCGCTCGAGGCGCGCGGCCTCGGCGTGGAACGCCTCGCCGAGGTGGACTCGCGCTGGGACTGGCGCGGCATGCTCGACACCTGGTTGCGCCTGCGCCGCGCGCGCCCCGACGTGCTGCACGTGCACCACGTCTGGCCGGCCGCCGACCGCTACCTGTGCATGCTCGCGCGCGCCGCGGGCGTGCGGCACGTGGTCGTGACCGAGCACATCGTGGGCGAGTCGCACTCGCCGGGGCAGCGTGCGCTCAAGCGCGACGAGCTGCTGCGTGCGGACGCCGTGACGGCCGTCTGCGGCGCGGTCGCCGACACGCTCGTGCGCGACTACGGCATCGGCCGCGACCGCGTGCGCGTGGTGCCGAACGGCGCCGAGGTTCCCGACGAGGACGCCGAGGCGATTCCCGCGAGGGCCTGGCGCGAGCGCTTCCACGCCTCGCTCATCCGTCCGCTCTGGGTGGTCGCGGGACGGCTCGAGGACCAGAAGGGCCACGCGATCCTCTTCGACGCCCTCGCCGAACTCTGGAAGCGAGGCCGCGACTTCTCGCTCGTCGTCGCCGGCGACGGCGCGCTGCGCGGCACGCTCGAGGAGCGCGCGCGCACGCTCGGCATCGAGCGCAAGATCCACTTCGTGGGCGCGCTGGACGACGTCGGGCCGCTGCTCGCCGCATCGGACGCCGTGCTGCTGCCGTCGCTCTGGGAGGGACTGCCGCTCGTGCTGCTCGAGGCGATGGCGCGCTCGCGCCCGGTGATCGCGACCGCGGTCGGCGGCGTGCCCGAGTTGATCGAGCACGGCGTGAACGGCCATCTCGTGCCGCCCTCGGACGTGCCCGCGCTCGCCGACGCGCTCGAACTGTTTCACCGCAAGACCGATCGCGCCGCACGCATGGGCCGCGCGGGCGGCGAACTCGTGCGCCGCGACTACACGTGGGCCGCGGTGGCCGACGGGTTCGAGGCCGTGTACGACGACGTGCTCGGGCTCGCGACGTTCTCGCCCGCGGAGCCCGCGCGCGGCAGGAGGGGCCGATGACGCTCGGCGTCGTCATTCCCTGCTACCGCCAGGAGCGGTTCCTGCCGCGCACGATCGCCGCGCTCGAGGCCGCGCTGGAAGGACGCGACTGGCGCGGCGTGCTCGTGCTCAGCGCACCCGGTGGTTCGACCGCGCTGCCCGGACTCTCGGCGCGCTGGAGCGTGCTGCGCCCCGACGTCTCGCGTCCGCTCACGCCGGGCGCCGCGCGCAACCGCGGCTTCGCCGCGTGCGGCGGTGCGTGGGTGTTGTTCGTGGACGCCGACGTCGAGGTGAACGCCGCGTGGATCGCGCGCGCGCTCGACGAAGCGGCGCGCGCCAGTGCGCGCGACAGTGCCAGCGCGAACACCGACGGCGGCTACTGGGGACGGCTCGAGGAGTGGTTCGTGGACGGTGGCGCCGAACGCCCCGGCGTGCGCGACCTGTACCGCGTGGGCGACGGCGACCGCGAGAGCGGCTACCTCGCGACGCTCGCGCTCTACCGTCGCGAGGCGCTCGAACGCGCCGGCGCGTACGACCCGCGGCTGAACTCCGAGGAGGATTTCGAGCTGGGCGTGCGGCTCCGCGCGCACGGCTTCGCGCTGCGCGCGTTCGCGCCGATGGCGGCGAAGCACTGGAGCGCGCCGCGCCCGAGCTTCTCCGAAATCGGCCGGCGCTGGGCGACCGGACTGTGCTTCGGGCAGGGGCAGGTGCTGCGGCTGTCGCTCGGGCGCACGGACTTCGGCACGCACGCCGCGCGGCAGGGACACTACTTCGCGACGCTCGCGCTGTGGGGCGCGGCGCCGCTCGCGTTCGCGCTCGGCGGGCCGCTCGCGCTCGCGGCATGGGCGCTCGCGCCGCTCGCGCTCTTCGCGCTCATGACGCTGCGCAAGCGGAGCGCGCGCCTCGCGCTGCACTCGCTGCTCACGTGGACCGTGAACGCCGCCGGGCTGGTCGTGGGTTTCGTGCAGGGCGGCCGCGCGCCGCAGGGCGCGCTCGACTGGGGGAGGGCGTCGTGACGATCCACGGAGTCGTGGACAACGACATCTTCCCGGCGCGCTTCGGCGGCTCCCAGCGCTCGTTCGGACTCGCGCGCGGACTCGCGCGCCGGCACCGCGTGCGCATGCTGTGCGTCGTGCCGAACCGCAGCGAGGGCGCCGCGGACGAGCGTGTCGCGGGGGTCGAACTGCGCCGCCGCAAGGCGTGGCACACGTCGCTCGCGTGGCGGCTCGAACAGGCGAAGCTCGCGCCGCTCTTCGCCGCCGAGGCCGGGCATCGCGGCAACGCCGCGCGCTACGCGGCGGCACTCGCGGCTCCGCCGTACGGCAGCGCCGGCGGCGCCGACGGCGCCGAACATCCCGACGTCCTGACCGCGGACCTCAACGTGAGTGCGGTGCTCGAGCGCGCGAAGGCGCCGCTGCGCGTCTACACCTCGCACAACGTCGAGTACGACCGCTTCACGCACGCCGCGCCACCGGTCGCGATGCGCGCGTCGTGGGCGAGCCGCCTGCGCGCGATCGAGCAGCGCGCGGTCGCGAGCGCCGACTTCACCGTCGTGTGCACCGACGACGACGCGCACCGCATGCGCGAACTGTACGGTGCCGGCGCGGAACGCTTCACGGTGATCCCGAACGGTTTCGACGAGACCGAACTGCGCGCCCCGCTGCCGGGCGAGCGCGAGGCCGCGCGTGCGGCGCTCGGCTTCGCGCCGGACGAGTACGTCGCCGTGTTCGTCGGCGCCGACTGGGGCCCGAACCGTGAGGCGCTCGCCGTGCTCACGGGCCGCGTCATGCCCGCGCTCGCGGGCGAACGCGTGAAGCTGCTCGTGGTCGGCACCGTGACGCGCGCCCTCGCCGGGCGCCGCGAGCCGTGGCTGGTCGCGCACGGCGAGGCGGCCGCGATCCTGCCGCTGCTGCATGCGGCGGACGCGGGAGTGAATCCCGTGCTCACGGGGGGCGGCAGCAACGTGAAGGTGCCGACGTACCTCGCCGCGGGACTCGCGGTGGTCACGACCCCGTTCGGCGTGCGAGGCTACGCGCCGCTCGAGCCGCACGTGGTCGTGGCGGAAACGGACGATTTCGCGGACGCGCTGCGCGCACGGCCCGCGGGCCATGCGGCACGCGCCGAGCGCGCGCCCGAGGCGCTGGGCGAGTACGCATGGGGACGGCTCGGCGAACGCCTGGGCGAAGACATGGAGCGCCGGCTGCGGACCGCCGCCGGCACGAAGGGAGCAGCCTGATGCGCGTCGCGATGATCGGCCAGAAGGGCATTCCGGCCACGTACGGCGGCATCGAGCGCCACGTGGACGAGATCGCGCGCCGGCTCGTGCCCATGGGCATCGACGTGGACGTGTTCTGCCGCCTGTACTACACGCCCGCGGGCGCGGAGTACCACGGCGTGAAGCTGCTGCGCCGCCCGAGCATCCACACGAAGCACCTCGACGCGATCACGCACACGACGTGGGCGACGATGGAGTCGATCTTCCGGCGCTACGACATCGTGCACTTCCACGCGCTCGGGCCCGCGATCTTCTCGGGCCTGCCGCGCCTGACGGGCGCGAAGACCGCGGTGACCGTGCACGGTCTCGACTGGCAGCGCGAGAAGTGGGGCAAGTTCGCGCGCTGGTTCCTGCGCCAGTGCGAAGGCCCGGCCGCGCACCTGCCGGACCGCACGATCGTCGTGAGCAAGACGCTGCGCCAGCACTTCCGCGAGGCGCACCACTGCGACGCCGCGTTCATCCCGAACGGCACGAACCTGCCGGTCGTGCGGCCCGCCAAGAAGATCACGCAGCTCGGGCTCACGCCGGGCAAGTACGTGCTCTTCGTCGGGCGGCTCGTGCCCGAAAAGGGCGTGCACTACCTGTGCGAGGCGTTCCAGCGCATCGACACCGACATGAAGCTCGCGCTCGTCGGCGGGCTCTCGTTCTCGCAGGGTTACGTGGACGTGCTCAAGAAGTACGAGAGCGACCGGATCCGCCTGCTCGACTACGTGTTCGGCGAGTCGCTCGACGAGCTCTGGAGCAACGCCTACTGCGTCGTGCAGCCCTCCACCATGGAAGGGCTCTCGATCGCGCTGCTCGAGGCGCTCTCGTACGGCCGCTGCGTGCTCATCTCGGACATCCCCGAGAACATGGAAGTCGCCGAGGAGTGCGCGGTGAGCTTCCGCAGCAAGGACGTGGACGACCTGAAGGAGAAGCTCGAGCACCTGATCCGCAACCCGGACGTCGTGCACAGCTTCGGCGACCGCGCGCGCCAGCACATCCTGCAGCACTACTCGTGGGACAAGGTCGCCGAGTCCACCGCCGAGCTGTACCGCTCGATGCTCGCCTGACGAAACGCGCCGTCACGGAGGTCCGCGACGGCGCGTTTCGCTTCCGCGGTGTCCGCCGTCAGTTCAGTTCCCGCCACGCGATCCGCTGGTACGAGCCCGCGTACATGGACAGGTAGTAGTCCACGGCGTCACGGCTGTAGAGGATCGCGCCGCCCGAGCCGGAGCCCTGCACCTCGATCTGGCCCTGGCCGATCATCGTGCCGAGCACCCAGATGCGTCCCTGCGTCTCGACCTGGCCGTTGATGTACACCATGCCGCGCCACACGAAGTCGCCCTGCAGGATGACGTGCCCGTCGATGTAGAGGAACCCGGAGCCGTTGACGTTGTTGAGCGTCCAGCTCTGGTTGCCGCCCTGGTTGTTGTTGAACGTGGCGTCCTTGTCGAGATTGAACGAGCCGTTCCAGTTGGTCGGCACGGTGGAGCGGCGCACCGGCATCCACTGCAGGTAGTCGGCCTGGCTCATGCCGAGCGCGTCCCACGGGCCCGTGTAGCGGCTCGCCGCGCCGCCCGAGGACGTCGCGGGCGTGCCCGTCGCGTACGACGGCGGGTCCACCGCGGCCGTGCCGCCCGCCCATGCGCCGGCCTGGCTGCTCGCGCCGACTTCGTAACCGAGGCAACTCGTGTGTCCCGCGTCCGCGCCGGGATTCGCGCCCGGGGCCGCACTGCGCCCGACGTTGATCGCGGTGAAATCCGTCGTTGCGGCCGAGTGGTTGTGGCCGCAGACAAAGATGCCGTTGTGCACGTTGATCTCGCCGCCGGCGGTGAGTGCGCCCTTGGCGTTGAAGGTCGGGGGGCGAGAGACGACGTCCACCATGACCGTACGAGAGGTGTTCCCGACCTTGCCCGTGGACGTGATCTGGAAGATCGGTGGACCCGACGCGGTGTTGATCGCCGGATTCAGCGCGCTGTCGTAGCGGTAGATCACCGTCCGCGACGGGTTCGTGCGGAAGCCGATCGTGAGCGCGCCCGGACCGGGCGCGGTGGTCGTGTAGTCGAGGACCTGTCCCGACGGCTGGCGCGTCGCGAGTCCCGTCGAGTCCGTGCCGAGCGCGGGCACGCTGCCCGACGCCACGTTGAAGATCTGCGTGACGGCGCGCGGATTGAGCGCGGCCGGCACGTCGCCGGCGCGCAGGCGGCTCACGGCCTCCGCCACGCCGGCGTCGGCGAGCGCGAGCGCGCGCGCCCTGCGGCTGTCGTTGCCCGTGATGCGCGTCTGCGCGCCCATGGACATCATGATCATGACGGCGAAGAACGAGAGGACGAGCAGCACGAGCATCGCCAGCACGAGCGCGATGCCGCGCTCACCGCGAGGATGCCGGAACAGGTCTCGCATGCGATCTCCTAGCGGATGAAGATGACGAGCGCGCCGGTCGTGGCGGTCACTTTGACGCCGGCGGCGAGATCGGGAAGGAACGGCGGGACGGCTGCGGTGGGCTTGACGCCGTAGTTGTAGTTCGCCGTCGTGAGCGCCGGCACCATGTTCACGACGGAACCGTTCGAAGGATCCGTGCCGCTCGACGGCAGCGTGCCGGTGTCGGTGTAGTACAGGAGCACGCCACCGGCGTAGGTCGATTCGCTCTGTCGCCAGCCCATCGAGATGTCGCTGCGGGTCGAGCCCCCGAGGTCGGACGCCGTGACGGACATGACGATGCCCGGCGCGTCCACGCGGCGCTCGTACGAGAAGTCGAAGTTCGACCCCGAAAGGTTGTTGCGCCAGTACTGGAGGTTCCCCGAGCTCGTGCTCGTCTGCGTGCCGAGCACGACGTCCGGGCGGCCGTCGCCGTTCACGTCCGCCGTGGTCACGCAGGTGGCCGCGCCGCCGAGGTCGTGCCCGAACGCGTACTGGAATCGGTTGCCGTTGGTCCGGCCGGTGTTCTTGAAGACGATCAGCTCGCCGGTCCAACTGCCGGTCTTCGTCACCACCACGAGGTCCTTGTCGCCGTCGGAGTCGATGTCCGCCAGCGCCATGCCCGCGACCTCGCCCATGCGTGCGCCCGGCACGGCGCCCGCACCCGGATACATCTCCTGCTGCGCGAAGACCGGCGTCGTGGCGTTGCTGTTCTGCCAGATCTCGACCGTGCCGCGACCGGACGTGGGCGAACGCGTGCCCACGATCAGGTCCGGCATGTTGCCGCCCGAGCAGTCCAGTGTGAGCACGGCGGTGACGTCGCCACCGTCGGACGTCGTGTAGTTCTGGCCCGCGTTGTACGAGACGGGGATGTAGCCCTGATTGCCCGACGTGTTCTGGTTGAACCAGACGAAGAAATTGCCCGCCGCCGCCTTGCGCGTGCCGGTGACGACGTCCGGCCGCGACTTCGGCGCGCCCGAATCGAGCGTGTCCGCGGCGATCGAGAGCACCGATTGCGGCGCGTTGCGCGTGTAGCCCGAGCCGGCCGGCGTGAGCGGCGACGAGTTGAACGCCGGGTTCGCGTTGTACTGGTTGAACCACACCGAGATGTTGTCCGTGCCCCCGGCGTCGGCCCCGAGGAGTACGTCCACGTCGCGGCGCGCGTTCGCCGTGTTCGTGCCGAAGTCGTTCTCGTAGAGATCCGCGCTCGCGAGGCTCAGCACGCGGCTCGCGGAGAGCGAGATCACCTGGAACGCACCGATGCCGAAGTGCTGCCCGGTGAGGGACTGTCCCGCGGTCAGGTAGATCGGGCCGCGCGCGGTGGACGTCGTGGCGAAGTAGCCCGGAGGTGGAAGGAAGCGGAGGTAGTACGGACTGGTCGAAGGAGGGGCGTTCGCGGGTGTGTCGAGCGTGTAGTCGCCGTTCGCGTCCGTCGTGGTGAAGGCGGCCGTCGTGACGCCGAGATCGAGCGTCGAGCCGATCCACACGTTCGCGACGCCCGGTTCGCCCGTGTCCTGCGAGCCGTTGCGGTTGAGGTCGTTGAACACGCGCCCCGTGATCCGGCCATTCGCGTTCGGATGGACGCCGAACGACATCGCGACCGCCCCGCCGTTCGTCATCACGCCGGCCTGCGGGTTCGAGCCCGTGGCGGCGAGCGAGTCGGGCGTCAGGACGCGTATCGAGAACGCGCCGGTGGGAGCGAACAGCCGCGCGTTGCCGGAGTTGCTCGTCGTGCCGGTCGCGCCGCCGGGAGACAGCGTGACGGGCATGAAGGCCATGGGCGTCTCGCCGGCGTCCTCGAAGCCGTCCGCGTCGGCGTCACGATAGACGTGCACGTCCACGTAGCCGCCCGAACGCGCGGTGTCCGCGAACGAGCGCGTGACGCCGGGCCCCACGCTCACGACGAACGTGTCGGGAGACGTGAAGTTCGCGAAGCCGCTCGCGGGTGTGTGCCGGATCGTGTACGTGCCGGCCGGCACGCGCACGAGGTAGTAGCCCGTGGACGAAGTGGTCGTGCTGTACGAGTTGCCGACCCGCACGCTCACGTCGGCGATGCCGGGCTCGCCCGCGTCCATCGAGCGGTCCATGTCGAGGTCGTTGTACACGTAGCCCTGCACCGCGTACGTCGTGGTCAGGAAGTTCGGCAGGTTGCGCGTGGACGTCACCTGCGTGCGCAGCGTGGTCTGCGCGTAGCGGCCGCGCGCGTCGGGCTGCGGGCTCGCCGCGGTCACCTGGAGCGTGACGCGCTCGATGTCGGAGAGCTTGTCCGGAGGAATGGCGCCGTTCGCCCAGTTCCACGGCGTGCTGCTGCCACGCAGGTAGACCGTGAACAGCGGCGGCACGGAACCACCCGGCTCGAGCACCAGCGCGATGCTCTGCGACTGCCCGCCGTTGTTCCCGGCGACGTTGCCGGTGGAGTCGCCGTACGTCTGCCGAAGCAGCACGAAGTCGTCCGGGTTGCGCGTGCGCGCGGCGTCGCGGCCGGCGGATGCGGAGCGGTCGTCCGCATCCACGTCGCCGTCGTTGTTCGCGTCGAGCGTGAAGCGGATCAGCTCCGCGCCCGTGCGGTACTTCTGGTTCGGCTCCCAGTCGGTGCCGTCGAGCGGCGCGGGGCGCGGGCTGCCGTCGGGATCGTAGGCGACCGGCTGGCCGTGGGCGGCGGAGTCCGGCCACGGCTCGAAGTTCGCCGCGAAGATGATCTGCGCGGAATCGACGTACGCGATCGCCGGCTGCGGATCGCCCGGGAAGTCGACGTCACCGCCGTACCCGGCGCTGCGGATCTCCTGTGCCATCAGGTCGAGCGCCGCCTGCGCGGCCTCGGTGGCCTGCGCGGAGTTCGACGTGGCCTGCTTGCCGTGCGCCGAGGAGTTCAGCAGCAGCATGATCGCGCCGGCGACGAGCGCGAGCAGCGTCACCGTCACGAGCGCTTCGATGAGCGTGAAGCCTCGCGCATCGTGCGCGGAGCGTGCGCGAAACCAGCGGGAGCGAGCCGAGGGACTCATGGGTCACCGCCTCAGGTAAGTGGTGGACGAGGTGGAACGGTTGCCCTGGAATCGCCACGTCACGGTCACGGTGACTTTCTTCAGGTCGTCCATGGGTGCGGCCATCGCGGTGACCTGGTAGTACCGATGCCACGCTCCGGTGGCGCCGAGATTCTCCGTCGCGGTGCCCGCGGGGTGGCGCCCCGCGGAGAGCGCCGCGTCCGACCAGTTCGTGGCGGACAACTCCTCCAGTTTTTCCTGCGCGTAAAGGGTCGCAGCCGCCTGCAGCTTGGACTGCTCCTGTGCCCGCGTGGCGGAAGGGAACAGCCGGGCGAGCGCGAGGATGCCGACCGAGATCACGACGAGCGCGACAATGAGTTCCATGAGGGAGAAACCGTGCGGCGAGCGCGGGACGAGGGGCCGGTGTGCGGAGTTCATGCGGCTGCCTTTCAATGGACCAGGAGGTAGCCGGAGATCTCGATCGTGACGCTGTCGCGATGAGCGCGGTCGTCGAGGAGGACGATGTCGAGCGATCGCGAGGCGCGGCCGCTCGTGCGGAACGTGAGGCCGGTCGAAGTGTCCGTGCCCATCGCGTAGTGGATGCCCTCCGGCAGGGACCAGCCGCGCAGGCGCCCGTCGCTCGTGTGCACGTGATAGTCGAACCCGGCCGAGTCCTCCGCGAAGCACATGCGCCGGTCGGTGCCGTTGGCCATGGCCGTGGAGCGCGCGAGTCGCAACTGCGCGGCGATGTTCTCCGCGGAGCTCTTCAGGCGGTGCGCACGCAGGGCCGAGCGCACTCCGGGCACCGATATGGTCAACATGAGGCCCAGGATCGCGACCGCGACCATGAGTTCGACGAGTGAGAATCCTCGGTTGCGGTGGAGGGGCATCCACAAGCTCCTGAGAACGGGTGAGCAGATTTGTCATGAGCTTCGCAGGGCAATGGGGCTGGCATCGGCCCCCGGCGGGAGAAGCTTGAGGATGGCTTCACACTCTCAAGCATGTGTTCAACCGCCTTGTTTACCGTCACTCCCGCTCCGTGGGCGCGCCGGGTTTGTCCCGCGCGGAAGCCCTGTGCTAAACCTGCCGCCCACATGGCACTTCCGACGACACGACCCGGCGCCCTGATCCTCGCGGGTGGCCGCGGCGAACGCTTCTGGCCGTGGAGCACGGCGGCCCGCCCCAAGCAGTTGCTGCCACTCGCACGCGGCGGGCGGACGCTCCTCGCCGCCACGTTCGAGCGTGCCTGCCGCATCGTCGAGCCCTCGCGCGTCGTGATCATGACCGCGGAGTCCCTCGTGGACGCGTGCCGGGCCGAGTGCCCCGGAGCGGTCGTCGTGGGCGAGCCCGTCATGCGCAACACCGCGCCCGCGATCGCGGCCGCCGCGGCGTTCTTCGGGCCCGGTGATCCGTTCGCGGTGCTGCCCTCCGATCACGCGATCGACGACGAGGAGGCCTTCGAGCGCGACTTTCGCCGCGCCATCGAAGTGGCGACGCGCGACGCCGTGCTCGTGACGTTCGGCATCAAGCCGACGGCGCCCGAGACCAACTTCGGCTACGTGAAGCGCGGCGCGAAGCTCGCCGACCGCCTGCACCGCGTGGCGCAGTTCACCGAGAAGCCCGACCGCGACCGCGCGACCGCGTGGGTGGAGAGCGGGGAGTACGCCTGGAACAGCGGCATGTTCGTGTGGACGCGCCGCACGTTCATGGCCGCGCTCGAAGCGGGCCGTCCCGCGATCGCCGCACCGCTCGCCGGCCTGTCGTTCGCGCCCGGGCAGGAGCGCGAGTTCGAGCAGGCGCTGCGCGACATCTTCCCTTCGCTCGAATCGATCAGCGTGGATTACGCCGTGCTCGAAGGATCGCCGAACACCGTCGTGATCGAAGCGGGCTTCGACTGGGACGATCTCGGCTCGTGGAGCGCGTGGGCGCGCCGCGAGAAGCGCGACGAGCGCGGCAACGTCGTCTTCGGCGACGCCGTGCCCGTCGAATGCGACCACTGCATCGTGGTCGGTGACGGTGTCACCGCCGCGCCGCTGCGGCTCAAGGACATGATCGTGGTCGCGACCGCGAACGGCGTGCTCGCCTGCCGGCTCGAAGACAGCGAGCACGTGCGCAAGGTCTCCGAAGCCGTTCGTGCGCGGGTGAAACCATGAGGGCCGCGGTGAACGCCTCGCGCCTCGCCGCACCGGCCGTGCTGCTCGCGCTGCTCGCCTCGTGCGCGCCGCTGCCGCAGGAGCCGGCCTCGCTGCCGGCGCCGCCGGCCGCGACGCCGGTACCCGCACCCGTCACTCCTGCGGCCCCGAAGTCCACCGGGGCCTCGCCCGCCGCGCCCGACACCGTGCCGTCCCCGGCCGCGCTCGCGGTGCTCGCCACCATTCCCGAGCCGCTCGGCGGCGCGGGCGTGCGTGACGCCTCGCGCGAGCGGAAGCCGAAGGGCCCGAGCACGACGCCGGGCACGCCGGTCTCGATTCCCGCGCCGCCCGAGATGGCCGACTCGCTGCAGGCGGGCGAGAACTCGCCTCCGACCGACGCGCCCGTGAAGAGCACCGCCGCGGCCGACACCGCGGCCATCCCGGTGCCCGCGCCGACACGTGCGCTCGGCCAGGACGCGCCGGTGCTCCCGCCGACGCCTGCGCCGGCTGCGCCACCCGCGCCATCCGCGGTCACGCCTCCCGTGGCCGGACCGCCCGCCACGCCCGCGCAGCCTGCCGCCGAGCCGATCGAGAGCGCGGCCGCCGCGGACACGTGCTGGCGCGTGCAGGTCGGTGCGCCCAGCGTGCGCGCGAAGGCGTCGCGCCTGCGCTCCGCCGCGGAATCGCAGTTGCTCATGCGCATGGTCGTCGAGCACGAGCGCGGGCTCTGGAAGGTGCGCACGCAGGACTGCGTGAACCGCACCACCGCCGAGAGCCTCAAGGCGCGCGCACTGGCCTCGGGATTCAAGGGCGTCTTCCTCGTGCGGTACGTCAAGCGTCCATGAGCGCGCCCACGCCCCGCCGGCTGGTGCTCTACGAGGATCGTCACTGGCGCACGCTGCGCCCGATGACCGACCTGCTGCCCGTGCCCGCGCTGACCTTCGGCGCGTCCGACCTCGCGCGCCGCTGGATGCGCGCCGCCGGCGTGCCGTTGTTCGCGATCGAGGGACGCGAGCACGCGATGGCGTGCTGGCATCACGCGCCCGTGCCCGACACGTCGGCCGTGGACGCGGCCACCGAAGCGGTCGTCGTGAACGCCGCCGCGATGCCGGGACCGTGGTTCGCCGCGGCGCTCGAGGAGCGTTCGCCCGCGCTGTGGATGGGCGAGGGGCGCATCGCCGGCGCACGCGTGCCGCTCGCGGCGCTGCGCCACGCGATCGGCAAGGGCGAGGCCTTCGAGCAGATGCTGCTCGGCATGGGACTGCCGACGGTCGCGGTGGACGCGCCCTTCCTGAACTACCCGTGGCAGATGCTCGAATGGAACGCCGAGGCGATCGTCTCCGATCTCGCCGGCGCGAAGCCGGGCAATCACGGCGACGTGCACGCGCTCGCGTGCCTCGTCGCGCCCGAGCGCATCACGATCGCGCGCGGCGCGAAGGTCGGCCCGTACGCCGTGCTCGACGCGGGCGCGGGACCGATCTACGTGGCGCACGGCGCGTCGATCGCGCCGCACACGGTGGTCACCGGGCCGTGCGTGATCGGCGGCGGCACGCAGCTCCTGGGCGGGTTCGTCTCGGGCACGACGTTCGGTCCCGAGTGCCGCGTGGCGGGCGAAGTCGAGGCGAGCGTCTGGCAGGGCTACGGCAACAAGCGCCACCACGGCTTCGTCGGGCACTCGCTCGTCGGGGAGTGGGTGAACCTCGGCGCGCTCACCACCACGAGCGACCTCAAGAACAACTACGGCTCGGTCCGCGTGCGCGTGGACCGGACGGACATGGACAGCGGCAGCAGCAAGGTCGGCTCGCTGATCGGCGCGCACGTGAAGACCGGCATCGGCACGTTGCTCCCCACGGGGGCCAGTGTCGGCACCGGCGCCAACCTCTTCGGGGGGGGACGGTTCGCTCCCAGGGTGACGCCCGCGTTCGCGTGGTGGGACGGTGAACGCACGGTCGACCACGAGTTGCCGAAGTTCATGGGCACCGCCCGGATCGCCATGTCCCGGCGCTCCCGCACCTTCGGCCCGGCCGAAGAGCGTGCGATCGCCGCACTTTTCGCCTCGACCGCGGACGAACGCCGTCCGATGACAGGGGTGTCTTGATTCGCATCCCGGCTCCGCGCCCGGCGGGCTTGACCCTGTTCGGCGCGGCTTCCTAGACTTCCGCGGCTCTTCCCCCGCGCGTGCGCCAGATGGCGGCACGCAGGACGCTCCTCGCAAGGACTGCACATGCCTGAACTCCGCAAAGATCCCGTGGTCGGCCGCTGGGTGATCATCTCCACCGAACGCAGCCGCCGCCCCACGAACTTCATTCCCGAGTCGCTCGCCAAGATCCAGACCTTTTCGCCGTTCGCCGAGGGCCGCGAGGACATGACGCCGCCCGAGGTGTACGCGGTGCGTCCGGCGGGCGGGAAGCCGAACACGCCGGGCTGGGACGTGCGCGTGGTGCCCAACAAGTTCCCGGCGCTGCAGGTCGAGGGTTCGCTCGACCGCCGCGGCGAGGGCCTGTACGACAAGATGACGGGCGTGGGCGCGCACGAGGTCGTGATCGAGACCACCGATCCGGCGCTGCAGCTCGCCGACCTTCCGGTCGAGCAGATCCAGAAGGTGCTGATCGCGTACAAGGAGCGCATGCTCGACCTGAAGAAGGACAAGCGCCTGCGCTACGTGCTCGTCTTCAAGAACCACGGCGCCGGCGCCGGCGCGACGCTCGAGCACACGCACAGCCAGATCATCGCGACGCCGATCATCCCGCGCATGGTGCAGGACGAACTCGACGGCGCTCGCCGCTACTACGAGCTCAAGGAGCGCAGCGTCTTCACGGACATCCTCGACCAGGAGATGTCCGACGGGAACAACCGCCGCGTGATCTCGACGACGGACCGGTTCGTCGCGCTCGCGCCGTTCGCACCGCGGTTCCCGTTCGAGACGTGGATCCTGCCGCGCGCGCACCGCTCGAGCTATCACATGATCGACGACCCCGAAGAGTTCCTCGATCTCGCTCGCATCCTCAAGGACACGCTCCAGCGCCTGAACGTGGCGCTCGATCATCCGCCGTACAACTTCGTGCTGCACACCGCGCCGCTCGGCGACGACGACCTGCCGTACTACCACTGGCACTTCGAGATCATGCCCAAGCTCACGCGCGTGGCGGGTTTCGAGATGGGTTCGGGCTTCTACATCAACCCGACGCCGCCCGAAGACGCGGCCCAGTACCTGCGGGAGATCGTCGCCCTCGCGTGACGCGCGCGGGAGCCACGCTCACATGAAGCCTCTCTCCATCGCGCACGTCGCCAGCGAAATGGCGCCGCTCGCCAAGGTCGGCGGACTCGGCGACGTCGTTTCGGCGCTCGCGAGCGAGCAGGCGGCGCGCGGCCACCGCGTGCTCGTGGTCATGCCGCGCTATCGGGACCTCCAGATCCCGAAGGGCTGGAAGGTCCACGACTGGGGCGCGACGCGCGTGCCGTGGGGCATGGGGCAGGAGCCCGCGCGGTTCCACATCGCCGAGGAGGAGCACGGTCACCTGCGCGCGCTGCTCGTCGAGCACGCGGGCGAGCGCCGTTTCTTCGACCGGCCCGGCTTCTACGACGACCCGAACACGGGCGAGGGCTGGCCGGACAACGCCGAGCGCTTCCTGTTCTTCGCGCGCGCGGCCGTCGAGGCGCTCAAGGGCTTCGGCGAGACGTTCGACATCATCCACGCGCACGACCAGCAGGCGGCGTGGGTGCCGTGCTTCGTGCGCACGCACGAGGCCGACGAGCCGGCGTTCGCGGACCTCGCGACGATCTACACGATCCACAACCTCGGCTACCAGGGCATCGTGGATCCGTGGGTGCTGAGCGTCGCGGGCTTCTCGCGCGAGTTCTTCTTCCCGCAGAGCCCGTTCGAATACTGGGGCCGCGTGAACTTCATGAAGGTCGGCATCGTGTTCGCGGATCTCGTGAGCACGGTGAGTCCCACGTACGCGCGCGAGATCCAGTCGAGCGGCGAATACGGCTGCGGGCTCGAGGGCGTGCTGCGGCGCCGCACGGGCGACGTGCGCGGCATCCTGAACGGCATCGACGACCGCGTCTGGGATCCCGCGACCGACACGCACCTCGACGCGCACTACGACCGCGAGCACCTCGACGGCAAGCAGGCGAACCGCCGCCGTCTCGCGATGGCGTGCGGCTTCCCGCTCGAGCCGGACTGGCCGATCGTGGGCATCGTCTCGCGCCTCGTCGAGCAGAAGGGCTTCGACCTCATCGAGCAGGCCGAACGCGAGCTGTGCGACCTGCACGCGCGCTTCGTCGTGCTCGGCGTGGGCCAGCCGCGCTACCAGGAACTCTTCCGCCGCCTCGCGTTCGAGCGTCCGTGGCAGTGGCACTTCGCCACCGCGCACGACGAGGCGCTCGCGCACCGCATCGAGGCGGGCTCCGACCTGTTCCTGATGCCGTCGCGCTACGAGCCCTGCGGACTGAACCAGCTCTACTCGCTGCGCTACGGCACCGTGCCCGTCGTGAGATCGACGGGAGGGCTCGCCGACACCGTGCGCGAGTTCGACCCGATCACGCGCGAGGGGAACGGCTTCGTGTTCGCGCCCTTCGAGGCCGAGGACATGATCATGGCGCTGCGCCGCGCCCTCGCCGTGCACGCCGAGCCGCAACTCTGGGAAGCGCTCCAGCGGAACGGCATGAGCCAGGACTTCAGCTGGCGCGCGAGCACCGACGGCTACGACCGCCTCTACGAAGAGGCGCTCGAGCGCATCGCACACGGGCGCGTGCCCACGCTCGAAACCGTTCGCGACTCCTTCTGAGCGCGGCGTGAACCCCGAGCTCTGGCAGACGCGGCCGCTCCTGGCGCTGGCGAGCCTGGCTCCCGTCCCGCTCGGCGCCGCGTGGATGGCGATCGCGCCGCAGCTGCCGTACCTGCGCACGCACCGCGTGCCGCTCGCGTGGATCACGTGGCTGCTCACGCGCGTCGCGTTCGGCGCGCTGCTCTGGGGCGCGATGGGGCACTCGGGCGTCGACCAGCTCGCGTTCTTCCTGCCGCAGGCGAAGCACGCCCTCGCGGGCGGCGTGCCCTATCGCGATTTCGCGAGCGCCTACGGGCCGCTCTTCGCGCCGCTGCTCGGGCTCGCCGTACGCGTGGCCGCGGACGCGGGACCGTTCGCGCTGTTCCTGCTCGCCGACTTCGTCACGTGGCGCGCGCTCGCGGGGTCGGAGGGCGAAGCGGGCGAGGCCGCCTGGGGCTGGGCGGCGCTGCCGATGGTCTGGTACTTCACCGTGCGTTACGCGCAGGACGAAGCGCTCGGCGCGATGTTCGTGGCGCTCGCGTGGGCGCTCGCGCGGCGCGACCGTGCGTGGCTCGCCGGACTCGTGCTCGGGCTCGGGCTCGTCGTGACGAAGCCGCTCTTCGCGCTGCTCGCGCTGCCGTTCGTGCTCAGCTCGCGCCGGCGCGCGGCGCTGCTCGCGGGCGCCGCGATCCCCGTGGTGCTCGTGTACGGCGTGCTGCTCGCGTGGGGCGCACCGGTGTGGCAGCCGCTCACCCTCGAGGGTGGCAACTTCGGCGTCGGCCCGACCCTCTGGCGCGTGCCGGTCGTCCTCGCGGGCTTCGATCTCGGCGCCGCGGGCTGGCTCGTGTTCGTGGCGATCGCCGCGGCCGGAGCGGTCGTGCTCGGCCGGCGGGGCGCCGGCGTCGCGGACCACGCGGCCTGGCAGTACGGCGCCTTCGCGGCATTCGCGCCCAAGTTCATGCCCATGTACGCCGTGCTGTGGGCGCCACTGCTCGCGCTGTGGGCGGCGGACGACGCCGATCGCCGCGGCTGGCTGCTGCTCTACGGCGCCGCGCTGCCGCTCGCGTGGTACCTCGACTCGGGGCCGTTGCAGGGCATGTTCGGCCCGCTGTGGCAGGTCACGGCGATCGTGGGCCTGCTCGCCGTCGGGCTGCTCGCGCTCTGGCCGCTGCGTGTGCTCGCGGCGGGCAGGGCCGGCGCTCGAACGCGCTGACGACCGCGCCGCCGCGGCGCGCTTCGCCCGCGGTGGTGCCCTCCGCCGGGCGGCGAGGACTTCCCCGGGAGCGGCAGGAAGTGCCGCCCCTCCCCGCGGCCTCACCGGGCCG
>JACRIW010000036.1 GCA_016215625.1 Candidatus Eiseniibacteriota bacterium | reverse complement strand
TCGCGGACGTAGACGCGCCGAGTGGACGGTTCGTAACCCAGCACCTCGCACAGCCATTCGCCGCCGACCGTCGCGCGCGCCGGGCGGGGCACGACGAGCAGGACGAGCGACGCGAGTGCGAGCCACGACCAGCGCTTCACAGCTTCACCTCCGCGGGATCGCGTCCCGAGATTCCGTCGGCCAGCGCGGTCCACACGCCGCGCGCGCCGGGGAAGTTCCCACGGGCCGCGAGCAGGAACAAGAGCGCCACGTGCTGCGCGAGGAAACCCAGCTTCGACGTGAACGCGTCGAATCCGCGCGCGTGGCGCGACCACAGCAGCGCGTTCGCGCGCGTGCGCTGGTAGAGCTTCCACGCGCTCGCCGCTCCCCCGCTGCTCGCGCTCACCTGGTGCCAGAGCCGCGCCGTCGGCACGAACAGCAGCTCGTAGCCGGCCGCGCGCGCGCGCAGCGACCAGTCGGCGTCCTCGGCGTAGATGAAGTAGCGCTCGTCGAGCAGGCCGACCTTGCGCCAGCACTCGGCGGTCGCGAGCAGGCAGCAGCCGGTCAGGTAACCCGTGCGTTCGATCGAGCGGTACTGCCCCTTGTCGCGCTCGCGGAGGCCGACGTGCGCGGTGTGTGCCCAGCGCGTGTCGCAGCGTCCGCCCGCATACCAGATCACGCTGCTCGGCAGCGCGTGGTAGATGAGCGGCGCGGCGGCGCCGGCCTTCGGGTTCTCGGCGAGCGAACCGAGCAGCTTCTCGTACAGCCACGGATCGGCGACGACGTCGTTGTTGAGCAGCATGATCGCGTCGGCGCCCTGTTCGAGCGCGCGCGCGATGCCGACGTTGTTCCCGCCCGCGAACCGGCGGTTTTCGGGCAATGCGACGAGGTCCACCCACGGATACTCGGCGGCGATCGCCGCGGGCGAGCCGTCCGTGGAGGCGTTGTCCACCAGCATCACCTGCGCGCGCCAGCCCTCGGGCACGCGGCATGCCGCGAGCGAGTCGAGCGTCGCGCGCGTGAGCGCGAGCCCGTTCCACCCGAGCACGATCACGGTGAGGGTCTTCACGCCTCGGTCCGCTCCCGCGCCGCGGAGTCGAACACGGCGGCGCCACCCCAGATCGAGGCGGCGAGCAGCGCGATCGCCGCGAGGTTCAGCGGCAACGACGGGATGCCGGCGTAGCGCGCGTACATCCACCACAGGTCGAACGCGCGGAGTAGCGCAGTCTGATCGGATTCCGAGATGCCCAATCGCGAACTTGCCGTCACCGACTCCGCGGCGCCGGAGGCGCCGGAGGCGCCGGCACCTGCCGGCTCGCCGCCGATCCTCGGCATGTCGTTCCTCAAGTGCGCGGCGGCGTTTTCGCCGATCATCTCCCAGTGCACGAGCAGCGGGCTGAAGCGCGGGTTGAAGTGGCTCGCCTCCATGAAGTGCGGATGCTCGAGCGGCAGCGTGTACGGGTAGTCGCCGACCTTGCGCATCTCGGCGCCGTAGTGAATGCCGACGCCGCCGAGCGTCGCGACGAACCCGAGGAGTCCGAGCGCCCACGCGAGACGCTTGCGCGCGCGCGTCGCGGTCTCGAGCGCGAACGCCACTGCGAGGAACGCCGACGGCAGCAGCGGCACGAGATAGCGCGGCCCCCACGAGCCGTCGCCGCCCCAGTGCTGGAACGTGCCGAACTGGACGAGCGCGACGGCCCACGTCACGATCGCCGCGGCGGCGGCGCGGCGCGCGGGCCAGCCGTGACGCGGCTCGTTCGAGTGCTGGCGCGAGCGCGTCATCTCGGCGAAGCCCGCGAACGCGAGCCAGGCCGCGGGCGCGAACCACAGCAGTCCCTTGCCCGACGAGAGCAGCAGGCCGTACAGCCCGACGAGCAGCGGCGTCGAGAACGCGGCCGCCGACTGCTGCGCGCCGTAGCCACTCTGCAGCGGATCCTGGAAGCGCGCGAAGTTGTAGACGAGGTGCCCGCCGATCGCCGCCGCCACGCCGAGCAGCGGCACGATCCAGCGCTGCCAGCGCTTGAACCCGAGCGCACCGAGCGACAGCAGCACGAGCGGCAGCATGCTCGCCTTGGCGCTCACGGCGAGGAACGCGCCGAGCGCCGCGAACCACGTGCGGCGGTTTTCGTCGCGGAGCTTCTGCGGACCTCCGGCGCCGGCGAGGGCGGCGTTGCCGAGCGTGAGCAGCAGCCCGAGCGCCTCGAGCGGCTCGGCCATGAAACTCTTCGCGTACACCCAGAGCGGCGTCGTGAAGCCGAGCAGCGCGGTCGCCGCGAGCGCCTCGCGCGTACGCACGCCGAGCCGGCGCGCGAACGCGTAGAACGCGCCGAGCAGCACGGCCGTGACGAACGCGTTGAGGAACGACGCGACGAAGCGCGACGCGAGCACGGCCCTGGCTTCGCGGAAGCCCGCGGCCTTCGCGGCGGCCTCGCCCACCGCGACGAGCGGCAGCGCGAGCACGGCCTGCCCCGCGGTGTTCTTGCTGTAGGAGCGCCCGTCCGGCCCGGCGAGCGTCGCGCCCTCGGGCACGGCGATCCCGCCGTGCAGCATGGCGCGCGAGAGCTCGAACATGGTGACTTCGTCGCTGCCCGAGATGCGGCCGCCTCCCGTAAGGGCGAACACGAGGAACGCCGCGAGCGCGACGAGCCGCGCCGTGCGGCGCGCGGGAATGCGCGAGGACGTGCGATCGGCGCTCACGACCAGCCCCTCCCCGGCTTCAGCTCGTCGATCAGCGACACGGTCGAATCCGCGAGCGCCTCCCACGAGTGCTCCGCCTGCAGCTTCGCGATGTGCGGCGCCATCGCCGGCGCCATCCCCTGCTCGAAGAAGCGCACGATCACGTCCGCGAGCGCCTGCGGGTTCTCGGGTGGCGCGGTCAGGCCGGTCTCGCCTTCGCGCACGGTCTCGGTGATGCCGCCGACGTTCGTCGCGATCACCGGGCAGCCGAGCGCGTAGGCGACGTGCGTGACGCCGCTCTGCGTGGCGCTGCGGTACGGCAGCACGGTGACGTCCGCGGCGCGGAACAGCGCCTCGACCTCGTCGTCCGGGATGTAGCGGTCGAGCATGCGCACCGCGCCCTCGCCCGCCGCCTTCACGAGCGCGTGGTAGGGCTCGGGCTTCTCGTAGAACTCGCCCGCGACCACGAGCGTCGCGCCGGGACGGCGCACGCGCACGAGCGGCCACGCCTCCAGCAGCGTGTCGAGTCCCTTGTAGTGCCGCACGTAGCCGAAGAACATCGCGACGTCGCCCGACAGGCCGAGCTTCGCGCGCGCCGAGTCGCGGTCGAAGCGCTTGCGGTCGAACTGCGCGTAGAACGGATGCGGCACGCGGCGGCGCGGGGCGCCGGCCTTGAGCGTGTCGAGGTCGCGGTTCACGGAGTCCGACATGACGAGGTAGCCGTCGGAGTTGCGCATCATCCAGTCCGTGAAGGCGGCGTCGTAGAAGCGCGGCTCGTGCGGGATCAGGTTGTCGCAGACGAGGATCACGCGCGTGCCCTTGCGGCGCAGCGGCCCGACGCTCGAGGCGAACGCCGGCGCGAAGAACGGCATCCACCACTTGAGCACGACCGCCGCGGGCGCGAAACGCTCGAGGTGCGCGGCGACCCGGCGCCACGACAGCGGGCCGATCGAGTCGAGCATCGCCTCGGTCGGGAAGTCCGGACGCGCCGCGTCCGGGTCGAACTGGCTCGTGCCCGGGAACAGGAAGTCGGGGTACTGGCGCGTGAACGTCACCGCGCGCACGTCGGCGTGAGGCTTCAGCGCCTCGCCGAGCAGGCCGAGGTACTGCGCGAGTCCTCCCCGCCACGGATGCAGCGGGCCGACGAGGGCGATGCGGCGCGAGGGCACGTTCCGGTCCTCAGCGCTCGCGCGCGACGGACCACGACCTCACGCCGCGCGCCTCGAACTGGAAGGGCACCACCTGGCCGCCCGCCTTCTCGAGCGCGGCCGCGACGCGGTGGCGGCGGTCGAAGCGCGTGAGCAGCAGGAAGTACCCGCCGCCGCCGGCGCCCGGCATCTTGCCACCGATCGCGCCTTCCTTGCGCGCGAGCTGGTAGAGCTTGTCGACGTGGCTGTTCGAGATGCCCTCGTCGAGATGCTTCTTGTGCTCCCACGCCTGGTGCAGCAGTTCGCCGAAACCGTCGATCTGCCCCAGCAGCAGCGCGCGCTTCATCTCGACCGTCTGCGCCTTGAGCGCGTCGAGCGCGTGCACGGTGGACGCCTTGCCCGCCTTGTACGACTTCGTCTGGCGCTCGATGATCTTCGCGCTCTGCCGCGTCTGGCCCATGTAGCACATGAGCAGGCGGTACTCGAGCTCCTCGAGCGTGTCGCGGCGCAGCTTGAGCGGCGTGACGACCGTGCCCTCGGGCAGGAACTCGATGTAGTTGAAGCCGCCGAACGCCGCGGCGTACTGGTCCTGCCGCCCGCCCGCGAGCTTGAGGTCGTTGCGCTCGATCCGGAACGCGAGTTCGGCGATGTCGTACGGCGTGAAGTCGAGCTTCAGCCACTCGCGCAGCGCTCCGATGAGCGCGACCATGAGCGTGCTCGACGCACCGAGGCCCGAGCCCGGAGGGGCGTCGGAGTGCGTCCAGAGGTCGGCGCCGCGCTTCACCTTGAGCGCGCGCACGGCCGCCTTGAGCAGGTCGAGCGTGCCGTCGAACTTGAGCCGGCGCGGATGGTCGTACTTCGCGACCAGGTCGTAGTCGAGGCTCGCGAGCGTGAGCCTCGAGTCGCGCCGCGGACGCAGCGAGGCGTAGGCGTAGTGGTTGATCGTCGCCGACAGCACGCAGCCGCCGTGCTCTTCCGGATAGGGCGACACGTCGGTGCCGCCGCCGCAGAACGACAGCCGCAGCGGCGCGCGGGCGCGGATGTAGCGATTGAGGTTCGGCTTCATGCGCGGAGCTCCCGTTCGGCGCGCTCGAAGTCTTCCGGCGTGCCGATGTCCCAGAACTTCCCCTCGTTCTCGATGCCCGCCAGTGTGCCCTTTTCCGCCAGAACCGGCAGCACGTCGCGTTCGAGCGAACTCGCCCCCTCCGGCAGGTGGCGCCAGAGTTCGGGCGAAAACGCGTACTGCCCGCCGTTCACCCACGCGGGCCCGCGGAAATCGGGGTCCTTCTCGACGAAGCGCAGGATGCGGTCACCCTCGTGCTCAACACGTCCGCGGGCAGCCGCGTCCTCGACGCGGTAGAGCGCGACGGCGCCGGTGGCGCCCCGCTCCCAGCGGTCGCGCTCGAGCTTCCACGGATCGGCGTCGCCGAGCGTGTCGCCGTTCACGACGAGCACCGGGCCGTCCACGAACCGTTCGGCGAGCTTCAGCGCGCCGCCCGTGCCGAGCGGCTCGCTCTCGACGGACCACTCGAGCTTCACGCCGAGCGACTCGCCGTCGCCGAGCGTCTCGCGCAGCTGGTCCGCGCCGTAGCCCGCGAGGATCACCGACTGCGTGATGCCGCGATCGCGCAGCCACGACAACTGGCGTGCGAGGAACGGCCGGCCCTGCAGCGGCGCGAGCGCCTTCGGCAGGTCGCCGAAGCGCGGCCTCAGCCGCGTGCCGAGCCCGCCCGCGAGGACGAAGGCCTTCACGCTCAGGCGTCCAGGTTGAAGCGCCGGCGCACCGGATAATCCGTGCGCGCGGCCTGGTGCGCGATCATCTCGCCGAGCAGGCCCATGAGGATGAACTGGATGGCGAGCAGCACGCACCCGACCCCGAGCAGCATGAGCGGACGCACGCGCTGCGGATCGCCGTGCAGCCACGAGCCCACGAACCAGCCACCGAGACCGAGCCCGACGAGCAGGAACGCGACGCCGATGCGGCCGAACACGTGCAGAGGCTTCAGGGCCGACGTCGAGATGAAGGCCGCGGCCATGAGGTCGAGGAACCCGTTCACGAAGCGCGCGGCGCCGAACTTCGAGTGCCCGAACTTGCGCGCCCGGTGGTGCACGCCCAGTTCGCCCACGCGGAAGCCGCGCCAGTGCGCGAGCGCCGGCAGGAAGCGGTGCAGCTCGCCGTACACCTCGAGCGCGTCCACCACCTCGCGGCGGTACACCTTGAAGCCGCAGTTGAAGTCGTGGAGCTTCACGCCCGCGACCGACGACGTGACCATGTTGAACAGCTTGCTCGGGAGCGTCTTCGTGATCGGGTCGAGGCGCTTCACCTTCCAGCCCGAGACGAGGTCGAGGCCCTTGTCGAGTTCCGCGAGCAGTCGCGGGATCTCGACCGGGTCGTCCTGCAGGTCGGCGTCCATCGTCACCACGTATTCGCCGCGCACCTGCTTGAAACCGGTCGCGAGCGCCGCCGACTTGCCGAAGTTGCGGCGCAGGAGGATGCCGCGCACGCGCGGATCCGTGGCGCACAGCTTCTCGATCACCTCGGCGGTGCCGTCGCGCGAACCGTCGTCGACGTAGAGGATCTCCCACGGCATCGTCAGGGACTCGAACGACGCGACGAGTTCCCGGTGGAGTTCGGGCAGGCTCTCGGCCTCGTTGTAGGCCGGGATCACGGCGGAAATGCGGGGGTCGCCGCTCACGCCTTCGCTCCGTAGAGCGCCTTCGCCCATTCGGCTTCCGCGTGCAGGCCGTCGCGGATCGCGACCTTCGTCTCGTAGTCGAGGTCCGTGCGCAGGCGCGTCGCGTCGGCGCGCGTGCGGAGCGGATCGCCCGGCGGGCGCGGCTCGAAGCGCAGCTTCGCCTTCACGCCGAGCGCCTCCTCGAGGATGGCGACCGCCTCGAGCACGTCCACCTGCGAGCCGCCGCCGATGTTGTACACGCCCTGCGGCGCGCTGCGCTGCCACGCGCGCACGTTCGCCTCGATCGCGTCCGTGATGAACGTGAAGTCGCGCGACTGCCTGCCGTCGCCGTACACGGGGATCTCGTCGCCCTGCAGCATCGCCTTGCAGAACTTGTGGAACGCCATGTCGGGACGCTGGCGCGGTCCGTACACGGTGAAGTAGCGCAGCGCCGAGACCGGGATGCCGAAGTTGCGGCCGTAGAGCAGCACGAGGTGCTCGGCCGCGAGCTTCGTGACGCCGTACGGCGAGAACGGCCGCGGCAGCAGCTGCTCGTCGGTCGGGTAGCGTTCGGCGTCGCCGTAGACGGACGACGACGAGGCGTACACGAAGCGCTGCAGCGTCTCGTCGCGGTAGCGCTCGAGCAGGCGCTGCGTCGCGAGCACGTTGTGGTGCGCGTACGACGCGAAATCCTTGCCCCACGACGCGCGCACACCGGCCTGCGCGGCCTGATGGAACACGACGTCCACCTTCGGCAGCGCCGAAAGGTCCGCCGCGCCGAGGTCGAGCTCGAGCAGCGTGAACTTCGGGTGCTTCACCGCGGCCTCGAGGTTCTTCCGCTTGAGGCGCACGTCGTAGTAGTCGGTGAAGCAGTCCACGCCCGTCACGGTCGCGCCGTCGGCGAGCAGCCTCTCCGACAACGTCGAACCGATGAAACCGGCGGCTCCGGTCACCAGTGCATGCACGGACATGAGAGCGCTCCTTACGGGACCTGCACCTGGGGCGGACGGACGCCACCCGGGCCGCCCTGCGACGGACCACCGAAGCCACCGCCCGCGCCGAGAATGCTCGCGGCGCGCGGATCGTTGGGATTGCGCTGCGCCCACGACTCGAGGTAGGAGAACGCCTTCTCCTCCTGACCCACGCCGCGCAGCGTCGTGTACGCACCGAAGTACGGCTGGTCGTAGCTCGGGTCGAGCGCGATCGCCGCGTCGAACTCGCGCACGGCGCCATTCAGGTCGCCCAGGATGGCGAGCGAGGCGCCGTGGTAGTAGCGCGTCTCCGGGTTGTTCGGGTTCCTGCGCGCGAGGTCGGCGAAGAACTGCATCGCCTTCGCGGTGTCCCCCTGCTCCATGAGGAACGTGCCGAGCGGCAGCTGCACCTCGGGGAAGTCCGGGAAGCCCTTCTCGACCACGCGCATCTCGTCGATCGCGGACTTCAGGTCGCCGAGCCGGCGGTAGTGGAACGCGAGCTGCAGATGCGCCGCGGCGTAGTTGCGCGACAGCGTCTCGGAGTTCTCGTCCTTGTAGACCTTCTCGTTCTTCGTGCCGTCGGCGTTGAAGAGTCCGCGGTACTGGAAGGTCTCGTAGAGCGCCTTGCGGGTCGCGGCGACGTCGACGCCGGCGCCGATCGAATCGGGCAGCACCTTGTTCACGAGGCCCTGCAGCAGGAACTGCGGGTCGTAGCCGTAGTGCTCGGGCACGGTGACGGCGAAGTACGGCTGCATCTTCCACGTGCCGTCCGCGTTGCGCGCGTTCTGCAGCAGGTGGTGCACCATGACTTCGTTCGTCTGCACGTAGCGGCCCTGGTTGTCCTGCACCATGCCGGCGCCGAGCGCGGTCACCATGCGGTCGTCGAACGTGATCGGGAGCTTCGGCGCCTCGTCACGCAGCTGGCGGATGTACCAGTCCGTGTTGAGCAGGCTCAGGTTCACGATCCGGACGTCCTTGCGGAAGTTCTCGACCTGCTGGATGTACCAGAGCGGGAACGTGTCGTTGTCGCCGTTCGTGAAGATGAACGAGTTCGGCGCGAGCGGTGCGAGCATGTTGTAGGCGTAGTCGCGCGCGATGTAGTTCCCGCTGCGGTCGTGCGTGAAGTACAGGTTCTTCATGAGCAGGAACGGCTGCGTGCAGAGCAGCACGCCGGCGCCGATCGTCGCCCACTTCTGCCCCTCGCCTTCCGCGAACGACTCGCGGATCCAGCCGATCAGCCACACGACACCGAGACCGATCCACATGGCGAAGGCGTGGTAACCGCTCTGGAAGAAGTAGTCGCGCTCGCGCACCTCGTGGCTGCTGAAGTTGAGGAACACGATGAGTCCGGCCGTGTTGAGCCCGAGGAAGACGAAGTTGTACGCGAAGCCCTTCTTCTCCTTGAGGAAACTCCACACGCCACCCGCGACGCCGAGCAGCAGCGGCAGCAGGGCCGAGAACGGCGCCGCTCCGCCGGGGATGATGGGCCACTGGCGGCTGAAGTAGCGCCAGAACTCCTTGTCGATCTGGATGGACCAGATCTCCTGGAAGGTCGTCATGCCGCGGCGGTCGAACACGCCGTCGCGGTCGGAGTCGGTCATGCTCGTCTCGCCGTACTGCTTGCGCTCGAGCAGGTCGCGCATGGCGTCCCACGTCGCGGGCGCGCCCTCGTTGATGCCGGGGTGCTGCGCGGCGCGGATGGGCAGGTACAGGTGCGTCGAGTAGCCCGCGATCATGAGGAACAGCGCGAGCAGGATGACGCGGCCCTCGCGCTGCTTCACGGACATCCAGGCGAGCGGTCCGACCACGGACAGCGTCGCGACGATCGCCGCGAGCGGGGTGAAGTTCTTGTCGGACGAGGCGTAGTAGAAGCCGTACAGCGCGGCGGCGGCGCCGACCGTCGCCACCCAGCCTTCGAGCTTCTTCTGCGAGACGAACCACACGTTCTGCACGATCGACAGGATCAGGATCGCACCGGCCATCTTCTCGAGGCCGGCGGGGACGCGCAGCAGCGCGAGGAACGGCATGAGGAACAGCATGCCGACCTTCCAGTCCACCATCATCACGAGCACGAGCAGCGGCGCGCCCATCACGCCGACGCCCAGGTGCAGGCCGACACTGAGCCACATGACGTACGAGGCGAGCAGCAGCGGGCCCACGGTGGGCTTGCGGTCGTGCGACTCCCACCACTTCAGGCCGAGCCAGAACACGAGGATCTGCGCGAGGCTCATCATCTGGTAGACCTCGGCTTCGGTCGAGTTCTCCCAGAACGTGTCGCTGAAGGCGAGCATGAGCGCGCCGCACGCGGCG
Organism: Candidatus Eiseniibacteriota bacterium; assembly: GCA_016215625.1. Classification (GTDB taxonomy): domain Bacteria; phylum Eisenbacteria; class RBG-16-71-46; order RBG-16-71-46; family RBG-16-71-46; genus CAIXRL01. The sequence goes on along the minus strand of JACRIW010000036.1, from coordinate 15,473 downwards.
CCCGCGATCGCGGCCCACTCGTGCCACGGCTGGCGCTCGCCGCCCTGCGCCGCGCGCGCGATGCGCAGGATCGAGAGGTACGTGAGGAACACGCACAGCGCCGCGGCGACGGCCGACAGGCCGTTCACGCGCTGCGCGATGCTGCCGATCGGCACCAGCGTCGCGATGCGCCCGACGAGCACGTAGAACGGCGTGCCCGGAGGGTGCGGGATACCGAGAATCGTGGAGACACCAATGAACTCGCCCGAATCCCAGAACGGCACCGTGGGGGTGAGCGTCAGGAAGTAGACCACGGCGGAGATCACGAGTACGAGGAGAGCGACCAGTCCGGCCACTCTCGTGTTGGTGTTCATTCCTCAGGCCTCCGTGGAGTCCGGGACTCAGCCCTGCGATACGGAATGCGAACGAGGAACACGACGCCCCCGATCAGGCTGACCGCGAAGGCAACGAGGTAGGTGGTGAACTGCAGCGTGAAGGCGGCCGCCTGCCCCAGGCCGACGAGCCCGAACAGCCAGATGCCGGCACCCTCACGTACCCCGATGCCATTGAATGAGATGGGCAACGAAACTATCACCGCCAGGAGCGGCACGAAAAGGAAGAAGTAGGCCGTCGGCACGGTCAATCCGAGCGCCCGGCCCACCAGGACGTGCACGCCGATGCGCATGACCTGCACGCCCAGCGCGATGGCGAACAATTCCATGAACATTCGCCGCTGCCCGCGGAACATCGCGAGGCGCTCCGAAAGCTCGTCCAGCGCGGGCTTGAGCTGGCCCAGCCCCACCCGGCCGAGCAGGCCCTCGATGGCGGCGAGCAGCTTCGGGTGGAAGACCGCCCAGAGCATCAGGCACGTGAACGTGAAGAAGACGAGCGCCCCTCCCCACAGCCCGAGCAGCATGCGGAAGTTGAGGTGCGAGTCGTCGAGCCCCGGCAGCGTCGTCAGGACGGCGAGCGCGCCGAGCGCCACGGTCCCGATCATGCGGTCGAGCAGCACGGTCGAGAACGCGGTCGTGCGCGAGACCTCGCTCGCGCGCGAGGCGTCGAGCACGCGCGCGAAGTCGCCGCCGACGTTCGCGGGCAGGAAGTTGTTGAAGAAAAGACCGACGTGGTAGTACGAGAGCACCTTCCAGAACGGGATGTCGATGCCCGCCGCGCGCAGCAGCCGGTTCCACTGCAGCGCCCCGCCGACGTTGCTCGTGAACAGCAGCAGGAACGCCGCGCCGAGCCATTCGAGCCGGGCGTGCACGATCGTGTTCTCGGCGTTGACCCAGTCCACCTTGCGGTAGAGCCACGCGAAGAGCGCGATGGACGCGACGATCTTGAGACCGAGCACGAGCGCGGTCTTGACCGAGGGCTTGCCCGCAGCGGCGGCCACGTCAGCGCTCTCCCGTCAGCACGGCGAGCGACCTGCGCGCGCAGTCGTCCCAGCGGAAGCCGGACGCCCACTGAACGCCGGCGGTCGCGAGCCGTTCGCGCAGCGCCGTGTCGCCGAGCACGCGCGCGAGCGCGTCCGCGAGCGCGTCGTCGTCGCCGTAGGGCACGAGCAGGCCCGTCTGGTCACGGCACACCGAATCGCGCAGGCCCGGGCTGTCGGCGGCGACGACGGCGGTGCCGCACGCTCCCGCCTCGACCACGGTGAGTCCCCAGCCCTCCTTCGGGCTCGGCTGCACGAGCGCCCACGCCGACTGCAGCAGCGGCAGCTTTTCGCGCGCGGGCAGGAAGCCGCGGAAGTCCACGAGGTCGGACACACCGCACGCGGCGGCCTGCTTCACGAGCTCGCCCTGCCACGGACCGTCGCCGATCACGGACAGCCGGAGCCCCGGCGCCCGCGATCGCAGGCGCGGCAGCGTGCGGATCACCCAGTCGAGGCCCTTGTAGCGGCGCAGGCGCCCGACGTACACGAGCGAGGGATGCGGCGTCTTCGCGACGGCCGGGTTCACCTGGTAGCGCTCGTGATCCAGTCCGCAGTGCACGACCGAGACGCGACCGGCGCTCACGCCGCGTGCGACGAGGTCGTCGCGCGTGCTCTCGGAGATCGCGAGGAAGCGCGAGCGCGCGTACGCCGCGGGGATGAGCTTCTCGAGCATCACGACGTACGAGGCGATCAGCGCGTTCGCCTCCTGGAACGCCGTCGTGCCGAACAGGTGCGGCACGATGACGGCGACCGGCGCGGACGTGTGCTGCGCCACGAAGCACGGCACCTTGTTGATGTCCTCGACGACGAGGTCCGGCGTGTTCGCACCCGAGAACTCTCGGCGCAGCACGCCGGGCACGATCATGTTGAAGTTCCACCAGTCGCCGCGGCGCACGATGCGCATGCCGCGGTGCTCGGCCTCCGGCGCGCCGTTCACGAACCCGCTCACGAGCCACGTCACGCGCCAGCCCTGCCGCACGGCTTCGAGGAGGATCTCCTCGAGGTGCAGTTCGGCCCCTCCCGCTTCCGGGTGCCCGGGGTCGCGGAAGTTGACCGCGAGCAGGTGGCGCGGTGCGCTCATGGGCGTCGGGCCACCGTGCCGATGACGTGGCTCGTCCACAGCGCCCAGCGCCGGCCGCGCCACGAGGCGCGCAGCGCGTCCCAGCCGTTCGACCAGAACGCCGGTCCCTTCGGGTGCAGCGGCAGCTTGATCCCGAGGCCGCGCTTGAGCACTTCGCGCGTCACCCGGTACCACAGCCCGGGCACCATCCAGTCGCCGTAGGTGCGCACGACCTCGAGCCCGGTGGACGCGCAGAGCCGCTCGAGCTGCGCCGGCGTGAACTGCGTCTCCCAGCCCGCGAACCACCGGTTGAACAGGATGAGTACGTTCTTCATGAGCGTGTACAGGTGGAACGTCTGCGGCACGTCCACGATCATGCGGCCGCCGCGCGCGGTGACGCGCGCGTTCTCGTTCAGCAGCGGCATCGGGTCGCGGAAGTGCTCGAGCAGCCCCTGATGGAACGAGACGTCGATGGACTGGTCGCGGAACGGCATGCGCGTGGCGTCGGCCTGGACGAGCATCACCGGCACGCCCTGCGCCTCGGCCTGCTTCTTCACGAGCGCGAGCGAGGCCGGCGAGTAGTCGAGCACGACGCCCTTCGCACCCATGCGCGCGAGTTCGATCAGGTCGCGGCCCGATCCGGCGCCGATCTCCATGACGACCTTGCCCTGCACGGGACCGTCGGCGAGCGTTTCGCGCACGAGCCGTCCGCCCGTCGAGTAGGTGTCCTCGATGTCGGTCGCGTGGCCCTTCCAGTACGACTCCCAGTGATCGAGCGTGGATGCGCGCGCCATGTCCGTCCTCCGGTGTCCTATTCGCCCCACTGCAGCCGGTTCGCGAGGAACGGCGGCAGTCCGGCGTCACGAATGCGCTTCATCGCGGCGGCGACGTCGTACTCGAGCCGCACGTGCTCGAGGGTCAGGCGCTCGTCGTCGTACAGCAGGTAGCCCGCGCGCGGATCGCCGTCGCGCGGCTGCCCGACGCTCGCGACGTTCACGAGGTAGCGGCGGCCTTCGACCATGGGCACCTTCGAGTCGCGCGTGTAGGTCACGAACTCGCCGTCGAGCACGAACGTGCCGGGATAGTGCGAGTGCCCGATGAAGCACACGCGCTCCTCGACGGATTCCATCTCGAACGCCGCGTCGCCCGGCGACAGCACGTAGTGCCACGCCTCGGGTTCGACGGGCGAGCTGTGCACGATCCGCACGCCGCGCCACGCGAGCGACATCGGCAGCGCGCGCAGGTACTCGTGGTGCTCGCTCGTGAGCGTCTCGATCGTCCAGCGCGCGGCCTTCGCCGCGTCGTCGTTGAAGTAGCCGAGCTTGATGCGGCCGCACGCGGCCATGTCGTGATTGCCCGCGACCGCGCCCTCGATGAGCCCGCGCACGCGCACGATGCACTCGTTCGGCGCGGCGCCGTAGCCCACGAAGTCACCCAGGCACACCATGCTCGCGACGCCGCGCTTCGCGATGTCCGCGAGCACGGTCTCGAGCGCGTCGATGTTGCCGTGGATGTCCGAAATGAGGGCGTGCAGCATCTAGAACTCCGTCGGGCGCAGCGCGCGCGCGGCGCGGTCGAGCACGCCGTTCACGAACCGCCCCGATTCGTCGCCGCCGTACGTGCCGGCCATGTCGATCGCCTCGTCGATCACGACGCGCGCGGGCGAGCCCGGCCGCGCGAGCAGTTCGGCGACCGCGATGCGCAGCACCGCGCGGTCGGTCGCCGCGAGGCGCTGCAGCGGCCAGTGCTCCGCCGACTCCCGCAGTGCGGTGTCCACCTCGGGTCCGCGCGACTCGAGCAGCTTGACGATGTCCACGATCAACTCGCGCTGGTCGGCCGTGAGCTCCTCTTCCTCCTCGCGCAGCTTCCACGCGAGCGAATACGTGTCGCCGGCCACGTCCGCCTGGAACGCGACACGGAACGCCACCTCGCGCGCGCGCCGGCGCGCTCCCGCCGCCACGCCGGTCATTTGAGCCCCGCGCGTCGCGCCGCGCGCGCCATGCGGATCGCCGCGAGCGCCGTCTGCGAACCGGTGTTGCCGTGTTCGCCGCCCGAGCGCGAATCCGCCTGCGCGGCGTCGTACGCCGCGAGCACGCCGTTGAGCACGGGAACGCCCGTGTCGAGCGACACGCGCATCAGCCCCTGCGCCGCGGCGTCGGCGACGAGGCGGAAGTGCTCGGTCTCGCCCCGGATCACGCAGCCGAAGGCGAGCACGGCGTCGAACTCGCCCGAGCCCGCCGCCCAGAAGGCGGCGACCGGCAACTCAAAGCTGCCCGGCACCCAGCGCACCTCGACGTCGGCGTCGGCGGCGCCCTGCTGCGCGAGCACGGCGAGCGCGCCGTCCAAGAGGCGCGTCACCACCGCCTCGTTCCACTGTGCGGCCACGAGGCAGAACCGCAGTCCGGTCGCGTCCGCTTCGGGACGCTCGTGCTTGACGCTCACTTCTCCCCCAGCAGCGCGAGATCGAGCAGGTGCCCGAGCTTGTCGCGCTTGGTCGACAGGTAACGGCGGTTGTGCCGGTTCGCCTTCACCTGCACGGGCACGCGCGAGGTGATCTCGAGGCCGTACGCCTCGAGGCCGACGACCTTGCGCGGGTTGTTCGTGAGCAGGTCGATCTTGCGCACGCCGAGATCGGCGAGCACCTGCGCGCCGATGCCGTAGTCGCGCAGGTCGGCCGGGAAGCCGAGCTTGATGTTCGCCTCGACGGTGTCGAGCCCGCGGTCCTGCAGCGCGTACGCGCGCATCTTGTTCGCGAGCCCGATGCCGCGGCCTTCCTGGCGCAGGTAGAGCAGCACGCCGGAGCCGCGCTTCTCGATCGCGCGCATGGCCGCGTGCAGCTGCGGGCCGCAGTCGCAGCGGCACGAGCCGAACACGTCGCCCGTGAGGCACTGCGAGTGCACGCGCACGAGGGTCGCCTTGCCGGGCGTGATCCGGCCCTTCACGAGCGCGACGTGGTGGTCGCCCTCGAGCACGTCCTCGTACAGGTGCATCTGGAAGCTGCCGTCCTCGGTGGGCAGCGGCACGGTGATCACGCGGCGCACGAGGCGCTCGCGGTGGCGCCGCCACTCGATGAGGTCGCGGATCGTGAGGATCCCGAGGCCGTGCTTGCGCGCGAAGCGGCGCAGTTCGGGCAGGCGCATCATGCTGCCGTCGTCGGCCATGATCTCGCAACACGCGGCGGCCGGCCGGAGGCCGGCGATCCGACACAAATCCGGAGCGGCCTCGCTGTGCCCCGCGCGGCGCAGCACGCCGCCGGGTGCGGCACGCAGCGGGAACACGTGACCGGGGCGCGCGAAGTCCGACGACTTCGCATCGGGACGCGCGAGCGCGCGGTAGGTGCGCGAACGGTCGAACGCCGAGACGCCCGTCGTCGTGCCGCGGTGCACGTCGACCGACTCGGTGAACGGCGTGCCGAGGCGCGAGGTGTTGTCCGAGACGAGCAGCTTGAGCCCGAGCTTGTCCGCGATCTCGTGCGAGACCGGCGCGCACAGGATGCCGCGGCCGTGCTTGACCGCGAAGTTCACGAGCGCCGGCGTCGCCTTCTCGGCCGCGAACACGAGGTCGCCCTCGTTCTCGCGATCCTCGTCGTCCACCACGATGATCATGCGGCCGGCCTTGATCTGCGCCGCCGCCTGCTCGACCGTGAGCAGCGCGTCGTCGGCGCTCCGGCTCCGCTTCGCCGACTTCTTCTTCGCCGCCGGCTTCACGCGCTTCGCGCCCTTCGCGGCGCGTGCGCTCTTCACGAGTGCTTCCCGGGCATGCCGGTCTCCTCCAGCAGTCGCGCCATGTAGCGCGCCAGCAGGTCCACTTCGAGATTCACGCGGCGCCCCGGCGTGTACCGGCCGGCGGTGGTGACGGCGAGCGTGTGCGGAATGTAGGCGATTTCGCAGCCGTCCGTGGTGAGGGCGGCGACCGTGAGACTGGCCCCGTCCACCGCGAGCGAGCCCTTGTGCGCGACGAACCGGCGCAGCCCCTCGGGGACGCGGAACGCCACGCGGCGGCCCTCGCCTTCGTCGAGGACCGCGGTCACTTCTCCGGCCGCGTCCACGTGCCCCTGCACGAGGTGGCCGCCGAGCCGCTCGCCGAGCGCGAGCGATCGTTCGAGGTTCACCGGATCGCCTTCGCGCCATTCGCCGAGCGTGGTCAGGCGAAGCGTCTCGGGCACCGCTTCGACCGCGTACGAACCGCCCGCGACCTCGACGACCGTCAGGCAGCAGCCGCAGTGCGCGACCGAGTCGCCGATGCCGAGCGACTTCACGAAATCGGGCGCGTCCGGCGCCGTCATCCAGAAGCGGCGGCCCTCGGGACGCTCCTCGATCCGCTGCACGCGGCCGAGCGTTTCGATGATGCCGGTGAACATCGTCAGTTCCCTCCCACGTCCACGAGGAGCAGCGCGTCGCTCCCCGCGCGCTCGATCGACACGATGCGGCCCTGCGGGGCCTGCGCGAGATCCCAGCCGCGGCCGGCCAGCCAGTGCGTTCCGTCCCCCAGCAGGCGCGGCGCCACGAAGAGCGCGATGCGGTCCACGAGCCCGGCGCGCAGCCACGCGCCGCCGAGCGTCGCGCCGCCCTCGAGCAGCACTTCGTGGCGGCCCTCCGCGGCGAGGCGGCGGGCGATCGCTCGCGGCGACACGTGGCCGCCGGCGAGCGGCAGGCGCCACACGCGCACGCCGCGCGCCTCGAGCGCACGCACGCGCGAGCCCGGCGCCTTCGGGCCACACGCGACCACGGTGCCCGCGGCGAGCGGCGGGCGGAACAGTTTCAGCGTGAGCGGCAGGCGCAGCGACGTGTCGCACACGACGCGCAGCGGCTGCGCGACGTCGCGGCCGAGCCGCGCGGTCAGGCGCGGATCGTCGGTGCGCGCGGTGTTCGCGCCGACCACGATCGCGTCGGCGGCCGCGCGCATGCCGTGCCCGCGGCGTCGTGCATCAGGACCCGTGATCCACTGCGAGCGCCCACGGTGGTCGGCGATGCGGCCGTCGAGCGATGCGGCGGCCTTCCAGGTGACGCGCGGACGGCTCTCTCGATGCACGAGCACGTAGCCGCCGAGCAGCTCGCACGCCTCGTCGGCGCACAGCCCGACCTCCACCGCGATCCCGGCGGCGCGCAGCCGGCGCAGCCCCCGGCCGTTCACGATGGCGTGCGGGTCGCGCACGGCGACGACGCAGCGCTTCACCCCGGCGGCGACCAGCGCCTCCGTGCACGGCGGGGTCTTGCCGTGGTGCGCGCAGGGTTCGAGCGTCACGTAGAGCGTGGCCCCGCGGGCTCGGCGACCGGCGGCGGCAAGCGCCTCGACTTCGGCGTGAGGCCCACCGTGACGGCGGTGCCAGCCCTCACCGACCACTTCACCGTTCCGCACCAAGACCGCGCCCACCATGGGGTTCGGCGCCGTCCGCCCACGCCCGCGCGAGGCGAGGCGCAACGCGCGCAGCATGTGGGAACGATCCGTGGTGAGGACAGCCATGTGGCCTCGCTGGCAAAGAACGAAAAACCCCGTGGTGGCTCCCACGGGGCTCGGAAGGAAGGTGCGGAGCAGGGCGGGGACGCCGGACGGCCGGGACCCGGTGACGGGTTCCGGCGAGTACGGGACCTGCGCGCTGCTCCGCCTCCCCTTCTTTCATCCCGACTGTGACGGTCGGCCCCGGAGTTTCACCGGGTCTGCCCCGCCGTACGGCTGGCGTGGCTCGCGGGCTGTACCGCCGGTGGGGACTTGCGCCCCGCCCCGAAGGAGAAAAGCCGGGTGAAGATACGGCCCGCACGGCGGGGCCGTCAAAACGCCGGGGGCTCTCCCGCGGGCGGCGGCTCGGGCAGCCGGTAGACCCGGATCACCGGTCCGAGCGTGTGCCAGCGGCGCGGACGGAACTCCTTCACGAGTTCCGCCTGCCGGTCCAGGTCGAGGTAGTAGCGCACGTGGGTGCTGTCGCCGTTCTGGGCGATGCGCTCGTGCAGTTCGCGGGCTTCCAGGCTCACGACCGCCCAGCGGAAGCCGCGCTGAACGTATTCGTCCACGCGCCGGGCGTCGTAGCCCATGTCCGTGCTCACGAGGTAGTAGGCGTTCCTGCGCGGGTGCTCGAGCCGGTAACGGAAGAACGGTTCGTACGCGCGGCTGTTGCCCGAGCCCTCGATGCCCTTCGTGACTTCCTCGATGCGCTCCTTCAGCCGCACGGTGTTCTCGTTGAGCGGCGGCGAGGCGGTGTTGCGGTAGCGGTGCATGTCGATCACGACGCGCTCGTCGAACGGCACGTTCGCCTCGAACCAGTGCAGCGACTCGATGCGCGTGTCGCCGCGCGTCATCGTGTAGTCCTGTTCGACCAGCGTGGCGATGGACGACCACGACAGCGCGAGCATGAGCACCGGCGTGTACCACGAGCGGCGCCAGCGTGCGGGCAGGCGGAACACGAACTCCTCGACGAGCCGCGCGGCGAAGAGCAGCGCCGGCAGCACGAGCGGCAGCCCGTAACGGTCGTTCACGTTGCCCGAGCGCGCCATGACGAGGAAGTAGATGCCGACGAACGACAGCAGCACGAGGTCGGCGGGCTTGCGGCGGATGAACGCGGCGAGCGCACCGAAGCCCGCGGTGACGAGCATGGGCATGCTGAGCGACGGCACGAGCGCGTCCGTGATGAATGCGAGGATCGCGCGCGCCGGGGCGCGCGGGCCGGACGCCCCGCCGGACGCCTTCACGGCTTCGTACGACAGGTCGTGCAGGAACTGCTTGTAGTCGAGCACGGTGAACGGCGACAGGATGAGGTGGATGGCGAGCCCGCCGAAGCCGGCGAGCGCCGCCGCCCCGATCCAGCGCCACATGCGCTGCGGCTCGGCGGCGATGCGCAGCAGCATGGCGATGAGCAGCGGCACGGCGAGCAGCGCGGCGTGGTACTGCGCGAGGCTGCCGAGCCCGAGCGCGACCGCGAAGATCCGGAACTCGTGCGCGCCACCGTCCACCGCGAGCCGCACGCACGCCCACAGCCCGAGCGCGGCGAACGCGGTGAGCACGATCACGGGGTGCGCGAGGTGCGAGTAGTGCGCGTGCAGCGCCGAGACCGCCATCGCGAGCGCGGCCCCCGTTCCCACCGCCTGCGAGTAGGCCGTCGAGCCGAGACCGTGCGCGATGTACACCGTCCAGACGCCGCTCAGCACGCTCTGCAGCCGGGCGAGGACGTAGAAGGCGGTCGGGTCCTCGAAGTAGGCGTTCGCGAACCCGCCGGCGTTCCGCCACAGCCCGGTGACGCGCCCCCAGACGAACAGCCCGATGAAGCTGAGCAGCGCCACGTAGAACATGAGGATGCCGGGCCACCCGAAGAAGTGCGGGTTCAGGTCGCCCGTGCCCAGCCGCAGCGCCCGCAGCACGACCTGCGGCTCGTCGTGGAAGTAGAACAGCCACGGGAGCCCGTACCCGAGCCCGACCACGCGCGCGGCGAGCGCGAGCAGCAGGATGGCGGCGAGTCCCAGGTGGCGGCGCTGGATCACTCGGGGATCCGGACTAGAAGTGGATGGCCACGCGGCCGGTCCACACGCTCCAGACACCCGGATCGGTCGGCAGGATGCGTGTGCCGAACTCGGCGCCGATGCCGACGACGTTCATGCGGCGCGGCATGAGCGTGACGTCGAGCGCGAACTCCGGGGACGCCTGCGCCACGGCGAGGTCGCGGAACGCGGCCCCGCCCGCGGACACGGCGAGGTCGGCGTGCGCGCTCGCGACGCCGGGACCGAACGAGACGCGCGACACCCACGAGCGCTTCGGGAAGTACGTCGTCATGAACGCGACGTCCACGACGCTGTAGTCGAGCCCGGCCGTGACGCTGCCGCGCTTCGTGCTGCTCGAGCCGAGCAGGTTGAACGAGGCCGTGGGGCCGAGCCGCCAGTTCTCGCGCAGCGGGTATTCGACCCCGGCCGCGACGGACAGCGAGCCGCCCGGGGCCAGTGAATCGGAGACGAGCTTGGCGTAACCGAACGAGAGATGGCCTTTGAACCGGTCGAGCTTGAGACCGGCGCTCGCCGGAGAGACGAGGCCCGGAAGGGCGGCGAGGGCGAGCAGCGCTGCGGCGAACCAGACACGTCCACGAGACATCACGATTGTCCTCCCGGGGTGTGCGCGCGGTGGCTCCGCGCGCGATGCGCGGCCTACCCCGAACCATCAGCCGTTGTGCCGGATTTCCATGCAATCGCCGTCCTGGACGAGATAGTCGCGGCCCTCGAGCCGCAGCACGCCCTTCTCGCGGGCCTTCGCGTGCCCACCCAGTTCGACCAGCTGGTCGTACGCCACGACTTCGGCACGAATGAAGCCGCGCGCGAGGTCGGAATGAATCGCCCCGGCGGCGTCCACGGCGCGGTCCCCGCGGTGAATCTCCCACGCGCGGACCTCGTCGGGGCCGACGGTGAAGAACGAGATGAGGCCGAGCAGCTGGTAGCACGAGCGGATGACGAGCGAGAGCCCGTCCTCGGTGACGCCCATCTCCTCGCGGAACGCGGCGCGCTCCTCCGGCGGCAGCGAGACGATCTCGCGCTCGGCCGACGCCCGGAGCGTGACCGCGAGCGCTCCGGGACCGGGATCCGGCGGCACACGGTTGGACGACTCGTCCTGGTTGAACAGCACGAGCAGGGGCTTGAGCGTCAGGAACTGGAAGCCGCGCAGCAGCCGCAGTTCCTCCGCGGAAAGCTCGATCGTGCGCAGCGGCTTCTCGGCGTCGAGCGCCGTGCGGCACTTCTGGAGGGCCTCGCCCTCGGCGGCCGCCTCCTTCTTGCCGATGCGCATTTCCTTCTCGATGCGCTCGAGCCGCGTCTCGACGACTGCGAGGTCCTCGAGCACGAGTTCGGCGTCGATGTCGCGCAGGTCGCGCGCGGCGTTCACGCCCTTCTCGGACGGCACCAGCGCGCTCTCGAAATCGCGCACCACCACGAGCAGCGCGTCGCACTGGCGCACCGCGGAGAACAGGTCGCCGCCCTTGCCGTGCTTGCCGTGCCCGGCCGCGCCCGAATCCACGAACTGGATCTGCGTGAGCGTGGTCTTCTTGGGGGCGAACATCTCGGTCAGGCGGTCGATGCGGGCATCGGGCACCTTCACGACGCCCACCCGGTCCTTGGCCGCGGCGCCCGCGGGTGCGGCGGCGCCTGCGCCCTGCATGAGGATCTCGAACACGGTGGTCTTGCCGGACTGCGGCAATCCGATGATGCCGACGCGCTTCATGGGTTCCGGGCCTGGAATGAGGCGGACATGAGACGGCCCGCGGGGACTCGCCCCACGGGCGTCTGGAACAGGGCCGCGGAAACTGTACGGGGGCCGCCGAAGGCGGTCAATCGTCGCTGCCGTGTTCCCGGTAGGCCGTCTCGAGCGCGGCGCGCAGGCGGTCGCTCAGCTGGATGGGAGTCTTGGCCTCGTCGCCGCTGCGGTAGAGCAGCACCGTCTTGCGGAGCGAGTCCACTTCGACGCGGCAGTGGCTGCACGCGGTGAGGTGTCCTTCGATTTCGGAGCACAGCTCGGCGCGCGCTTCGTCGTCGAGGTACTCCCAGAGCTGGTCGAGCACTTCCTGGCAGGTGATCTTCCTCACTGCCCCGCGCTCCCCAGGCTGGCGCGTGATGCCGTTGTCGCGCTCATCGGATCGAGTCTCCCCACGATGGAACCTCTGCTGGTGCCCTGCCCACACGGCTCCCGGCCGTCGGTTCCGGCTATGATGCCGGCCCGGGGAGCATCGTTTCGCACTTTTCCGGGCCCTGACGACTTCGGACGTGACGGCAGGGCCCGGCGACTGCCTTCCCGGCGGACGGGAAAGCATGGTGACCCGTGCTGGGATCGAACCAGCGACACCCTGATTAAAAGTCAGGTGCTCTACCGACTGAGCTAACGGGTCCCCGGAATCGCGCGGCGGGCCGCCATGCGCCCCGCCGCGGACTCCCCCTTATATCGGCTGGCCGCGATGCTGGCAAACTGCGACGGAAGCTCCTCCCGCTGGCTCCGGAGGCCCACGTGAGGCATCCTGCGGCCCGGCGCGAAAAGCCGCAGCCGGCGGACGGAGGCGGCCGGTCCCCCCCCCACCCGAGGCCAGTCCATGAGCGAAGTGCATCGCGAGCAGATCCGTCACGCCCTGCGCACCCTCTCCTTGTTCCGCGGGGTGACGGATGCCGACCGGGCGCGCCTCGAGCACGCCTGCACCCTGCGGCAGTTGCGCAAGGGGGACGCACTCTGGATGGCCGGGGACATGGCCGACGTGCTGTTCGTCCTGCTGCGTGGCCGGGTCAAGATCGTGCGCCACGGGCTCAAGGCGGACGTGCTGCTCGAGTTGTTCGGCGAGGGCGAGGCGGTCGGCGCGGTGGCGGTCTTCAACAAGATGGCCTACCCCGCCTCGGCCTTCGCGCTGGAACCGTGCACGGTGCTCTGCGTCCCGGCGGTCGAGTACTTCGCGCTCGTCGAGCGCAACCCGGCCCTCTCCCACTCGCTCATCCGCGACCTCACCCGGCTCAACCTGTCGTTCAGCCGCAAGCTCGAGGAGATGCGCGGGCAGAAGGTCGAAGTGCGCATCGCGCAGTTCTTCCTGCAGCTGTGCGAGCGCATGGGCCGCGACGTCGAAGGCGGCACGGAGCTCCCGATCGCGCTCACGCGCCAGGAGATCGCGGAGACCGTCGGCACGACCGTGGAGTCGGCCATCCGGACGCTCTCGCGCTGGAACCGCGAAGAAGTGCTGCTCAGTCTCGACGGCTCGTTTCTCGTGCCTTCGTGCGACGCACTCCGCACGATCGTGGACGAGGGCGGGCAGCATTCCGAGGGCTGACGAGCGCCCGAGCGCTCCTCCCCACACCCGGCTGCACGCGAACGAAAAGGCGGCGCGACCACGAGGGTCGCGCCGCCTTCGTACTTCGGGTGCGGCTACTTCAGGTAGACCAGCGAGCGGTTGAAGCTGCCCTGCTGGGTGACCAGACGCGCGTAGTACACGCCGGCCGGAACGAGCGAGCCCGCTTCGTCACGGCCGTCCCACGCGACCTGGTACTGGCCCGCCTCGCGCGTGCCCTGCACCAGACGGCGCACGAGGCGTCCGTCCACCGAGTACAGCGCCAGCTCGACCGCGCCGCCCTTCGAGAGCGCGAAGCTCATGTTCGCGTTCGCGCGGAACGGGTTCGGCGAGATGCGGCTGAAGGACGTCACGAGCGGGGTCGCAGGGACGCCGGCCGACTTCACCGAGATCGCCACGTGACCGTTGCCCGCGTCGCGGCCGTCGGCGTTCACCAGCTCGATCCGGGGTTCGCCCGGGCCGATGCGGCGGAACGTCGCCGACGCGATCGTGCCTTCACCCTGCAGGCCGCTGCTCACGCCCATCATGGCGACGTCGATCACGCCCGGGGTGCCCGAGAGCACCATCGCACCGAGATCGTCCGCCATCTGGCCGCTCACCGTGTTCTCCAGCGTCACGACCGCCGGGTCCCACGAGAGCTTCATGGACATGCCCTGCACCATGCCGGTGCCGCGGAAGTTCATGTTCACCGTCATGCGGCCGTCGGAGCCGAACGTCGCCGGGCGATCCAGCGACAGTTCGTCGGCGGAAGCCGCCTGCATCACCGGCCGGGCCGCCGTCTGCGGGGCGGACACGAGCTGGTAGTTGATGGCGAACAGGATCAGGTCCTCGAAGTCGATGCGGTTGTCCGTCGTCGGACGTGCGTTGACCGTCGCGTTCGTCGTCGGGCCCACGTCGAGCCAGTGGAACGCGGTCACCGCCGCGCCCGTCAGGCCGTAGTGCGATCCGAGGAGCGAGACGTCGGCGATGTCGACCGCATTGTCGCCCTGACCCGGCGTGACGCCGTCCGTCACGTCACCGAGGTGGTAGTTCAGCACGCCACCCGCGACGTTCGAGACCGGCGAGACCGTGCCGAAGGTGTCCGTGACGAAGGCGACGTAGTACCAGAAGTCGCGGCCCGTCACTTCGTCCGTCGTGTTCGGAGCCGTGACGCTCGTCAGTGCCCACGGAGCCGACGGCGGGAAGCTCGGAGCCGAAGGCGCCGAGCCGCCGGCGTCGTCGAACTCGGGGTAGCTGCCGTACGCCGCGCGGTAGACCGCGACCGAGCTGCTGGCCGGCAGGGCCGCCCAGTTCAGCAGGACCTTCGTCGTGCCGTCCGCGTCGTTGCCCGTCTTCACCTGCGAGACGGACAGCGCCAGCGCCGGCACCGCCGGGTTCACCTGGAAGCTCGCCGCGATCGTGTGGTCCGTGGTGACGTTCGTGAACGAGTAGCTGCTCACCGCGCCCACCGACACCGCGTCCACGAGGACGTCGAGGATGTGGTGACCGGCGTCGGCCGCGATCGTGAAGGACTGCGACGCGCCGTGGTGGACGCTCACCGCGCCGCTCGGCGTGATGCTGCCGCCGGCGCCGGCCGAAGCCGTGATGGTGTGCGCGTCGATCGCGAAGCTGACCGAGATCGTGTGGCTGGTCGTGACGTTGGTGAACGTGTAGCTGCTCACCGCACCCACCGAAACGCCATCCACCAGGACGTCCGCCACGTGGTACGTCGCATCCGCCGTCATCGTGAAGGCCTGATCCGCACCGTAGTTCACCGCGACCGCACCGTTCGGCGAGATGGTGCCGTTGGCGCCGGCCGAGGCCGTGATCGTGAATGCCTGGCCCACCACATCCACGTTGGAGTAGGACGTCACGGTCTTCTGCGGCAGGCCCTGGCCGTAGCCCACGGTGTTCTGGGCCGCCACGCGGTAGTACCGGGTGGCGGTGGCCGGGTCGAACGGTGACGGGTCGTTGAGCGTCACGCCCTGCCGGTGTGCGTTGGTCTGGTCGAGCGGCGACGGCAGCGTGCCGACGTTGGTCCAGGTCTGGCCCAGGTCGGCGGAGCGCTGCACAACGAACGCCGTCTCGGTGATGGAGTTGTCGTCCCACGTGAGGGACACCGTCTGGTTGGTGCCACCTCCGCTGAGGGTGGCGACAAGCGCGGTGGGCGCCACCGGCGGCAGGGCGAGGTCGGACGGCCGCATCATGTCCATCTCTTCAAGGCTCAGGATGTGGCACTG
>JACRIW010000037.1 GCA_016215625.1 Candidatus Eiseniibacteriota bacterium | reverse complement strand
GGCGCGCTCCACGGCGGCCGGGTCGTAGTGACTCATGGCGTGGCTCCTCCCAGAACCCGCCATGACTCTGCACCCGGCCGCCCTTCGTTGTGGCCACTTCACTTGCTCTCGGGAGCGGCCAGATCATCTGCTCCCTACAGGGGGGCCAAGCAGCCATTGCGCCATCTTTCCGCAGCGTGGCATCCTCCGGCGGCTCTCACACCATTCACCGCCGGGGACGACATGGACGATCGCGCCCGATTCGAAGAGTTCGCGCGGCTCGCGACCGAGCAGCGCAATCCGCGCACCATGGACCTCGACACGCTCGACGTGCCCGAGATCCTCCGGCGCATCAACGACGAGGACCGCACGGTCGCGGACGCCGTCGAGGCCGAACTGCCGCACATCGCGATGGCGGTGGACTTCGCCGTCGCGTCGTTCCACGCGGGCGGACGGCTGGTCTACGTGGGCGCCGGCACGAGCGGCCGCCTCGGCGTGCTCGACGCGTCCGAGTGCCCGCCGACGTTCGGCTCCGACCCGGAGCAGGTGGTCGGCGTGATCGCGGGCGGCTACACCGCGGTCGTGCGCGCCGTCGAGGGTGCGGAGGACCGGCGCGAGGAGGGCGAGCGCGCCATGGACGACCTCGAGGTGGGCGGCGAGGACACCGTCGTCGGTGTCGCCGCGAGCCGCCGCACGCCGTACGTGGTCGCGGCCATCGAGCGCGCGCGAGCGCGCGGGGCGCGCACCGTGTACCTGACGTGCACGCCGCGCGAGGAGTTCGAGATTCCCTTGGACGTCGCGATCTGCCCGGTCGTGGGGCCGGAGGTGCTCATGGGTTCGACGCGCATGAAGGCCGGCACCGCGCAGAAGATGGTGCTGAACATGATCTCGACCGCGGCGTTCGTCCGCTCGGGCAAGGCGTACGAGAACATGATGGTCGACCTCACGGCGAACAGCCAGAAGCTCGTCGAGCGCAGCCGCCGCACCGTGATGACCAGCACCGGAGTCGGCTACGACGAGGCTGCGCGCGCGATCGAGGCCGCTGGCAAGAGCGTGAAGACGGCGATCGTGATGCTCAAGCGCCAGTGCGACCGCGCCGAGGCGGAGCGCCGGCTGCAGCAGACCAACGGCTTCGTGCGCCGCGCCATCGAGATGGACGCGGGAAGCGAGACGCACCAGTGAACCTGCGCACGGGCCTTCGCGCGGCGGGGGCCGTCCTGGCCGCCTGCGCGACCGTGTGCGTGGCCGTGCTCGCCGGCTGCGCGCCGGGCGCGCCGAAGCGCACCACGGTCGAGTTCTGGCAGCCGTTCGAGGCGTCGCGCTACGACAGCGTGATCGCGCGCTTCGAACGCGCGAATCCCGCGCTCACGGTGCACGTGCGCACCATCGAAGCGGGCGCGATGCGCGACTCGATCGCCGCTGCGCTCGCCTCGGGGGCGCTGCCCGATCTGTGCGTGCTCGACTCGACGACGCTGCCCGCGCTGCTCGAGCACGGCGACCTGAGCGACTGGTCGGCCGGTGTCGCGGACCTGCGCGATTCGCTCGTGGGCTGGGAGTCGTGCTCGGTGGGCGACGCGCTGTACGGGATGCCGTGGCTCGCGGCCCCGCGACTCCTGGTTTACGACCACGATCGCTTCGTCCGGGCCGGTCTCGACCCCGCCGAGGTGCTCTCGGGGTGGGAGGCCTTCTCGCGCGCCTCGGCCAAGCTCCGCCGGGTGGGCGGCATGCCGGTGATGGGCTTCGCGCGCGACGGGCTCTTCGCGGCGTGCCTGCCCGCGCTCGCGGCGGACGACAGCGTGCGCTGGGACGACGACGAGCGTGTATTGGCGCTCGAGGCGATGGTGCGCCTGCGCGCGCAGGGCATGGTGGGCACGCAGGACTCCCTCGAACGTGCGTTCGAAAGCGGCACTCTCGCGGTGATCGCCGCCGGGCCGGCGTTCGCGCGGCGCATCGCGGGCCGGCCGCACGTCGGCATCGCTCCGCTGCCCGGCCTCGTGACGCCGGCCACCTGTCTCGTGCTCGCGAGCTTCGCGCGTTCGCGCCACAAGGAGGCGGCGCTTCGTTTCGCGCGCGCGCTGGACTCGGATTCCGAGGCGGTCGAGCTCGCCGACCGCTTCCCCGATTGGGTCCCCGCGCGCCGTGTCGCCCCTGCCGGAACGGGAGCGGGAGCACTCTTCGCCTCCCAGGTTCCGCGAGCCTGGTTCGCTCCCGCGACCGCCGCCGAGGCTGCGCGTCGCGCCGTGCTCGAGGCGGCGTTCGCCGCCTCGCTGCTGCAAGGCACCGGAGTGCGTGCGTCCCTCGCCGCGGCGCAGGCCTCACTCGACTCGCTCGCAGGGGTGCACCCGTGACCGGCTCGCGCACCGTCTGGGACCGTATCGCCGCCTATCGGATGCGGCCGGAGCGCTTCGTGATCGGGCTCATGACCGGCACGTCCGCCGACGGGGTGGACGCCGCGCTCGTGCGCTTCACGGGCGTGGGCCTCGAGGCGAAGCACGAAATCGTCGCGTACGAGGAATCGCCGCTTCCCGCCGACCTGCGCGAGGAAGTACTGCAGGTGGCGGGCGCGGATGAACTCGCGCCCGAGCGCCTCATGCGTCTCGACGCCACCCTCGCGGAGGCTTACGCGGGCGCCGTCCAGCGCCTGCTCGCCGGCGCGAGGGTGCGAGCGCGCGACGTCGCGGCGATCGGCTCGCACGGGCAGACCGTGCGCCACCTGCCGCGTGCGGCCAACGACGGCCGCGCGCTCACGCTGCAGCTGGGTTCGCCCTCGGCGCTCGCCGAGCGCACGGGCATCGACGTCGTGTCGGACTTTCGTTCGCGCGACACCGACGCGGGCGGCGAAGGCGCGCCGCTCGTGCCGATCGTGGACTGGTGGCTGTTCCGCGACGCGCACGAGTCACGCGTGCTGCTCAACCTCGGCGGCATGGCCAACGTGACGCACCTGCCCGCGGGGGGCGCGCTCGAGCGCACGCTCGCGTTCGACACCGGCCCGGGAAACGCCGTGCTCGACGGGCTCGTGAGCGACGCGACCGCGGGACTCGCGCGACAGGACGACGGCGGTCGCATGGCCGCACAGGGACGCGCGCACGAGGGACTGCTCGAGGAACTGCTCGCCGATCCGTTCTTCGCGCTCGCTCCGCCGCGTTCGACCGGGCGCGAGCGGTTCGGCCTGCGCTACGCCGCGCACCTGCGCGAGATCGCCGAATCGCTCGGGCTCTCACTGGAAGACACGCTCGCGACCGCGGTCGAGCTGACCGCCGCGAGCGTCGCCGACGCGGTGCGGCGGCACCTCGTGCCACGCGGCGGGGTGGACGCGGTGTACGCGAGCGGGGGTGGGGTGCGCAACGCCACGCTCATGGTGGCGTTGCGGAGGCGGCTCGAAGGCATCAAGGTGGCGCGCCTCGACGCGCTGGGCGTCGAGCCGGAAGCCAAGGAGGCGCTGGCCTTCGCGCTGCTCGCCCATCTCACACTCTGCGGCGAACCGGGCAACGTCCCGTCCGCCACCGGAGCGCGCCACGCGGCGCTCCTCGGATCCGTCACTCCCGGCGCGACGCCGGACAAGGAGAACGCATGACGAGTGTTCGTACGGCGCTGGCCCTGGCGCTGACCCTCACGCTGGGCCCGGCCGCGTCCGCGGCCGCGCAGCCGGCCACCCGCGAACCGGTGTTCGACATCGGACTCGCCGTGGACCTCGATTCCGTCACCGTGGAGCCCGTGGGCGACCTGTCGCTCGCCTGGCGCGCCGTGGACGGGAACGAGCGTGCGCTGTCGCTGAACGAACCGTTGCGCGTGCGCCGGTCCGGCACGCAGCTCCTCGTGGAGGGCGTCGGCCGCCCGCGTGCCGTGCCGCTCGCCATCCTCGAAGTACCCGACACACTTTGGCTCGGTGACGCGAGCGACGAGGCCGGCAAGGGGCCGCGCTTCCTGTGGAACGGCAAGCACTGGCGCGGGCGGTTCAAGGTGTTCGTCAACCCCCGCGGCAAGCTGACGCTCGCGACCCGGCTGTCGCTCGAGAGCTACCTGCTCGGCGTGGTGCCCGGCGAGATCGGCGCGCTTCGAGACTCGCTGCTCGAAGCGGGGCGCGCACAGGCGGTGGCCGCGCGCAGCTATTCGTTGTTCTATCGCGGCCGGCGCGGGCCGGAGGGTTTCGATCTCTACGCGACGGTCGAGGACCAGCTCTACAGCCCGGTCGAATCCGAGCGCCCGCTCGCCACGAAGTGCGTCGAGACCACGCGCGGCATGGTCGCGCTGGCCGACGGCGCGCCGATCCGCGCGAACTACTGCTCGACCTGCGGCGGCGTCTCTGCCGAGGTGTGGGAGGCCTGGCCGGCCGACGCGCGCAGCTACCTGCGCAGCGTCGCCGATCGCGGCGTGGGAGAGGGCGATCACTGCGCGCTCTCGCCGCAGTATCGCTGGCGCGAGGAATGGACCGCGGCGGAGTTCGCGGGCAACCTCGCGCGCTTCGGCCCGGCGCAGAAGGTGGCGATTCCCGCGGGCGGCGTGGGCGAGATCCAGGACGTCTCCGTCGACGCGCGCTCGCGCTCGGGGCGCGTCTGGCGCCTGCGCGTCACGACGACGACGGGCGAGATCGTGGTTCCGGCGTATTCGCTCCGGCAGGTGCTGCGCCGGCCCGGAGCGCCGGGAAGCATCCTGCGCTCGAACCTCTTCAAGATCGCCGTGCGGCGCGACGCGAACGGCCGTGCGGGGATGATCGTGGCGTCGGGCGCGGGCTCGGGGCACGGCGTCGGACTTTGCCAGACGGGCGCCCTGGCGATGGCACGCGGCGGCGCGAAGGCGGAGACGATCCTCACGCACTACTACGCGGGCGCCGATCTTCGGCAGCTGTATTGATCTTTTCCTCGACGGGGGAGAGGTTCCCTTTGACAGCGCCGCGCCGCACGGCTATTTTCCGCGGCCTTGATGCCCAGTGGATGTGTGGCTGGCATCGGAGCGGGGTTGTAGTTCAGTTGGTTAGAACGCCTGCCTGTCACGCAGGAGGTCGCGGGTTCGAGTCCCGTCAACCCCGCCATCATCTTCTTCGGCCGAGTCCCTCGCTCGCCGGAACGGAAGCGCCGGTCCCTGGACCGGCGTTTTTCTGTTTTCGGGCCGAAGGCTCGCCGGGAAGCGCGCCGGCCGGGCCGGGCCACGCGGGGAAGATCGGGGCGAATCACCCGGCGGGAGCGCTCGTGGAGCCGCCGATCGGGCGAAAGATGGGGCCTCTGGAAACGCGCCGAGAGCGCCCGCCTTTTCCATTGACCACCTCGAAGTGCTCCGTATACTGCGCCTGCTTTCGTGAAGAAGCGTCACGCAAACCCGCGTGGCTCTTCGACAAACAGCGGACATTCGTCTTTTCGAGGGTGACATGAAGCGCAAGAAGGGCGAGGGCGACGACGAGTTCGACGTCTTCGGTGACGACGAAGCCAACGAATTCGAAGCAGAAGAACTCGACGACGAAGAGGGCGACCTCTACGACGATGAACTCGAGGACGACGACGAGTTCGGCGACGACGACGAGTTCGGCGACGATTTCGAAGGCGAAGACGACTTCGATGCCGAGGACGACGAGTTCGGCGGCGACGAGTACGGCAACGACGACGAATAAGACCTTGCAGCGACGCGCTCCGGAGATTCACCCGAGCGCGTCCTGCGTTTGGGCGGCGTGCGCCGGTCCGGCCGGGCGCGCTTCCGGGAGATGGCGCGCGACATGACCGGTTTCGGTCCTCACCTGATGCTCGACGGCTACGGGTGCGACAAGGAGCGGCTCACGGATCTGAACCTGATCTACCGGATCCTCGAGGAGCTTCCCGCCCGCATCGGTGTGACGCGGATCATGCCGCCGTACGTGTTCAAGTACAGCGGCCTGAAGCCCGAGGACTGGGGCCTTTCCGGCTTCGTGCTCATCGCCGAGAGCCACATGAGCATCCACACCTTTCCCGAGAAGAGCTCCGTGAGCGTGGACATCTTCTCGTGCAAGGCATTCGACACCGAGCTCGCGACGGAGTACCTCAAGTCCACGTTCGCGATGGGCAAGGTCGAGTGCAACGTGCTCGATCGAGGCTCGGAGTTCCCGAAGGAAATGAGCGCCGCCGCCGGCGCCGTGCGCGCACCGCGCCGGCGTGTCGGACGGCCCGCGGCGCGGACCGCGTAACACCCGCCGAGACGAGGGCCCCGGCCGGACCAACCGGCCGGGGCCCTCGCGTCTCGCCGAATCCAGACGAGGGAGTCGCCATGACCGCCAGCGCAAACCCCACCGGCACGCTCATCCTGCGCCGCGGCGAAGACCGCCGCGTGCGTGGCGGGCACCCGTGGATCTTCAGCAACGAAGTCGAGCGCTGGGACGGCGCCGTCGAGGACGGCGGCCTCGTCGAGATCACCGACTCGCGCGGCGCGTTCCTCGGGATCGCCTACGTGAACCGGCACAGCCTCATCTGCGCCCGCGTGCTCACGCGCGGGCGCGACACCATCGACCGCGCCTTCTTCGTGAAACGGCTCGAGCGCGCGAGGCGCCTGCGCGAGACATGCTATCCCGGCGAAACCTGCGTGCGGCTGGTGTACGGCGAATCGGACCAGCTGCCGGGACTCGTCGTGGACCGCTACGGCGACTGGCTCGCGGTGCAGGTGCTCACGCGCGGCATGGACGCGCGCACGGACGTGCTGCGCGAGGCGCTCGAGGAAGTGTTCGCGCCGAAGGGCGCGGTCTACATCGGTGATTCCGCGCTGCGCGAGCTCGAGGGATTGCCGCAGCGGCGCGAGACCTGGTGGGGCACCGTGCCCGAGCGCGTCGAGGCCACGGTGGGCGGGTTCTCGCTGCGCGTGGACCTCGTCGGCGGCCAGAAGACGGGGCTCTTCCTGGACCAGCGCGAGAACCGCCGCCGGGCCGAATCGCGTGCGAAGGGCCGCCGTGCGCTCGACTGCTTCTGCTACCAGGGGGAGTGGGCGCTGCACATGGCACGCGGGGGTGCCACCGAGGTCGTCGCGATCGACTCGAGTGAGCCCGCGCTCCAGCTCGCGCAGGGCAACGCCTCGCGCGCGGGTTACGACGGCCTGGTTTCATTCCGGCGTGGCACGGCATTCGACGAACTCCGCAAGTTCGAGCGTGACGGCGAGCGCTTCGGCATCGCGGTCGTGGACCCGCCGGCGCTCATCAAGTCGCGCAAGCACGTCGCGGCGGGGGTGCGTGCGTACCGCGAACTGAACCGCGCGGCGATGGGCCTGCTCGAAGAAGACGGCGTGCTCGTGACGTGCTCGTGCAGCCATCACCTCGACGACGCGATGTTCCGCCAGGTGCTGCTCGAGGCGGCGCGGCTCGCGCGCCGCCCCATGCGCGTGCTCGACTGGGCGGGAGAGGCTCCGGATCATCCGCAGCTGCTCGCGGTGCCGGAGACGCACTACCTCAAGTGTGCGGTGCTGCAGGCGCTCTAGAGGCTCAGGCGTCCTTCTTGACCTCGTCGACGTAGTTCATGCGCAGGTCCGTGAGCACCTGCGTGAGCACGCGCTGCTCGTCCGGCTCGAGGTTGCCGCGCACGCGCGCTTCGATGGCTCCGAGCGTGTCGATCGTGTTCTTCGCGGCCTCGAGGTTGCGCTCGATCTTGCCCGAGACCGGGTTCATGAGCTTGCCGAGCCCGACCATCGCGGCCTGCTGCAGGCCGAGGACGAGCTGAAGGAACAGTGCGGCTTCGCGGGACAGGTTGCGTTCGGTCACGACGGATTCTCCCGTTCGGGGGCCGGGGAGGACGCGCGCTCGCGTTCGAGGCGCTTGGCCTCGTCCCAGAACACGTCCATCTCCTCGAGGTTGGATTGTGTCGGCGTGCGTCCCGACTCCGCGAGGCGCCGCTCGACGTGGAGGAATCGCTCGCGGAAGCGCAGCGACGTGGCGCGCAGTTCGCGCTCCGGATCGATCCGAAGCTTGCGCGCGAGGTTGACGGTCGCGAACAGCAGGTCGCCGATTTCCCGCGCCGTGGCGGCTTCGGCGCCGGGAAGCGCCGCTTCCACCTCGGCGAGTTCCTCGTGGATCTTGGCGACGGGGCCGGTGAGATCGGGCCAGTCGAAGCCGACCGCGGCGGCCTTCTCCTGCAGACGATACGCCGCGACCAGCGCGGGAAGGCCTTTGGGCTGCTCACCGAGCAGCGAGGGAGTCGCGCCACCGCGCGACTTCTCGGTCTTCTTGATCTCCTGCCACTGCTTGTACGCCTGTTCGCCGTCGGCGACCTTGGCGCCGCCGTAGACGTGCGGATGCCGGCGCACGAGTTTGTCGCTCGCCATCTGGAGCGCGGGCGCCAGCCCGAGCCCGCTGCGCTCGCCGAGCAGTTCGAGACAGAAGATCACGAGGAAGCCGAGGTCGCCCAGTTCCTCGGCCGCGTGCTCGGCGTCACCGGAGGCGATGGCCTCGACGGTCTCGACGGCCTCTTCCGTGAGGTAGGGCGTCATGGACTCGAGTGTCTGCTCGCGGTCCCAGGGACAGCCTTCGGGGCCACGCAGGCGGCGGCATACTCCGACGAGACGTTCGAATGCGAGGCGTTCGGGTTCGGTCATGGCGCGGCACGATAGCCGAGAAATGCACCGCGCGCATGGCGCGCGGGAGGGCTCAGGCGCGCTGGAGCTGGCTCGTGACGGCGCCGTGGATGACGGCGCGAAGCTCGTCGCTGGGCACCGGGGGCACGGCGAAGTAGTACGGCCTCAGCGGATGGATGCGCGCCCGAGTCTCGAGCGTGGCGTGCGGCGCCACGATCACGAGCGGCGTCGTGGGAAGCGTACGCCTCAGGAGTTGGAGCAGGCTGACGGCGTTTTCCAAGTCTTCCGGCAGTTCGACGAGCACCGCGGCGGGCGCGGACTGGGGCGCGACACGCAGGCAGTCGTCGAGCGTCGGGCAGTGCACCGTGTCGTATCCCAGCGCGTCGATCGCTTCGCGCAGGCGGGGCGCGTCACCGGCCGGGCTCTCGCAGACCAGCACCTTCGACAGGCGGGCCTGGCGGGCCACCGCGAGGCGCCGGCGTCTCGCGCGATCCGAGGCGTGGGCCGAAGCCGTCGCAGGCTGTGCGGTTCGAGGCCGGGACATGCTGCCTCAGTGGGTAGAAGAAAGGCGCGGCGTCACGGTCCATCCTCCCCGCTCGGAAGAGACGGTTGGGGCGTCAGCTTCCGCGCGTGCACGTGAGCGCCGCGCCGAATAACGGAGTCCCGGAGGACTCCGGATTGTTTGTTGCGGCAACCGCCGCGGCCCGGGATGTCCGGCTTGACGCCGGTTGGGCCGCCCCAGCTCGCAGGGTTCGGTTGCCGCTCGATGGGTACCAACAGCAAGACGCGGGCCGCGGGGGAAACCGAAAACAACACCGGAAATCGTTACGAAATCAGGGCCGGCCCCGAGTGATCGGAACCGGCCCTGAGTGTTGCCAACGACTTCCGCTGCCAGACTGACAGTCCTGCTGTCGGGCTGTCAGGACTCTGTGCTGCTTCCTGCCGACGGTTGCTCCAGTTCCTTGAGCTTGCGGTAGAGGTTCCGCTCGCTGATCCCGAGCATGCGCGCGGCGTTCTGGCGATGGCCGCGGCAGTGATCGAGCACGCGTTTGATGTAGCGCATCTCGAGTTCCTCGAGAGTCGGCCATTCGCCGGCTCCCGGCTCGGGTTCGAACTGCGGCGCCATGCGCACGCCCATGGGCAGGTGCTCCGGGAGGATCAAGCCGTCGTCACAGAGGATGAGCGCGCGCTCGATGACGTTCTCCAGTTCGCGGACATTGCCGGGCCACGAATAGCGCTTCAGCACTTCGATGGCCTCGGGGGAGACCTGCGTGCCGCGGCGCGGCGCGACCGAGGACGTCTTGCAGAAGTGCTCGATGAGCGCGGGCAGGTCGTCGCGGCGCTGGCGCAGCGGCGGGATGTGCAACGGCACGACGTTGAGTCGGAAGAAGAGGTCCTCGCGGAACGACCCTTCCTTGATCATGTTTTCGAGCGAGCGGTTGGTCGCGGCGATCACGCGCACGTCCACCGTGATGTCCGAGTTGCCGCCGAGCCGGCGGAACGTGTGATTCTGGAGCACGCGCAGCAACCGCACCTGCAGTCCGGGAGTCAACTCTGCGATTTCGTCGAGGAACAGCGTGCCGCGGTTCGCGACCTCGAAAAGGCCGTGCTTGAGCGAGCCGGCGCCGGTGTAGGCGCCCTTCTCGTGCCCGAAGAGTTCGCTCTGCAGCAGGTTCTCGTGGAGCGCGGCGCAGTCCACGACGATGAACGGCTGGTGGGCGCGAAGGCTCTGGCGGTGCACCGCACGAGCCACGACCTCCTTTCCCACGCCGCTCTCGCCGCGGATGAGCACCGTGGTGTCCGTGCGCGCGACGCGCGCGACGAGGTCGAACAGCTCCTTCATGTCGTTCGTGGAGCCGATGACGCCGTCGGTCGGCTGCAGGCGCTCGACCTCGAGGTTCAGCGCCGTGTTGCTCCGCTGGAGCTGCTGGCGTTCGAGCGCCTTTTCGAGCACGGCCTCGAGCTCGGCGAGCTTGCACGGCTTGGTGAGGAAGTCGTACGCGCCCTGCTTCATCGCGCGGATGGCCTCTTCGACCGTGCCGAACGCCGTCAGCATGATCACCTCGGTCGTCGGCCACTGCTCCTTGATCTCGGGGAGCAGTTCGAGGCCCGAGCCGTCCGGCATGCGCACGTCGAGCAGCACGACGTCGAATGCGTGCTGGAGCGCGCGGCGCGCTTCGCCGATGCCCGCGACGCCCGAGACCTCGTAACCGGCTCGCTCGAGTTCGCGGCCGATCAGGGTACGGAACGAGTTCTCGTCGTCGACGATGAGAAGCGAACGCTTAGACACTCTCTCCTCCACTTCCCTGGGTCGGCAGCGTCACCGTGAAGCGAGCGCCTTTCCCGGGTTCGCTCGTCACGCGGATGCGTCCGCCGTGCGAGGAAACGATGCGTTGCGTGATCGAAAGCCCGAGGCCGGTGCCCTGGCCGACCGGCTTGGTCGTGAAGAACGGGTCCCAGCTGCGGTTGAGGTGATCGGGTGCGATTCCGGGGCCGTCGTCCTCGATCTCGAGCAGCACGCGGTCTTCTCCGAGGCGGAGCGTCCGCACGGTGAGTTGCCCGCCGTTGGCCATGGCCTGGACGGCGTTCATGCAGAGATTCATGAGCACGCCGCGGACAGCGCCTTCGCGCCCCCACAACTGCGGGAGGTCCTCGGCGAGCTCGGCGCGCACGAGCACGCGCTGCCGGCGGGTGGCGAAGCTGAGCAGCGCCAGCGTGTCGCGAGCCGCTCGGTTGAGGTCCACCCACACGGGCTTGGTCGCGTAGGGCTGGCCCAGCAGCAGGAGCTTGTCGGTGGTCTCGCGGCAACGACGGGTCTCCTGCTCGAGCAGCGAAAGCACTTCGGAGGCGTCGGCGTGCTCTTCCGGCGGAAGCGTCACGCGACCGAGCCAGCGCTGCAGGCTCTCCACGCCGGCGAGCACGGAGGCGAGCGGATTGTTCACTTCGTGCGCGACGCCCGCGGCGAGCATTCCGAGCGACGCGAGTCGTTCGCTGTGCGAGAGCTGGGCCTCGAGCTGGGTGCGGTCGGTCACGTCGCGCCAGACTTCCACGACGAGATGCACCTGGCCTTCGTCGTTGAGGACGGGATTGAGCGTCGCCTCCCAGCGGCGCTGGCGGCCCGTGACGTCGGGAACGACCTGAAGCGCCCGGCGTGCCTGCTTCGTGGTCGCGATCTCGCACGCGATGCACGCAGTGTGCGGAGTCGGGCCCGTGGAAGTGATGCAAGTGCTCGAGAGCGGGCAGGGGCGGCCGATGATCGCCTTGCCGTCGAGCCCGAAGGTCTCGAGGAAGCGCCGGTTCGCGGCCACCGTGTTGCCCCGGGAATCCGCCACCACGACTGCATCGCTGATCGCGTCGAGCAGACGCGGGAACGCCTGCCCCATGGCCTGCTCGTCAAACTTCCTGGACGCGCCGGAGCCCTCGATCTTCGGGTCTTGCGGCAGTGGCTGGTCGGGGCTGGAGGGGTGCATGGCGGAGTCCGGGCCGGAATGGTCGTTCGGTTCGGCAGACGATGCCACACCGCATCGGGGCTGTCACGGTTCTGGAACTTGTGGACCATGCCCCGACGGAACGATGCCCCGACGGAACGATTGCGCCCCTGCCGCGCAGGTCGTTATGCTGCTGCGTTCACCACCACGGGACTCGTTCCGTGGTGCACTGTTCGCCGCGGAGCCACCACTCGTGCCGATGCCCGTCTCCACCTGGGTCGAGGTCGACCTCGACCGTTTCGCGACCAACCTTCGAGCGCTGCAGGCGCTCGTCGGCGACCGCACGCGGGTGCTGCTGGTGGCCAAGGCGGATGCATACGGGCACGGTGCCGTGGAGATGGCGCATGCGGCCGAGGCCGAGGGCGTGTCCTACCTCGGGGTGGCGACGCTGCACGAGGGGCTGCAGCTCCGGATCTCGGGTTGCCGGTTGCCCATCGTGGCGCTGTCGCCACTGCTGCCCTCCGAAATCGACGAGGCGCTCGCGCATGACATCGATCCGACCGTCGCGGATCTCGACTTCGCGCGCGAACTGTCCGCGGCTGCCGTTCGCGCAGGGAGGTCCGCGCGTTTCCACGTCGAGATCGACACGGGAATGGGGCGCATCGGGGTGCGGGAGGAGGAGGCCGAGGAATTCCTCTCGCGGATCGGCGAACTGCCGAAGCTCCGACTCGCGAGCCTCTACACGCACTTCCCCGACGCCGATGCCGACGACGTGTCGATGGCCCAGGCCCAGGCGGACCAGTTCCGCTCCGTGATCGCGCGTCTGGCTGCGCGCGGGATACGCGCGCCCCTGGTGCATGCCGCGAACAGCGCCGGGACGGTGAACCTCGATGGTGCGCACCTCGACTGCGTGCGATTGGGGCTCATCGCCTACGGCGTGCATCCGCCGCACGATCGTGCCCGTCCGCAGATCGCGCCCGTGATGTCGCTGCGCAGCCGCATCGTTCAGGTGCGCGAACTGCCGATGGGCACGGCCGTGAGCTATTCGCGCACGTTCGTGACGAAGCGGCCGACCCGGATGGCGATCGTGCCCGTCGGCTACGGCCACGGTTATTCGTGGCTGCTGTCGAATCGCGGCCAGATGCTCGTGGGAGGGCGGCGCGTGCCGATTCTCGGGCGCGTCACCATGGACCTCACGATGGTCGACGTGACGGACGTGCCGCAGGCCGCGGTCGGGGCCGAAGTCGTGCTGTTCGGCGAGCAGGGCGGAGCGCGAATCACGGTCGAGGAAGTCGCCGCATGGAGCGAGACGCTCCCGTACGAGGTCATGTGCACCATCGGCAAGCGGGTGACCCGCCTCTATCGGCGCGCAGGACGCGCCGTCCGCATGACGACCCTGGTGGGCGAGCGTCCCGAGTGGACCGCGGCCGCCGACGATTACCTGCGCCGGCGCGATGCGTCGGCCACTGTTGGAGCGAGGACGTGAGGGTTTTTCTGGTGGTGCTCGACGGCGTGGGGATGGGAGAGATGCCCGACGCGTCCCAATACGGTGATCAGGGCAGCCACACGCTGCGGCACGTCGCCGAGTTTGCCGGCGGGCTCAGGGTGCCGGCCATGGAATCGCTCGGGCTGGGCACGCTCGTGGAACTCCCGGGCGTCCGCCCGGTCAAATCGCCGCTCGGTGCTCGTGGGCGCATGACCGAGAGGTCCGCCGGCAAGGACAGCACGACCGGGCATTGGGAGATGATGGGAATCGTGCTCGACAAGGCGTTCCCGACCTATCCCAGCGGATTCCCGCTGCCGCTGCTCGAGTCGTGGTGCGAGCGTGTCGGCCGAGGCTGGCTGGGCAACTGCACGGCGTCGGGAACCGAGATCATCAACCGGCTCGGGCAGCAGCATCAGGAGACCGGCCGGTACATCGTGTACACCTCGGCGGACTCCGTGTTCCAGATCGCCGCGCACGAGAGCACGGTGCCGCTCGAGGAACTCTATGGG
Source organism: Candidatus Eiseniibacteriota bacterium (assembly GCA_016215625.1). GTDB lineage: Bacteria > Eisenbacteria > RBG-16-71-46 > RBG-16-71-46 > RBG-16-71-46 > CAIXRL01. The sequence continues at coordinate 6,694 of JACRIW010000037.1, read as the reverse complement.
GCGTGCCGCACCGCACGCGAGATGCTCTCGGGTGAGCATGCGGTCGGGCGCGTGATCGCAAGGCCGTTCGTGGGTGTGCCGGGCGAGTACAAGCGCACGAGCAATCGCAGGGATTTTTCGCTCGTGCCGTTCGAGCCGACGGTGTTGGACCGCCTGAAGACCGCCGGGCATCGCACCGTGACCGTCGGAAAGGTGGACGACCTGTTCGCCGGCAGCGGAGTGACGGACCCGATTCACACCAAGAGCAACGACGAAGGTGCCGCGGTGCTGTTCGACCTCGTGTCGAAGCCGGGCGAGGGGCTGGTGTTCGCGAACCTCGTCGATTTCGACACGCAGTATGGTCATCGCAACGATCCCGCCGGGTTTGCTCGCGCCCTCGAAGCCTGGGACGAGCAACTGGCGCGCCTCCTGCCCATGCTGCGGGACGACGAGATGATCTGGATCACGGCCGACCACGGCAACGACCCGACCACGCCCAGCACGGACCACTCCCGCGAATACACGCCGCTGCTCGTCGCCGGGCCGCGCGTGCGCGCGGGGCGCGATCTCGGTACGCGTGAGACGTTCGCCGACCTCGGCGCGACTCTCGCGGACGTGTTTTCGATCCCGGCGCCGCGGCATGGGCGCAGCTTCCTCGGAGAGGTGAGGGCATGAAGCCGAAGGACCTGATGTCGCTGGCCGAAGAGGCCCGCGAAGCATCGTATTCGCCGTACTCGAAGTTCGCCGTCGGCGCGGCGCTGCTCACGAAGTCCGGGCGCGTCGTGCTCGGCTGCAACGTCGAGAACTCGTCGTTCGGGCTCGCCTGCTGCGCGGAGCGCACGGCGATCTTCAAGGCGGTGAGCGAGGGCGAGCGTGAGTTCCTCGCGATCGCCGTGACCGCGGGCAAGGGGCACGGAGCCGCGCCCTGCGGGGCGTGCCGCCAGGTGCTGCACGAGTTCTCTCCCGAGATGTGGGTCTACTTCCACGACGACGACGGCGCCATCGTTCGCAAGCGCGTGAACGCGCTGCTCTCGAACGGCTTTCGCCTGCGTTCCCGGGGAGGCAAGAAATGAGCACCGAACGCGAGCAGCTCGTCGAAGCCATCACGCGGCAGGTGCTCGCCGCACTGCAGGTGCCGAATACGCGCGCCGCATCCATCCCGTCCCACCGCGGCGGTGCGGTCACGCTCGACCCTGGCGTGGTGACGCACGATCCGCAGACGTGCGAGCGCTGCCGGAACTGGGGCGTCGCCGGCTCGCGTGGCCCGGAGGAGACGCGGGCATTGGCCGAGGCCGGAGCCTCCCGAGTCGTCGCGACGATGGGATACTGCCCGGCGTCGGACGGACTCGCCTCTCTCATCGATCACACGCTGCTCAAGCCCGACGCGGCCAGGGCGGAGGTCGAACAGCTCTGTCGTGAAGCGGCACAGTTCTGCTTCGCTTCCGTCTGCGTGAATCCGAACTGGGTCGCACTCTGCCGCGAGATGCTCCGCGGGACCGGTGTGAAGGTCTGCACGGTGATCGGATTCCCCCTGGGCGCGCACCTGCCCGACGTGAAAGCCTACGAAACACGTCGCGCGATCGAGCAGGGCGCTGAAGAAGTGGACATGGTCATCAACATCGGCGCACTCAAGTCGAAGGACTACGCGCTCGTGGAGCAGGACATCCATGGGGTGGTGCAGGCCGCCGGCAAGAGCGCGATGGTGAAGGTCATTCTCGAGACCACGCTGCTCACGCACGACGAAAAGATCATGGGGTGCTCGCTGTCGAAGGCGGCGGGTGCGGACTACGTGAAGACTTCCACAGGCTTCGCAGGAGGCGGCGCGACGGTCGAGGACGTGCAGCTCATGCGCGAGACCGTGGGGCCCGAGATGGGCGTGAAGGCTTCGGGCGGTGTGCGCACTCGCGACGACGCCGAGAAGATGGTGGCGGCCGGCGCGACGCGCCTCGGTGCTTCCGCGGGTGTAAAGATCATTCGCGGCGAGGCCGTGCAGGGAAAGGGTTACTGAGCAGTGATCGATCCCAGGGAATTCATCCGTACCAAGCGCAATCGCCAGACGCATGCACCGGATGCCATCCGCGAGTTCGTCGCCGCCTATCTGCGCAAGGAAGTTCACGACTACCAGGTGAGCGCCTGGCTCATGGCCGCCTTCCTCAACGGACTCGACGGCGCCGAAACGGATGCGCTGACGCATGCGCTTCTCCACTCGGGCCGTGTTTTCGACTGGTCCAGTCTCGGCAGGCCGAGCGCGGACAAGCACTCGACGGGTGGCGTGGGCGACAAGATCTCTCTCATGCTCGCGCCCGTCGTCGCCGCGTGCGGCGTGCTCGTGCCCATGGTCTCCGGGCGCGGTCTCGGGCACACCGGGGGCACCCTCGACAAGCTCGAAGCGATTCCGGGGTTCCGCACCACCCTGCCGCCGGAGCAGATGCGCGATCAGTTGGACCGGCTTGGCATCGTGATGGTCGGACAGGGTCCCGACCTCGCACCGGCGGACGGGTTGTTCTACTCGCTGCGCGATGTGACGTCGACGGTCGAGTTCGAGCCGTTCATCGTCTCGAGCATCGTGAGCAAGAAGATCGCAGAAGGGGCGCGTGCGCTCGCGTACGATGTGAAGTGCGGGAGCGGTGCGTTCATGAAGACTCCGGAGCAGGCGCGCAGCCTTGCGAAGCGGCTCGTCGCGACCTCGAGAGCCCTCGGGGCGAACGCCGCCGCGTTGATCACCGACATGAATTGGCCGCTCGGCGGTGCCGTCGGCAACGCCCTCGAGGTGCGGGAGGCGTGCGAGACGCTGCACGGTGAAGGCCCGGCGGACACGCGAGAACTGACGGTAGAGCTTTCGGCGCTCATGCTTCGGCTCGCGGGAGCCGTGCCCGACGACGATGCGGGGCGGGTGCGCGCGGCGCGTGCGCTCGACGACGGATCCGCGTGGGAAGTCTTCCTTCGCATGGTCGAAGCGCAGGGCGGCGACCCGAAGTCGCTGGAACATGCGACGAACCTGCATCCGGCGCCCGTGGTCTCGATGGTTCCCGCCGAACGCGACGGTGTCGTTTCGGGCTGCGATTGCTTCGCTCTGGGCGAGTTGATCGTGTCCATGGGCGGAGGGCGCCGCGCGAAGGAGGATGCGATCGATCCCCGCGTCGGGCTGGTGGTGCTGCGCCAGCCGGGGGATGCCGTGAAGAAGGGCGAACCGCTCGCCGAGTTGCACCTTGCGGCTCCCGATCTCGGAATCGTGGAGCGAGCGAGCGAGTGCTTCTCGATCGCCGATGCCGCGTCTCCGCGTGGAACCACGCTGCTGGAGCGGGTCGAGTAGTCTCCGAGCGCGGCGGCAGAACGGCAACGGGGAGCGCTGGTGGCGCTCCCCGTTCGGCTAGGCCACGTCGCGCGCTAGTTGCGGATGCGCTCTTTCGTGCCCTTGTCCATCTGCTCGAGATTCACGGGCACTGGTGGGGTACCAGGGCCACTCGGCGAAGGCTGGAGCATGCGCCCCGGGTGCGTCGAGCATGCTTCGGTGGGCTCCGACCCCTCGATGAACATCTCGGTCGTGGTGTTCGGGCACGCGTCCGTGGCGAGCATGCCGCTTTCGGCGCAGACGATGCGGCCGACCGTGCCCGCGGGCACTGGGAAGTCCTCGACCTGACGGCCTCGGGTGGCGCCGATCATGAAATCTGTCCAGATCGGCAGCGCGGCACGGGCGCCGGTCATGCCTGGGCCAATGACTCTCTTCTCGTCGTAGCCCACCCACACGCCGCACACGATCCCGGGCGTGTAGCCCACGAACCACGCGTCCATGTAGTTATCCATGGTCCCGGTCTTGCCCGCCGCGGGCAGTGTGAAACCGCGAGCTCGCGCCGGGTAGCCCGTGCCGTGATCCATGACGCTCTGCATCATGGACGTCATCGTGGCGGCCGTACCTTCGGAGAGCACTTCAAAGGGCCGGGGCGTCGCTCGTTCGAGTACGACGCCGTTGCGGTCCTCGACCTTGAGGATGAAGCCGGGTTCGTTGCGGATGCCGCGGTTCGCGAATACCGCGTAGGCCGACGTCAGTTCGAGCAGCGTCACCTCACTGCTGCCAAGTGCAAGCGAAAGGTTCTGCCCGAGCGGGCTCTTGATGCCCATGCGTCTCGCGTAGGAGGCCACCAGCGATACACCGACCTTTCGAAGCAGTTTGATCGCGGGCACATTGATCGACTGCTGTAGCGCGTAGCGCAGGGTCACCGGGCCACGGTACGTATGGTCGTAGTTCTGGGGCTGGTATGTCTCGCCGTTTCCACCCGGGAAGGAAACGGGTTCGTCCACGATGATGTCCGTTGGCTTGAACCCGTTGTCCATCGCCGCGGCGTAGACAAACGGCTTGAAAGCGGAGCCGGGCTGCCGCTTGGCCTGGGTAGCGCGATTGAAGTTGCTGTGGTTCCAGTCGCGTCCGCCGACCAGGGCTCGCACATGGCCCGAGCGCACGTCGAGAGCGACCAATGCTGACTGAAGGTAGGGCGTTCGGCCTCCGGGTCCCGCTGTCGCTGCAGCGAAGGTCCCGCGGCGCTGCGTCAACTTCATGTCGTTCTCGAGCGACTCGAGCTGCTTCTCGAGTGCCCGCTCGGCCAACTGCTGCATGTCCATGTCGAGGGTCGTGTAGACCTTGAGTCCGCCCTCGTACACGGCATTCGAGCCGTACTTCTCGTCAAGGTGCAGTCGCACCAACTCAACGAAATAGGGCGCACGGTCGTTGCCGTAGCGAACCGCGGTCACGCCGAGTGGCGCGTGCATGGCATTGTCGAACTCGACCTGAGTGATGGCTCGAGTGACGAGCATGTTGCGCAGCACCTTTCCCCGTCGAAGCAGCGCGGCCTGCGCGCGCCGGCGCGGGGAGTACGAGCTTGGATTCGCCGGGATGCCTGCGAGGAGAGCGCACTCGGGAAGCGTGAGTTCCTGCAGTGGCTTCCCAAAGTACGTCTTCGCCGCAGCCTCGACTCCGTAGGCGCCCTCACCGAAATAGATCTGGTTGAAATAGAGCTCGAGGATCTGGTCCTTCGTGTAGTTGCGCTCGAGCTCGACGGCGAGAGCGACTTCCTTGAGCTTCCGCGTGAACGTGCGCTCGTGAGTGAGGAACAGGTTGCGCGCGAGTTGCTGAGTGATCGTGCTGCCGCCCTGTGTGCGGCGCATGTGCAGCAAGTCCGTGGCAGCCGCACGTCCGACGCCCCAGAGATCCACTCCCCAGTGACGGTAGAAGTTCCGATCCTCCGTCGACAGCGTCGCGTTGACGAGGTTGCGTGGGATCCGCGTCAAGGGGACCGGGGAGCGGTTCTCACGATAAAACTCGTGCAGCACGCGCCCACGCACGTCGTACACGAGAGTTTTGATCGGGGCCTGTACCGAAGCGACCTGGGCGGGTGTGGGAAGATCGCGCCGGAGCCACTGGGCAAGGCCGAAAACGGCGCCCGCGGACCCGAACACGACGACCAGGACGACACCGAGGAAGAACTTCCAAGGAAACTGCCGCGTAGCACGCATTGCGGGATTGGCCATGAGCTCGAGGAGGGTTCCTTTCAGGCCGGCAGACTAGGAGCGGGGGCGCAACGGGGCAAGGTTGATCGCCGTGCCAAGGAATCAGGACCTGCTGAACGCGTGGCCCCGCTCCGGCGGCCCTTCTGGCGCTCAGCCTTCAGGCGGGGAGGCTGAGAGACTAACTCGTTGTCTCACAACGACGAAGAAGAAACTTGCTCTGGGCCCTTGACAGGAATGGGGGCCGCGCATATATTGCGGGCGCTGCAGGAACAAGCCCTCCGCAAAAAAGTCCAGTTGACTCTTTTAACGACAGCGGCTAAGTTCCCCGTCCGCTTCTCGCCACGCGAGAAGCGTTCGACGTGTCTCCGATCTTTGAAAACTGAATAGCGCACGTGACTTTGAAGGCCCGGCAAGTCCGCGTCGAGTGCCGATGTTTGGTGCATCGACGTGTTTACCTTGCAATGATCCATGTGAGGGCACCAGCCCCACATGATCTCCATATTTTTACCATGGAGAGTTTGATCCTGGCTCAGAACGAACGCTGGCGGCGTGGATTAGGCATGCAAGTCGTACGCGAAAGAGGGAGCAATCCCTTGAGTAGAGTGGCGAACGGGTGAGTAACGCGTGAGGAACCTGCCTTTGACAGGGGGATAACACTCCCAACGGGGTGCTAATACCGCATGAGACCACGGGATCGCATGATCCTGAGGTCAAAGATGGCCTCTATTTATAAGCTATCGGTCGAAGATGGCCTCGCGTCCCATTAGCTTGTTGGCGGTGTAAAAGACCACCAAGGCGACGATGGGTAGCTGGTCTGAGAGGATGGTCAGCCACACTGGGACTGAGATACGGCCCAGACTCCTACGGGAGGCAGCAGTCGAGAGGCTTCGGCAATGGGGGAAACCCTGACCGAGCGACGCCGCGTGGAGGATGAAGGCCCTTGGGTTGTAAACTCCTTTTATTCGGGAAGAAGTGCGATCAGGTGAATAATCTGGTCGTTTGACGGTACCGGATGAATAAGCTCCGGCTAACTCCGTGCCAGCAGCCGCGGTAATACGGGGGGAGCAAGCGTTGTTCGGAATCACTGGGCGTAAAGGGCGTGTAGGCGGTCAAGTAAGTGGGATGTGAAATGCCCCGGCTCACCCGGGGACCTGCATCCCAAACTGCTTGGCTTGAGTATGGGAGAGGATGAGGGAATTCCTGGTGTAGCGGT
>JACRIW010000038.1 GCA_016215625.1 Candidatus Eiseniibacteriota bacterium | reverse complement strand
GACGAGGTCCTCGAGCGTCTGCGGAATGCTCGTCGGCCGGATCATCTTGTTCTTGATCCGGTTGCGCAGGTCGAGCTCGTTCACCGGGAACGGCACCCAGCGCAGGATGTTCGCGAGTCCCGCCTCGGCCATGACGTTCGAGATCGAGTAGCTCATCCCGAGGTTCGCCGAGACGGTGCGGTTGAACATGGTCTCGTCCGTTCCGGGCACGCGGAACACCGAGAAGACGTCGGTGGTCGCGCCGCCGATGTCCACCCCGAGCACCGCCATTCGATCGCGCTTCGCGATCTTCTCGATGATCAGCCCGACCGCGCCCGGCGTCGGCATGATCGGCACGGGCGACCAGGTCATGAGCTTCCCGTATCCCGGCGCGTGCGCCATGACGTGTTCCATGAACAGGTCGTGGATCGCGTCGCGCGCCGGACCGAGGTGCTCGCGCTCGGCCTGCGGCCGCAGGTTCGCCACGGTCTTGAGCGCCGTGCGGCCGCCGAGGCTGTCGCGTACGACCGGGGCCGCATCGCGATTGCCCGCGAAGATCACCGGCAGCTCGTAGCCCGCGCCGAGCCGCGCCTTCGGGTCCGCGGCCGCGAGCAGTTCGGCCATCTCGGCGACGCGCTTCACGTCACCGCCGTCGGTGCCGCCGGACAGCAGGATCATGTCCGGGCGAAGCTGGCGCAGCAGCTGGATCTTCTCGTGCGGACGGCGCCCGTCGTTGAGCGCCATCACGTCCATCACGATCGCGCCCGCTCCGAGCGCGGCGCGCTGTGCGCTCTCGCCCGTCATCTGCTTCACGAGCCCGCTCACCATCATCTGCAGCCCGCCGCCGGCGCTCGAGGTGGACACGTACAGGTCCACGCCCTCGTCACCCTCCTGCGGCGTGCGGATGCGGTCGCCGTCGAGCAGCTTGCGTCCGCACAGCTCCTCGACCTCGCGCACGGCGTTCAGCACGCCGCGCGTCACGTCCTCGAACGGTGCCTCGACCGTCGTCGGCGCCTCGCCGCGCACGCGCAGCCGGTAGCCGTCCGGGCCGCGTTCGATGAGGATCGCCTTCGTCGTCGTCGAGCCGCAGTCGGTCGCGAGGATCGAACGCACGTCGGAGGGAATCGCGTTCACCGGCGCTCCCCCGAGGCCGCGGAGCGCCGGGCCGAATCGCGCCGATCCACGGCGCCCTCGATGCGTTCGACGAGCGCGTCCAGCGCCTCCCGCCGTTCCACGAGTGCCGCGTAGCGCCGGTAGTCCTCGAGCCGGAAGAGCGCCTGCACGAAGGGCTCGAAGAACACCATGGCCTGGCTCGCGACGAGCGAGAGCGGCCGCGCCGATTCGATCGCGAGGATCGCGGGTGTCTCCATGCGCAGCTCGGCGACGCGCGTGGCGAGCCGGTCGAGCAGTGCGAGATCCTCGTTCCCGAGCGGTTCAGCGGCCATGCGCGCTCCGCAGGGACTCGATCCGTGCGACCAGCGCCTCGCGTTCCGCCGCGGGAAGCGGCAGCGACAGCGCGCGTGCGGAGTCGAGCGGATGGCGGCTCGCGTAAGGCGAGCACAGCAGCGCGCGCGACAACCGTTCGACCCGCCGCACGTCCTTCCAGGCACGGCGCTCCCACCCGAACCAGCCGCGGCGCGCGACGCCTTCGCGGTCGGCGCGGCAGCGCACGACGGTGAACGCCGGCGCGAAGGCCGCGATCACGAACGCGCACAGCCCGGCGAACACGAGGAAGGGCACGTGAGCGGCGGCGACGAGCGCACACAGGGCGACGGCCGTGCACGCGGAAAGACCTGCGACCCGGGCGTTCTCCCGCCACGGGTCACAGGTCCATTCCACCGTACCGGCCGCGGAGTGTGCGGCGTCCGCACGCTCCGGCAGCTCGTGGGACAGGATGCGGCTCATGCCGTGGCGGCCGCGCGGGCCGTCCGGGCGAGCGACATCAGTGCGCCTCCTCCACGAGCTTCTCGTAGTCCGCGCTCGACAGGAGCTTCGCGAACTCGCCCGCGTCGGCCAGCTTGATCTTCACCATCCAGCCTTCGCCGTACGGGTCCTGGTTCACGATCGCGGGATTGTCGGAGAGCGCCGAGTTCACCTCGACGATCTCGCCGGCGACGGGCGAGAACAGGTCGCTCACCGTCTTGACCGCCTCGACCACGCCGAACGTCTTGCCGGTCTCGACCGCCTTGCCGACTTCGGGCAGCTCCACGAACACGACGTCGCCGAGCTGCTCGGTGGCGTAGCTCGTGATGCCGACCGTCACGACACCGCCCGCTTCACGCGCCCATTCGTGATCCTGCGTGTACCGCACGTCTTCCGGAAAACCCACGTGACGCCTCCTTGCCGCTCAAGAGCGGTGCGAACCCCGCGTATGGAAAGGCCGCGCGGTGACCCGCGCCGGCAACATCGTCGTTCCCGCCTGAATCTCGAGTTCCGTGCCGGTGGTGTGCAGGCCGGACTCGACGTAACCCATGCCGATCGGGCGCTCCAGCGTGGGGCTGAAGGTTCCGCTCGTCACGACGCCGACGACGCGGCCGCCCGAGAGGATCGGCATGCCGTGACGCGGCACGCGGCGACCGTCGAGCTGGAAACCGACGAGCCGGCGCTTGAGACCTTCCGCCTTGTGCTTCGCGAGCGCCTCGCGCCCGGTGAAGGACGGCTTGCTCATCTTGACCGTCCACGACAGCCCCGCTTCGAGCGGCGTCGTGGTGTCGTCGATGTCGTTCCCGTAGAGCATGTAACCCATCTCGAGGCGCAGCGTGTCGCGCGCGCCGAGACCGATGAGCTCGAGACCGTGCGGCTTGCCCGCTTCGATCAGCCCCTCCCAGACCTTCGCGCCGTGCTCGACCGGGAAGTACAGCTCGAAGCCGTCCTCGCCCGTGTAGCCCGTGCGCGAGATCGTCGCCTCGACGCCGAAGACCGGGCCGGGCAGGAAACGGTAGTAACCGAGCTCGAGCGCCGCGTCCGGCACGTGCCCGCGCAGCACGTCCGCCGCCTTCGGGCCCTGCACGGCGAGCAGCGCGGTGCCCTCGGAGTGGTTCTCGAAGGTCACGCCGGCGGGCTTCTGCTGCTCCATCCACGCGAAATCCTTGGCCATGTTCGAGGCGTTCACCACGACCATGTAGTGGTCCGCGTAGCGGTAGACGAGCAGGTCGTCCACGATGCCGCCGTCGGGGCGGCACATCGGCGAGTAGAGCGCCTGGCCGACGGCCAGCGCCGAGACGTCGTTGGTGACGACCTGGTCGAGGAAGGCCTGGGCCCCCTCGCCGCGGACCAGGAACTCACCCATGTGCGTGATGTCGAAGAGGCCCACGCCCGTGCGCACGCTCTGGTGCTCGCGGACGTCGCCCGTGTAACGGACCGGCATCTCGAAACCGGCAAAATCCACCAGCTTCGCCCCTGCGGCCCGATGGTATTCGGTGAAGGGGGTGCGCTTCATCGTGGTCGGTGCACTCACGGAAGACTCCTTGGTGTGGGAAGAACCCGTCGCAAGGTAGGACCGCCCCGACGGTCGGTCAAGGAGCGCACACCGCCAAACGAACGGGGCCGGCGCGAGTGCGCCGGCCCCGTCGTCCCACTCGCTCCGCGTCAGCGGACGATGCTCACCTTCGACGTCGCGACCCTGCCGTCCTGCGACAGGCGGATGCCGTACACGCCGATCGGCAGGCGGCTCGTCTCACCCTCGAGCGAGAGCGTGTGACGGCCGGCGCCCATGACGCCCACGTTGCGCGACAGGACGCGGCGACCGGCGAGGTCGATCAGGTCCAGCGTCGCGGGACGGTTGTTCGGCAGCGAGAAGCTGACCGAGAAACCGGCCTTCGCGGGGCTCGGGAACACGCGGTCGATCGCGAACTCGGCGCCCGCGGGCACCGCGATCCAGCTCGTGCCCGCGAACACCTCGCGGCCGCCCGACACGAGGCCGAGGCGGTACGCGAGACGCTCACCGCCGCGCACGTTCAGGTCCTCGACCGTCACGTAGCCCTCGGCGTCGGGCGAGTACTGGCCCATCGGCTCCCACTGCACGCCGTCGGTGCTGCGGTAGGCGTTCACCGTCGCGCGCGAATCCACCAGCCAGCGCAGCGAGACGCGGCCGGGTTCGGCCGTCGAGCTCGCGAGCGAAGCCAGCGCCGGCGTGATGATGTTGTTCACCTGGAGGTTGAAGCAGCAGCTCTGCTTCGCGGCGCCGTTGATGCTCACCGTGACGCAGGCCGTGACCACCTCGTTGTGCGCGGCCGAGTCCGGCACCGTGATCGACACCGGCACCGAGTTCGTGCCGGACTCTCCCACCGCGATCGTGCCGGTGACCGGGAAGCCGGGCCAGCTGCGGTTCACGGAGATCGAGTAGTTGTACGTGTTGCCGAACATGCTGTTCAGGTTGTTCACGTCCACGCTCGAGCTGAGCGTGTTGCCGGCCACGATCGTCTGGCTGGCGACGCAGCTGCCCAGCGTGAAGGTGACGGGCACGCGCGCCGTGTACACGTCCGCGTCGCCGAGACGGCCGTCCGCCCACGCCATCGAGAGCAGGTCGCCGCCGTAGAAGCCGTTGTAGTCACCCTGGTTCGGCGCGATGTTGCTCGAGACCTGCGTCCAGTTCGCCGTCAGCGACGACGTGACGATCTGGTTGGCCGCCCACGTGGCGCCGCCGTCGAACGAGCGGCTCAGGCGCATGTGCGAGCCGCCGCCGCAGCTCGCCGCCGCGTCGCGGAAGTCCGTCCAGAAGCCGTACACGGCGCCGTCGGAAGCCACCGCGACTTCGGGCAGCCAGTTGTCGTAGCGGGCCGCGTCGTCGTTCATGCGGACGCCCGCGCTCCAGGCGACGCCGTTCGGCGAGGAGACGACGATGGCGTCGCGCTGGTCACGCGCCACGTCGAGCACGTTCGCCGTGTGCACACCGGTGCGGATGCGGTAGCCCGTACCCGTGCCGGTGCCCGTCGCGGGCGACCAGCGCAGGTAGTAGGTCGCGGTGCTCGGCGCTGTCCACACGATGAAGCCCTGCTGGCCGGCGGTCGAGGCGTTGCCGCCCATCGCGATGCGCGAGACCACGGACGTGTCGTTGGGGCAGTACACGCGGAACGTGTACTTGTAGGTCGAACGGAGCGAGTCCACCCAGAAGATGTAGGTCGAACCCTGCACGGCGGAGAACTTCCAGTTGTCCGTGTCGGTCGTCGAGCTCATCGAGCCGCGGATCGTCTGGCCGATCGTGAACGCGGTCGCGTTCGCGAAATTGCCGTTGTTCTCGACCTCGCTCTTCGAGCCGCCGCCACCGAGCGGATCCACGAGCCAGTCCACCGTCTCGTTGTAGGAGACGAAGACACGGCCGCGGTTCGGTCCGAACGAGCGGTCCACCGCGATGCCCGGCATGGTGATGCCGCGCTCGCGATTGAAGCCCGGCGCGCCGGTGCCGAAGTTCGTGAACAGGCTGGCCGCGATCGTCTCGGCACCGAACGTCACGCCACCGTCGGTGGACTTGCGGATCTTCATGTAGTCGTAATCGTTGATGAGGCCGATCGCGTAGTACACGACGTAGACCTCACCGTTCGGACCCACGGCCGGGCGCGAGCCCTGCACGTAGCCGTTGTCGGTGGCGGAGCTGATCTGCAGCGGCGTGCTCCACGTCGCGCCGTTGTCGGTCGAGCGCTGGAACCAGATGGCGTTGCCGCCGACCACGAACTTCGTGTAAGTCACGTACAGGTTGCCGGTCGAGGAGTCGGCGCAGAACCACTGCTTGTCGTATGCCGCGCTGGCGTTGGCGCCGGAGGCGACCATGACCGGCGTGCTCCAGTTGAACGCCGCGCCCGAGAACGTGCCGCGCACGACGGCGAGGCCGTTCGTCGACGAGGGGTTCGAGGTCAGGCCGCAGTAGTAGAAGTCGCCCGTCTTCTCGTTGACCGTGACGACGGGATCCGACGTCCACGTGGTGATCGCGGCCGTCTTCGGCGGGATGCCGCCGTCGGTCCACGTCGCGCCGCCGTTGGTCGTGTAGGCGTAACCCTGCACGTCCTGCGGCGTGAGGTTGAAGCCCTGGCCGTCGTTCCACGCGCACAGGCCGTTGAGGCCGCGGAAGACGATGTGCTGCTCGGCCTGTCCGGCGCCCGCGGCGTCGGCGGTCTTGTCGTTCGCCTTCGTGTTGAGCGGCACCGCGGCCAGGTTGACCGCACCGAACGGGGTCACGACGCGGCGCGCGGCGGCCGGGGCGATGTCCTCGAGCCCGAGCGTCTCCTCGACGCGGCGGACCTGGGCGCCCTTGCGGCCCTTCTTCGCGGCCTTGCGCGCACGCTCGGCCTGCTCGCGGCGCTCGCGCTGCTCGTGACGGAACTCCTCGAGCAGCTGCTGGCGCTTGTACTCGGTGATCGCCGCGCGGTGGTCCGTGGCGTAGACGGGAGCCTCGTCCTGCGCCGAGGCGGGACTCGGCGCCGCGAGGAATCCGGCGACCGCCGCGAGGGCGAGCAGCGTGAGGGCGGAAAGTCGGCGGCGAATCGTGTCGAGGTGCATCTGGCCTCCATGGGAGCAGCGGCGGGTGGAGTCGTCAGCCAGCCCGTGGGGAGTGGCCTTGCCGAACAACGACGGGACGTTCACGCACGAACGTCCAGAATCGTTCAGGACATCCTAGTGTTCGCCTGCGTGCGTGTTGAAGCACCAATCGCAGTCGGATGGACGGAACCAGTGACTTTTCAGGGCGTGTGTCGGAATCGCCGACAGGTTTTTCATCGCCATACATTGTTTCGTCTCCGGATCGAAACGAGCAGAGGGCCGGCGGTCGACCCGCCGGCCCTCTTTCCGTCCGCCGATGCGCGATGGCCCTACCGGGAGAGCACCACGCGCGTGCTCAACGTCCTGCCTCCCGCCTGCATCCGGACGAAGTACATGCCCGAAGCCACCGGTCCGCGCTCCGACGCGCCGTTCCACATGGCCTGGTAACGGCCGGCGCTCTGGACACCGTCCGCGAGGCGCGCGACTTCACGCCCCTGCACGTCCACGACGCTGATGCGCACGAACGACGCGCGCGGCAGCGCGTAGTCGAACCGCGCCGCGCCACGCGTGGGCGTCGGCGTCACGCGCGAAAGGGCGAAGTCCGCGATCGCGACCTGCGACTGCGCCGCGATCGGGCCGAACGTGTACGTCCGCCCGCCGTTGCGCACGACGATGCGGTACCAGTACGTCTTCCCCGCCTCGGCGGTGCGGTCCACGGCGCGCACGACTTCGCTCGCGGCTTCCGGCGCCGCGTCCACCACGACGTACTCACCCGACTGCTCGTCGGCACGCTCGAGCGTCGTCGACGAACCGGCGAGCGCCGAACTCAGCGACCAGCTCACCGCGATACCCTCTTCCACGGGTTCCGCCGACAGCAGCGTCAGGAGAGTCGGCGTCGCGCCGTCGACCACGGACCACGTCGCGTCGCTCACGTCCTCGCCGGCGTTGCCGTTCGCGTCGTGGGCGACGACCTTGAACAGGCACTGCGCCGACGCCGGCGCCGTTCCCACCCACGCGAGCGAGCCCGTGTTGGGAAGGCCGATGCCGATCGTGCTCCAGTTCACGCCGTTGTCGTGTGACTCGTACAGGTCCACGCTCGTGACGCCGGCGTTGTCCGTGGCCGTCCACGTGAGGGCGAACGCCTGGCCGAGGAACACGCTCTCACCGCCGTTCGGGGCGGTGACCGTGACCACCGGGTTCGACAGGTCCCCGAGGAAGAGCTTGCCGTAGCCGTAATCCTTGTTCGGGACCGACCCGGTGAACGCGTCCACGATCGCGTGGTTCTGCAGGTACGACTTCGCGAAGGCCGGCGTGATCGCGCCGAACTTCTGCATGAGCAGGGCGACGGCGCCCGTGGTGTGCGGCGACGCCATGGACGTGCCCGCGTTCATCACGTGGTTGATGCCGTCGTTCAACGTGACCGAGGGCGTCGTGCAGGCGATCGTGACGTCGAACGAACGCGTCGAGGCGACCGCCCAGCCCGAGGCGACGAGATCGGGCTTCATGCGGCCGTCGCGCGTCGGGCCGCGGCTCGAGAATCCCGCGAGCCCGCCGATGGCCGGAGCGCCCGAGAACTGCACCGTGGCCCCGGTGCAGTCGAGCCAGTTGGTCTTGGTCGCGTAGGCGCCGGTCGTGATCACGCCCGTCGCGTTGCCCGGCTCACTCACGACTTCCTCGTTCGCCTGGTTGCCGGTGACGAAGTTCGCCGTGATCGCCGTCGAGCTCGTGTAGTAACGCCACAGGTCCACTTCACCGTTCGCGGCGCCGAGGGACACGGGGATGAACCGGAAGGTCCAGGTCCCGTTGAAGTTCTGTCCTGTCGTCGGGCTGATCTCGATGTACACCTCGCGCGCGCCGGTCGAGGTGACGGAAGCGCCGTTCTCGACGTACACGCGGCCGTTCGCCGTGGACGCGCCGGTCGGGTAGCTGCCGTTGATGGTCCCCATCGTGTAGGGCCCGAGCACCGTGCCGTTCGGCGTCGTGATCTGCAGCGAGACGTTCTCGGTGCCGTTGTAGTAACCGTCGATGGCGATGATGCGGTTCGTGCTGGAGCCGGCCGCGGTCATCGTCACGTTCGTGCCGGTTCCGGCGGCGAACACTTCCGCATGCTTCGCCGTGCCGCCGTCGTTGCCCGCCGAGACGCAGATCACGCGGCCGGGGCCGGTGAGCGCCGTCAGGCCGGACTCGAAGGCGCTCGTGCCGTCGTGCGGCCCGTACTGCGAACCGAGCGAGAGGTTGACGACGCAGGGCTTGCCGAGCGCGGCCGCCTTCGAGAACGCGTAGGCGACGCCGTCGAGGATGTGCGTGGTCGTGAGGTCCGTCTTCACCATGAGCAGGTCGGCGGCGGGTGCCATGCCGGCGTAGGTGAACGCGGGCGTCGAACCGCCCGTCTGGCTGCCGTCGCCGCCGATCGTGCCCATCACGTGCGTACCGTGACCGTTCACGTCCGTCTCGGTGGCCGTGTTCGCGTTCAGCTGGGCGGGCAGCCACTCGGTTCCGTACGTGTAGCCGGAGGGCGGCGCGCTCGTCACCGTCTGGTCCCAGATCGACACGAAGCGCGTGGTGCCGAGCGGCGTGAGGAAGTCACCGTGGTTGTAGTCCACGCCGGTGTCCACGTCGCACACGAGCACGCCCGCCCCGTTGAGACCCGTGAAGTTCGGCCCGGGTCCGCGCAGCGCCGGAGCGCCCGTCGCCGCGGCGCCCGTGTCGTTGTTCAGTTCGACCGGCGCCGAGCCGAGGATGCCCGTCACGCCCGAGAGCGCGGCGACGGCCTCGACCGCCGTCTCGGGAACGAACGCCGTGAACAGCCCGGGCAGTTCCGTGCGGACGGTCACGCCGAGCGCTTCGAGCTGGGCGCGCGAGACGCTGCCCGTGATGAAGACGTCGAGATCACCCGCCGCCGAAACCGCCGAGACCTCGGACTGGGCGCGGACGCCCGCGTCGAGCGAGCGGAGCCGGGCGAGCGCGACGCGCGCGCGGGGATCGAGCTTGGCCGGCGACTGCGCCCAGGCGGCGGAGGCGACGGTGAAGAGGAACAGCGCGCCGAGCAGGACCCGGAGTGGCCGACGAAGCATGACGCCTCCACGAGATGTCGAAGCAGGATGAGTGCGCCCGGTGGCCCGGGTCCATGAATGACCCGAAGAGCGTACCGAAGCGGCCGCACCGTTCCCAAAGCGAATCCGGTCGAAGTGGCCCCGGGCATCGCCTTCTCCCGGCGGTGGCGTCGGTGGAGACGACAGTTCTTCCGGCGCCCGCTCGCTGGCCCGGGTACGCGAAAGCCCCCGGCGCGCGCGGCGCCGGGGGCCTGATCGCGAGGCGCGACCCTCACGCGCTGGGCGAAAGCACCCCGAGTTCGCGGCCGACCGCCGTGAACGCTTCGATCGCACGATCGATCTGCGCCTCGGTGTGCGCCGCCGACAGCTGGACGCGGATGCGCGCCTGGCCGCGGGGCACCACCGGGAACGAGAAACCGATCACGTAGATGCCGCGCTCGAGCAGCCGCGCCGCCATGTCGTGCGCGAGCTTCTCGTCGTACAGCATGATCGGCACGATCGGATGGAAGCCCGGCTTGAGCTCGAAACCCGCCGCCGTCATGCCGTCGCGGAATCGCTTCGTGTTGCGCTCGAGCCGGTCGCGCAGTTCCGTCGTCTCCGTGAGCAGGTCGAGCACTTCGAGGCTCGCTCCGACCACCGCCGGCGGAAGCGCGTTGCTGAACAGGTACGGCCGCGAGCGCTGCCGCAGCATCGCGACGATCTCGCGCCGCCCGGACGTGAAGCCGCCGAGCGCGCCGCCGAGTGCCTTGCCGAGCGTGCCCGTGACGATGTCCACGCGGCCCTGCACGCCGTGCAGTTCCGGCGTGCCGCGGCCCGTGCGGCCGACGAACCCGAGCGTGTGGCACTCGTCCGTCATGACCATCGCGCCGTACTTCTCGGCGAGCTCGACGATGGCCTTCAGGTTCGCGACCGTGCCGTCCATGCTGAAGGCGCCGTCGGTCACGACGAGCTTCTGCGCGCAGCCCTTCTCGGCGGCCTCCTTCAGGCAGCGTTCGAGATCGGCCATGTCGTTCGTCTTGTAGCGCCAGCGCTGCGCCTTGCACAACCGGATGCCGTCGATGATCGACGCGTGGTTCAGCTCGTCGCTGATCACGGCGTCGGCCTCGCCCAGCAGCGGCTCGAACACACCGCCGTTCGCATCGAAGCAGGCGGCGTAGAGGATCGTGTCCTCGGTGCCGAGGAACTCGGAGATCCGCTGCTCGAGCTTGCGGTGCAGGTCCTGCGTGCCGCAGATGAACCGCACGGAAGACATGCCGTAGCCGTGCGAGTCGAGCGCGCGGTGTGCCGCCGCGATCACGCGAGGATGGCTCGAGAGCCCGAGGTAGTTGTTCGCGCAGAAGACGAGTACCTCGCGCCCGTCCTCGAGCTTCACCGACGCGCCCTGGGGCGTGGCGATGACGCGCTCGGACTTGTACAGGCCCGCGTCGCGGATCTTCTGCAGCTCCGCCTCGAGCACGGGCTTCATCGTGTCGAACATGGCCCGCCCCCTACGCCTTCTCGCCCCACGGCACGAGCACGACCTTGCCGGCCTTGCCCTCCCGCAGCAGCGCGATCGCGTCGTCGAACTTCTCCATGTCCATCACGTGCGTGATGGCGGGGCGGATGTCGAGGCGGCCGGAGCCCATGAGCTGGTCCATCTGGTACCAGGTGTCGTACATGCGCCGGCCGATGATGCCGTGCAACGTGATGCCCTTGAAGATGACGAGGCGGTTCCAGTCGAGCTCGAACGGCTCGGTCGGCAGCCCGAGCATGGACATGCGCCCGCCCATGCGCAGCGCCGCGAGGCCGTCGCGCATCGCGGCCGGATGGCCCGACATCTCGAGCACGCCGTCGAGGCCGCGCCCGTGCGTGAGCTCGTTCACGCGCTCGACGAAGTTCTCCTTCGACGAATCGATCACGGCGTCGGCCTGCATCTTCCGCGCGAGATCGAGCCGGTAGGCCGACACGTCGGAGGCGAACACGCGGGCGGCGCCCGCCGCGCGCGCGACGCCGATCGCGAACAGGCCGATCGGCCCGCAGCCCGTGACGGCGATGTTGCAGCCCGAGAGCGGGCCGGCGAAGGCGGTGTGCACGGCGTTGCCGCACGGCTCCATGCACGCGGCCATCTCGATGGGAATGTTCTTCGGGACCTTCCAGGCGTTCACGGCCGGCACCGCGACGTATTCCGCGAAGCCACCGTTGATGTCCACCCCGAGGATCTTCGTGTTCTCGCAGACGTGCCCATTGCCGGTGCGGCACGAGAGGCAGGTCTGGCAGACCACGTGGCTCTCGCACGAGACGAGGTCACCGATCGTCACGTTCGTCACGCCGGGGCCGAGCTCGACCACCTCGCCCACGAACTCGTGTCCGATCGTGACCGGGGGCTTCATGCGCGACTGCGCCCAGCGGTCCCACGACCAGATGTGCAGGTCGGTGCCGCACACCCCCGCGCGCTTCACGCGCAGGAGGATTTCTCCGGGGCCGGCGATCGGCACGGGCACTTCGCGAATCTCCGCGCCCTGGGCTGCCTGCGTCTTCACGATCGCGCGCATCGTCTTCGCACGGGTCGCCGTGCGGGTATTCTCAGCCGTCATCGTTTGGGCGTTCATGTCTTGAGTACCTGGCGCAAGGCCGCACCCGTGTGCGACTCCCGGACGCGCGCCACCGCCTCGGGAGTGCCGGCAGCCACGATGTTCCCACCGCGGTCGCCCCCTTCTGGTCCCAGATCCACGATCCAATCCGCGCACTTGACGACATCGAGGTTGTGCTCGATCACCAGTGCGGTATTGCCACGATCCACGAGCGCCTGCAGCACCTGCAGCAGGACGCGCACGTCCTCGAAGTGCAGGCCCGTGGTCGGTTCGTCCAGCACGTAGAGCGTCCGGCCGGTCGCCACCCTCGAGAGCTCCGTCGCGAGCTTGACGCGCTGCGCTTCGCCGCCCGAAAGCGTGGTGGCCGCCTGACCGAGGTGAATATAGCCGAGGCCGACCCCGGAAAGCGTCTCGAGCTTTCGCTTGAGGGCGGGCACGGCGCCGAGGAAGTCGAGCGCCTCCTCCACCGTCATGTCGAGCACGTCGGCGATCGAGCGTCCGCGGTAGAGCACTTCGAGGGTGTCCCGGTTGTAGCGCCGGCCGTGGCAGACGTCGCACTTCACGAAGACGTCGGGCAGGAAGTGCATTTCGATGCGCTTGTAGCCGTCGCCCTCGCAGGCCTCGCAGCGCCCGCCCTTGACGTTGAACGAGAAGCGCCCGGGGCCGTAGCCGCGCACCTTCGCCTCCGGCAGCTGGGCGAACAGGTCGCGCACGAGCGAGAAAGCGCCCGTGTACGTGGCCGGGTTGCTGCGCGGTGTGCGCCCGATCGGGCTCTGGTCGATCGCGACGACCTTGTCGATGTGCTCGAAGCCCGCGATCCGGTCGTGCGCTCCGGGGGGATCGGTCGTCAGGCCGAGCTTGCGTCCGAGCGCCGTGAGGAGAATGTCGTTCACGAGCGTGCTCTTGCCCGAACCCGACACGCCGGTCACGCAGGTGAGCGTCCCGAGCGGGAAGCTCGCCGTGACGTTCTTGAGGTTGTGCTCCCTCGCCCCCACGACTTCGATCGCGGTGCCGTGGCCGGGGCGGCGCTTCGGGACCTCGATCCGGCGAAGGCCGCGCAGGTACTGCCCCGAGAGCGAGTGCGCCGTGGCCATCACCTGTTCGGGCGTGCCCGCCGCGACCAGTTCGCCGCCATGACGCCCGGCGCCGGGCCCGAGGTCCACGAGCCAGTCCGCCGCACGCATCGTGTCCTCGTCGTGCTCGACCACGACGACCGTGTTGCCGAGGTCGCGCAGGCGCTGGAGCGTGGCGAGAAGACGCTGGTTGTCGCGGTGGTGCAGACCGATGGACGGCTCGTCGAGGATGTAGAGGACTCCCGTCAGCTGCGAACCGATCTGCGTGGCGAGCCGGATGCGCTGCGCCTCGCCGCCGGCGAGCGTGCCCGCGGGCCGGTCGAGCGTCAGGTAGCCGAGTCCGACGTCCTCGAGGAAGCCGAGCCGGCTCACGATTTCCTTGAGGATGGGCGCGGTGATGAGCTTCTGCCCGCCCTCGAACGCGAGCGAAGCGGCGCCGTGACGCGCCTTCGCGACGGCCATCTCGGTCCACTCGGCGATGTTGTGGCCGTCGATCGTCACCGCGAGCGTCGCGGGCTGCAGCCGGCGGCCGCCACAGTCGGGGCACTTCATCGGGTTCATGTGCTCGGCGATCTGCCGGCGCACGGCCTCGCTGCCCGTCGTGCGGTAGCGGCGCTCGAGGTCGGGAATCACCCCGCGCCACTTCGAGCGATGGATGAAGGCCGTGCCCTTCTTCGTGCGGAACTCGAAACGCACTTCCTCGTCGCCCGCGCCGTGCAGGATCAGCTTGCGGATCTTCGGGCTCAGCTTCTTCCAGGGCGTCTTGAGCGAGAAGTCGAACGCCTTCGCGAGCGCGGCGAGCGTCCCGCCCGTCCACGTGCCCTCGGCGTCGCCCATGCTCGCGATGGCGCCCTCCGAGAGGCTCAGCGCGGGATCGGGGACGATGCGGTCCGGGTCCACGCGCAGCAACGTCCCCAGCCCGTCGCAACCCTTGCACGCGCCGTAGGGCGAGTTGAACGAGAAGTGCCTCGGCTCGAGATCCTCGACCGCCGTGCCGCACTTCGGGCAGGTCGCGCCGACGCTGAGCGGCACGTCGTCCTTCCCGTCCCGCGCCACCGTCACGAGCCCGTTGCCGAGCTTGAGCGCCGCCTCGAGGGATTCCGTGAGGCGCGACTGCTGCTCCTTCGAGAGCGTGAAGCGATCCACGACGATGTCGATGTCGTGGCGCTTGTGCCGCGCGAGCTTCGGACCGTCCTCGAGCTCGACGATCGTGCCGTCGATGCGCGCGCGCAGGTAGCCCTGGCGCTGGAAGCCGTCGAGCTCCTTCCGGTACTCGCCCTTGCGACCGCGCACGACGGGCGCGAGCAGCGACAGCTTCTCGCCCGCGTACTGCAGCAGCAGCTGGTCCACCATTTCCTGCACGCTGCGGCGCGCGAGCGGCGTCCGGCAATTCGGGCAGTGGCGCGAACCCACGCGCGAGAAGAGCAGGCGCAGGTAGTCGTAGACCTCGGTGATCGTGGCGACCGTGGAGCGCGGGTTCGATCCGGCGCCCTTCTGCTCGATCGCGATCGCGGGCGACAACCCCTCGATCGCGTCCACGTCCGGCTTCTCCATCTGGCCGAGGAACTGGCGCGCATACGCGGACAGCGATTCGACGTAGCGGCGCTGGCCCTCGGCATACAACGTGTCGAACGCGAGAGACGACTTGCCCGATCCCGAGACGCCCGTGATGACGACGAGGCTCTGGCGCGGCAGCCGCAGCGACAGGTTGCGGAGGTTGTGCTCGCGTGCGCCGCGGATCACGATGTCCGTGAGCGCGGCGGCGCGATGGGCTTCGGTGGTGTCTTCGAGGCTGTTCGAGGGGCGGGTCTTCATGGCGCGCGCACTCTACCAGACGGGCGCGCGGCCCCGTCACTCGTAGCGCAGTGATTCCACCGGATCGAGACGCGACGCGCGCATCGCGGGATACAGCCCGAAGAACACGCCGACGACGGCCGAGAAGACGAGGGCCGTCACGACCGACCATGCGCTCACGTAGGTCGGCAGAGGCGTCGCGGCCTTGACCGCGAACGACACGGCCGCCCCCACCGCGATGCCCGTGATGCCGCCGAGTCCCGTGAGCAGGACGGCCTCGACGAGGAACTGCAGCATGATCGCCCGGCGCGGCGCGCCGAGCGCCTTGCGCACGCCGATCTCCCGGGTCCGCTCCGTCACGGCGACGAGCATGATGTTCATCACGCCGATGCCGCCGACGAGCAGCGAGATCGAGGCGACGAGCGTCATGAGCGCGAAGATGCCGCCCGTGACCGTGTTGTAGAGCGACAGGAACGCGTCGTCGGAGAAGATCGCGAAGTCGTTCTGCTTGTTGCTGGGCAGATGGCGCCGGACGCGCAGCACCTCGCTGATCTCCTGCGTCGCCTTCGCGCTCAGTTCGGGCGACACCGCGATCGCGTCCAGGAAGAGTTCGCCCTTCTTCGGGAACCACGGCGGCGCGTTGTACGGCGCGGACCAGTACTTGTCCATGACCGTGTACGGCACGCACGCCACTTCGTCGAAGTTGTTGCCGAGGAACTTGCCCTTCTTCTCGAACTCGCCGATGACCGTGAACGGCACGCCGTTCAGCCGCACCGTGCGGCCGAGTCCGGACCCGTCCCCGAACAGCGCCTCGCGCGTGTCCTTGCCGAGCACGACGACGTTCGAGCGTTCCTCCACCTCCTGCGGGCTGAAGAAGCGGCCGCGCGCGAGGTCGTAGCTGTGGGTCACGAGGTACTGCTCGTTGGTGCCGTACACGAACGTCGTCTTCGTGAGCTTGTCGTGATAGCCGAGCCGGATGTCGTCGTAGGGGAACTTGAACGGGGAGATCGCCCGCACCGACGGAGCCCGGTCGAGGATCGCGCGGGCGTCCTCCATGGTGAACGCCTTGCGCTGCTTGAGGCTGTCCGGGATTTCGTTCGAGAAGTTCACGCCCGGGCGGATGCGGCGGATGTAGATCGTGTTGTTGCCGAGCGACTGGATGTTCTGCTGGAACGAGCGCTGGAAGCCGTTGATCAGCGACACCATGCCGATCACCGTCGCCACGCCGATCACGACGCCGAGCAGCGCGAGCAGCGAACGCATGCGGTTCGCGACGAGCGCACCGCGCGCCATGGTCAGCGTTTCCCTGAGCATGTCGAACTGGTTCATGGGGTCACTCGTACCGGAGCGCTTCGATGGGATCGAGGCGGGCGGCTCGCACCGCCGGGTAGGAACCGAAGAACACGCCGACGGCGGTGCTCATCACGATGCCGAGCACGATCGCCGGCATGCTCACGGCCGCGGGCAGCGGGCTGACCGCGCCGACGAGCAGCGCCAGTCCGGCGCCGAGCGCGATGCCGATGAGCCCGCCCGAGAGCGAGAGCGTCGTCGACTCGACGAGGAACTGGGTGAGGATGTCGCGCCGGCGGGCGCCCAGCGCCTTGCGCACGCCGATCTCCTTCGTCCGCTCGGTGACCGACACGAGCATGATGTTCATGATCACGATGCCGCCGACGATGAGCGAAATCGCCGCGACGCCGATCGTCAGGATGAAGATGCCGCCCGTGAGCGTGCGGTACAGCTCGAGCCACGTTTCGGAGGTCGTGATGCCGAACTTGTCCGGCTGCCCCGGCCGCTGGTGGCGGCGGGCGCGCATGATGTTGCGTGACTCCTGTTCGGCCAGCGGCAGCGACGACTCGTCGATGCTCTTCACCGCGATCGAGAACGAGCCGCGCTCCTGCCAGTACTTCGAGAACGTGCGGATGGGCACGATCACGAAGCGGTCCTGGCTCTGCCCGAACATCTTGCCCTTCGCCTTGGTCACACCGACGATCTCGAACGTCCAGCGGTCGACGCGGATCGTGCGGCCGAGCGGGTCGAGGTTCGCGAAGAGCTCCTCGGCGACCTCGGGGCCGATGACGCACACCGGCCGGCGCTCCTCGTCGTCGAACTCCGACAGATGGCGGCCCGAATCGATCGAGAGATCGTCCACGACGTCGTAGCCGGCACCACGCCCGCCGACGCTCACGGCCTTCATGACCTTCGAGCCGTTGCGGACCGCGGCGGCCGAACCCGCCTGCGGCACGACCATGCTCGCGTGCCGCACGCCCTGACGGAGCGCGACCACGTCGCCCCAGTCCACGTCCGGACGCTTGTTGGCCTCCTCGAACGCCTCCTGGCTCGTGATGAAGCCGTACTTGTCGACCACGAGCACGTTCGCGCCGGCGTTCAGGAGCTTCTCCTTCACGAAGCGGTTGAGCCCTTCGACGAAGGAAAGCACGGCGATGACCGAGGCCACGCCGATGATGGTCCCGAGCAGCGTCAGGAACGAGCGGAGCTTGTTCGCCCGGACACCGCCGAGGGCGATGCCGATGCTCTCGCGCAGGTTCATGCGTGCGCGGGCGCGGGGCCCGAAGCCGAGCGGGGATGCGGATTGATCGTGTCGCTCTCGACGCGGCCGTCCTTCATCCGGACGATGCGTCGGGCGTGCTCGGCGATGTCCGCTTCGTGCGTCACGAGAATGACGGTGTTGCCCTGCTTCCAGATGTTCTCGAACGCCATCATGATTTCCTCGCCCGTCCGCGAATCGAGGTTTCCCGTCGGTTCGTCCGCGAGAATGATGCTGGGCTTGTTCACGAGCGCGCGCGCGATCGCGACACGCTGGCGCTGGCCGCCCGAAAGCTCGTTCGGGCGGTGCTTCATGCGATCGGCCAGCCCGACGAGCTCGAGCGATTCCTTCGCGCGCTGACGACGCTGTTCGTGCTTCATCCCGGCGTAGACGAGCGGCAGTTCGACGTTGTGCAGCGCGTCGGCGCGCGGCAGCAGGTTGAACGTCTGGAAGACGAACCCGATCTCCATGTTGCGGATGCGGGCCAGCTCGTCGTCGCTCATCTTGCCGATCTCGGCGTCCTTGAGCCGGTACGAACCCAGCGAGGGCGTGTCGAGGCAGCCGAGGATGTTCATGAGCGTGGACTTGCCCGAGCCCGAGGGCCCCATGATGGCGACGTACTCGTTCTTGCGGATGTCGAGGTCCACGCCGTCGAGCGCACGGACTTCCTGATCGCCGACCTGGTACACGCGGTGAAGGCCGCGGATGGAAATCAGCATGTCGTTCTGGGTCACTTCTTCCCCTTCGCGGCGGTTTCCTTCTTCACCTTGCCGCCCGGCTTGAGTTCGCGCAGCGCCTTGTAGGGCCCCGACACGACGGAGTCGCCTTCCTTCACGTCGCCGAACACCTCGATCATGGTCTCGCTCGCGAGTCCCGTACGGACCGGGACGAACGTCGCGACGTCGTTGCGCACGACGAACACACCCGTGATCTCCTTGTCGCGGCGCCCGACCGTGTCCTCTTCGGCCGCGGCGGCCGCGCGCTTCGCGCGCCGGTCCATCTTCGCGCCCTTCACGCCCTTCTTCGCCCGCTCGAGCTCGCGCTCGGTGCGGACGACGACCGACTGGATCGGCACGACGAGCGTGTGCGGATGCGTGCCCGTCTCGATCTCGACGTCCGCCGTCATGCCCGGCCGGACCTCCGGCACGTTCTGGTCGAAGACGACCTTCACTTCGAAGTTCGTCTGGCCGTCCACGGTCGAGGTGATCGAGCGCTTCGCGGTGTTGCCGATCTCGGAGACCGTGCCCGGGAACGTCGTGTCCGGGAACGCGTCCACGGCGATCTTCGTCTTCTGCGCGAGGCGCATGTCCACGACGTCCGTCTCGTCCACGTCCGCGCGGACGAGCATGCGGGACAGGTCGGAGACGACGAGGATCTCGGTGCCGATGTTGTTCATCGTGCCCGGGATCACGTTCTCGCCGGCTTCGACGTTGAGCGCGCTCACGACGCCGTCGAAGGGCGCGAGAAAACGGCACTTGCGCAGGTTGTCCGCGGCGGCGTCGAGTCCGGCGCTCGCACGGGCCGCGTCCTCCTGGGCCGTCGCCACCGCCACGCGCGCGCCTTCGTGGGCGTTCTGCGCCTGCTCCCACTCGGCGGTGGACAGCAGCTTCTGCTCGTACAGCTGGCGCTGGCGGCCGAAGTTCGAATCGTTCATCCGGAGAGCGGACTGCGCCTCGCGCAGCCGCGCCTGGGCGGCGGCCAGAGCGGCCTTCGCCTGCGCATGGGCGCTGCGGTACTGGGTGTCGTCCAGCTGGAGCATCAGCTGGTCCTTCTTCACCCGGTCGCCCTCCTTGACGTACAGGTGGACGATCTTGCCCATGATGTCGGCGCTGACCTTCACCTGCGTGCGCGGCTCGATCTTGCCGGGCGCGCGCACCTGGGAGGTCACGTCCTCACGGCGCACCCGCGCCATCTGGACCGCCTCGACCTTGCCGCGGGAGTTGTTCGCGATGCTGGCGCCGGCGAGGCCGCCCACCACCACCACTCCGAGAATGACCCACAGCAGCACCTTCTTGTTCATGGGCGTCCTGCTTCCTTTCGAGTCACTCGCTGCGGCCGCGGACCTGATCGAGCTCCGCTTCCGCGACGCGAATCGCGGCCATCGCGGAGACGAGATCGCTCTGCGCACGCTGCAACTGAACCTGGGAATCGATGAGGTCGAGAATGGTCGCCGACCCGACGTTGTACTTCTGCTGGACGAGATTGAGGTTCTCGCTGGCCGACTCGAGGGTCCGGCGCGCGAGCGACTCGCGTTCCGTGGCCTCCTGGTAGCCGAGCAGCGTGATCCGCACCTCGCTGTCGAGATTACGCAGGATCGCGTCGCGGGTTTCACGCGCGCGCATCGCCGACGCGCGAGCCGACGTGATGCGGCTCTCGGTGGCGAGGTCGAAGATCGGCATGCTCGCCGAGATGCGGCCACTGCGGTCGCCCTTCGCCCAGCTCGAGCCCGACGTGGTCACGCCGTTCAGCTCGGAAGCGAAGCTCGAGACCGACTTCGGCGTGTAGCCGGCCGACAGCGAAATGCCGGGCAGGCGCGACACCTGGGCCGAGCGCAGGCGCCACTCGGCGCTGGCGAAAGCGGCCTCGGCGGCCTTCACGTCCGGGCGGCGGGTGCGCGCTTCCGCGGCCACGGCCGCGGCGTCCACGACGATCTTCGAAGCCTGCAGGGTCGAATCCACGTCGCCCAGCGCCGTCTCGGACAGGCCGAGCTGCGTCGCGAGCCGCACGCGCTGCGCCGTCACGTTGTGGTCGGCGATCAGCGAGTCGAGCTCGCTCTGCGAGGTGCGGACGCGGGCCTTGAGCAGGTCGCTCTTCGAGACCGAACCCACCTCGTAGAGCGCGCGCACGCGGCGTTCGTCGTCGCGCGAAAGCTTGAGCGCCTGGCTCGAGACGCGCGAGAGGTGCATCGCCTTCACGACTTCGTAGAACTGGCGCTTCGTGTCGAGCACGATCTGCGCACGCGTCGCCGCACGGTCGAACTTCGCCGCGCTCGCTCCACGCTGCGCGGAGCGGAGCGACGCCCACGAGGACAGGTCGAGGATGCCCCAGCTGCCGCTGACACCGTACGAGCCGCTGTAGCCGCGGTCGTTCGTCACGCCGTTCGAGAGTTCGCGAGTCTCTCCGCCGGAGCGCGAGGCGTCGGCCGACACGCGAGGCAGGACGTTGGAATAGGCGCTCCAGAGCCCCGAGCGCGAATCCAGCACGGACGCTTCCGCCTGGACGGACTGCGTGCTCTGGCGCAGGGCGATCTGGACGGCCTGATCGGCGGTGAGCGTGGCCGCATGGGCCGACGGTACGGCGAGGAGCAGCGGGAACAGCCAGGCCACGACGGTCTTTCGGTTCATCATTCCTCCGGTCCGGGCGATCGGCGCCCCACCCCGTGAGCGGGTGGTGCGCGCCGGTCTACGCCAACCGTTCGATCGAAGTTGCAGGAAGTTTCAGGCGCCGGGCGCGAAGAGCGCCGAGAGGACGGCGCCGATCGCGAACAACGCGAGGTAGAGCGAAACGAGCACCCACGCGACGTTGCGCCGCGGAAGCCGGGAGAACGTGCTGCACGCCACCACGAGGACGAACAGGTTCCAGACCGAGAACGGACTGATCGAATCGAGGAAGACGGTCAATCCGGTCTGCAGCTTGGAGGGCGTGTCGGCCTGCGGCAGCAACGCCGCGAGACCCACGTGTACGCCCTTCATGGTCTCCTGGGACCAGGCCATGGCCGCCACGAGGATCTGCGCGGGAATGGAGACGAGACTGGACCAGCAGACCGCCTCGAGCGCGAGCCGGTAGCTGAGCCGCCCCCCGAGCACGAACCCGATGCCGAACGCCGTGACGGAGGCCCAGAGAAGCGTGATGAGGACGACGGCGATGACCTGCGTGGCCATGATCATCAACTGCGCCGGCACGCCGGAGTAGACCTGCTCCATGCGGTCCACCTGCTCGGCCGGAAGCTGGCCGTTCACCACCTGCTGGTCGAGCTGGTCGAGCATCATGGGCAGGTACGCCCTCTGGTAGAGCAGGAAGAACAGCCCGACGGTCACGAGGGTGAGCAGCACCATCGGGATCCACCACTGGACCTGTTCCTCCAACCCCTCCCACGCCGTCGAGGGAGAGACGAATACGCGGCGCGCGCGTTCCAGAGGTGAAAGCCTCACCCCGGCCGGCGCCGAGGGCGGGGTCGTCGTGAAATCGGTCGAGCTCATGGGGAGCATGCTCCGGGGACGGGTCGGCGGTACGGCGGGGGCAGTCACCCGGAAGTTAGGGAGCGGCCGCGGGAGGGTCAAACCCGGCCCACACCGGCGCGGGAAATGCGCGACGGGCGCGGAAAAAAGCCGCGGCGCACACGTCCCGAGGACGCGTGCGCCGCGATGAAACGGCCTGAACCGGCTAGCGCAGCGAGAACTTCACCGGACAGCCCACCCACACGGCGACGGGCTTGTTGTTGGAAAGCGCCGGCTTGAAGACCCACTGCTTGACCGCGGCGAGCGCCGAGGCGTCGAGCATCGGGATCGACTTCACGACACGCGCTTCCTTCACGCGCCCGTCCTTGCCGACGAGCGCCTGCACCATGACCGTGCCATCGACGCCGGCTTCGCGAGCGATGTCCGGATACACGGGCTGCACGTGCGTGATCTTCTCGGGAAGCTCGTCCGTGTAGACGTACTCGCCGAAACTCGGCAGCGCGTCTTCCTCGGGCGGAGCGACCACGATGTTGTCGCCGTCACCGACCGGGCCACTGCCCTGCACCGCGGAAAGTTCTTCCTGCGACGCGATGGTCTGCTCCTGCGGCGCTTCCGCGTCCGGCACGGGGACCGGGATGGCGGCAGCCGGAGGCGCGACCTGCGTCGCCACCTGCACCTGCGGCGGCGGAGCCGCGTCGGTCAGTGGCGGAGGAGCCTGCAGTTCACGATACGGCACGACGATCGGGGGCGGTTCCTTCTCGTTGTGCGCGAGGTAGTAGTTCAGACCGAGCAGCGCGAGGAAGATGACGACGAGTCCGGACATCGCCAGCGTCAGCGCCTTGGTCAGGTACTTCTTCGCGACTTCGAGGAGTTCCGGTGCCCCGTAGGGCATGAACTCATACAACGCGACTTTGGGCTCGCTCACAGGTTCTCCACCTCCGCTTTGTCGGCCGGGGTGAGTTCGAGGATCGAAAAACGACCCAGGTTCGCGAGGTCGAGCTGGTCGATGATGCTGACCATGTTGTCGAACGTCGCATCGCGATCGATGTTCAGCAGGATCACGATGGCGTCGTTGTTGGCGAGCGGCTTGAGCACGTCCTTCATGCCGGCGACCGTCGTCCGGACCCACGGGTCCGTCTTCGGGCCACGCTTCCAGTACACGCGGTCCTCACCGAGGACGCGCAACTGGAGGATCTTCGACTCGGCGACCTGCATCGGCGTCTTGTTGTCCGGAGGCAGATTGATCTCGAGCGCCTGCGGAGTCATGAACACCGTGGTCACCATGAAGAAAATGAGCAGCAGGAACGCCACGTCCACCATGGGCGTCATGTCGATGCGCACACCGACACGCCGCTTGGGGCGATGGAAGCCCTTGCCTTTCTTGCCGCCGCCACTTCTCGGTTGGGGGGTGTCTACTGCACCCATGTGGGCATACCTCTCAGCGCGAGTGGCGCGTTACTTGGTGGGCGGAGGGTTGGTGCCGCCAAAGGCGCCGCCACCCTTCATCAAGTTCGTCTGGACGTTGAATCGGGTCGCGTTCGATTCCTGGAACGCGGACATCATGTCGGCCATCACGCCGAAGGCGGCGCCCCGGTCCATCTTGACCAGGACTCGCGACTTCGGGTTGGCCGCACGCGCCGTGCTCAGGACCGGACCCAGATCCATCTTCACCGACTCGGGAGCGATCAGGCGATCCACTTCCTGCCCGCCCTGCCGGTAGACCACGCGCACCTGCGACTGGAAGTTGTTCTCGGGCTTCGGCGCCGTCACCGCGATCGTGATGATGTCGGATTCGGGCGACTTGGCCGGCGAGTTCGAGTCGGGCAGCGTGATCTTGTCCTTCTCCGGCGGTTTGAACTGAGTCGTACACATGAAGAAGATCAGCAGGAGGAACGCCACATCGACCATCGGCGTCATGTCGATGGCGATGCCGATGCGGCGCATCTTTTTGAGCATGAGCTCGTCCTCCCCCGATTACTTCTTGTCGGAAGCGTTGGCCGCGAGCAGCTGCACGGCCTCGTACGACGCCTCGTCCATCATGTAGTTGAAGCCGTCGACGCGCGTCACGAACACGTTGTACATGACGATACCGATGATGGCCACGATGAGACCGCCGGCCGTGTTGATGAGCGCTTCGGAAATACCGACGGCGAGCTTGGTCGCGTCGACGGCGCCCGTGTGACCGAGGGCGGCGAACGAACGGATCATGCCGACGACCGTTCCGAGCAGACCGACCATCGTCGAGATCGACGCGATCGTCGAAAGCGCGATGAGGTTGCGCTCGAGAAGCGGCACTTCGAGGCCGTTGGCTTCCTGGATCGCGGCCTGCGTCTCGGCGACGATCTTGTCCTTCGGAGCGCCTTCGGCGATCAGGGCCTTGTAGCGCTCGAGGCCGGCGCGCATGACGTTCGCGGCCGAACCACGCTGCTTGCCGCACAGCTGGATGGCGCCTTCGACGTCACCCGTCTGGATCTTCTTGCGGACGTTCACGAGGAACATCGGCATCGAACCCGTACCCTTGGCCTTGTTGAGGCTCCAGGTACGCTCGATGACGAAGGTGACCTGGAGGATCAGGAGGAGGAACAGCATGGCCACGAGGGGCCCGGCTTCCTTCATCTGCTTCCCGAGCTCACCGAGGGTCGGCAGGTACCACCAGAGCGCGAACGAAACGGCGACCGAAGCCGCGAAATAGAGAGGGACGATAAAACGGTTCATTGACTGGGAACTCCTCCATCGCCACACCGGCGCGCCTGCACCGGAACGGCCGTTCATGATCAGCGGCTGAGCGTCACTCACCCGCCCGGGTCGCGGAGCGAAATGATCCGGACCTGCTTCGTTGAACTTCTTCTCCCCCCGACCCGGTCAGGCGGAGGCTACTGCGCCACGTCGGCGAAGGACGCGAGAGCGGCCTCCTCCGTGTCGTGGTGATCGAAAACCATGATGAGCTTGGTCATGACGAAGAGATCCTTCAGCTTCTTCCCAAGCCCACAGAGCTTCATTTCACCCGAGCGGGTGCGATAGTTCGCGAAGCCGCGCATCAGCACGCCCAGCGCCACCGAGTTCATGGCCTCGGCCTCGGAGAGGTTCACGACGAGACGCGTGTTGCCGGTCGCGGCTTCGGCCATGATGGCGGCCTCCAACTCGTCGGTTTCCTTGTCCCCGTAGAACCGGCCACGGGCCGCGATCACGGTGATGCTCTCGACCTGCTTCCTCGTGATGGCCATGCGAGTCGCCCCTCGTTTGAGAACGCCGGCCTAGGCCGACTCGCCGCCCGCGAAGCTGGCGATCGCCTGCTCCTCGGTGGGCTTCACGTCGAACACCAGCGAAAGCTTGGTGATCACGAAGATGTTCTCGATGCGCTTGTCCACGGCGCAGAGCTTCATCTGGCCGCCGCGGCGCACGTAGCTCGAGTGAGCCGAAATGAGCACGCCCAGCGCCGTCGAGTTCAGGTGCTGGGTATCGCCCAAATTGATGATGAGGTTCTTGTTGCCATCTTCGCCGAGCTGCCGGATGGCCTTCTCCAGCTCTTCCGTCTCCTCGCCGCCCGTGAGATAGCCCTTGGGCGTGAGGATGTGGATGCTGCCGACCTGCCGGCTCTTCAAGTTCGCCATCCTTGCTCCTCCGTACCGTGCGGCTCGAGCCGCACGACGACCTAACTGCTCAGCGACTTCAATCCCTTGTTGGCATCCGCGTTGGACGGGTCCAGCGCCAGCACCCGGCGATAGGTCTCGATCGCCTTCGCCTTGTTGCCCGAGTTCTGGTAGCCCTGCGCCAGCCAGACCAGGGTCGAAACGTCCCGGTCGTTGATGGCGAGAGCACGCTCGAGCAGGGACGTGGCCCGCCCCCACTCCTTCCGCATCAGGTGGTTGTAGCCCATCTGCTGGAAGGCGATTGCCGCGTTCTTGCTCGTGGAATCCAACTCGGTGCAGCGGGTGAAGGACTCCATGGCCAGTTCCGTGGAATCGGGCAAGCCAGAGAGCACGACGCCCAACCAGAAGTGCCTGTCCGGCTTGTTCGGAGCGATCGCGACGGACTGCCGGAGTGCGGCGACGGCCTCCGGCATCTGCTTCATCTCCTTGTAGGACAAGCCCATGTAGTAGTAAGCCTCGTCCGAGTTCGGGTCAAGGGCGATTCGGCGCGACATGGCGGCGATCGTCCCCGGGAAGTCCTTGAGCCGGAACTTGAGCTTGCCCAGCTCCTGCATCGCGAACTTCGCCTCCGAAGTCGTCGAATCCTTGGCGATCATGCCCTGGTAGACCGAGTCCGCAGCCGCGATGTTGCCCAGCAGCGCGTGCACCTGCCCGATCTTGAAGAGGTCTTGCGTGTTCGGGTCGCCCTTGCCGTAAGCCTCGATCGCCTTCGCCCACTCCTTGTTGTCCACGTAGGCGCGGCCGAGCACGGTGAACATGTCCTTCGACTTCTCGCCCAGTTCCGCCGCCTTGCTCATGGCGGCGATCGCCTCGGGCTTCATCTTCAGGTAGTACAGGTCCTGGCCGAGGTACGACCAGCCGCGCGCGTCGTTCGGCATCAGCTGGGTGTACTTCTCGAGGTACGGCTTGGCCTCGGCGTACCGGCGCGGATCCGCCGCACCCGAAAGGTAGTAGAGCTTGCCGAGCGAGAACTGCCCCGGGGCGTACTCCCCGTCCCGCTGCGTGACCCAGCGGAAGGCCTCGAGGGCGTCGTTGTAACGCTGGTCGAAGTAGAGCGCCTGGCCGAGCGCGTGACGCAGCTCGACGTCGGACGAGTCGAGTTCGACCGCCTTCTGGTAGGAAGGGATGGCCAGCGAGCCGATGCCGCGCTTGAGGTAGAAGTCGCCGAGCGCCCGGTTCGTGAGCGGGCTTTCGGGCGCCGCCTGCTGCGCCTGCGTGAAGTAGATGCCCGCGTCGCGGAGCGAATCGCGCGCGAGTTCGACGTTGCCATGCGCCACGAGGAAGGCCGGGCGCCACTTCGTTCCCCAGTTCAGGCCGGGCGCGAGCGCCGCGATCGCCTCGGGGTACTGCTTGAGTTCGCGCAGGCCGTCGCCGAGCGCGAGCTGCGCCTCGGGGAACTTGCGGTCGATCTCGACCGCACGGCGATACAGGTCCACCGCCGCCTGGAGGTTGCCGGCGTGCCGCTGCACCTCGCCGAGGCCGTACCACGCCATGGCGAGATTGCCGTCCATCTTGCGCGCGAGTTCGAACGAGGCATTGGCCTTCTCGTACTCGTGGCGCTTGAGCTGCACGAGCCCCACGCCGGCTGCGCCGTCCGCGAAACCCTGCGAAGCCACCTTTTCGAACAACTGCTGGGCCGCGTCGAGCTGGCCGGCCGCGAGCGCCGCACGGGCGTCCTTGAGGTCGTCCGCGCGCGCGGGAAGCGCGCAGGCCGCCAACAGCGCGGACACGATCGCGATGCGGCGCAGCGTGGTTCCGAAGGCGAGATTGCGGTGGGTGCGGTTCATGGGCTCCTGTCGAGTGCTCCTCGTCGTCCTAGTGACTGCCCAACATGGGGGAGCGTCTGGCGAAGCGGACCGGCACCGTCATGGGCACCGCCCCCGCCTCGTACACCAACTTCTGTCCGTCACGGGTCGAAACGAAGGTGATCAGTCCGCCCGAGAGCATGGGGCCCTTCGTGCGGAGGTACATGTTGTAGTTGCGGACCAGCGGATACTCTCCCTTGTACACCTTCTCCGCGTCCGCATTCCAGTCGGGGAGCCCTCGGAGGGCAGAAACTCGCAGTCTCCTGACGCCTTCCTGGGAAGACGCCATGGAAACCATCCCGATCGCCCCCGGCGTCCGGCGGACCCGCTCGATCACGGCCGAGTCGGAGGACGCCCGGTACGCCGGCGCCGTGGGGGACGCACCGCCCAGGACGCGCTGGCAGAAGGCCATCATGAGGTCGCCGTTGGGCTCCTGGACCACGGGTTCGATCGCCCCGGCCCGCACGTGGAGTTCGCTCCAGTCGTGCAGCAGGTCGCTGTAGATCCGGTGCAGGTCGTCCACCGAGACCGATTCGAGCGGGTTGGACGGGTGCACGACGATGCAGATGCCGTCACGCGCGAACCGGTAGCCCTCGATCTCCATGCCCCCTTCGACGGGGACCGTGCGCTCCTCGGGCTCGAGCTCGCGAGCGACCACGGCCAGATCGGCCCGCTGCGAGAGCAGGTCGCTGACGGCCTCGCGCGAACTTCCCACGCGCAGGGTGAAACGGGCATCGGGATACATCTTCGTGAAGGCCTCGACTTGCCGCTCCAGCATCGCCCGCAGTTCCGGGACCACGACGACCTGGATGCTTCCGCTGGTCTGGGAGTCTTCCACCTTCCGCGTTCCCGCGGGGGGCTTGGCGCCACATCCGGGGAGCACCCCGAGGGCAAGCACAAGCAGGAGCGAAACCGGGAAGAGAGAAAGACATCCGGCGCTCCGGTTCACGAAGTGCTTGAAGAGTAGGAAGGCGCGGGGTGACATGTCAATCGAAAGCTGGCCGGACGTCACGGCGCCAGGCGGTAGAGCATCCGCGGGAAGGCGATGCTTTCGCGCACATGGTCGAGCCCGGCGATCCAGGCGAGCGTGCGCTCGACCCCGATGCCGAAACCTGCGTGCGGGACCGAGCCGTAGCGGCGCAGGTCCTTGTACCACTCGAACGCCTCCTGCGGCAGGCCGTGCTCGTCGATCCGGGCGGTGAGCAGGTCCAGCGAGGACATGCGCTGCCCGCCCCCGATGATCTCGCCGTAGCCCTCCGGGGCGAGGCAATCGCACGACAGGCTGAGCTTCGGGTTCGCCGGGTCCGGTTCCATGTAGAACGCCTTCACGGCGGCCGGGTAGTTCGTCACGAAGATGGGCGTCTCGTAGCGGTTCGACAGCTCGGTCTCGTCCGGCGCCCCGAAGTCGTTGCCGTACTCGAACGGCAGGCCCGCCTCGTGAAGCATCCGGACGGCGTCGTCGTAGTGGATGCGCGGAAACGGCCCGACCACCTTCTCGAGCTTGCTCGTGTCGCGCTCGCACACCTTGAGGTCCTCCGCACGCGCTTCGAGCACGCGGCCGACGGTGTAGCAGAGCAGTCGCTCTTCGAGTGCGATGACGTCCTGCAGCGTGCCGAACGCCCACTCGGGTTCCATCATCCAGAACTCGATCAGGTGACGGCGAGTCTTGCTCTTCTCCGCACGGAACGCCGGCCCGAAGCAGTACACGCGGCCGAAGGCCATGGCCGCGGCCTCCATGTACAGCTGCCCGCTCTGCGTCAGGTACGCCTTGTCCTCGAAGTACTGGGTCTCGAAGAGGTTGGTCGTGCCCTCGCACGCACTCGGGGTGAACACGGGCGCGTCCACGAGCAGGAAGTCCTCGCGGTTCATGAAGTCGCGGAACGCCGCGATGATCTCGGCGCGAATGCGCAGCACCGACTGCTGCCTCGCGGAGCGCAGCCAGAGATGGCGGTGGTCCATGAGGAAGTCGACGCCGTGCTCCTTCGGCGTGATCGGGTAGTCGTGTGCGACGGAGACGACCTCGACCGACTGCAGCCCGAGTTCCACGCCGCCGACCTGGCGGGTGTCCGCCTTCACGAGTCCGCGGACGATCACGGCGGATTCGGTGGTGAGCTGCGCGGTGGCCTCCCACTGCTCGGGGCTCAGGTCCTTCACGCCGGCGACGCACTGGATGCTGCCGCTGCCGTCCCGGATCACGAGGAACTGGACCTTGCCACTGGAGCGACGGTGCGT
Source organism: Candidatus Eiseniibacteriota bacterium (assembly GCA_016215625.1). Taxonomy (GTDB): domain Bacteria; phylum Eisenbacteria; class RBG-16-71-46; order RBG-16-71-46; family RBG-16-71-46; genus CAIXRL01. The sequence goes on along the minus strand of JACRIW010000038.1, from coordinate 139,441 downwards.
GACCCAGCCGCGGATCTCCACAACCTCCCCGACGTGGCCGGCCGCCGCCCGGATCCGGACCCACGGATGGGTCGCTGCCGCGTGCTCTTCGCTCATCACAGTTCTCCCGGGGCCGAAAGGCCCAAGCAATACGCCCCGTTCCGGCGACGGTACCCGGCCGAGAACGGCCGAGGCGCTGCCTGAAACCGGGGCGGACTTTGTCTCAAGGGGCGGTGCGCAACCGCCGATAACGCCGTCGTTCGCGCCGCAAGTTAGGAGCGCCCACACGGAGTGTCAAGGGAATGCGCCTCTGGCCACCTTCACGTCACGGAATGCTCAGGGCCGCGCCGCGGCAGCGCGCCGGCGTGCCGTGGATCGCGCGCGAAAAGCGTGCGGAGTCCCGCCGCAACGGCCTGCTTCCGCGTCTCGCCCTCGCGGCGCTGCTCACGCTGACGCTCGACGCCGTCGCGACGGGTGCCGAGCGATCCGGCACGCACGCCACCCGCACCGCCGTCCCGGTCGCTTCGGCGCCGGCCGACCTGCGCAGCGTCTCCTCCTGGGTGACCTACAAGCAGGCCGCCCACCTGCCGTCTCTGCCCACCGAGGCGCGGCTCTTCTATCGGCGCGGCCTCATGGCCAAGCAGGCCGGGCAGGAGGACCAGGCGTTGCTCAACGTGCGCGGCGCGGCCGAACTCGATCCGGCCTTCGTCGCCCCCCACCTCACGCTGGCGTCCTGGATGCTCGTGCGCGATCCGAGCCAGGCGCTCCAGGAGTACGGGACCGCCCTCGCGGACATGCGCCAGGACTTCGGCCTGCAGCTCTCGCTCGCCGCCAACTTCTTCATCCTGCTCTTCCAGGCGCTCTTCGCAGGGCTCACGCTCACCGCACTGTTCGTCGTCTGGACGCGCCGGAACGAACTGCTGCATCCCGTGCGCGAGGCGCTGGGCCGCTTCGGATCACCTGCGGGGGCGCGCTGGTGGAGCCTCGCCCTGCTCGTGCTGCCCTTCTGTGTCGGCTTCGGGCTCACGCTTCCGGCGATCGGACTGCTCGGCCTGCTCTGGCCCGTCGCGCGCGTGCGCGAGCGGGCGCTGTTCGTCACGCTCACGGTCTTCGCGCTCACCACGCCGCTCGCGCTCGGGCTGCTCGAGCGCCTCGCGCTTCCCATGTACGAGCAGGCCGGCCCCTACTACGGCGTGCCCACGCTCGAGAACGCGGGCTGGTCGCCGCAGCGCCAGGCGCGACTCGTCCAGATTTCCGAGCAGAACCCCGACAACGCGCTCGTGCAGTTCGGGCTCGCCTGGGTCGCGCGCCGCGGCGGCGACCTCACGGTGGCCGAACAGGCCTACCGGCGTACGCTGCAGCTCTGGCCGGACGATTCGCGCACGCTCAACAACCTCGGCAACGTGCTCGCCATGCAGGGGCGCGCCGCCGAAGCGCTCGCCGCCTACGAGAAGAGCGTCGCCTCGGACCCGACCAACGCGGCCGCGCTCTTCAACGCGTCGCAGATCCACACGCAGCGTTTCGAATACGCGCAGGCCTCCGACGCGCTGAACCGCGCGAACGCACTCAACTTCGAGCTCGTGAAGCGCTACCAGTCGCAGGCGACCTCCGACGGGCTGCTGCCGCTCGCCGACGTCTGGCTCGCACCGTCGCTCTTCTGGAAGGCGCTCAAGGAAGCGCCCACACCGCGGGATCTCCACGGCTCGCTGCCCACGGGGCTGCGCGATCGCCACGAGGCGTCCGGCTGGCCGTTCAGCGTCGCGGCCCTCCTGCTCGCCTGCGCCGGCGTCTGGACGGGCCTCACGCAGGCGCGCCGCCTGCCGCTTCGCGCCTGCAGCAACTGCGGCACGGTGGTGTGCCGCCGCTGCGCCGAGCGCCGCCGCGAACACGCGCTGTGCCCGGCCTGCGCCCGCGTCGAAGCGGAAGCGGAAACGCACGAGTTCTCCCGCGTGCTCCTGCTGCGCCAGCGCAACCAGCTCCTTCGCCGTGAGCGGCTCGCACGCACGGCGCTGGCCGCACTGCTGCCCGGGTACGGCATCGTCTCCCACCGTCACGTCTTCCGGCCGGTGCTCCTCATCGCCGTCACGTACGTCCTCGTGCGCTGCGCCTTCGGCTACGTGATGCCCTTCTCGCTCGAGCCGCGGCTCATGCTGCCGGGGCAGGAAGTGCCCGTCGCGGCCGTGATCGGCGGCCTGCTGTTCGTGTACGCCAGTTCGCTGCTCGGCTACCTGCATCTCCACTCCCGCGAAGAGGCGCGGCAGGCGGCGCTCAACTCCGGCTTGCGCGGCCGGATCACGCAGTCCACCCGGCGCTCCACCGCCAACGCGGCCTAGGACCCCCATGGCTCTCCAGGGCAATCTCCGCGATTTCTCGGCCACCGAGATCCTCCAGCTCATCGCCTCGCAGAAGAAGTCGGGCTGCTTGGCGCTCGAGTGGAACACCGAGCGCGCCTTCATCTGGGTGCACGAGGGCCGCGTCGTGTCCACGCGCCAGCCGGGCCACTCGAAGGACGATCCGCTCCTCGCGTTCCTGCGCACCACGAAGCGCCTCTCCGACGAGCAGATCCGTGGCGTGCTCGGCATCCAGCGCGAGTCGAACCGCGACCTCGAGGACCTGCTCGTCAACGGCCGCTACCTCGACGCCGAGGAACTCGCGAGCTTCATCGAACGCCAGATCCTCGACGACCTGATGCGCATCGTGCGCTGGGACAGCGGCACCTACCGCTTCGATCCCAACTCGCGCTGGCCGCATTCCCCGCTCGTGCTCCTCAGCATGGAAGGCGTGGTGATCGAGGCGGCACGCCGCGTGGACGAGCAGAAGCAGTTCGTCACGGTCTTCCGCGACCCCTACCAGCTGCTCAGCGTCCGGGACCTGCCCGACCCCGACGAACCGCTCTCGGACGAAGAGCGCGACATCTTCGGCATCATCGACGGCCAGCACACGGTCGCCGAAGTGGTCGAGCTGGCGCCGCTCTCCGAGTACGAAGCCTACGAAGCGCTCCAGCGCATGCTCGAAGCGCGCTGGATCGAGTTCGACGGCCGCCGCGATCCGGGCCTCAAGGCCGAAGCCCCCCGCGACGAGGTCGCGAAGCCGCAGCGTCCCCGGAACCTTCTCGTGCGTGAGCTGGCGATCGCCGCCGCGCTCGCCGCCGTCGTGGTCGTGCTGCGCTTCCTCAGCACGGTCGCGCCGCTGCAGGCCCGGCCCACGGCGCAGCACGACGTGTTCGCGGCCGCGCAGGTGCGCGACCTGCGCTACGCGCTCGATCTCTACCACCGCGAACAGGGCACGTATCCGCGCACGCTGCAGACGCTGGTCGAGGATCGCTGGGTCGGAGCCGACCAGGTGCGGATCGCGGGGTACGAAGTGCTCTACCGCGCCGAACCCACCGGCACGCGCTACACGCTCGACCTGCGCGCCACGCGCTGACGTTCCGCGCCCGGCGCCCTACGCGGTGTCGAGCGCGTCCCGGCTCGCGAGGAACGCCGCCGCCGCCTGGGCGAGACCGTCGAAGACGCGGTCCGGCCGTCCCCACTCGCTCCCCGCCGCGCCCTCTTCTTCCTTCGCGCCGTACCCCGTGCGCACGAGCACGCCGGTGCCTCCCATGGCCCGGCCGGTGGCGGCGTCGAGCAGCTTGTCGCCGACCATCCACGAATGCGCGAGCAGCGCCTGATGGTCGTCCGCGGCGCGCTCGAGCAGTTCCGTCCCGGGCTTGCGGCACGCGCAGCCGGCACCGGGCGCGTGCGGGCAGACGTAGATGCCGCTCAGTTCCACGCCCCGCTCGCGCAGCACCACGCGCAGGCGCGCCATCACCGCGAGCATGTCGTCCACGCCGAACTTGCCGCGGCCGATGCCCGACTGGTTCGAGACGACGACGATCGGCACGCGCTCCGCCTGCAGCAATCGCAGTGCATCCGCGACGCCGGGAAGGAGTTCGACCCCGGCGGGGTCGGCGAGGTAGCCGTGCTCGACGATCAGCGTGCCGTCACGATCCACGAAGAACACCGGGCGGCGCATCGGCCCGGCATGGCGCGCGAGCGCGCGTTCGCCCGCGTGCTCGAGCAACTCGGCGTCGGGAGAAGACGGGCGCTCCGAAGGATTCCCTTCGGTGTGCCAGAGCACGAATCTCTCGAGCGGCAGGTCGCCGGCGAGCGTGCGCACGTGCTCCCCTTCGTGTTCCTCGATCAACGCCTGCAGTGGCAGCGTGTCCCAGCCCCAGCGCTCGAAGAAGCCCCAGCCCGCGAGGTCCGTCGCGCGGATCGCGAGCAGGCCCGCGCGGGCGTGCCAGCGCCACGCGCGCCAGGCGAGTGCGAGCGCGGAGCGTTCGCCCACGACGAGGTCGGCGTCGCCGGGACGCAGCTCGCGGTCGCTCGAGACCACTCGCAGTGCGTCGCACGCCGGCGCGTTGGCGCCGACCCACGTGACCGCGTGCCCACGACGCGCGAGCGCGCACAACGCCGCCCGCAGTCTCGAGTCCGGGCGCACCGACGCGCCGTGCACCGCCACCTTCATGCGATCGCTCCCTTCGCGCGGTCGCGCCGCGCCCGTTCGACGGCCGCGTGCACGTCGGCCACGCGCACGTTTTCGAGACACACCACGCCGATCGCGCACGTCCGGCGGAAACACGGCGAACACACGGGAGCGCGCTGCACGACGTGCACGGCGGGCCCGAGCGGCGCCGTCCAGGCGCTGCTCGTGGACCCGAAGATCACGACGGTCGGCGCGCCCACCGCACCGGCGAGGTGCGCCATGCCCGAATCGTTGCTCACCACCACCTCGGCGCCCGCGCACAGCACCGCCTGCCGCACGAGCGACGTGCGCCCCGCGAGCGAGCGGCCACCCGAGGCGCTCGCGAGCGCCTCGCAGTCGGGCGCGTCTCCCGCGCCGCCGCACGCGAGCACGGCGAGCCCTTCGGCCGACAACGCCTTCGCGAGCTCGATCCACCGCGCGAGCGCCCAGCGCTTCGCCGGCCCATACGCGGCACCCGGCGCCAGCACCGCGTAGGGGCCCGATGGTGCGCGGACCGCAGGGTCCTCCACCTCGGCCACGTTCGCGATCGGAAGCGCCGAGACCGCCAGCGCCCCCGCGTCCACGCCGAGCGGCGCGGCGAGCGCGAGGTACTCCCGGCCCAGGTGCAGGTCACCGCGGGCCGGGCGGCGCACGGCGTGCGTGAGCAGCATGCTCCGGGTGTCCGCCGCGAAGCCGACCCGGGTGCGCGCCCCCGTCCGCCACGCATGCCACGCGCTCGAGAACGAAGGTGGCAGCACGAGCGCGGCGTCGGGCCGCCCCCCGAGCGCCGCCGCGACGTCCTGCGGCGCACAGGGCCACGGAATCGCGGCGTCCCAGCAACGGTCGCCTTCGAGCAGTTCGAGCAGGGCCTTCGGCCCGCAGGCGGCGATGCGCGCCGCGGGCAGTCCCGCGCGCAGCGCTCCCAGAAGGGGCCTCGCCATGAGCGAGTCCCCGAGCCAGTTCGGCAGGCGCAGGAACAGGCGCTCCACGCCGGTCACGTGCACGCGGAGCGCCGCTTTCCTAGTACGCCCGCGCGAAGAGCGCCACGCGGTGACCGGGCCGTTCGAGCGAGCCGAAGCGCGACAGGTCGTGCGGCATGCACCGCATCGTGGCGCCGCACTTCTCCTTGATCTCCGTCTCGAACGCCGCGGTGCCGTCCCACGGCACGGCGACGAAACCGCGCTTCTCGGCGGCGAAGTGCGCGATGACCTCTTCCTTCGTGTGCACGAGGACGGTGTTCTCCTCGCGGAAGGCCTTCGCCTGCTCGAACATCGTCTTCTGGACGTCCGCGAGCATCGCGGGCAGGCGCGCGCCGAGCTCCGCGAGCGGCACCGACTCCTTGGCGCGCGTGTCCCGGCGCACGGTCATCACGGCGGAGTTCGCGACGTCCTTCGGCCCCACCTCGAGCCGGATCGGCACACCGCGCATCTCGTACTCGTTGTACTTCCAGCCGGGCGAATACTGGTCGCGGTCGTCCACCTTGATGCGGACGTTCGGACCGATCGCCTCCTTCACCTTGACGAGGAACTCGGACACGGCGGCCTTGTCCTCTTCCTTGCGCCAGATGGGCACGATCACGACCTGCACCGGCGCGACGTTCGGCGGCAGGCGCAGCCCACGCTCGTCGCCGTGCGTCATGACGATCGCGCCGACGAGGCGCGTCGAGACGCCCCACGAGGTCTGCCAGACGTGCTGACGCTTGCCGGCCTCGTCCTGGTACGTGATGTCGAACACCTTCGCGAAGTGCTGGCCGAGATGGTGCGAGGTGCCGGCCTGCAGCGCCTTGCCGTCCTTCATGAGCGCTTCGATCGTGTACGTGTCCTGCGCGCCGGCGAACCGCTCGGCGTCGCTCTTCTTGCCGGCGTACACGGGAATCGCCAGCTCGGTCTCGACGAAGTCGCGGTAGACCTCGAGCATGCGCAGCACTTCCTCGAGGCACTCCTGCTCGGTCGCGTGCGCGGTGTGCCCCTCCTGCCAGAGGAACTCGGCCGTGCGCAGGAAGAGCCGCGTGACCTTCTCCCAGCGCATGACGTTCGCCCACTGATTGATGAGCACGGGCAGGTCGCGATAGGACTCGATCCACTTCGAGTACATGTGCCCGATGATCGCTTCCGAGGTCGGCCGGATCGCGTAGCGCTCCTCGAGCTTCTCGCGCCCGCCCTCGGTCACCCACGCGCACTCGGGCGCGAAGCCCTCGACGTGGTCGGCTTCGAGCTGGAGCAGCGACTCGGGAATGAGCAGCGGAAAATAGGCGTTCTCGTGCCCCGTCGCCTTGATGCGGCGGTCGAGCAGCTGCTGCATGTTCTCCCACAGCCCGTAGCCGTAGGGACGGATGACCATCGAGCCGCGCACCGGCGAATAGTCGGCCAGCTGCGCCTTGCGCACGACTTCGTTGTACCAGCGTGAGAAGTCGTCGCCCTGGTCGGTGAGTTCCTCGACGAACTGCTTCTTGCCCGTGTTCTCGCTCACACTTGCTCCATGAATGAAGGTCTCCGCCGCGCACGGGGGCGCGGCCGGGATCGGCGTCAGGTCGCGCGGGAGTCTAGGGCAGCACGGCGCGGGAGCCAACCCGGCGGCCGCATGCGCTCACGCTCGGGGCACGGTGCGATCGAGCGCGGCGAGCACGTCCTCGACGGTGATGCCGGTCATGCAGCGGAAGTGTCCCTTCGGGCAGCGCTCGAGGCCGTGCAGCGTGCAGGGCTGGCAGGGTTCGTTGCGGCACAGCACCTCGTGCCCCTCGCCCGCGGGTGCGAACCCGAGCACCGGGGACGTGCTGCCGAAGATCGCGACGACGCGCCGGCCGCGCCCGGCGGCCATGTGCATCAGGCCACTGTCGTGCGTGACCGCGATCGAAGTGTGCGAGAGCAGCGCCGCCATGCGTGCGATCGGCTCGGTCACCCAGCGCGCCCGCGGGTCGGCGTCCACGCGCTTCGCGAGTTCCGGCAGCGCGCGCTTCTCGGTCGGCGTCGTGAACACGACGCGCGAGCGGCCGCGCGCGGCGAGCGCCTCGTCGAGCGCGCACCAGCGTGCTTCGGGCCAGCGCTTGGTCGCGTGCCGCGCCCCCGGACAGAGCGCGACGGGCGAGTCGCCCGGCGCCCAGTCGGCGATCCACTCCGCCGCCCAGCGTTCGGCCGCCTCGCCCGCGTGCAGCACGGGCGGCGTGCTCACGACGGCGCCCAGCGGCCGGAGCGCCTCGGCGTTGCGCGCGAGCGCGTTCGGGATCGCCTGCGGCCGCGACCAGCGCGCCCGCACCCAGCGCCAGCGCTCGAACCGGTACGATGGCGCGCGCAGGACGGGGGCCTTCTGGCGGAACGTGAGCACGCGCGTGCGCGAGCTGCCGTGCAGGTCCACGATCAGGTCGCAGCCCTCGAGTTCGGCGCTCATCGAGACGAGGTCCTCGAGCTTGCGCGCGTCGCGCTCGAGCGCGCGTACGTGGTCGATCGCCGGGTCGAAGCGCACGAGGTCGGCGAACTCCTCCTTCACCCAGTAGTGCAGCTTCGCCTGCGGGAACGCCGCCCTCAGCGCGTTCACGACCGGCAGGGTCAGCACGACGTCCCCGAGCGAGGACAGCCGCAGCACGGCGATCTCGCGGAACCCGCCCGCCGGAACGGCGAGCGCCCTCGGGCTCGCCACGCTCAGTCCCGGAACTGCAGGTCGTGCAGGCGGCGGTACGCCCCGCCCGCGGCCAGCAGTTCGGCGTGCGTGCCCGATTCGACGATGCGTCCGCCCTCGAACACGAGGATGCGGTTCGCGTGCTGCACGGTCGAAAGGCGGTGCGCGATCACGAAGACGGTGCGTTCGCGCATGAGGCGCTCCAGCGCCTCCTGCACGAGCCGCTCGTTCTCGGTGTCGAGCGCCGAGGTCGCCTCGTCGAGGAGCAGCAGCGGAGGGTTCTTGAGCAGCGCTCGCGCGATCGCGAGCCGCTGGCGCTCGCCGCCGGAAAGGCGCACGCCGCGATCGCCGATCACGGTGTCGTAGCCCTCGGGCAGCTTCTCGATGAACGTGTGGGCGTTCGCCGCCCGGGCCGCCTCGCGCACGCGCTCCATCGGCACGTCGGGCAACCCGTAGGCGATGTTCGCCCGCACGGAGTCGTGGAACAGGATGGTCTCCTGCGTGACGATGCCGAGCTGGCGCCGCAGCGACGACGTGCGCGCGTCGCGCAGGTCGATACCGTCGAACGTGATCCGTCCCGAGGTCGGCTCGTAGAACCGGCCGAGCAGGTCGAGCGTCGTGCTCTTTCCGGCGCCGCTCGCCCCCACCAGTGCGACGACCTCGCCGCGCTTCACCTCGAAGTCCACGTCGCGCAGCACGGGATCTCCGGTGTCGTACGAGAACCCGACCTTCTCGAATCGCACCGCGTCCGTGAGCGGCGGCAGGTCGCGCGCATCCGGCCGGTCCGAGATGGTCGGCTCCGTGTCGAGCAGGCGGAACACGCGGTCCGACGCGCCGAGCCCCGCGGCGATCGAGTTGTTCAGTTCGGACAGGCTCTTCACCGGGCCGATGATGCCGAGCAGGGCCGTCACGAACTGCAGGAAGCGGCCGGGCGGCAGGCTCTGGTGCTCGAAGATCTCGCGCGCGCCGACCCACGCGATGCCCACCGCGAGCAGGATCATCGCGTATTCCGAGATGGGCTTGGCGGCCGACGCGACGCGTCGCATGCGGACGAACGAGGCGAAGTAGCCCTGGTTGGCCTTCTCGAAGCGCGACTGCTCGAAGCCTTCCATGCCGAAGGCCTTCACCACGCGGGCGCCCATGATGGACTCCTGCAGGATGCCCGTCAGGTCGGCCATGCGCTCCTGCGTGCGGCCCGAGCGGCTGCGCACCTTGCGCCCGATCACGGCGAGCATCCATCCCGCGGGCGGCAGGACGAGCATCGAGAGCAGGGCGAGCTTCCACGACGACAGGAACACGATGACGAGGCAGCCGACGAGCGTGAGCCCGTCCTTGAGGAGGTTGCTGATCCCCGCGGCGATGATCTGCCGCATGATGTCGACGTCGTTCGTGACCTGCGAGATCAGCGCCCCGGTCCGCTTGCCGTGGTAGAACGAGAGCGAGAGCCGCTGCAGGTGCGCGAAGACGATGCCGCGCAGGTCGCGGAGCATCGCCTGCTCCACCGACACGCTGAGGAAGCTCGAGAGGTACTCGCTGACGTTCTTCACGAAGAACAGCCCGAGGATCACGAAGCACAGCCGCTCGAACCCGACGATGCGGCGGGTGTCGAACAGCCAGTGGTTCCAGTCCGCCGCGAGACCGGCGATCGCGTGCGCTCCGGGGACGAAGTCCGGCAGCGGGAGCGGCGCCGGCGCCGCGACGGCGTCGCCGCTCACGGTGGCGAAGAGCAGCTTCGTGAACGGCTCGACCATCGTGAACGACAGCGTCGTCGAGATCGCGTTCAGGAGCATGAACACGATCGCGAGCGCGAGGCGCGCACGGTGCGGCCGCAGCAGCGACAGGTAACGGCGGAAGGTCGGCACGGAACTCAGTCGGGCCGTTTGCCGGCTTCGCCTCGGCGGCCGAAGTCGGACACCTCGGAGAGGCGCAGCAGCAGGTCACGGCCTCCCACGAAGTCCGCGATCGTGTCCTCGGGGCGGGCGCTCAGCTGCCGGCACTCGACGAGCTGGAAGACGATGCGGCCGACGTCCTCACCGGTCCGCACGCCCCACTCGCCGAAGACCGTCGGCGCGAGCACACCGAAGTTCTCGTGCGCCATGCGGACGACGCCGTCGAGCAGTTCGCCCCCGGAGAGGTGGCGGCGCTCGGGATCGCGAAGGCGCTCGGCGGGCAGTGCCTGCACGGAGGCGTTCAGGGCCGACACGACGAAGGCGTACGCCTCGCGCGCGTAGCGCACTTCACGTTCGCGCAACGCGTCGACGGCGTCCCAGAAGGTGGTTTCTCCGCTCACAGGCGGACTATAGGCCGCCCGCGGAAGCGGGCACAAGCCGCCCGCCGCGGGCGCGGCGCAGCGTCGTTCCCCTGCGCCCGAGCGCCGCGACACGGCGCGGATGATCGAGGTTGTAGTGCAGCCCTCGGCTCTCGGGCCGCCGCTGCGCGCACGCGACGACGAGGCTGCCGACGAGCGCGATGTTGCGCAGCTCGACGAGGTCGGGCGACAGCTGGAGCCGGTCGTAGTCCTTCTCGATCTCGTCGCGCAGCAGCTCGAGCCGGCGCGCGGCGAACGCGAGGCGCTCGTCCGTCCGCACGATCCCGACGAGGTCCCACATCACGCGGCGCACGGTGTCCCAGTTGTGGTCGAAGACGACCCGTTCCTGCGGCGGGTGCGTGCCGCGCGTGCGCCAGGGCTCGGGCCGCGGCGCGCGCTTCACGCGTTCGAGCCGCCGCGCGATCTCGGCGCTCGCGTGGTGCGCGCCGACGAGCGCCTCGAGCAGCGAGTTGCTCGCGAGCCGGTTCGCGCCGTGCAGCCCCGTGCACGCGACCTCGCCGATCGCGAGCAGCCCGTCGAGCGCCGTGCGCCCCGACAGCGTCGCCTTCACGCCGCCGCACATGTAGTGCGCCGCGGGGACCACCGGCACGGGATCGCGCGTCATGTCGATGCCGAGCGCGCGCAGCTGCGCGTCGATGTTCGGGAAGCGCTTGCGGATGCGCGCGGCCTTCACGTGCGTGATGTCGAGCCACACGTGCGCGTCGCCGCGGCGCTTCATCTCGCGGTCGATCGCGCGCGCGACGACGTCGCGCGGCGCGAGTTCGGCGCGCTCGTGGTACTCCGGCATGAAGCGCCGCCCGTCGAGCGTGCGCAGCACCGCCCCTTCTCCGCGCACGGCCTCCGAGATGAGGAACGTGCGGGCCGCGGGATGGAACAGCACGGTCGGATGGAACTGCACGAACTCGAGCCCTTCGACCGCCGCGCCGGCGCGGTACGCCATCGCCACGCCGTCGCCCGTCGCGACGTCCGGATTGCTCGTGTAGAGGTAGACCTTGCCGCACCCGCCCGTCGCGAGCACCGTCACGCGCGCCGTCACCGCGCGGATGTGGCCCGAAGCGCGGTCCATGACGTACGCGCCCCAGCAGCTGTCGCGGCCCTTCGCCTTCGCGCCGCGCAGCCGCGAGCCCAGGATGAGGTCCACGGCGAGCTGGTCTTCGACGAGCCGGATGCGCGGATGCCGCCGGACGCGGTCGAGCAGCGTCTGCTCCACGGCCCGCCCGGTGAAGTCCGACGCGTGCACGATGCGGCGGTGCGAGTGCCCGCCCTCGCGGCCCAGCTCGAACGACGCGCCCTTGCGGTTGAACGCGACGCCGAGACCGGCGAGTTCGCGCACGCGCTCGGGCGCCTCGCGCACCACGGTGCGCACGACGTCGCGGTCCGAGAGCCCGGCGCCGCACGCGAGCGTGTCCGCGACGTGCGCGCGGAAGTCGTCCCCGCGCTCGAAGACCGCGGCGATGCCGCCCTGCGCCCAGTTCGTGCTCGAGTCGTCGGCCTTCTTCTTCGTGAGCACGAGCACGTCGCCGTGCCGCGCCGCCTTGAGGGCGAGCATCAGCCCGCCGATGCCGCTGCCCAGCACCAGCACGTCCGCATGATCGCTCACGACGACGCCTCCCCGAACACGTGCCGCTCGACCGCTTCACCCCCGCGCACCCACGCCCACTCCACCTCGAGCACCGCCACGCGGCCCTCGTCCGCGGGCAGCGGCCAGCGTACGGCGTCCTTGCGCGTGAGCACCAGCGTGCCTTCGCCCGCGCGCGCGATTTCGCGGCGCGCCTCCTGCGCGGTCCACCAGTGATGGTCGCGCCACGCGGACAGTTCGACCGGCCCGAAGCCCGCCTCGGCGGCGGTCTTCGCGACCGCGGCGGGATTGCCCGTGGCGGTGAGCACGCGCGCCGCGCCCCGGGCGAGGCAGGGCGCTCCCTTCAGGCTCACGACTCCCGCGCCGCGATGACACGCGGCCGCGAAGATCGCGCCGGGCGCGTAGGGCCGCGCGAGCGCCACGAGCGCCTCGGGATCGTCCCCTTCCTCGAGCCGCGTGATCACCACCGCGCTCGCGCGCTGCAGCGCGCGCAACGGCTCCCGCAGCCGTCCGGCCGGCAGCAGCCGCCCGCCCCCGAAGAGATCGGTGCGGTCGAGCAGCACCACGTCGGCGTCGCGCGCGAGCGCCCAGTGCGAAAAGCCGTCGTCCACGAGCACGAGCCGCGCCCCGTCCTCCGCCGCGGCGCGCGCGAGGTCGCGCTTGCTCGTCCCGGCGTGACAGCGCACCCGCGGCACGCCGAAGCGGTACATGCGCTCTTCGTCTCCCTCACCCTGCGGGCCCGGACGGTAGCGCCGGCAGACGATCGCGGCGCGAACACCGCGCCGCTCCGCCTCGCGTGCGAGGTGCAGCACGCAGGTGGTCTTGCCCGCGCCGCCCACGGTGAGGTTGCCGATGCTCACGACGCGTGTGTCGACGCTCTCGGCGCGAGCCAAGCCGGAGGCGTACCAGCGCCGGCGCGCTTCCCACACGCCCGCGTAGAGCGCTTCGGCCGCCGCCGCCCAGGGACTCACGCCGGCCACAGGTCCATCTCCCGGAGCGCGGCGACCGCACGCGCGGCCGAACCGCGCTGCGCCTCCGCCACCGCGCGCGCACGTTTCGCACGGCCCGTGCGCAGCGTCTCGTCCGTGAGCAGGCGCCGCAAGGAACCCGTGAGCGCGTCGCCCGGCTCGAGCAGTTCGATCGCGTCGCCGCCGCGCAGCGCCCGGACGTAGTCGAGCTGCGAGGCGTGATGCATGCCCATCATCACCGCCGCGCCGCACGCGGCGGGTTCGAGCGGATTGTGCCCGCCGAAGGGCGAAAGGCTGCCGCCCACGAACGCGAGGTCGGCCCCGCGATACCAGTCCACGAGCACGCCCGTGCGGTCGTCCCACATCCACGCGTCCGTGCGCGAGGGGTCCGAGGTCACGGTCACGCCCGCGGCCGCGACCTCCGCGCCGAGTTCCTCCGAAGCCCGCGGATGCCGCGGTACGGCGACGACCGTCCACCCCGCACGCACGTCCTCGGGCAGCGCCATCCACGCGCGCGCGAGCTGGCGGCCTTCTCCCGGACGCAGGCTGCCGAGCACGAACAGCGGCCGCGCCGGCTCGGCGCCCATCGCGGCGCGTGCCGTGGCCCGATCGGCCGCGGGCTCGGGCAATCCGTCGCTCTTGAGGTTGCCCACCACGCGCACGCGGTCGCGCGCCGCACCGATCTCGAGCCAGCGCCGCCGGTCCTCTTCGGTCTGGCAGAGCACGGCGGCGAGACCGCCGACCAGTTCGCGCATGCCGGCCCCCAACCCGCGATAGCGCCCGACCGATCGCTCGCTGAGCCGCGCGCTCACGACCGCGACCGGGATCTCCTCGGCGCGCGCGCGCAACAGCCAGTGCGGCCACAGTTCGGTCTCGACGAGCAGCAGCCGTTCCGGCGCGACGCCTTCCACGAAGCGGCGCACGGCCTGCGGCGAGTCGATCGGCGCGAGGGACACGGTGCGCTCGATCTGCCGCAGTTTCGCGCGGCCGCCGCGCGAGGTCGCGGTGAGCCAGAACCGCGCGTCCGGCACGCTGCGGCGCAGTTCGCGCAGCAGCGGCGGCACCGCCGCGGCCTCGCCGAGCGACGCCGCATGCACCCAGGCGTGGCACCCGCCGGGCAGCGACGCCGCGCCCATGCGCTCCTTCCAGAACGGCTGCTCGTTCGGCGATGCGAACATGCCGGCCGACGGCGCGACGGCGCCGAGCACGGGCGCGAGCACGCGGTACGCGGTCCACGCGAGGCTCATGCGCCCTCCCCGCTGCGGCCGCGGACTTCACGCGTGACTTCGTCGAGCGCCGCCTGCACGCGCGCACGCGCCTCCTCGTCGCTCTCGCCCTCGAGCCGGGCCTTCAGCGGCGCCGCGTGCCGGATCGCGACGCGCGCGAACGGCCGCGGGACGCGGAATCGGTCCCACGATCGGAACACCCAGGACGAGGCCGACGACGTCCCGATCGGCACGATGCGCCGTCCGAGCCGTTGGGCCACGTACACGAGTCCGTCCTTCAATTCCTCCGCCGGGCCGCGCGGGCCGTCCGGGGTGATGGCGATGGCCTCACCGCGCCCGCCGGCCGCGAGCATCTCGCGCACACCGGCCTCGCCTCCGCGCGTGCTCGAGCCGCGCGCGGTGCGGAAACCCAGGTGCTCGATCACGCGTGTGATGAGCTGGCCGTCGCGGTGCCGGCTGACGAGCACCACGATGCCTTCGTGGCGGTGCGTGAACGCGAGCGGCAGGAGCCGTGCATGCCAGAACGCGTACACGAACGCCTCGCCCGAGTCGCGCGCGCGCACGAACTCGGGATCGTCGCGCTGGTCCACGCGCCACGTGCGCCCGAGCAGCCTCAGCACGAACGCCCCGGCCGCGGCCGCGGGCTCGAGCCACCACGGATACCCGCCGCGGCTCACGCGATCAGCTCCAGCACCGCCTCGGCGGTGCGCGCGGAAGCGCCGGGGCCCCCGAGCCGTTCGCGCACCACGGCGAGCGCGGCGCGGCGGGCGGCCAGTTCCGCAGGGCGTTCGAGCCAGCCGCCCAGCAGGTCCGCGAGGCGCGCGGGCGTGAAGTCCGCCTGCAGCAGCTCCGGTGCGACCTCGGCGCCGGCGACGATGTTCGGCAGGCCGATGCGCGGCAGCTTCACGACGCGCCGTGCGATCGCCCAGTTGAGCGCGTTCACGCGGTAGACGATGGCGAGCGGGGTGCCGAAGAGCGCGGTCTCGAGCGTCGCGGTGCCCGAGGCGACCGCGCAGCACGCCGCGCACTTCTGGATCGCGCGCGTGCGGCCGCGCAGCGCCTTCACCTCGGGGAAACGCGCGAACGCCTTCTCCGACGTGCTGAAGCCTTCCGCGAGCGCGACCACAGGCACGGCCTTCGGCACCCGGGCGACGAGCACGCGCGCGGCTTCGAGCATCGGCGCGAGGTGGTGCCCCAGTTCGCCCCGCCGGCTGCCGGGCAGCAGCCCGACGATCGGCGCGTCCGCGCCGATGCCGAGCTCGGCGCGCAGCGTGCGCTCGTCCACTTCGGGCTCGAGCGCGTCGAGCAGCGGGTGCCCGACGAAGCGCGTGTCCACGCCCGCGTCGCGGAAGATCGCCTCCTCGAACGGGAACACGACGGCGAGCCGGTCCACCCACGCGGCCATCTCGGCCGCGCGCTCCGGATGCCACGCCCACACCTGTGGCGCGATGTAATGGAACAGCTTCGCGCCGAAACGCTTCAGCTGCGGTCCCAGCCGCAGGTTGAATCCCGGATAGTCCACGAGCACGACCACGTGCGGCGCGAACGACCGCATCTCGCGCAGGATCGCCCCGCGCGCGGCGAAGAGCTCGGGCAGCTTCGCGAGCACGCCCGAAAAGCCGATCACGGCGAGGCTCTCCTGCGGCACGATCGCCCGCACGCCTTCGGCGCGCATGCGCGGTCCGGCGACGCCGCAGACGTCCACCGCGGCGCGCGCGCGCAGTTCGCGCACGAGCGCGGCCGCGTGATGATCGCCGGACGCCTCCCCGGCCACGATCAGGATGCGGCGCGGCGGGGCTCCGGCGGGCTGCGTCAGCGCCCCGCCCATTGCAGCGCCCGGCGCCGCATGGCTTCGCGCACTTCTTCGGCGACGAAGAGCGCGTCCCGTCCGGCGCGCGCCGAAGCCGCGCCCTCGCCCGCACCGCGCAGCGAACGCAGGAACGCCTGCAGTTCGAACGTGAGCGGCTCGCCCGCGGGCACGTCGAGCTTCGTGCGCTCGATGCCTGCGAGCAGCGCGAAGGGGTCGGCCTGTCCCGGCTTGAAGGAGCCCGGGTCCTTGATCACGAACGCCTCGCCGGACTTGTCGAACAGGTCCACCGACACGTACGCGTCCTGCTGGAAGAAGCGGATCCGCCGGAGGCGTTCGACCGACACGCGGCTCGCGGTCAGGTTCGCGACGCAGCCGTCCTCGAACTCGAGGCGGGCGTTCGCGATGTCCTCGTTGCCCGACAGCACGGCCACGCCGACCGCGGAGATCTGCGAGGGCGTGCGGCCCGTGAGGTAGAGCACCGCGTCGATGTCGTGGATCATGAGGTCGCCGACCACGTCGATGTCGAGCGAGCGCGGCTGGAACGCGGCCATGCGGTGCCCTTCGATGAACTTCGGGCGCTTCACGAACGGCTTCGCCGCAAGCAGCGCGGGATTGAAGCGCTCGACCTGCCCGACCTGGAGCGTGCGCTTCGCGGCCGCGGCCGCGGCGATCATCGCGTCGCAGTCGGCGACCGTGACGGCCATCGGCTTCTCGACGAGCACGTGGCAGCCCGCCGCGAGCGCACGTTCGGTCGCGTCCCGGTGCGCCACCGTCGGCGTCGCGACCGAAACGGCCTCGCACTCGGCGAGCAGCGCCTCCGGCGTCTCGAACGCTCGCCCGCCGTACTGCGCGGCCACCGCCTTCGCGCGTTCGGGCGACTGGTCGTAGACGCCGACGAACGACGCCTCGGGCACGCTCGAATAGACCCGCGCGTGCTTCTCTCCCCACACCCCGACGCCCCACACACCGGCGCGAACCGCTTCCATGCCGCCTCCCTAGCGCGTCACACCGCGCACGGATGTTTCGCAGAAACGCACGAAGTGCTCCACGTCGGGCAGCCCGGGGAGTTCCGCGCGGATGTCGGCCACGGCCTTCGCCGCGGTCGCGCCGCTCCGGAAGAAGATCCGGTAGCAGCGGTCGAGCGCGTCGCACACGTCCTTCGAGAAGCCGCGTCGCGAGAGCCCGATCGTGTTCATGCCCGCGTTGCGCGGCGGGCTGCCGGCCGTCTTGACGAACGGCACGACGTCCTGCGAGACGCGTGAGCCGCCGCCGATCATGGCGTGCCGGCCGATGCGCGTGAACTGGTGCACGACGGTGCCACCGCCGACGATCGCCCAGTCGTCCACGTTCACGTAGCCCGCCATCTGGACGGCGTTCGCGAGGATCACGCGGTCGCCGACGTGGCAGTTGTGCGCGACGTGCGAGTACGCCATGAGCAGGCAGTGGCTGCCGATGCGCGTCGTGAAGCCCGGCTCGGTCGCGAGGTTCGCGGTCATGTACTCGCGGCAGACCGTGTGGTCGCCGACCACGAGGAAGGACGGCTCGCTCGTGTATTTGAGGTCCTGCGGCGGCGAGCCGAGCACGGCGCCGTGGTGGATGTGGCAGTGGCGACCGATCGTGGTCCAGCCGGTCACGAGCGCGTGCGAGTCGACGCGCGTGCCCTCGCCGATCACGACGTGCGGACCGATCACCGCACCGGGACCGACCACGACGCCCTCGCCCAGCCGCGCGCCCTTCTCGACGAACGCGGCCGGATGGACCTGCGCGCTCACGACTGCCGCCGATCGACGATCGAGGCCATGAGCTCGGCCTCGGCCACGAGCTGACCGTCCACGTAGGCCTCGCCGCGCATCTTCGAGGTGCGCCCGCGCAGCTTCAGCAGCGTGAGCTTGAACCGCAGCTGGTCGCCCGGCGTCACGGGCACGCGGAAGCGTGCGCCGTCGATGCCCATGAAGAACATGAGCTTGTCGTTCGGGTCGTCCACCGAGTTCAGCATGAGCAGCCCGCCGCACTGCGCCATGGCCTCGATGATGAGCACGCCGGGCATCACCGGCTGCCCCGGGAAGTGACCCTGGAAGAACGGCTCGTTGATCGTGACGTTCTTGTAGCCCTCGATGGACTGCCCTTCCTCGAGCGACGTGATCCGGTCCACGAGCAGGAACGGATAGCGGTGCGGAAGGATGTCCATGATGGACGTGATGTCCCACTCGTCGGGCGGCCCGCCGGGGCGCCGCCCGGGAAGCGGCAGCGTCTCCTTGAGGTGCTTCACGAACTCGACGTGGCCGTGATGGCCGGAACGCTTCGCCGTCACGTGCCCGAGGAGCGGGCCGCCGAGGATGAACAGGTCGCCGAGCAGGTCGAGGATCTTGTGACGCACGAACTCGTCCGGGAAGCGCAGGGGCTCCTCGTTGAGCACGCGGTCCGCGCCGACGACGATCGCGCTCTCGAGCCGGCCGCCCTTGATCCAGCCGGCCTCGCGCAGGACCTCGAGGTCGCGCTCGAGCACGAACGTGCGCGCCGGAGCGATCTGCTCGAGGTAGACCTCGGGCGTGACGTCCACCGAGAGTTCCTGCACGCCGATGAGCGGGTGGTCGTACTCGATCGTGAAGGTCAGCTTGCAGCCGCGGTACGGCACGGCCGAAAGCTCGACGCCCTTGTGCGACCAGCTCACCGGCTTCGTCACCTTGAGATGACGCACCGGCTTGTCCTGGTCCACGACGCCCGCCGACATGAGCGCACGCGCGATCGGGGCCGCCGAGCCGTCGTGCCCCTCGGGCACTTCCATGCTCGAGACCTCGATGCGCAGGTTGTCGATGCCGATGCCGGCGACGGCCGACAGCACGTGCTCCATCGTGTGGATCTGCACGCCGTCCTGCTGGAGGATCGTGCGCCGTCCGGCGCCCGGATCGAAGTGCGCGTTCTCGGGACGCACCTGCACCTCGGGGCTTCCCGGCAGGTCCACGCGCACGAACCGCACGCCGTGGCCGGCCGGAGCCGGCAGGAACTTCATGATCCCCTTCTCACCCGTGTGCAGGCCGACGCCCTCGATCTGCGCCGGCCCGGCGATCGTCCGCTGCATGCGACCTTTCAACGCACCGTCTCCCCTTCCTGGGTGTTCTGCTCGAGGCGGTCCAGCCGCTCCTCGATCTGCTTCGTGCGATCGAAGAGCTGCGGAAGCCGCTGGATGTAGGCGTTCATGCGCCGCCAGATGCCCAGCGCGATCGCCGGATACCCCGAAACCTTCGCACCGGGCGGAACGGATTTCGTCACGCCGCTCTGCCCGCCGATCATGGAGCCCTTGCCGAGCCGCACGTGACCGATGACACCGGCCTGGCCGCCGATCGTGACGTAGTCCTCGAGCTCCGTGCTGCCCGAGATGCCGACCTGCGCCACCACGATGCAGTGCTGGCCGGTCACGACGTTGTGGCCGATCTGGACGAGGTTGTCGATCTTCGTGCCGTCGCCGATCCGCGTCGCGTGCGTGGTCGCGCGATCGATGGTCGCGTTCGCACCGATCTCGACGTCGTTGCCCACGATCACGGTGCCCACCTGCGGCACCTTGTGGTAGCGCCCCGAGTCGAAGGCGAACCCGAACCCGTCGGCGCCGATGACCGCGCCCGGATGAATGATGCAGCGGTCGCCGATCACGCATTCCTCGCGGATCACGACGCGCGGATAGATCATGCAGTCGTCCCCGATCGCGGCCTGCACGCCGACGTAGCAGCCCGGCATGAGGACCGTGTTCGCGCCGACCTTGGCGCCCGCCTCGACGACGCAGTGCGCGCCGACCGAGACGTTCGTGCCGAGCGTCGCGGCGGGCGAGACCACCGCGCTCGGATGCACGCCGGCGAGCGGCTTGTACAGCTCCGGCCGGAAGTGCTTCACGACCTTCTGGAACGCGAGGTACGGGTTGTCCACCTGCAGCAGCGGCACGGTGGATTCCCGGGTCTCGCGCCCGCAGATCACGGCGGAAGCCTTCGTCTCGTGCAGGTAGGCGTCGTAGCGCGAGTTCGCGATGAACGTGATGTCGCCGGACTGGGCCTCACGGATCCCGGCGACGCCCTTGACGACGGTCGCGGGATCGCCCACGACGGTGCCGCCCAGCTCCTCGGCCAGCTCGGCCAGCGTGCGCGTCTGCATGGGGGGACGCTCCTAGCGTGTCGTGCCCGCGGTGCGCGCCGCGAGTTCGGCGAGCACGTCCGCGGTGATGTCGAGCGTACGGTCGGCGTACACGAGCACGCCGCTGGTGGAATCGAACACCATCGTCAGGCCCTTCTGCCCCGCGACCTTCTCCACGGCCGCGCGAATCTGCTGGACCACCTCGCCCGTCGCGCGCTCGTTCTCCTGCGACGCACGGCCGTTCGGCCCCCAGATCTCCTGGATGAAGTTCTCGTACTCCGTCACGGCGCGCTGCAGCGCCGTCTCCTTCTCCTGCCGCTTGAGCGCCGAAAGGATCGGGCCCTGGTCGCGCAGTTCCGCGCGCAACTGCGTGACCACCTTCTCCTTCTCGGTGGCCTCGTCGCGCCAGCCCTGCACCTGGCGGTCGAAGCGCTGCTGGGCGTCCTGCGCGTCCTTGTACTCCATGAAGATGCGGGACGAGTCGATGTAACCCACGGACAGGTCGGCCGCGAAGACCGCGGTGGCGGCCGTCAACAGCGCACAGGCGAAGGCGAGCACTCGGGCGGGAAATCGCATGCGACCTCGTCAGAACCCGACGTTGCCGAGCAGGAAGTGTCCCTGCCATTTCGGCCCGTCGTCGCGGTGGAAGCCATAGCCGTAGTCGAACCCGACGTTGCCGAGGATGGGGATCTCCATCCGCAGGCCGAAGCCGGCGCCGACCTTGAAATCACGGGGCTTGACGAACTTCAGCTCGTCCCACGTGTTGCCCGCGTCCACGAACAGCAGCGCGTGCAGCGGGTGGACGATCGGGAACTGCTGCTCGAGGGTGAACAACGCCATGTAGCGCCCGCCGGGATAGCGGCTGCGCACGTACGAGGAGTCACGGATCGTGGAGTCCGCGCCGGTCGAACTCGAGATGATGCGGTTGTACCGGCTCCAGTAGTACCCGCGGTTCGGCACGACCTGGTAGTCCTGGTAGCCGCGCAGGGGGTCGAGCGTGTTGCCGCCGCCGAGCCGGAAGCGCGCGTAGTCGGGAATCACGTCGCTGCGCCACGTGTACTGCCCGACGCTGCCGAGCCGCAGGCGCAGCATGCTCGTGACGCTCTTGAGGGCGCTGCGCGTGTAGACCCGGCCCTCGTAACGATGGCGGAAGTAGTGCAGCTCGCCGCCGAACGGCCCGCCCGTGAACTCCTCGCTCGCCGTGAAGCGGGTGCCGCGCGTCGGGTAGAACGGGTTGTCCGTGCTGTTGCGCATGAAGTTGAACTCGAGCGTGCTCGTGAGCAGGTCGGTGTTCGTGCTCACGCCCGCGATCGTCAGGCTCGAGTCCACGTTCGTGATGCGCATGTTCTCGAGCGTGTACGAGACCGATCCGCGCGAGTAGTCGGGCCACGGCAACGGCCGGCCGATGCGCACGGAACCGCCGCGGCGCCGCTGGTCGTACTCGAGCAGCTCGCGCGTGGTGCTGTAGACGGAATAGCCGAGCAGCGTCGGGGAATCCCGGAACCACGGCTCGGTGAAGCTGAGCGAGTAGTCCTCGCGCCGGCGGTCGCTGCGGCCGCCGCGCTCGAGGTGCAGCGCGAGCGACTGGCCGTTGCCGAGCACGTTGCTGTGACCGAGCTCGAGGAAGCCCGTGAGGCCGGCCTCGCCCGTGTAGCCCGCGCCGGCGGACGCCGTGCCGACCTGCTTCTCCTTCACGCGGAAGATCACGTCGACGTCGGTGCTCTCGGCCGGCGAGATGTCCGGCATCACTTCCTCGAACAGCTGGAGCCGCATCATGTCGCCCTGGCTGCGGATCAGCGCCGAACGGCGGAAGCGGTCGCCTTCGTGCACGTCGAGCTCGCGGCGCAGCACGTGCTCGCGGGTGCCCTTGTTGCCGAGGATGGTCACGCGCCGCACGAAGGAGGGCGACCCCTCGCGCACGCGGAACGTCACGTCCACGATCGAGTCGCGCACCGTCTCTTCGGGCTCCATGTCCACGTAGAGCAGGCCGTGCTCGGCGTATTCGCCCAGCACGTCACCGCGGGCGCGTTCGACGCGCGAGCGGTCGTACGGGGCCGCCTTGCGGTCCTTCCAGGCGCGCGCGAGGAACGTCGAGTCGAGCGTGCGCGCCCCTTCCCAGCGCGAGGTGCCGAACGTGTACGGCCGGCCCTCGGACAAGGTCACCTTGAGCGTGACGCGCTTCGGGTCCGCGCCCGGCACGACCTCGAAGCCCGCGACCTGCATGTCCCGGTAGCCGTGGTTCTGGTACCAGGTCTCGAGCTTCTCCCGGTCCTCGGCGAAGGTCTCGTCCTTCAGCTCGCCGCCGCCGAAGAGTCCCTTCGTCTTGGTCTTCATGGCCTTGCGCAGGCGCTTCGCGGGGAACGCCGTGCGCCCCTCGAAGACGATGTCGCCGATGCGCAGTTTCTCGCCCTCGACGATCTCGAACGTGAGGTTCACCTCGTTGCGGTCGAACAACGTGTCCGCCTTCGCGGTGATCTTCGCGCGCGGGAAGCCTTCGCTGCGGTAGTACTCGGCGAGCGAGTCCACCTGCAGGTTCGCCTGCACGAACGAAAACGTCTCGCCCGCGTGCAGGAAGAGCTTCTTCTCGAGGTCCACGTCCTCGCGCTTCTTGTTGCCCGAGAAGCGCACCGCGGCCAGGCGCGGCCGTTCGGTCACGACGATGGTGAGGTCCACCACCCCGTCGTGCTCGTTCTTGAGCAGCTGGACGTTGCTGAAGAGTCCGAGCGCGGTGAGCTTGCGCGTGCCGCGGCGGACGAGGTCGGACGAGAAGCGCGTGCCCGGGGGCACGTCGAACGTCCGGACGATGCGCGCGCTGTCGACGTGGACGTTGCCCGTCACGAAGATGCGGCCGACGGCGGGGGCGCCCGGTCGCGCGTCGGCCCCGTCCTGCGCCCACGCGATCCCGAACGACGAGAACAGCACTGCGAGAAGGATGGCGGCGAACCCGCAGAAGCGCGGGACCCACCGGGTCAGGCGAAGAGGCACTCGATCAGCTCCTTGGGCCCTCGGGCCACGGCACAGGAATCCGTCCTGCCACGCCGCGTCTTCGCGTCCCTGCGCGCGCGAGCCGGAGTCGGGGTGGCCTTGGGTCATCGGGGAGTCTCGGCCGAATCATAGCCAGCGAGGCCCCAATGTCCAGCCACGGGGAGCCCCCGCCGCCGGGCCGTAGTCGTTCCTACACCGAAGCTTGACCGGCGTTCCCCTTCCCCGGACGCGAAAACGCCGGGGTCCCGAAGGACCCCGGCGTCTCGTGAAGCGTCCGGAATCAGTTCGCCGGGACCTCGGGAGGCGATGCCGGAGCGGCCACCCCGGACGTGTCGAAGTCCAGGGCGTCGTCCTTGCGCGTCACCTTGACCACCGTTCCGGCGGGCACCTGCCCGCGGAGGATGAACTCGGCGAACGGGTCCTCGAGCAGCCGCTGGATCGCCCGCTTCAGCGGACGGGCGCCCAGGGCGGCGTCGAACCCCTTGTCGATGAGCAGGTCCGTGGCGTCCGGCGCGATCTCGAGCACGATGTCCTGTGCCTTGAGCCGGCTGCTGAACTGCGACAGCAGGATGTCCACGATGCTCTTCATGTGGTCCCGCGACAGCGTGTGGAACACGATCACGTCGTCGATGCGGTTGAGGAACTCGGGGTTGAACGCGCGCTTGAGCTCGTCCTGCACCGTCGTCTTGATGGCGCTGAACTGCTGGGCGCTGTCGACGTTCTTGAAGCCGAGCCCCTTGCCGCCCGACACGATCTGCCGGCCGCCGAGATTCGACGTCATGATGATGACGGTGTTCTTGAAATCCACCTTGCGGCGCGAACTGTCCGTCAGCGTGCCGTCGTCGAGCACCTGCAGCAGCACGTTGAACACGTCCGGGTGCGCCTTCTCGACTTCGTCGAGCAGGACGACCGAGTAGGGCTTGCGGCGCACCTTCTCGGTGAGCTGCCCGCCCTCTTCGTAGCCGACGTACCCGGGAGGCGCGCCGACGAGACGCGACACCGAGAACTTCTCCATGTACTCGGACATGTCGATGCGGATCAGCGCGTCCTCGCTGTCGAACAGGTACGCGGCGAGTGCGCGCGCGAGCTCAGTCTTGCCGACGCCCGTGGGCCCCAGGAAGATGAACGAGCCGATCGGACGGCGCGGGTCGCGCAGGCCGACGCGGTTGCGGCGGACGGCGCGGGCGCAGGCCGAGACCGCCTCGTCCTGGCCGACGACACGCTTCTTCAGCTCTTCTTCCATGCGCAGGAGCTTCTCGCTCTCCTCCGCCGCCAGCTTCACGACCGGGATGCCCGTCATGATGCTGAGCACGGCCGCGATCTGGTCCTCGTCCACCTGCACTTCCTTGTCGCGCTTGGACTCGGTCCACGACTTCTTGAGGTCCGTCCGGCGCGCGCGCAGTTCCTTCTCGCGGTCGCGGAGCCGCGCGGCCTTCTCGTATTCCTGGCCCCGGATGGCCGCTTCCTTCTCCTTCACGACCTCCTCGAGCTTCTTCTCGAGCTCGCTGACTTCCGACGGCACCGTGCTCACCGAAAGGCGCGAGCGGGCGCAGGCCTCGTCGATCACGTCGATGGCCTTGTCCGGGAAGAAACGGTCGTTCATGTAGCGGTCCGCGAGCTTCACGGCCTGCACGATCGCGTTGTCCGTGATCTTCACGCCGTGGTGCGCCTCGTACTTGTCGCGCAGCCCCATGAGGATCTGGATCGTGTCCTCGATGCTCGGCTGGTCGACCATGACCGGCTGGAAGCGGCGCTCGAGCGCGCCGTCCTTCTCGAGGTACTTGCGGTACTCGTCGAGCGTGGTCGCGCCGATGCACTGCAGTTCGCCGCGCGCGAGCGCCGGCTTGAGCATGTTCGAGGCGTCGATCGCACCTTCGGCGCCGCCGGCGCCGACGATCGTGTGCAGCTCGTCGATGAAGATCACCGTGTCCTTCGACTCCCGGATCTCGTTCATGACGGTCTTGAGGCGCTCCTCGAACTGGCCGCGGTACTTCGTGCCCGCGACGACGGCCGCGAGGTCGAGCGTCACGATGCGCTTGTTGCGCAGCGACTCCGGCACCTGGCCGGACACGATGCGCGCGGCGAGCCCTTCGGCGATCGCCGTCTTGCCGACGCCGGGCTCGCCGATGAGGACGGGATTGTTCTTCTTGCGGCGCGAGAGCACCTGGATGACGCGCTCGATCTCCTTGTCGCGGCCGATGACCGGGTCGAGCTTGCCTTCGCGGGCGAGCGTCGTGAGGTCGCGGCCGAACTGGTTCAGGGCCGGCGTCTCCGCGCGCTCCTCACCGCGCTCGGCCGCCGGGCCGGACGACGGAGTGCCGCCGAGGAGCTTGAGCGTCTCCTCGCGCACGCGCTTGCGGTCCACGCCGAGCTCGAGCAGCACCTTCGCGGCGACGCCCTCACCTTCGCGGATCAGGCCGAGCAGCAGGTGCTCGGTGCCGACGTAGTTGTGTCCGAGCGAGCGCGCCTCCTCGACGGCCAGCTCGAGCACGCGCTTCGCGCGCGGCGTGAACGGGATCTCGCCGATCGTCATGGTGCCGCCCGAGGCGCTCACCATGTTCTCGACTTCCTGGCGGATGCGGTCGAGGTCGAGGCCGAGGTTGTTGAGCACCGTGGCGGCGATGCCTTCGCCTTCACGGATGACGCCGAGCAGCAGGTGCTCGGTGCCGATGTAGTCGTGCTGAAGCCGCGCCGCTTCCTCGCGAGCGAGGTAGATGACCTTGCGAACCCGTTCGGTGAACTTATCGTGCATGGTGTGCTCGGCTCCGCCGCACGACGCGGCGAAGGCCTTCCTCCTTGTCCCTAAGGATTCGTCCCGGTCCCGTGGTCGGCGGCGGCGAGCCGCTCGCGCACGAGCTGGGCGCGGACGATGTTGCGATCGGCGGGCGAAAGTTCGGCTCCGTGGATGCGCTGCAGGTGCGCCGGCTGCGTGAGCACGAGCAGTTCGTTCAGCGTGCGCAGCGGGCACAGGCCCGGCAGTTCCATCGCGACGCCGAGACGCACGGCGGAGCAGAGATTGATGACCTCACGGGCGTGGATCGAACGGCAGTAGCGCAGCGTGCCGTACGCACGCCACACCTTGTCCTCGATCTGCACGCGGGCGTCGCGCAGCATGCGCTCGCGCGCGCGCTCCTCGGTCTCGATGATCTGGCGCGTGACGCGCTCGAGGCTGTCGATGGAGTCGCGCTCGCTGCGGCCGAGCGTGGTCTGGTTCGAGATCTGGAACAGGTTGCCCATCACCTCGCTGTGCTCGCCGTACAGGCCGCGCACGTTGAGTCCGACCTGCATGATGCTCTTGAGGACGCGCTGGATCTCCTCGAGAAGCACGAGCGCGGGCAGGTGGATGAGCACCGACGCGCGCAGGCCGGTGCCGGCGTTCGTCGGGCAGCTCGTGAGGTAGCCGATCTCCTCCGAGAACGCGAACTCGAGCGACTGGTTGAGTTCGTCGTCCGCGCGGTCGGCGAGCGACCAGGCTTCCGCGAGCTGGAAGCCGGGTGTCAGCGACTGCAGCCGGAGATGGTCCTCTTCGTTGATCATGAGGCTCAGGCGCTGGTCGGGCGCGACGAGGATGCCGCGCGGCCGGGCGCCGTCACCGAGTTCGTGGCTCACGAGGTGGCGCTCGACGAGCACCTGGCGCTCGATCGGCGAGCACTCGTTCATGCGGAGCAGCAGCCCGTCGTGGAACGAACGCGAGCTCTGCGCCGCCGCCGACACCGAGGCGAGCACGCCGTAGAGCTGCTCCTCGCGGGCGCGGTGCGTGAACGGCACCTCGGAAAGATTGCGCGCGAGACGGATGCGCGTGGAAAGCACCATTTCGGAGTGCGGACCGGAACCCGTGAGCCACGGGCTGGTCGTGTCGAACAGCTGCGCGAAGTCGCGCGGGGTCGCGCTCACGACGGACGCTCCACGCTCGGGGTGGACGCTCGCTCGGCCTGAAGCTCGGCCTCGAGCTTGCGGATCTCGTCGCGGATCTGCGCCGCCTTCTCGAACTCCTCGCTCTCGACCGCGCGCTGCAGATCGTCGTGCAGGCGCTGGATCTGGCGCGAGCGCTCGGCGCCGGCGCTGCCGTGCGCGGGCGTCTTGCCGCGGTGACGCGTGTCGCCGTGGATGCGGCGCAGCAGCGGCCGCAGCTGGAACTGGAACGCGGCGTAGCACTCCGAGCAGCCGAGACGGCCGGTTTCCTTGAAGCTCGAATACTGCAGGCCGCACCGAGGGCACTGCACGTGGCCGACGCGCTCTTCGTCCGTGCGCGTCATCGCGTCCACCATGCCGGCGAGCAGGTCCGCGATCTCGAACTTGTGCTGCGAGGCGGACGCGGCCATGCCCTTCTCCTCGGCGCAACGTTCGCACACGTGGATCTCCGACATCTTGTTGTCGTGGATCTCCGTGAAGTGCACCGTCGCGGGGTTCTTCCCGCAGATCTGGCAGAGCATCCGTTCCCTCTCGATCAGGCGTCGTGCAGCCGTCCTGCTTCCAGTCGCATCACCCGGTCCGCCAGAGCCGCGAGCCGGTCGTTGTGCGTCACCAGTACGAACGTCTGATGCCGCTCACGCGCGAGGAACGCCAGCAGTTCGTGAAGTTCTCCCGCGGTCCTGCCGTCGAGGTTACCCGAGGGCTCGTCGGCGAGCACCAGTTCCGGCTCGCTCGCGAGCGCCCGCGCCACCGCGACACGCTGCGCCTCCCCACCCGAAAGCTCGGAAGGGTGGTGCTCCCACCGTTCCGTCAACCCCACCGATTCCAGCACCTGCCTCGCACGCGCACGCGCTTCCTCGGAGGAACGTCCCGCCAGCAGCAGCGGCATCATGACGTTCTCCTCGGCGGAGAACTCGGGCAGCAGGTGGTGGAACTGGAACACGAACCCGAGGCGCTCGGCCCGGAGCCGGCAGCGCTCGCGCTCGCCCATGGTTTCGACCCGCCGACCGCCGATCTCCAGCGTTCCGGCCGTGCTGTGGTCCAGCCCGCCCAGAATGTTCAGGAGCGTGCTTTTCCCCGCACCCGACGCCCCCGTGATTGCCAGAAGCATGCCACGGGGCACCTCGAGGTCCACGCCGCGAAGGATCTCGAGAGGCCCTGCCGGGCCCTCGTAGGTCTTGCAGATCCCGCGCGCGAGAAGGGCGGGTGCGCCTCCCTCAACGACCGTGTTGTCAGACAGTTGAGCGCCTCACTTGCGAAGGGTTCTCAGGTCTGCCGGCGGATGGCCGCGACCGGGTCGAGCCGGGACGCCTGCCAGGCCGGATACCAGGCGGCGGCCAGACACAGGGCGATGGCGGCCAGAATGACGGCGGCGAAGTCCCCTGCTTCAGGACGCACCGGAAGTGTTTCGATGAAGTACACGTCCCCGGGCAGGTGGACGAACGGCCAGCGCTTCAGGACGTAGATGAGGCCCGCCCCGAGGATCGTGCCCGCGAGCGTCCCGAGCCCGCCGATGAGCAAACCTTCGACGAGGAAGATCTGCAGGACGACCTCCGGGGTGGCGCCGAGCGACTTGAGCACGCCGATGTCGCGGCGCTTCTCGAGCACGACCATGAACAGCGTGCTCACGATGTTGAACGCCGCGACGAGCACGATGAGCCCGAGGATGACGAACATGACCGCCTTCTCGAGCTTCATCCACGTGAACAGGTTCCGGTTCAGCTCGATCCAGTTGTTCGCGCGCAGCCCCGCCTGGTCCGCGGCGCGCAGCAGCCGCACGGCCGCCTCGGGCGCGGTGAACATGTCGGTGAGCTTCACCTCGACACCGGTGACGTTCTGGCCGAGGTCGAAGAACTTCTGCGACGTCGCGATCGACGTGAAGCCGAGGCTCGAGTCGTAGTTGTAGAGCCCGGAGGTGAACTGCCCCACGACGCGGAACGGCCGCAGCTTGGGCGCATAGCCGAACGCCGAGTTCGCGTCCCCCTGCAGCGTCGCGAGCAGCACGACGTCGCCGATGCCCGCGCCGAGCCGCGCCGCGAGCTCCGATCCGAGCACGATGCCGGGCTCACCTCCCAGCGTGACGGCGGGAATCGAATCGAGCGCCGGCACGATGTGCCGGCCGATCGTGGTCACCGTGCGCTCGGCCGCGAGGTCCACGCCCTTGACGACCATGCCCTCGGACGCGCCATCGCGGAACGCCATCGCCTTCGCGTACGTGAAGGCGGCGACGCCTTCGACGCCCGGCTGCGCCGCGAGCTTCGCGGCGAGCGACTCGCCGTTCGGGACGCCCGACGTGTTCTCGCCGAGCAGCACGACGTGCGCGTCGGTCCCGGAGATGCGCGTCTGCACCTCGCTCTCGAAGCCGTTCATGACCGCGAGCACGGTGAGCAGCGCGGTCACGCCGACCGCGACGCCCGCGATGGAGATGCCCGTGAGCAGCGTGATGAAGCCCGTCCTCGGCCGGCTGCGCAGGTAGCGCGCCGCGATCCACAGGGGGAGCTTCACGCCTTCGGCGGCTCCGGAGCCTTCGGTGCTTCCGGCGCCTCCGGCGCCTCCGGCTCCTCGTCGCGGTCGTCCGCGACCGGCCGACCTTCCTCGGGACGCAGCTGCGGGAACAGCACGACGTCGCGGATGCTGCGCGAGTCGGTCGCGAGCATCACGAGGCGGTCGATGCCGATGCCGACGCCGCCGGTCGGCGGCATGCCGTACTGCAGCGCACGCAGGTAGTCCTCGTCCATCACCTGCGCCTCTTCATCCCCGCGCGCCTTCGCCTCGAGCTGGGCCTCGAACGCCCGCTGCTGCGCGTCCGGGTCGTTCTGCTCGCTGAACGCGTTGGCCAGCTCCATGCCCGCGGCGAACAGTTCGAAGCGTTCGACGACCGCCGGGTTCGTGCGGCTCACGCGCGCGAGCGGCGAGGTCACGACCGGGAAGTCGACGACGAACGCCGCGTTCTGCAGCTCGGGCTGGACGAGCGCCGAGAACAGCTCGTCGAGCATGCCGCCCGCGCCGGTGCCCTCGCGGGCGTGCAGGCCGTGCTTCTCGCAGTGCCGGCGCAGCACGGCTTCGTCGAGCGCGTGCACGGACTCGCCCACCTTTTCGGAGACCGAGTCGAGCATCGAGACGCGCGGCCACGGGGGCGTGAAGTCGAGCGTGCGGCCCTGGTACGGGATCTTCAACGTGCCGCACGCGTTCTGGAGCGCGTCGCAGACCATCGCCTGCGTGAGCTCCATCATGTCGTGGATGTCCGCGAACGCCTGGTAGAACTCGAGCAGCGTGAACTCGGGATTGTGCGACCGGTCCATGCCCTCGTTGCGGAAGTCGCGCGAGAACTCGTACACGCGGTCGAGGCCGCCGACGATCAGCCGCTTGAGGTACAGCTCGTTCGAGATGCGCAGGTAGAGATCGATGTCGAGCGCGTTGTGCTTCGTCACGAACGGCCGCGCGAACGCGCCGCCGTAGAGCGGCTGCAGCACGGGCGTCTCGACTTCGAGGTAGTCGCGCGCGTCGAGGAACGCGCGGATGCCGCTCGTCAGCTTCGCGCGGCGGCGGAAGATCTCGCGCACCTCGACGTTGGTGAAGAGGTCGGCGTAGCGCTGGCGGAAGCGCGTCTCGGGATCGGTCAGCCCGTGCCACTTCTCGGGCAGCGGACGGATGGACTTCGCGAGCAGCTCGATCTTGTCGGCGCGCACGGTGATCTCGCCGGTGCGCGTCCGGAACAGCGCGCCCTCGATGCCGAGCCAGTCCCCGACCTGCGCGAGCTCGAAGCGCCGGTACTGCTCACCCATCAGGTCGCTCTTCGCGTAGACCTGGATGCGTCCCGTCTTGTCGAGCAGGTGCGCGAAGCCCGCCTTGCCCTGACCGCGCTTCGTGACCAGCCGCCCGGCGATGCGCACGACGTCCCCGTACTCCGTCGTCACGGCTTCGCCGCGGGCGAGCAGGTCGGTCGCGAAGTGGGTCACGTCGTAGCGGTAGGCGTACGGCTCGACGCCGATCGCGCGCCACTCCGCGATGCGGGCGCGGCGCTGGTCCATCAGCAACTGGAGCGACATGGGGGCTTTCCGGGCGATGAAGTGGTGCGCGGCGCGTCCCTCGCGGCGCGCGGTATGCGCGAATCTAGGGAGCGTCCCGCGAGGCTGTCAACGCGCCGGCACCGCCGGAACCGCCGCGACCGCTCAGGAGCCCGAGCCGGACGGCGTGCGCCGCAGCTGCTCGATCGCCAGCTTGCCCGCCCCCGCCTCGACCGCGACCGGATAGCGCCCGTCGAAGCACGCCCGGCAGAAGCGCCGCGGCTCGCTCTCGCACGCGAGCATGCCGTCGAGCGACAGGTAGCCGAGCGAATCCACGCCGAGGTATTCGCGGATCTCCTCGACCGTCTTGAGCGCGCCGATCAGTTCGCGCCGGCTCGGCGTGTCGATGCCGTAGAAGCACGGATGCGTGACCGGCGGCGACCCGACCCGGAAGTGCACCTCGCGCGCGCCCGAGCGACGCAGGAGCCGCACGAGCTTGCGGCTCGTCGTGCCGCGCACGATCGAGTCGTCCACGACCACGACGCGCTTGCCGTCGAGCACCTCGCGCACGGGATTGAACTTCACGCGCACGCCGAAATCGCGCCCGGCCTGCTGCGGCTGGATGAACGTCCGGCCGACGTAGTGGTTGCGGATGAGCCCCAGTTCGAAACGCGTGCCCGACTCCTCGGCGAAGCCGAGCGCGATCGAGTTGCTCGAGTCCGGCACCGCGATCACGACGTCCGCGTCCACGGGATGCTCGCGCGCGAGCTGGTGCCCGAGCTTGCGGCGCACCTGGTCGACGGTCGCGCCGAAGACGCGGCTGTCGGGCCGCGAGAAGTAGATGTGCTCGAAGATGCAGTGCTGTGCGGGCTCGGCTGCCGGCACGGCGCGGCGCGCGCGCATGCCCTGCGGATCGATCGTGATCATCTCGCCCGGCTCGACCTCGCGGATGAAGTCGGCCCCGACGAGATCGAGTGCGCACGTCTCGCTCGCCACGACGTAGCCGTCACCGAGCCGTCCCACGCAGAGCGGACGGAACCCGTGCGGGTCGCGCAGCGCGATCACTTTGCCGCGCGCGAGCACCACGATCGAGTACGCGCCGGTGACCGTGCGCGCGGCCTCGGTGAGCGCGGCCTCGACGTCGTCGGTGGGCGCGAGCGCGACGAGGTGCAGGAACACTTCCGTGTCGAGCGTCGTCTGGAAGATCGAGCCCGATTCCTCGAGCGACTGGCGCACCGCCGCGGCATTCGTGAGGTTGCCGTTGTGCGCGAGCGCGAGCGGGCCGCCGCGGTACACGACGCGCAGCGGCTGCGTGTTCTCGAGCGTCAGGCCGCCCGCGGTCGAATAGCGGTTGTGGCCGATCGCGAGCTGCCCGGGCAGGTCGTTCAGGTTGCCCGAGTCGTACACGTCGGACACGAGGCCGATGCCCTTGCGCACGTGGAAGTCGCCGCGGTCGTCGCACGAGACGATGCCGGTCGCTTCCTGGCCGCGGTGCTGCAGCGCGTGCAGCCCGAGCGCGGTGATCTCCGACGCGCGCGGCACACCCACCACCGCGAACACGCCGCACTCCTCGTTCCAGCACTTGTCCGGGGACCAGCTCGTCATGGCGCATTCCCTCCCGGCCCGCGTCCCGCGCGGGCGGTCTTCCTGCGTGAGATCCAGTCCAGAGGCGGCCGCTCACCGGCCGGCAGCCACCGCCACTCCTGTGAATGGGGATTGCAGAGCAGTCCGCTCGCACGAGACTTCGTCACGGCCACGCCCTCGACCTGCGCCGCCGACGCCGGCCCGCCCTCGAAGCGGAGCGCCCACGCCGTGCCCTCGCGCACCTCGACCTTCGCGCCGCCGTCGTGGCGCCACCAGCGTTCCGCCGCCGGCCGGCGCTCTCCGCCGCGGTCGAACACGAGCACGAGCGCCTCGTCCGCCGCCGCGGGCGATCCGCCGTGTCCTTCGGCGAGGAGCGTACCGCGTTCCTTGGCGGGGTTGTAGAACTGGGTCGAACGATGCACGCGCGCCTCGAGCTCGGGCGGATCCGGCAGTTCACCGCGCAGCTCGAACACACGCCAGCGCCGCAGCCCCACGAGCGCCGCCCCCTCGACGAGGTGCGCACGGGCGACCTGCAACGCGGAGGTCGCCTCCGGATCGGCGGCCCGCAGCTCGACGAACAGCAGCGCGCACTCCTTCACGAGCGTGCTCACACGGCCTCCATCAGGTGCGCGGCGAGGCCGCGGAAGAACACCGCTCCCGGGCCGTCCTCGCGCGCGAGATCGCCCCCGCCCTGCACGCAGGCCAGCCGCCGCTCGCTCCACGCGCCCGCGACGCCGCGCGCGAGCGCGCCGAGCTCCAGCGCGCGCTCGGGGTGCGGCATCATCGCGAGCACGTTGCCCGCCGCGTTGCACACGCCCGCGGCCGAAAGCTCCGCCCCGTTGGGCAGCGCCGGGAACTCCTCGGCCAGCTCGCCCGCGGCGCTCGCATAGCGCAACGGCACCTGCCCCGCGGCGAGCAGTCTCGGCATCGCCGTGCGCGAGGACGCCGTGAAGCGCCCCTCGCCGTGCGCCACCGGCAGCGGCACGAGCGTGCCGGGCGGCAGGGCGCGCGTGAACACGCACGGCGACGGCTCGACCCGGCAGTACACCCAGCGCGAGTAGTACCCGGAGCGGCGCGGCATGCGGTTGCGAGCGAGCGCGAGCTCGACCTTGCCGCGCCCCGGCACGAGCCCGGCCTCGACGAGGACCTGTGCGCCGTTGCAGATGCCGAGCACCGGCCGGCCCTCGTCCGCCAGCTCGGCGAGCGCGCCGAGCAGCGGGTCGCGCGCGGCGAGCGCGCCGGCGCGCACGCGATCCTGGTACGAAAAGCCCCCCGGCAACACGAACGCCCCGTACCGGCCGAGTTCCGAAGCCGGGCGCGTCCACCGGAAGACTTCGCCCTCGAGCCCCGCCCGCGCGAGCGCGCGGAGCGTTTCGGCCTCGCAGTTCACGCCCGGGAACTGCATCACCGCCACCACGTGCGTGCTCACGCGCCCTCCTCGTTCCAGCGCCGCGCCAGCGCGCGCTGGGATGCGTCGCGAAGTTCGGCGACCGTCCACGCCACGCGCTGCTCGCCGGGCAGCAGCATCCGGAGCTGGCCGTGCGCGCTCACCGAGCCGATCGGCCAGGTCTGCAGTGCGTGGTCGCGCGCCGCCTGCGAGAAGCGCGGCAGCCGCTCGAAGGGCAGCGCGTACACGATCGCGGGGCGCTCGCAGAAGAGCGCCACCGCGGGCTCCACGCCGAGCACGTCGAGCTGCGCGTCCATGCCGAGGTTCGCCTCCGGCGCCGCGGCGAGCAGCATCTCGGCGAGCGCCACGCCGAGACCGCCGTCCGAGACGTCGTGCGCCGCGGCGGCCCAGCGCCCGCGCGCCACTTCGACCGCGAAGGCCTGCAGGCGCGCTTCGTGTTCGAGCGACAGCGGCGGCGGCGGGCCGCCGCGCTCGCGCAGCACTTCGCGGCGGTAGGTCGAACCCTCGAGCCCCTCGCGCGGCTCGCCCACGAGCACGATCACGTGCCCCGCGCTCGTGGGCGCGAGTCCCAGCGCCTGCCCCGCGTCGTCGAGCACGCCCGCGCACATCACGATCGGCGAGGGCGGGATCGCGTCGCGCCCGACCTGGTTGTAGAGCGAGACGTTGCCGCTCACGTAAGGAAGCGGCGAGCCCGGCGCGGCGAGACCCCCGAGCGCGTGCGCCGCGGCGGCGAGACCGTCGAGGCTCGCCTCGAGGTCGCCCATCACCTCCGGATCCTCGGGATGCCCGAAGTTGAGGCAGTCCGTGAGCGCCCAGGGACGCGCGCCGACCACGGCGCAGTTGCGCGCCGCCTCGGCCACCGCGTGCCGGGCGCCGAGATCGGGATCGCCGGCGCACCAGTGCGGATTCCCGCCGACCGCGAATGCGAGCCCGAGCGGGCGCTCGGGGTGCGCGCGCAGCACGGCCGCGTCGCCCTCGCCGGGGCGCAGCCACGTGCGGCCCTGCACCTCGGAGTCGTAGTGCCGGTAGAGGTATTCGCGCGAGCCGAGATGTTCGCCGCCGAGCAGCGTGAGCAGCGCGCCGCGCACATCGGCGGCCCGGCGCCGGCGCGGCTTCGCCTCGGCGCGCACGCGCGGCCGCGAAGGACGCTCGGCCTTGCGGCCGGTGGTGATCGCGTCCACCTCGCAGTCCACGAGGACTTCGCCCTGCCACTCGACGCGGTAGCGCTTCTCGGGAATCGCGCGGCCGATCACGCGCGCGCCTGCGCCGGGCATCACCTGGCCGAGCGCGAACTCCTCCTCGTAGAGCCGCACGAGCTCGGGCGCGAACGCCTCGGGCACGACCCAGCAGTAGCGCTCCTGCGTCTCCGCGCAGAGCAGCACCTCGGGCGGCAGCGGCCGCGCGACGCGGTGCGCGTCGTCGAGGCGGATCTCCGCGCCGCATCCGCCGGCCGCGGCCAGTTCGCTCGTCGCGCAGGCGATGCCGCCCGCGCCGAGGTCCTTGAAGCCGCACGGCACGCCGGCCGCGCGCACCCGGCGGAACACCTCGTAGGTCGCGACGTTGAGCACGCGTTTGAGGAACGGGTCCGGCAGCTGCACGGCCCCGCGCTGGTCGTCGGCGCCGAGTTCGCCCGAGGCGAACGCCGCGCCGCCGAAGCCGCTCTCGTCGGTCGGCTTGCCCACCAGCACGAACACCCACGGCCCCGGCCCCTGCGGCACTCGGCTCCGCAGCACGCCGTCCGCGGGCGCGAGCCCGATGGCCATGGCGTTCACGAGGCAGTTCGTGTCGTAGCCCGAGTCGAACACCGTGTCGCCGCCCAGGTTCGGCACGCCGAGCGCATTGCCGTAGTCCGCGATGCCCTGCACCACGCCGCGCATGACGTCGCGCGCGTGCACGGAACCGGCGGGGTCGCCGAAGCGCAGCGAGTCCATCACGCCCACCACCTCCGCACCCATGCACACGATGTCGCGCACGATGCCGCCGATGCCCGTGGCGGCGCCCTCGACCGGCAGCACCTGGCTCGGATGGTTGTGGCTCTCGTGCCCGAGCACGAGCACGAGGTCGTCGCACGGCGCCGGAAGCGACACGACGCCCGCGTCCTCGCCCGGCCCGATCACGACCTGCGGCGCGCGCGTGGGCAGGCGCTTGAGCAGGTGACGCGTGGACTTGTACGAGCAGTGCTCGCTCCAGAGGATGCCGAACAGCACGGCCTCGGCCCAGCGCGGCGGGCGGCCGAGCAGCCGTTCGAGCAGCGTGACCTCCTCCGCCTCGAGTGCGACGCCGCGCGCCCGCAGCGCGCGCGAGACGGCGGCCGGGTCGCGCGACTCGTCCGTGGTCCAGGCGCCGGTGGCGGCGGTGAGCGTCGTCATGCGAGGGGTTCCTCGGCGCGCGCGAAGATCGCGTCCACGCTGCGCAGGTAGTGGGACAGTTCGAAACATCCGGCGAGCGTCGCGGCGTCGAGCCGCGCGCTCACCTCCGGGTCGCCCGCGAGCCCGTCGCGGAACGGCGTGCCGCCGTCGGCGGCGGCGAGCGCGTGGCGCTTCACGATCCGGTAGGCGTCGTCGCGTGCGAGCCCGGACTCGGTGAGCGCGAGCAGCACGCGCTGTGAATGCACGAGGCCGCCGCCCGACTCGAGGTTGGCGAGCATGCGCCCCTCGTTCACGCGCAGTCCCTCGAGCACCCAGCACAGGTCGTGCGTCATGAAGTGCGCCACGAGGAACGCGTCCGCGAACGCGACACGCTCGACCGACGAGTGGCTGATGTCGCGCTCGTGCCAGAGCGCCTGGTTCTCGAGCCCCGCCAGCGCGTAGCCGCGCAGCAGGCGCGCCATGCCGCACACGCGCTCGCAGCGCACGGGATTGCGCTTGTGCGGCATCGCCGAGGAGCCCTTCTGCTTCTCCGTGAACGGCTCCTCGGCCTCGCGCACTTCCGTGCGCATGAGGTGCCGGACCTCGAGCGCGATCTTCTCCAGCGTGCCTCCGAGCACGGCGATCGCGCACAGCAGCGCCGCGTGCCGGTCGCGCTGCACGACCTGGTTGGCGACCGGCTCGGGCTCGAGCCCGAGCGCGCGCAGCGCCGTCTCCTCGATCTCGGCGTCGAGGTGCACGAGCGTGCCGACCGCGCCGCTGAACTTGCCCACCGCGCAGCCCGCGAGCGCGGCCTGCAGGCGGTCGAGCCCGCGCCCGAGCTCCTCGGACCAGATCAGCGCCTTGAGCCCGAAGGTGATGGGCTCGGCGTGCACGCCGTGGCTGCGGCCCACCATCGGCGTGCGCCGGTGACGCTGCGCGAGCGCCCACGCGGCGCGCCGCAGGCGGTGCACCTCGGTCGCGAGCACGCGCCCCGCGCGCTGCAGCTGCAGCGCGAGCGCGGTGTCCACGAGATCGCTCGACGTCATGCCGGCGTGCAGGTGACGCGCGTCGTCGCCCGCCGTCTCCGCGATCATCGAGAGGAACGCGATGACGTCGTGGTGCACCTCGGCTTCGATCTCGAGCATGCGCGCCGGGTTCACGCGCGCGCGCGAGCGGATGCGTTCCGTCGTGCCCGCGGGCACGTCCCCGCGCTTCTCGCGCGCTTCGGTCGCCGCGAGCTCGACGTCGAGCCACGTGGCGAGGCGCTGCGCGTCGCTCCAGAGCGCGGCCATCTCGGGCCGGCAATAGCGGTCGATCATGTCAGCGCGGCGCCTCCTCGAGGACGATGCGGAACTTGAGCCGTTTCCCGTCGCGCTCGACCTCGAGCGCGAGCACGTCCCCGACCTGCGCGCCGTAGATGCCGCTCTGCGCGTCGTCCACGTCGTCGGTCACGCGGCCGTTCACGGTGCGGATGCGGTCGCCCACCTGCACGCCCGCGCGCGCGGCCGGTCCGCGCGGGTCCACGCGCGAGACCACGAGACCGGAGGCGTCCGTCCAGCCGAGCCGGCGCGCCATCATCTCGGTCACCTGCTGCACCTGCATGCCGGGCCACGCCGAGCGCACGCGCCCGTACTGGCGGATCTCGTCGAGGATTTTCTTCGCCATGTTGATCGGG
Organism: Candidatus Eiseniibacteriota bacterium; assembly: GCA_016215625.1. Lineage (GTDB taxonomy): Bacteria > Eisenbacteria > RBG-16-71-46 > RBG-16-71-46 > RBG-16-71-46 > CAIXRL01. The sequence goes on along the minus strand of JACRIW010000038.1, from coordinate 101,394 downwards.
ATCGCGAAGCCGAGGCCGATCGAACCGCCGCCCTGCGTGAGGATGAACGTGTTGATGCCGATCAGCTCGCCCATGCCGTTCACGAGCGCGCCGCCGCTGTTGCCGGGATTGATGGCCGCGTCGGTCTGGATCATGTTCTTGTAGATCCCCGATTCGGTCGCCTCGCCCTTGATGTCGCGCTTCGTCGCGCTCACCACGCCGGCGGTCACCGTGGGCTCCGAACCGTCGAGCAGGAAGCCGAACGGGTTGCCGATCGCGATCGCCCACTCCCCGACGAGCAGCGCGTCGGAGTCGCCCATCGGCGCGACGGGAAGCTTGTCTCCCTCGATGCGCAGCACCGCGAGGTCGTACACCTCGGAATCCCCGAGCAGCTTCGCCGGGAACTGCCGCCCGTCGGGCAGGTTCACCTTGATCTCGTCGGCGCCGCGCACGACGTGCGAGTTCGTGAGCACGAGCCCGCTCGCGTCCACGATCACGCCCGAGCCGAGCCCCGGCACCTTCTGGCGGTACTCGTTGCGCGGGAAGAACCGGTCGAAGAACTCGTCGTGGAACGCGCCACCGAACGGGTCGCTGCGCACCACGCGCGTCGTCACGACGCTCACGGAGACGACGGCCGGGCTCACGCGCTCGGCCGCGGTGACGATCGCCGTGCGCCGCGAGTCGTCGATCGCCACGGGCTTCGCGCGCCGGGGCGCGCCGTCGCGATTCGCGCCGCCGCCCACGGCCGCCATCACCACGGCACCGAGCAGCAGGCCGCCCGCGAACACTCCCAACACCGCCATGCGTTTCATGCTCACGACTCCTCCCCTTCGTACGTCACGCCCTCGAGGCTCAGCCCCCGGGGCGACACCGTCGGCCCCGCGTCGCTCCGGCGGCGCGACGCGAGGATCGCCGCCATGCGGCCCGCGGGATCCGCGTCGTTGCTCACCCACAGCGCGGTGCCCACGAGATTGCGCACCATGTGGTACAGGAAATGGTCGGCCTGCACGTCGAACAGCCAGCCGCGCTCCCAGCGCCGCCACACCGCGTGATCGATCCGGCACACGGGCGACACGGGCGAACTGCCCTTCGCGCCCACGCTCGTGCAGTCGTGCACGCCCGCGAGCGCGGTGGCCGAGCGCTCGAGCCCGTCGCCCGAGTAGCGCCGCGCGGGGAACCACGCGAAGCGCCCGAACATCGGATCGTGCTGGTCGAGCATGCGGTACTCGTAGCGCCGCGCCCGCGCGCTGTGGCGCGCGTGGAACCCCGGCGCGGCCTCCTCCGAGCGCACGATGCGCACGTCGCGCGGCAGGCGCTTCTGCGCCATGGGTCCGATCGCGTGCCCGGGATACACCGTGCGCGCGCGGAACGAGGCGACCTGCCCGCGCGCGTGCACGCCGGCGTCGGTGCGCCCGGCGCCGTTCACGGTGACCGGCCCGCCGCCCGTCTCGAGCGGCGCGGCATCGTCTCCCAGCACTTCGTTCAACGCGCGCTCCAGTTCACCCTGCACGGTGCGCAGCTCCGGCTGGCGCTGCCAGCCGTGGAAATCCGTTCCGTCGTACGCGACCGTCAGGCGGAACGTGCGTGCTTCGATCACGAGTGCTTCCGGGCCGCCAGGCAGGCTTCCGCGATCTGGACGGCGTTGAGGGCCGCGCCCTTGCGCAGGTTGTCCGACACGTAGAAGAACGCGAGCCCGTTCGGCTCCATGAGGTCCACGCGCGCGCGCCCGACCACGACCGGATCGCGGCCCGCGACGTCGAGCGGCAACGGGTAGCGCAGGTGCGCGGGATCGTCCTGCACCTCGATGCCGGGGAACGCGGCCCACGCCGCGCGCGCATCGTCGGGCGAGACCGGCCGGTCGAACCACGCGTGCACCGCGGCGCTGTGCCCGATGCGCACGGGCACGCGCACGGCGGTCACGGTGACGGGCAGGTCCGGCAGGCCGAGGATCTTGCGGGTCTCCCACACGACCTTCATCTCCTCGCGCGTGTAGCCGTTGTCCTCGAAGCGGTCGATGTGCGGGATGCAGTTGAACGCGAAGGGCGGCCGGCCGTCCGCGAGCCGCGGCGGCGTCGCGCCGCCCCACCCCGCCTTCACGCCGGCCTCGAGGTCGTCGAGCGCGGCGCTGCCGGCGCCGGAGACCGACTGGTAGGTCGAGACGAGCAGCTTCTTCAGCGTGCCGAGCGGCCGCAGCGCGGCGAGCGCGAGCACCACCGGCGCCGCCGAGCAGTTCGGGTTCGCGATCAGCGTCGGGCGCGCGGCGAGCAGCGCGCCGTTCACCTCCGGCACGACGAGCGGCACGTCGTCCACGTAGCGGTAGGCGCTGCTGTTGTCGATCACCGTGGCGCCCGCTTCGCGCGCGGGGCCGGACCACTGCTGCGCGATCGGGTTCTTCACGCCGAAGAGCGCGAACTCGCAACCGTCGAACGCTCCCGGTCCGACCGGCTCGACGGGGACCTCGGCGCCGCGGAACGTGAGCGTGCGTCCGGCGCTCGAAGGGCTGGCGAGCAGCTTCACGCCGTCGCACGGGAAGGCGCGCTCCTCGAGAAGCGCGAGCATGGTGCGACCGACCTGTCCGGTCGCTCCCAGAATGGCAACGATGCGTGGCACGAGAGTCTCCCGGTGGTCGGCGTCACGGCGCGGACGGGGCCAGGGACGGGCAACGGATGCCGGAGGGCCCGGCGCTCCGCATGGCGGAAAGCGTGAACACGAAGCGAGGCCGCAAGATAGTCGCCGCTCGCGGCGGGTGTCAACGCTCTCAAGCCCGCGCCTTCGCTGCCGAAACTGGGAGGCGTCGAGGTGTGCGCGCCGGCGGCCGCCGGTGCCCCGCGCGCCAGGCCCCCTGAATACGTCCGTCCCACGAGGAGTCGCCATGAAGCGCATTCCCCTGCTCGTCGCCGTGCTCGCGGCCCTCGCCCTGGCCCAGGCGCCGATCGCTCCGCACGCGGAGACCACGCCGGACCAGGTGCACCGTGCGATCGAAACCAAGCAGCGCATCCAGCAGCGCGTCGCCACGCAGCTCGGCTCGGCGACCGCCACCGAGCCCGCGTCCGGTCACGGCGCTCCGGCCTCCGGTCACGCCGCTCCCGGCGCCGCCGCGCACGCCGCGCCGGCGGGACATCCCGACGAAGGCGACGCCGACGTGTGGGCGCGGCTGCTCGCGGGCAACCGCCGCTTCGTGAGCGGCCGCACGCGCACGCGCGGCGTCGTCGCGCAGCGCGCGGCGCTCGTCGGCGGCCAGCACCCGGACGCGATCGTGCTCGCGTGCGCCGACAGCCGCGTCGGCCCCGAGCTGCTGTTCGACCAGTCGCTCGGCGACCTGTTCGTCGTGCGCACGGCCGGCAACATCGTCGACCCGATCGTGCTCGGCTCGATGGAGTACGCGGTCGAGCACCTGCACGCGAAACTGATCGTCGTGCTCGGGCACGGCTCGTGCGGCGCGGTGAAGGCGGCCTGCAGCAACGACGAGCTGCCGTCGCAGAACCTCGTCGCGCTCGTGCAGGAGATCCGGCCCACGGTGCAGAAGCTCACGTCCTGCTTCGAGGGTGCGGAACTCGTGGAGCGCGGGGTGCGCGCGAACGCCCGTCACTCGGCGGCGCAGATCCTCGCGAACAGCGCCATCCTCCGCGACGCCGTCGAGAAGGGCCACCTGCGCATCGTGACGGCGTACTACGATCTCGCGTCCGGCGAGGTCAAGCCGATCGACTGACGCCCCGTCGCGACGCGGCGATCGCCACGGCGGCGATCGCCGCGACCGCGACCGGCCAGTCCCCCGTGCGCGAATAGGGCGTGCGGCCCTCGCGCGGCGGGGGCACCGCGGCGGTGAGCACCGCCGCGCGGAACGCGGGCGCCTCCGCGACCACGGCGCCGCGCGCGTCGATGACCTGCGTGAGCCCGGTGTTCGCGCAGCGCAGCACGGGCACGCCGTTCTCGACCGCGCGGAACCGCGCCATCGCCGCGTGCTGGAACACCGCGGCGCTGCGCCCGAACCACTCGTCGGTCGTCACGATCACGAGGCAGCGCGAACCCGCGTTCACGTCCGCGCGCGCGAGCTCGGGAAAGATGGACTCGAAGCAGATGAGCGCGGAGAACTTCCCCGTCTGGCCGTCGAACACGACCGGCCCCGTCCCCTGCGCCCACTCGGCCTGGCCGAAATCCACGCGGCCGAGCGCCGGCACGAGCCACTGGAACGGCATGCGCTCACCGAAGGGCACGAGGTGGCGCTTCGCGTAGGTGGGCGACAACCGGCCGTCCGGATTCCAGATCCCCGCGGCGTTCCAGGGCTGCGGCTTGCCGTCCGCGTCGTAGCTGTAGTCGGCGTAGCCCGCGAACACCGCGGCGCCGGTGCGAGACGCCCAGCGCGCCACCGCGATGGACTGCGCGAGCTGCTTGCGCAGGTACGAACCCGTCGCGGTCTCGGGCCACACGACCATCACGGGCCTCGCCGTGGCGCCGCCTTCCGGCGGCGCGGCGAACGCGCTGTCGGAGAGCGCGAGGAAGCGCGCGAGGATCTCCTCCTGGTGCCGGCCCGACCACTTCTCCTCGCCGGGGATGTTGCCCTGCACGAGCGCGACGCGCGGCCGCGTTCCGTCCGTCGCGATCGGGGCACCGCGCAGCCACGCGCCCGCGCCGAGCCCGCCCGCGAGCACGAGCGCGAGCCACACGAAGTCGCGCGGCGTGCGGTCGCGCGTCGCGCCGAGCACGCACGCGTTCACGAGCAGCACCCACGCCGTCACCGCGAAGACGCCGCCCGCGGCGGCGAGCCCGAGCGCGCTCGTCGCGTACTGCGTGTACCCGGGCTGGAACCACGGGAAGCCGATGTCGCCGGCGCCCCGCACCCACTCGATCAGCATCAGGGCCACGGCGAACGTCCACCGTGCCGCGATACCGGAGCGGCGCGCGAGCCATGCGGCCACCGCCGCGGCCGCGCCCCAGAAGAGCCCGAGGTACGCGGCCGAGAGCACCCAGCCCGCGTACTTGAGCACGGGCACCGTCATCGCGACGTCGGAGAGCAGCCCGATCCAGTGCGTGCCGACGAGGAAGAACGCGAACCCGCCCGCGTAGCCGAGCCGGAAGCACGCGCGGAGCGACTCGCCCGCGGCGACGCGGCGTTCGAGCGCGAAGAGCAGCGGCACGAACGCGGCCCACGCGAGCGCGCCGCCGGACCACGGAAGAAACGCCGCGCCGAGCGCGAGGCCCGACGCGGCGGAAAGCCACAGGTCCGATCGGGAACGGCTCACCCGACCTTGACCTCCTTGCCCAGCTCGGCGCTCTTGTACACGGCGTCCATCAGCTGCATCACGGCCAGCACCTCGTCCGCGCTGCCCATGGGCTTCTTGCCCGTGCGCAGCGTTTCGACGAAGTGCTCGACCTGGGCCTCCATGGACTGCTTGTACTGGTTCTTCGGAGTCTCGAGCGCGGGCGTGACGTTGACGAGCGTGCCGTGCATGCCCTTGTGGACACGGAACGGGTTGAGCAGGGCCGCGCCGCCCGAACCGAACAGGTTCAGGTAGGCGAAGTCCTTCTCCATGAGCAGGCCCCACGACAGTTCGAGCGTGAGCGTCGCGCCCGACTCGAGCCGGAAGAACGCGGTCGCGCTGTCCTCGACGTCGCCCTTCTTCGTGCGGTGCACGCTCGCCGTGACCGAGGTCACCTTGTGCGAGCCGAGCACCCAGAGCGACAGGTCGAGCATCTGGAAGCCGAGGTCGAGCACCACGCCGCCGCCGGACTCGCGCTTCTGGCGGCGCCACTCGTCCGAGTCCCACTCGGTCTTCTGGCGCAGCCAGCCGGCCTTCGCGAGGAAGATGTCGCCGAGGTCGCCCTTGTCCACGAACTTGCGCAGCAACTGCGCGTCGGGACGGAAGCGGTGCTGCACCGCGCACATGAGATGCCGGTCCGCCTTCTTCGCGGCCTTCACCATCGCGGCGGCTTCCTCGCTGCTGCGCGCGAGCGGGCGCTCGCACAGCACGTGCTTGCCCGATTCGAGCGCGGCGATCGCCATCGGCGCGTGCAGGTAGTTCGGGGTGCAGATGTCCACCGCGTCGATCGTGTCGTCGTCGAGCAGGTCCTCGGTGCGGCCGACCGCGCGCGGGATACCGAACTTCTGCGCGACACGCTGGGCCTTCTCGGGATCGCGGTCGCAGAGCGCCACGAGTTCGAGCCCCTCGATCTTCATGAGCGCGGGGATATGGTTCACCTGCGCGGCCGCGCCGACGCCGATGAGTCCGATCTTCAGAGCCTTCTTGGGCACGCGACCTCCCGTGTGGATCACTTCCGGCGCCGCGGTGCGGCGCGAGGGGTCCCACCATGGACCCGCCTTCCGAGTGCGCACGCACGCTAGACAGCGCCCTCGCCATCGTCAAGCGAAGCCGGGACGCGCGCGAGCCCCATGCGCTGGAGTTTCTTGATCAGCCCCTGCCGGCTCAGCCCGAGCGCGCGCGCCGCCTGGGTCTTGTTGCCGTGCGTGCGCCGCAGCGCCTCGCGCAGCCGCCGCTCCTCGAGCGCCCGCGTCTCGGCGTGCAGGCCGTCGTGCTCCGCCACGCTCTCGGCGAACGGGGTCTCCGGCCAGTGCGCCTCGCTCACGAGATGGCGCGCGCCCGCGACGCGCACCGCGTAGTGGCAGGCGTTCGCCAGCTCGCGCACGTTGCCCGGCCAGCGGTACGTGAGCAGCCGCTCGGCGAGCCCCGGCTCCAGCGCCGGCGGGTGCGTGCGCTCGCGCGCCGCGGCCTGCGCGAGGAAGTGGCGCGCGAGCAGCAGCACGTCGCGCCCGCGCTCGCGCAGCGCCGGCAGCCGCAGCCGCACCGCGCCGAGCCGGAAGTACAGGTCGGAGCGGAACGCGCCGGCGCCCACCACCTTGTCGAGCGCGCGGTGCGTGGCCGCGATGACGCGCACGTCCACGCGCCGCACGCGCGTCTCGCCCACGCGGCGCGCCTCGCCCTCCTGCAGCACGCGCAGCAGCTTCGTCTGCAGCAGCGCGCTCGCGTCCCCGATCTCGTCGAGGAACAGCGTCCCGCCCTGCGCCGCGTCGAACAGCCCTTCGCGATCGCCCGAGGCACCCGTGAACGAGCCGCGCACGTGCCCGAACAGTTCGCTCTCGATCAGGGTGTCCGGCGTCGCCCCGCAGTTGTGCGCGACGAACTCCGCGCCGGAGCGCTCGCTCGCGAGATGGATGGCCCGCGCCACGAGTTCCTTGCCCGTGCCGGTCTCGCCGAGCAGCAGCACGGGCAGCCCGCTGCGCGCCACCTTCGGCACCTGCTCGACCAGTTCGCGCCAGGCGGGCGATTCCCCCACCAGCTCCACGGGCTCGAGCCTCGTGAAACTCCCGGCGCTCCCGGCGCCCGCGGCGCCGCCCCGGCGCGCGCGCTCCCGTCCCCGTTCCGTCCGCCCTTCCACCGCCACCTCCACGCCTCGGGGGCGTGTGCACCACTCAGGGGGCCGTCCACTCCACGCCGCGCTCTCCCGCGGCCACCTCGCCGATCCGCCAGGCGGTCTCGCCCGCGGCGGCCAGGTTATCGAGCACGCCGGCTTCGTCGCCGGGCGCGGTCACCACCACCATGCCGACGCCGAGGTTGAGCGCGGTGCGCGCATCCTCGATCGGCACGCCGCCGGCCTCGCGCAGCCAGCGGAACACCGCGGGCTCGGGCCAGGTCATGCGCACGTGCGCGCGGCAGCCTTCGGGCAGCACGCGCACGAGATTTCCCGAGATGCCGCCGCCGGTCACGTGCGCCATCGCGCGCACGCGGCCCGCCGCGGCGAGCGGCAGCAGCGCGCGGCCGTACCAGCGGTGCGGCTGCAGCAGCGCCTCGCCGACGCTCTCGCCCGCGCCACCCGGCAGCGCGTCGGTCAGCGCCAGGCCGGACGCGGCGAGCACCTTGCGCGCGAGCGAATAGCCGTTCGTGTGCAGTCCCGAGCCCGCGATCCCGAGCACGGCGTCCCCGGCGCGCACGCGGCTGCCGTCGAGCAGCAGGGCGTCGTCCACGACGCCGAGCATGCAGCCGGCGACGTCGATCACCTCGGGCAGGTACGTGTCGGGCATCTCCGCGGTCTCGCCGCCGAGCAGCGCGGCGCCCACTTCGCGGCAGGCGCGCGAGAGCCCGCGCACGACCGCGAGCACGGCCTCGGGGTCCAGCTTCGCCTGCGCGACGTAGTCGAGGAACGCGAGCGGCTTCGCGCCGTGCACGAGCAGGTCGTTCGCGCCGTGGTAGACGAGGTCGGCCGCGGCGTCGTCCAGCCGGCCCGCGCGCATCGCGAGATGCAGCTTCGTGCCGACGCCGTCCATCGTCGCGGCCACCATCGGGGCCGCGCCGGGATAGCGCATCACGCCCGCGAACCCGCCGACCAGCGGGCGCACGGATTCGCCCCAGGTGCTGCGGATCTCGGCGACGACTTCGTCCTTGATCGCGTCGGAACGCGAGATGTCCACGCCGGCGTCCGAGTAGCGCATCAGCCTCCCACCTTCGTCTTGAGGCGCAGCAGCTGGAGGTCCTCGCTGCTCGGGCTCGGGATGAGCGGGAACTCGCCCACGCGGTGCAGCGCGAGCAGGCACTTCACCACCTGCGCGTCGAACTGGGTGCCCGCGCCGCGCTCGAGCTCGCGCAGCGCCGCGTCCATCGGCAGCGCGCGGCGGTACGGGCGGTCGGAGGTCATCGCGTCGAACGCGTCGGCGACGTTGAGGATGCGCGCGCCGACCGGCACGTCGATCGAGCGCAGCCCGAACGGGTAGCCGAGCCCGTCGGGACGCTCGTGGTGCGAGAGCACGATCTCCGAGGCGCGGCGCAGCGCGCGCACCTTGGCGACGATCTCGGCGCCGGCCGCGGGGTGGGCGCGCAGCGTGCGCTGTTCCTCGTGCGAGAGCGAGCCGGGCTTCTGCAGGATGTACTGGTGCTGCGGACCGATCTTGCCGAGGTCGTGCACGAGCGCGGCGTACTCGATCTCGTCCACCTCGGACTCGGGGCGCTTGAGCCCGCGCGCGAGGCGCACGGCGTACTGCGACACGCGCACCGAGTGGTGCCGCGTGTACGGATCGACCTCTTCGAGCACCTCGGTGAGCGCGCGCACGAACTCCTTGAGGTCGGAGCGCAGTTCGAGGTGCACGCGGAACGAGTAGCGCGAGACGAGGAACGGCACGGCGAAGAGCCCGATGCCCCACGGTCCCGCCGCGAACCACACCACGGCCACGAGCGCGCCGAGCGCCACGAACGACAGGTGGTGCAGGATCCCCTGCTGGAAGTTGCGCTGCCAGACGCGCCACGGACTCGGGCCCGCGGTGAGCCCGATCACGATCGAAACGCAGCCCGAGTTCACGACGAAGTAGGTGGCGCAAGCCGCGAGCAACGGCCAGGCGTGCGCGGGGAACCGCACGTCGCCGAGCGTGCCGCCCGTGGTGGTGAACGCGGCGGCCGTCGCGAAGTAGCCGAGCGTGTAGATCGCCATGTTGTGCAGCACGCGGTCCGCCCCGCGGCGGCGCAGCACGCCGTGCACGACGAGGTTGACGGCGGCGTCCACGGCGGACACCCAGAACGGGCCCACGACGAGGAGCAGCGGCAGCGCGACGATCGTGCTGGCGGTGGCGAATCCCCCGCCCGGCAGCGCCATCGGGCTCCACTCGCTCACGGCGAGGACGGCGAAGGCGCCCGCGAGGACCCACAGGTCCGGGCGCACGGGAGCGGCCGCGGGAAATTGCGACGCCACCAGCGCCACGGCGCCGAGCACGACGGCGGCGTAGTAGGCGCGGAACAGGAACGGGTGCCGGATGGACGGCGTTTCGCTCAAGGTCGGTGAATACCGGGGGCCGTGTGACGGGGCGTGAAAAGCGAGAGACCGGCGACGACTGCGGAGAAATCCGGTCCTGGAATCAGGACCTACGGTGCATTACCAGCCAGCGCGACCGAGGAACTCGATCAGTTCGTAGATGAAGTCCATTGAGACCCACCTCCTTTTCGGATCGGGATTCTGCGAGGGGTACGTGAGTCCCGCAGATGGGTCCGCTTCGCTGTCGGTGTGTGCTCCGCTTCGCTCGCCTCCGTGTGGGTCGCCGGTCTCGTCGTCTCGAGCGCCGGCACGAGGCCGGCGCGGTTTTCAATTGGTCGTCGGGCGCAGCACGTACTCGGTGGGTTCCTTCACACGCAACCCGCCGAGCACTCGGTTCAGGGCGGCGAGCGTCGCGAGGACGACCGCCTGCGGCGTATCCTGCTCGACGAGGCAGCTGCCCGTCACCACTTTTTCCTGCCGGTTCGCGAGCAGGGACAGCATCACGATCACCGTGCGATGCCGCCCGATCTCGACGAACTCCACTCCCTGCACGCCGATCGCCATGGGATCGGCGAGAAACTCCTGCGCCGCCGTGGCGGTCGCCTGGGCGACGAGGCGGTGCGACTCGTCGCGGGCGCTCCAGCCCGACGCGCTGCCGATGCGCGGCAGCCCCTTCCAGCGCAGCTCGACCTGCGCCTGCGTGCGCGGGCCGGACACGAACAGGTTGACGCTCTCGAAACGGATGCGTTCCTCGCGCACGACCTCGGGCTCGGGGGCCGGGGCGCTCGCGGGTGCGGGCGCTGCGGCACGCGCGCCGGAGGCGGCGAGCTCGGGTTCGGCGGCGAACTCCGCCCCGCTGCCCGGGCTGGCCTGGGCGACGGAGACCACACGGTGGTCGATCGTCACGCCGAGCCGGGTCTTCAGCACGGTCTGGACGTCGCGGACGATGTTCTTGGCGGGCCGCTCGGAACTGGTGAGGACGTGCACTTCCCGGATGGCGTCTCCATCCGCGTGCACGCTCACGCCCTCGATCTCCCGGAGCCGCCGGATGGCGGCCTCGGCCTTCGAGGCGAGCGTGGTGCTGGTGACGTTCATGACGATGAGATCCTTCCCCCCTCGAAGCGGAACTGCTGCGTGGCAGCCTAGACGCACGATGCCCCATCCGCAAGGACCGATGTCACATGCGGATGGGGCATTCGCCTGCAGTGGGGCGTTCAGAACATCGGGAACAGGTCGTAGTGCACCATGCCGTGCAGCGACCGCACGCGTCCCTCGATCTCGGCCGTCTCCGTCTCGATCAGCCGGGCGGGGCTGAACGACTCGATCGCCAGCGAGGCCATGGCCGTGCCGCAGGCCATCGCCTGGCGCAGCGCCTCGCCGTCCGTGCGCCCGAAGCGCGCGAGCATGCCGATGAAACCGCCCGCGAACGAGTCGCCGGCGCCCGTCGGGTCGCAGAGCGCCGTGACCGGGTAGGCCGGCGTGATGAAGCGCTCCTCGCGCGAGTGGTAGAGCGCGCCGTGCTCGCCCTTCTTGATGATCACGGCGTTCGCCCCCTGCTCGAGCAGCTTCTCGGCCGCCTTCGCGAGGTGGGTCTCGCCGGCGAGCGCGCGGGCCTCCTCCTCGTTCAGGAGCGCCACGTCCACGCGCCGCAGCACCTCGAACACCCGGTCGGGTTTGCGCGCGATCCAGTAGTTCATGGTGTCGGACAGCGTGAGCAGGGGCTTCTTGATCTGCGACAGCACCTCGAGCTGCAGCTCGGGGTCGATGTTCGCGAGGAAGACGAACGGCGCCTTCTGGTGGTTCGCGCCGACCTTCGGATGGAAGTCGGCGAACACGTTGAGCTGGGTCTCGAGCGTGTGCGCGTGCCCGAGCTCGGCCATGTACTCGCCGCGCCAGCGGAACGTGCCGCCCTTCGCGGTCTCGAGGCCCGAGAGGTCCACGCCGCGCGCGTCGAACTTGTCGCGGTGCTCCTGCGGGAAGTCGTCGCCGACGACCGCGACCACGGACACGGGCGCGAAGTGGCTCGCCGAGAACGAGAAGTACGACGCCGATCCGCCGAGCGCGTCCTCCACCTCGCCGTAGGGCGTCTTGATGGAATCGAGCGCGACGGAACCGACGACGAGAATGCGATGCGGTGCGGTCATGATTCGGCCTCCTCCTCGCGTTCGAGTCTCTCGGGCGCGGACACACCCATGAGCGCGAGGCCGTTGCGCAGCACCTGCCGGACGGCGTCGTGGACGCGCAGCCGATGCCGCGCGACCTCGGGCTCCGCCTTCAGCACCGGGCAGTTGTGGTAGTAGCGGTGAAGTTCGGCCGACAGTTCCATGAGATAGGTCGGCACGCGGTGCGGTTCGCGCGCAGCCGCCGCGCCGCGCACCACTTCGGGGAACGTCGAGAGCTTGCGCACGAGCGCCACCTCCTCCGCGGCCGTCAGCGGCCCCGGAGCGCCCGTTTCCGCGGCGAGGCCGCGCTCGGCGCCCTTGCGGGCGGGCGAGCAGCAGCGCGCGTGCGCGTACTGGACGTAGTAGGCGGGATTCGTGTCGTTCTTCTCCTTCGCCTTCTGCATGTCGAACTTCAGGTGCGCGTTGCTCGACAGCTGCAGGAAGAAGAAGCGCGCGCAGTCGGCGCCCACTTCGTCGACGAGGTCGGCGAGCGTCTCGAACTGGCCGAGACGCTTGCTCATCTTCACTTCCTCGTCGCCCTGCATGAGCTTCACGTACTGCACGATCTGCACCTTGAGGAAGTCGTCCTCGAGGCCGAGCGCCGCGAGCGCCGACGTGAGCGTCGTCACGTAGGCGTGATGGTCCGGCCCCCACAGGTTGATCGCACGGCGGTAGCCGCGCGCGCGCTTGTCCCGGGGGTAGGCGATGTCGGGCAGCAGGTAGGTCGGGCGGCCGTCCGCGCGCACGATCACGCGGTCCATGTCGTCGCCGTGGTCGTGCGTCTTGAGCCACGTGGCCGGGGCGTCGCCCGCGGAGGCGCCTTCCTCGGAGTCCACGCGCGCCTGCGCCGCCTCGGACACGCCGAGCGGCTTGACCGACTGGTACGTCACGCCGCGCGCGTCGAGGGCGCGCTTCGTCTCGTCCACCGCGCCGGACTCGTGCAGCGTGGACTCGCGGAACCAGCGGTCGAACGTCACGCCGTAGCGCGCGAGGTCGCGCTGCTGCCAGGCGATCATTCGTTCTAGGGCCTGCGCCCGCCACCACGCCGCGTCGCCGGACGCGAGCGCGGCGCGCGCCTCGGCCTCCGGGAGTTCGGCCGCGAGCGTCGCGAGGTACTCGCCCTGGTAGCCGCCCTCGGGCAGCGTGCCGTCCTCGCCGATCCGCGCGCGGAAGCGCGCCTTCAGCGAGGCGCCGAGCAGGTCCACCTGGTTGCCGGCGTCGTTGACGTAGAACTCGCTGGCCGCTTCCCAGCCGGCGGCGTTGAGCACCGCGACGATCGCCGCGCCGACCGCGGCCGCGCGCGCGCTCACGATGTTCATCGGGCCGGTCGGGTTGGCGCTCACGAACTCGACGAGGATCTTCTCGCCCGCGCCGAAGTCCGAACGCCCGAACGCTTCACCCTCCGCGAGGATGCGCGCGGGCAGCGAGGCCGTGAACGAGTCGCGGTAGCGGAAGTTCAGGAAGCCCGCCCCCGCCACTTCGACCGCGCCGATCACCGGGTGGTCCGCCGGGAAGTGCTTCACGATCGCGTCGGCGATCGCGCGCGGCGGCATGCCGGCTTCCTTCGCGACGAGCATGCAGAAGTTCGTGGTCCAGTCGCCGTGAGCGGGATCGCGGGGTATGGCGAAGTCGAGCCGCGCGAGGCGCTCGGGTGTGGCGAGGCCGGCGGCGTCCAGCGCCGCGGCGACGGCCGCTCTCAGTTCAGTCCAGACCAAGGTCCACGCTCCCGGCGTCGCCCCACAGCCGCTCGAGCAGGTAATACTCGCGGGTCTTCTCGTGGAAGATGTGCACCACCACGTCCACGTAGTCCATGAGCACCCAGCGCTTGCTCTCGAGTCCTTCGATGTGCCAGTACTTCGCGCCCGCCAGGCGCAGCTTCTCCTCGATCGCCTCGGAGATCGCCTTCACCTGCGGCTCGCTCGAGCCGGAGCAGATCAGGAAGTAGTCCGACACTCCCTCGAGCGACGTGAGGTCGAGGCCGACGATCTGCTCGGCCTTCTTGCTCTGCGCCGCCTCGGCCGCCATGCGCATGAGCGTGAGGGCGGGCAGGGTCTGGGACGCGGACTTCGGACGCGTGGTCATGGATTGGGCTCGGTGGAAGGGCCGCGGCGCCTAATGGACGCGCTTGACGGCGTAGTCGATCGCCGCATCGAGCGCTTTGCGCGCGGGCGAGGGCTTCTCGCGCGCGAGCACGCCGCGCGCCTCGTCGGCGAGAGCCTGCGCGCGCACGCGCGAGTACTCGAAGCCGCCCGTCTTTTCGATCAGGTCGCGCAGCTGCGACCACTGCCCCGTCGTCCACTTCTTGCGGCCGGCCAGCGCGCGCAGCTTGCGGCGGTCGGCTTCGGTGGCCTGGCGGAGCGCCGCGATGAGCGGCAGGGTGACCTTGCCCTCGGCGAGGTCGTAGCCGACCGGCTTGCCGGCGACTTCGGGCTCGCTGAGGTAGTCGAAGAGGTCGTCCACGATCTGGAACGCGACGCCGACCTTCTCGCCGAAGCTCCGGAACGCGAGCCGGCGCTTCATGTCGCGGCCGGTCACCGAGAGCGTCACGCCGACTTCGGTCGAAGCGCCGAAGAGCGAACCCGTCTTGGCACGGATCAGCTCCTCGTACTCCGCCTCGGTCACGTCGAGATCGAACGCGTGCTGGAACTCGAGCGCCTCACCGCACGACAGATCGGTCACGCAGCGGGCGAGCACACCCATGGCCTCGTTCAGCTTGTGCTCGACGAGCAGCGACATGGACTGGGCGAACAGGTAGTCGCCCATGATGATCGCCATCTCGTCCGTCCACAGCCCGTTCACGGTCGGCATGCCGCGGCGCAGGTGGCTGCGGTCCACGGAGTCGTCGTGGATGAGCGCGGCCGCATGCACCAGCTCGACCACCGTCGCCCCGATGATGGCGTCCGGCGTGATCGTCCCCCGCAGTCCGGCCGTGAGCAGGAGCAGCGTCGGCCGGATCTTCTTGCCGCGCGTCGCCAGCACATGACCGCCCACCTCGTTGAGGATCGGGATGGGCGTCTTGAACAGGCCGCGCAGGTGCTTCTGCACCGTGTCCAGCTGACGCCGGACCGGCCGCTGCACGGCGAGGATTTGGGTGTCGACGGTCATGAAGGACGCGAGGGGTGGGAGTGGATGGAACACAAAAAGGCGGGCCGCAGGATACGTTTGGCTTCGAAAGAGTGTCAAGCACCGCACCCCCTCCCGCGCCCAGTTCGCCCGCGCGAATCGCGCGTGCATGCGGCATCATGCGCGCATGCACATGCTCCCGATCCGCCCGTGGGTGCTCGCGGCGCTGCTCGGCGCGGGCGCGTCCTCGTCCGCGTGGGCCGGAACCGAAGGTCCGCGCCCGGACAGCACGATCGCGTTCCCCTCCGCGGCCGACCGCCGCTGGCAGACGGGCCTCGTGCGACGCGACCGCCTGCAGCACGCGTCGCTGTCGTTCGTGCTCGCGGGAGCGGCGCGCACGGCGGGACGGCCGCGCGGCGAAGCCTTCGCGCTGTCGCTCTCGGCCGGCGTGCTCAAGGAAGTCCGCGACGCACGGCACGACCGCTTCGATCTCGTGGACCTGGCCGCCGACGCGCTGGGCGCCGCGCTCGGCGCCGCGCTACCGGGGGAACGCCGGGACTAGTCGGTGCCGCGCGGGCCGCCGCTCACGGGAACGGGATCGTCCTTCTTGAGCACGGTGAGCGTGAGGCCCGCCGCGACCACCGCGACGAGCGCGCCACCGTAGACGAGGCCGGTGCGATACCAGTCGATCCGGCGCGCGCGCAGCTGCTCGACGTCGTCGAGCGCGATGCGATGCACCGCGGTCTCGGTCACGACCCCCTCGAGATCGTTGCGGTCGCGATAACCCGTGAGCGAGTCGGGGCCGAACGTGGCGTAGTCGAAGTCGTACGCGAGGCTGTCGCGCGTGAGCACGTGCACGCCCTTGCGCTCGGGCTTCGCCGCGAGTTCCGCGCGCGGCACCTCGCGCAGCGCGGTGCAGCCGTTCGCGCCGGCGTACGCCACGAGCATCACCCACGTCACGAGACGTCGTACGTTCATGCCTCTCCCTCGTTCCCGGCCTGCAGGACCCCGGTGCGCGTCATGCGTCGCACGCTATCCCGTCGCGGGCCGGACCCGCAAGAGCGGCCTCAACGCCAGAAGAGCAGCCGTCCGCAGCTCTGGCACTGGTGCAGCGCGACTTCGCCCGCCGGCGGTGCGGCCGAGATGGGCAAGGTGACGAAGCAGCCCTGGCACACCTTGCCCTGCACCGCGGTCAGGCCGCGACCGTAGCGGGCGTGCGAACGCTCGTACGCCAGCCACCATCGCCGTTCGACGTCCCGTTCGAGGCGCGCCCGTTCGGCGAGCAGCCCGTCCGCACCGTCGAACCGGAAGCCCATGCGCTTCATCCGCGCGACCGCTTCCGGATCCCGGGCGAGCGCGAGCAGCTGGTCGAGGTCCTGCAGCACGAGCACCGCGGCCGAACTGGTCACACGGGCCTCCCCTCGAGCAGCGCCAGCGCGGTGGCGGGGTCGGCGTCGGCGAGCTTCGCGCGCACCTTCTGGAGGCGCAGCGCCTGCGCGAGACGCGCGAGCTCGTCGAGGTATGCGGAATCGGCGAGCGAGTGTGGCGCGAGTGCGAGGACCACGAGGTGCACGAGACCGTCGTCCCCCGCGCCCCAGTCGACGCCGCGTTCGGAGCGCCCGAGCACGAGGTGCGCTCGCCTCACGCCGAACGAGCGGATGCCGGCGAGGGCGCAGCCCTTGCCGAGGGCCGTCGAGCCCCAGCGTTCGCGGTGCGCCAGTGCGGCCAGCACGACTTCGGGTTCGGCGACGGCACCGATGGCGTGAGCAGTGGTCACCATCTGCGTCCATGCCGATTCGCGGCGCTTGAGCCGCAGTTCCACGACGTCGAGTGGGATACCGGCGACCGGAGTCCGTTCTGCCGTCACCATGGTCTAGTCCCTCCCGCGACCGGCCGCAGCGTACACCCGCGCTCCCGAGCGATCGTCACAGAAAGGATTCCCCGCGGGAGCACGGACGCACGCGCGGGAACCGTCCCGGCCCGTCCCCGCTTCAGGCCGCGGCGCGCCCGCTTTCGCGTGCCGCGAGCCGGGCCCGCCACGCGGTGATCGTGACGTGCGCCAGAACCGCTCCCAGTGCCGCCCCCGCGATCACGTCCACCGCCCAGTGCTTGTTGAGGTAGACGCGCGAGTACGCCACGAGCGCCGCGAACACGAATGCGGGTACGGCGGCGCGCTTCCAGCGCCGGGTGAGGAGCACCGCCACGGCGAACGCGTTGGCCGCATGACTCGAGGGAAACGCCGAGTTGCGGCGCTTGTGGTCACCGTTGGGCCGCACGCGGTTCGTCGCGTACTTGGTGACCTCGACCGTGAGATTGACCGGCACGAGCGCGACCACGGCCTCGAGCACCGCCGCGCGTCCGGCCGCGCCGGAAAGCATCCCCGCCACCACGCCCGCGACCAGCAGCGGCCGAGCGCCGTTCGTGACCGCATGCATCGGCGCTTCGAGCCACGGCCGCCGCGAAGCCTGCACGACGTCGCGTACCGCGTCGTCGAACGGCTGCCACGCCCACGCCAGCGCGACGAAGAGCAGCAGGGCGCGCGCGTTCATCGCACGTGCTCCGCCGGATCGCGCAGCGCATCCGCCGGGACGTCTCCCGCGAGACCGTGGCCGGCGCGCACGTGTGCGAGCGCGCCCCGCCGCCCGAGCGTGCGCACGACCTGCCCCGCCTCGAGGTCGACGTCCGCGCCGGCGAGCGGCGTCGCGCGGACGACGACGGCCCAGCGGCCGGAGCGTTCGCCGAAGTGCTCCCACTCGGGCACGCCGGCCGCCGCGAGCGCCAGCAGGCCGAGCGCGGCGACGCTCCAGCGGCGCGGCCACTCGAGCGCCGCGCCGAGCGCGAGCGCGAACGCGATCGCCGCCCATTCGAGCGAGCGCAGCGGCAGCGGCTGCTCCGGCGCGCCGACGAGGCCGCCCGCGTCGCGCACGCGCGCGGCCACCTGATCGAGCCCGCCCTGCCGAGGCTCGTCGCGCCGGCCGCGCATCACCCACACCGCGGCCTCGCCCACGTCCCCGCGCTGCAGCGCCGCGTGCGCGAGACGGGCCGCGATCGCCGCATCCCCCGGCGCCTCACGCCAGGTGTTGCGCCAACCCTGCTCCGCGTCGCCGATGCGATGTTCGCGCGCGAACTGGTCGGCGCGCAGCGCCGCGGCCACCTGCCGCGGCTCGGGGCCGCGGGGCGCGCCGAGAAACACGAGGACGAGTCCCAGCGCGAGCGCGACGGCCGCGCGCACGGGCGCGGGCACGCCCTTGCGCAGCGGCGGCAGCGCCTCCGAGACGCGCTCGACCACGCGAGCGCGCACGCCGTCCTCGGGCGGTGCGGCCCCGCCGTAGCGCGCGGCCGCGATCTCCTCGCGCAGGCGCAGCACCTGCTGGCCGTGCGTTTCGGCCCACGTGACGGCCTCGTCCGCCGCGCGCCAGAAGTCGCCGCCGCGCGCGAAGCCGACCGCGCGCAGGAACTCGCCCTGCCGCGCCCGCTCGGCCGCGAGCGGATCGCGCTCCTCGCCACCGCGCAGCGTGCGCAGCGCGAAGCCGACGCACGCTCCCGCGAGCGCGAATGCCCACGCCCACGCGCCGCGCGCGCCCGGGCGCGGCTGCTGCGCGGCGATCGCGGGAGGAAGCGCCGCCGCGCTCGCGGCCGCCGTCGCACCGGCGGCGGCGAGCACTTCCACCGAAAGTTCCGGCAGCAGCGCGGAGCGATAGCTCCCCGCCGCGGGATCGAACCATGCGAACGGCACGGGCGGCACGCGCAACAGCCCCGCGCGGCGCGGCACGAGCGTCCACTGGAAGCGGCGGCGCCCGGCCGAGAGGTCGCCCGGAGGGGCGAAACTGTCGTCCACCGTGCTCGCGAACACCTCGAAGTCCTCGAGTGCGATCGCCGGGGTCGGCAGCAGCGGCAGGTTGCCGATGCCGCGCACGTCGAGCTGCAACTGCAGCGCCTGGTCCTGCGAGGCGTGGCCGCGATCGAGCGCCCAGCTCACGCCGAACGCGCCGATCGCCTTCGCGAACCCGGCGGGCGCGCCCTCCGGCAGCGGCTTCACGCGCACGGTCAGCGAGTCGCTGTGGAGCACGAGGATGCGGCCGCCCGCGAGCTGGCCGGTGAGCGGGTCCACGCTCGTGCCGCCGGTCGAGACCGCGATGTGCGCGCGGCCGATCGTCGCGTACCCGGCGGCGAGCGGGTAGATGCGCGCCCGGCTCTCCACCACCCCGACGGGACGGCCGTCCATGCGCCCGCGATACTCGAAGAGATCCGAGAAGCGTTCGGCCCAGAACCCCGGCATGGGCGGTGGCGCCTTGTCGCCCGCGTCACCCAGCTCCTCGAACTGGACGAGCCGCTCGGCCACCTGCACGAGCTGCCCCACGTAGGGTTCGCGCGGCTGCACCTCGACGTACAGCCGCGCGGGCAGGTCCGACGCTCGGCGGACGACGAGCACGAGCGGACGGGTGACGTAGTCGCGCCCGGCCATGCGGACGCGGAACGGTCCGAGCGAATAGCGCCCCGCATCGTCACCGCGAAGCTCGTAGGTGTACTGCACGGTGCTCGAGCTGACGCCGTTGACGAGCGCGTAGTTGCGCGCGACCGCGGGGCCGGCGCCCGCCAGCCCGCGCGCGAGCACGAGCGGCGCGACTTCGGGCGTGCCCTGCGGCTCCTGCACGGTGATCGTGAGCAGCGTGCTCTCGCCCTGCTCGATCGAAGTCGAGCGCAGCGCCGCGCTCACCCGCGTCTGCGCCGAGGCCGGAGCCGCGGCGAGCGCGCACGCGAGCGCCACCGCGAGGGCACCGTGCCATGCGAGTGTCGCGATCGCCCTCACCAGTCCTTCCCCTTCCGGCGCCCGCCGCCCTGCGCTCGCTGGGCGCGCTGCCGGTCGATGCGCTCGAGCTCCTGCAGCGATCCGAGCAGCGCCTCGGCCTGCTGCTTCGTCATGCCGGCAGCCCCGCCCGGTCCCTGCTGCGGAGGCGGCGGCTGGGACGTGCCGGGAGGAGGCTGCGGCGCCGCGCCCTGCCCCTGCGGCTGCTTCGCACCGGAGGCCGCGGGTTGCGGCTGCGGGTCGGGCTGCTGTTCGTCCGGCTTCGGCGACTGCTGGCCGGCCGACTTCTCCTTCTCGCGCTTGAGCATCTCGTAGTTCCAGCGCGCGTCGGCGTCGTTCGGGTCTCGTTCGAGCACGCGCCGCAGTTCCTGCAGCGCACGGTCGTACTCCTTGCGCTTGCCGAGCACGGTGCCGAGGTTGTAGCCCGCCGCGCGTCCCACGCGTCCGGAATCCGCGGCGAGCCGCGAGAGCGCGAGTTCGGCCGCCTCGCCACGCCCGTTCATGGCCTGCGCGGTCGCGAGATTGACGCGGACCTTGGCGGGCCCGCCCCGCTTCGCACGCTGCGCGTACAGCGACTCGGCCGCGCTCCAGCGGCCGTCGCGGAAGGCCCGGTCGCCTCGCGCCCACGCACTCTGCGCGTGCGCCGCCGGCCACGGCGCGAGCAGCAGCAACACCGCCGCGGCCGCCCCCACGGTGGTCCGTGCCTGCTTCTGCGTGGCGCGCTTCGCCCCCGGGCCCGCCCCCGCGCCCGCCGCCGCGCGGCGGCTGCGCGCGCGCGCGAAGTCCACGGCCAGCAGCGCCGCGGCGGCCAGCGCGAACCAGCCGAAGCGCGCCACCGGACGCTCGACGAGTCGGGTGCCGCGCCGGGCCTGCGCGAGCGAACCGACGAGCCCGGCGAGTCGCTGCAGTTCCCCGCCGACGCGCGCGGCGCCGAAATAGGCGCCGTGCGTGGCGCGCGCGAGTTCGCGCAACGTCGCGTCGTCGAGCTTGCTGCGCACCACTTCGCCACGCTCGTCGCGCTTCACGTCCACGGCGCGCCCTTCCTCGTCGAACTCCGGCACCACGTCGCCCGCGGGCGTGCCGACACCGACGGCGAACACGCGCACGCCGCTGCGGCGCATGCGCTCGATCACGTCCTTCGAGCCGCCCTCGAGGTCCTCTCCGTCGGTCCACAGCACGATCCCCTGCTCCTCACGCCGGCCCGCGCCGAAGGCGCCGAGCGCGCGCTCGAGCCCTTCGCGCAGGTCGGTGCCGGGCTCGCTCAGCGCCGCGCTGTTCGTGCTCTCCAGCACGAGCCGCACCGCCGAATGGTCGAGCGTGAGCGGGCACACGCGTGCCGCCTCTCCCGCGAACAGCACGACGCCGACCCGGCTGCCGGGAATGCGCTCGAGCAGCCCCAGCGCTTCGCGCCGGGCCTCGTCCATGCGCGAGGGCGGCACGTCGCGCGCGTCCATGCTCGCGGAGACGTCGAGCACGAACATGACGTCGGAGCCGCGCGATTCGTGCTTGACCGTCTCGCGCCCCCACTGCGGGCCGGCGGCGCCGAGCAGCAGCGCCGCGATCGCCGCGGTGCGCAGCGCGAGTCCCGCGCGGCGCGACCACGGCAGCGCCTGCGCGAGGAGCGGATGGTTCGCGCGCGGCCCGGCGAGCGCGATCGTCGCCCGGCGTGCGCGCACCACGGCGCGCCACTCGAAGAACAGCACGAGCGGCAGCAGCGCGAGCGCCCACAGCCAGTGCGGGTTCGTGAAGATCATGCGCGCGCCCTCACGGTGCCCGGAACGCCCAGGTGGCGTTCGACAGGCTGAAGAGGGCCATGAGCACACTCGCGATCGCCAGCAGCGCGGGTCCGAGATCCTGGTACTCGTGATACACGACCGCGCGGATGGGCGCGCGTTCCAGGCGGTCGATGGCGGCGTAGATCCCGCCGAGGGCCGCGGCGTCGCCCGCCGAGTAGAACCGTCCGCCCGTCCGCTCGGCGATCTCGACGAGCGGCGCGACGACGTCGCCGCCCGCCCCGATCACCGACGCCTGCTGGCCGACGAGCACCGTGTACACCTTCACACCCATCGCGCGCGCGAGTTCGGCCGCGGTGCGCGGATCGATCGCGCCGCGGTTGTTCTCGCCGTCGGTGAGCAGCACGATCACCTTGCTCGGCGAGCGGCTGTCGCGCAGGCGCTGCACGGCCGTCGCGAGTCCCATGCCGATCGCGGTGCCGTCGGTGGGCTGGCGCCCGTCGATGCCGGCGAGCAGTTCGAGCAGCGTGGCGTGGTCGAGCGTGAGCGGGCACAGCGTGTACGCCACGCCCGAGAACCCGACGACGCCGAGCCGGTCGTGCGGGCGGCCGCGCACGAAGTCGCGCGCCGTCTCCAGTGCGACGTCCATGCGCGAGCGCAGCCCCATGCGCTCGATCACCATGCTCTGCGACACGTCCATCGCGAGCACGATGTCCACACCGCGCGAGTCCACCTCCGACTGCTGCATGCCGCGCTGCGGGCGCGCGGCGGCGAGCAGCGCGAGCGCGAGCGCGATCCACGGCAACAGCCGCACGCCGAGCACGAGCCACGCCATGGCGCCCGGCCGGCCGAAGCCCGCGAGCGTGCCCCAGAGGACCGCGGCCGGTTGCGTGCCCGGCCGGCGCCAGCGCCACAGCGCGAGCGCGGGCAGCAGGAGCAGCGCGAGCAGGAGCCACGGGGTCTCGAAGCGGATCACGCGACCTCCTTGCGGCCGGGGCCGCGGCGCACGAGCGCCTCGACCGCGCTCTCGCAGCGCTCGGCCTCGGAACGGTCGAGCGGGGCGCGCGCGAACTTCACGCGGTCCCAGAGCGAGAGCAGCAGCTCCAGCCGCACGAGGTCCGACGGATCGAGCTGGCCGCCGCCCAGGCGCGCGAGCAGTTCCGTGCTCGTGTCGCCGGGACGCGGAGAGCCGAGCGTCGCTTCGAGGTATCGGCGCAGGATGCGCGTGAGGGCGACCGAATGCTCGCCGAACAGTCCCGCTTCCGGCAGGCGCCGCGCACGCAGCTTCGCCAGCTCCGCGAGCGCCTCCGCGGACGGGTCGTGCACCGGCGCACGCGCCGCCGCCGCGGGTGCGGCGCTCGCCGGTCTGCGAGCGCGCGAGCGCCACCAGCGGAACGCGAAAGCCAGCGCCGCGAGCGCGAGCACGCCGAGGAACACCAGCGTCCACGGCACCTGCTCCCACCAGGGTGCGCCGAGCGGTCCGCGCACGGGCTTGAGCCCCTGCGCGCTGTCGGCCGCCGTCACGGTCGGCAGGACGAGCAATCGCACGGCCGGCGTGCGAAGGCGCAGCTTCTGCCCGCCGCGCTTCGTCTGGTCGATCGAAACGCCGACCCCGGGCACGACGACCTGCCCCGTCGCGAACACCTGCAGCGGGATCTCCACCGAGACGCTGTCGGCCCATTCGCCGTACAGGTCGAGGTGCGCGCCGTAGACGAGCCGGCGCTTGGACGCGACCGGCTTGCCCCACGTGAAGTCCCCGCCGGGCTCCGGCACCTCGAACTGCACCTTCGCTTCCGCGGGAACGATCACCGCGGCGCGGAAGACGAGCTGCTGGCCGAGCTTCGCCGGCGCGGGCGCGACCATCGTGCGCGCGGGAAAACGCCGGACGAGCGCCACGCTCGCGCGCGAGCCGCGCCGGAGCGAGTCCGGCATCCCGACCCGGACCGTGTCGTGACGACCCGCCTCGACCTTGTCGGCGTGCCCGGGCGGGAACAGCCCGAGCAGCGTCGAGATCGCGAGCGCGAGGAGCGTGCTCACGCGACACCCTTGCGCATGTGGCGCGAGCCGAAGTGCCGCATGAGCGCCGGAAAGTAGGGGCGGTCGGTGCGGATCTCGACCACGGGACACTGCGCCTTCGCGAGCGCGGCGTCGGCGGCGCGCCGACGCTCGCGCGCGCGCTGCTGGTAGGCGCGGCGCACGGCTTCCGAGTGCGTGTCCACGAGCCGGCGCTCGCCGGATTCGAGGTCCTCGAACGTCACCCAGCCCGCACGCGGCAGCTGTTCGTCGCGCGGGTCGCGCAGCGCGAGCGCCGTGAGTTCGTGGCGGCGCGAGAGCACGCGCCAGTCCCGCGGGTCGAGCGTGTCCTCGAAGTCCGAGATCCAGAACACGAGCCCGCGCCGGCGCAGCGTGCGCGTGAGGAAGCGCGCCGCGTGCCCGAGCCGAGTGCCGGGCGTCTCGGGCTCCGTGTTCAGGAGGTCGCGCAGCATGCGCAGCAGGTGCGTGCGGCCGCGCGCGGGGCGCACGAAGTGCTCGACGTCGCCGCCCGCGAGCACGAGCCCGACCCGGTCGTTGTTGCGCATCGCCGCGAAACCGAGCACCGCGCACAGCTCCGCCGCCAGCTCGCGCTTGGCCACCGCCGAAGTGCCGAAGTGCATCGAGCGCGAGATGTCCACGACGAGCATCACGGTCAGTTCGCGCTCCTCGACGAAACGCTTCACGTACGGCGCGCCGAGGCGGGCCGTCACGTTCCAGTCGATGTCGCGCACCTCGTCGCCGGGCACGTAGGGCCGCACTTCCTCGAACTCGACACCGCGCCCCTTGAAGACGCTCTCGGAGTTGCCCGAGAACAGGTCCTCGACCAGGCGGCGGCTGCGGATCTCGAGGCGGCGGACCTTGCGAAGCAGTTCCGCGGTCGCCATCAGGGGACGCGCACCTGCTCCAGGATGCGGCGCGCGATCTCCTCGCCGTCGACGCCCTCGGCCTCGGCCTCGTACGACACCTGGATGCGGTGGCGCAGCACGTCCGGGGCGATCGCCTTCACGTCCTCGGGCAGCACGTACGAGCGGCCGCGCACGAGCGCGTGCCCCTGGGCGCCGCGCACGAGGAACAGCGTCGCGCGCGGGCTCGCGCCGAACGACACGAGGTGGTCGAGCGGCAGACCGAAGTCCTTCGGGCGCCGCGTCGCACCGACGAGGTCGAGGACGTACTCCTGGATCTTGTCGTCCACGTACACGCTCGCGAGCGCTTCGCGCGCCTCGAGCACCTGCTCGCGCGTCGCCTGCGGCTTGAGCTCGGGCAGCGTCGAGAGGCCGGCGCGGCGCAGGATCTCCTTCTCTTCCGCGCGGCTCGGGTAGCCGACCTTCACCTTCAGCATGAAGCGGTCGCTCTGCGCCTCGGGCAGCGGGTAGGTGCCCTCCTGCTCGATCGGGTTCTGCGTCGCGAGCACGAAGAACGGCGTGTCGAGCGGCTGCGTCTCGTCGCCGAGCGTGACCTGACGCTCCTGCATGGCCTCGAGCAGCGCCGACTGCACCTTCGCGGGCGCGCGGTTGATCTCGTCGGCGAGCACGAAGTTCGCGAACACCGGTCCGCGCTTGGCCGTGAACGAACCGTCGCGCGGGTTGTAGACGAGCGTGCCCGTCAGGTC
Source organism: Candidatus Eiseniibacteriota bacterium (assembly GCA_016215625.1). Taxonomy (GTDB): domain Bacteria; phylum Eisenbacteria; class RBG-16-71-46; order RBG-16-71-46; family RBG-16-71-46; genus CAIXRL01. Next base: position 76,257 of record JACRIW010000038.1, on the reverse strand, counting down.
CGCGGGCAGCAGGTCGGGCGTGAACTGGATGCGGCGGAAGCGCAGCGACAGTGTCTGGGCGAGGCTGTTGGCCGCGAGCGTCTTCGCGAGGCCGGGCACGCCCTCGAGCAGCACGTGGCCACCCGCGAGCAAGCCGATGAGGAGACGGTCCACGAGCGGCTGCTGGCCCACGAGCGCGCGTCCGACTTCGTCGCGCACACGCATCAGGGTCTCACCCGCGCGCTCGAGGCGGCGCGCGGCCTGCGTGTCGACGGTCATGCGTTCCTTCCCGGAAACGGTGAACTCGGCGCGGGCCACATCGGCCGCGATCGGCGCGGCAGTATAGCGAAGGCGCGCGAGCGGTCCAGCGCGGCTCGGGCCGGCCTCCCCCGCCCGGGAGGCTACGCGGCGTGCTCGTGCAGTTCCGGTGCGCCGGAACGCGTGTCCGCGAGCCAGTCCGACAGCACGGCCCGCGCGTCGCGCAGCTCGAACGGCTCCTCCAGCGACTCGAGCTGGTCGAGCTTGTTCAGCCCGCGCACGATGCCGAGGAGCATCTCGGCCTCACGCGCCGGGTCGCCGGCCAGGCGGGCCTGCACCATGCGCTCGTGCACGCGCAGTCGCGCGAGGGCGCCGACGTTCCACGTGCGGCGGTAGCTCGCGGCGGCCGCCGCGAAGGCGGCCTCGGCCCCCACCGCGTCCCCGGCGGCCGCGAGCAGGAGCGCCCGGCGATGCAGCGTTCGCCCCGGCACGAAGAGTGGCCCGAAGCGCGAAATGACCCGATGGATCCACGTCGATTGCACGATGCAGCCCCTGAGGTGTGTGGACGGGCGACGTTGCCCCTGCTGGCGCCTTCGGGGACTGCAGCATCGGTGCCACCGGCCGAAACTCGGCAACGCGGTGTGAAGACGAAGGGCGCCCCCTGCGGGGCGCCCTTTCGCGTTGCATCTTGGAGTGGTCCGCTCGTCAGCTTGCACGGGCCGGAGCGCCACGGCGCACCGGCTCCCAGCTGAACAGCGGGTAGCCCGCCGTCAGCTCGAGCACCTGCGAACGCACTTCCTTCGCGACCGCCTCGTCGCCCGGCTTGTCGAGCACCCGGGCCATCCAGCCGCCGATGAGCTTCATCTCGTCGGTACCCATGCCGCGCGTCGTGAGCGCGGGCGTGCCGATCCGGATGCCGCTCGTGACCCACGGCTTCTGCGGGTCGTTCGGGACGGCATTCTTGTTCACGGTCATCTCGGCCTTGTGCAGCGCCTCCTCGGCCACCTTGCCCGTCATCCCGCGCTTGCGCAGGTCCACGAGGAGCAGGTGGTTGTCGGTGCCGCCCGAAACGAGGTCGTAGCCGTTCGCCACGAGCGTTTCGCCAAGCACGCGCGCGTTGTCCACGACGCGCTGCTGGTAGGCCTTGAAACCGGGCGTGAGCGCTTCGCCGAAGCACACGGCCTTCGCGGCGATGACGTGCATGAGCGGGCCGCCCTGCATACCCGGGAAGATCGACTTGTCCAGTCTTTCGGCGTGCTCGGCCCTGCACAGGATGATGCCGCCGCGCGGGCCGCGCAGCGTCTTGTGCGTCGTGCTCATCACGAAGTCGGCGTACGGCACCGGGCTCGGGTGCAGCCCCGCGGCGACGAGCCCGGCGATGTGCGCCATGTCCACCATGAGCATCGCCCCCACTTCCTTCGCGATCGCCGCGAAGCGCGGGAAGTCGATCTGGCGCGGATAGGCGCTCGCGCCCGCGACGAGCATGCGCGGGCGGTGTTCCTTCGCGAGACGCTCGACCTCGTCGTAGTCGATGCGGCCGTCTTCCGCTCGCACGCCGTACTGGTACGCCTTCCAGAGCTTGCCCGACACCGACACGGCGTGGCCGTGCGTGAGGTGGCCGCCGTGCGCGAGGCTCATGCCGAGCAGCACGTCACCGGGTTCGGAAGCGGCGAAGTAGGCGCCGAGGTTGGCGGAGGCGCCGGAGTGCGGCTGCACGTTGGCGTGGTCGGCGCCGAAGAGCTGCTTCACGCGGTCGCGCGCCAGGTTCTCGGCGACGTCCACGAACTCGCAGCCGCCGTAGTAGCGCTTGCCCGGCAGGCCTTCGGCGTACTTGTTCGTGAGCACCGAACCCTGCGCCTCGAGCACGGCGTCGCTGACGAAGTTCTCGGAGGCGATCAGCTCGAGGAAACTGCCCTGGCGGCCGCGTTCGGCCGCGATGGCCTTCGCGACTTCGGGATCCTGCGACTGCAGATGGGACACGGGAATCTCCGTCAAGGATGTGAGGCGCGGCTCTCGTAGTCGCGGATCTTGTTCACGCGCCGCTCGTGGCGGCCTCCCGCGAACGGTGTGTCGAGCCAGACGCGCAGCCAGCGCAATGCGTCCTCGGCGCTGGGTGCGGTCTTGGCCCCGAGGGCGAGCACGTTGGAATCGTTGTCCTGCCGGGTCAGGCGCGCGGTCTCGTCGCTCGTCACGACGGAGGCGCGCACCCCCACGACCTTGTTGGCGGCGATGCTGGCGCCGATGCCGGTGGCGCAGACGACCACGCCGAGGTCCGCCGTCTTCGCCGCGACCGCTTCGGCCACGGCGAAGGAGAAGTCGGGATAGTCCACGGACTCCGTGCCGGAGTGCGTGCCCACGTCCACGACCTCGTGCCCGAGCTTCACGAGCTCGGCCTTCACGAGTTCCTTGAGCGGGAACCCGGCGTGATCGCTGCCCACCGCGAGCTTCATCGGATCAGCGCTTCGCGGCCGACTGCGGCACCATGGACAGCCAGCCGTAACGGTCCGGCAGGTCGCCCTTCACGATGCCGAAGAACGCGTCCTGCAGCGCCTTCGTCACCGGGCCGCGCTCGCCCGAGCCGACCTTGATGCGGTCGACGGCCGAGACCGGCGTCACTTCGACGGCCGTACCGGTGAAGAACAGCTCGTCCACGATGTACAGCATCTCGCGCGGGATGACGGCTTCGCGGACCTTGTAGCCCATGTCCGTCGCCAGGCGCATGACGCTGTCGCGCGTGATGCCCGAGAGGATGCTCGAGCTCACCGGAGGGGTGATGATCTCGTTCTTGTACACGGCGAAGAGGTTCTCGCCCGAGCCTTCGCTCACGTAGCCCTGCACGTCGAGCGCGATCGCCTCGTCGTAACCGTCCTCGACCGCCTCGAGCTTGAGCAGCTGCGAGTTGAGGTAGTTGCCGCCGGCCTTCGCCATCGCGGGCAGCGTGTTCGGCGCCATGCGCGCCCACGTGCCGATCTTCACCGAGGCGCCCTTCGTGAGCGCTTCCTCGCCGAGGTACTTGCCCCACGGGTACGCCGCGATCATCACCTCGATCGGGGTGCCGCGCGGATCCACGCCCACGTGCGAGTAGCCGCGGTACACCAGCGGCCGGATGTAGCACTCCTTGAGGTTGTTCACCGCGACGGTCTCGAGGCACGCCGTCTCGATCTGCTCCGCGCTGTACGGCACTTCCATGCGGTAGATCTTGCTCGACATCATCAGGCGCTCGATGTGCTCACCGAGGCGGAAGATGGCCGGGCCATTCTTGGTCTCGTAGGCGCGGATGCCCTCGAAGACGCTCGAGCCGTAGTGCAGGACGTGCGACAGCACGTGGACCTTCGCGTCGTCCCACGGGACGAACGTGCCGTTCATCCAGATCTTGTCGCTCTTCTTCATGGCCATGGCGATTACCTCGTGCGGCGGACGCCGCGTTCCGGTTTCTCTATGAGGCGTTACGTGCGTTCAGCGCCTGCCGCACGGCCGGCGTGAGACGCCGGACGTGGTGGCGGATGCGCCGCCAGCACTCTTCATAGGCTTCTTTCGACGCTCCGAATGGATCACTCACCGGCATCCCGGGCTCCCCGGGGGCCGGATACTCGCTCAGCAGGTGCACCCGTTCGCGAGGGGCGCCGAGCGCCTCGATCGCGACCCGGTGCAGCGGCTCCATCACGAACACGAAATCCGCGGCGCGCACGAGCGGAGCGACCGCACGGCGCGACCGGTGCCGCGAGAGGTCGATGCCCTCGGCCTCCGCGACCGCGCGCGAAAGCGCGCTGGCCGGCTGCCCTTCCGCAGCCGCCGTGCCCGCCGAGACCACCTGTGCTCGCGCGGCGTCGTCACCGAGCTCGGCGAGGAGCGCGGCGGCCGCGAGGGGGCTCCGGCAGGTGTTGCCCGTGCAGACGAACAGCACGCGGACGATGTTCTCATCAGGCGGCATGCGGGGCAGTCTAGGAGTGCGGTTTCCGGGCCGTCAACCGCCGGCCCGTGGAGAAGTCAGGTCTTCGTAGTCCCCGAGCACCGATGTCACGTCCAGCGCACCGCGGCGAAGAAGCTTCGCCTTCGGGCCGGTCACGTCCACGAGCGTGGAGGGCAGTCCCCCGCGGCGCGGACCGCCGTCGAGGATGAGATCGAGCTGGTTCCCGAAATACTTCACGACCTCTTCCGCGGTCTCCGCGGGCGGCTGCCCGGAAAGGTTCGCGCTCGAGGAGACGACCGGGCCGCCGATGCGCCCGAGCAGCGCGTGCGAGAGCGTGTCCTTCGGGCAGCGCAGCGCGATCGTGCCGCCCTTGCCCTGGACGGGCTCGGGCACGAGTCCGGACGCATGGAAGATGATCGAGAGCGGGCCGGGCCAGTACGCCTTCATCAGGCGCTCGGCGAGCGGCGAGATCGCGACCGCGAGTCCCCACGCCTGCTCGGCGTCGGGAATCAACGAGATCACCGCCATGCTCGGGGGACGGCGCTTGAGCCGCGCGACCATGTCGACTGCGGACACGTCGAACAGCGAACAACCGAGCCCGTACAGGGTGTCGGTCGGGAACGCGATGACGCCGCCACGCAGCACGGCCTCCGCCGCGTGGTCGAGCGTGCGGCGTTCGGGCTGGTCGGTGTCCACGCGCAGGATGTCCATCTTCGGTTTCTCCTCGGGAATCGTCGCTTCGTTCGACTACTTCTTCTTCGGGCTGCCGCCGCGCGCCATCGCCGCGGCGTGGTCCTCGAGCCGGCGCGCGAGCGCCGCGTCGGAGACCGCGAGAATGCGGAGCGCCAGATGCGCGGCGTTGCGCGCGCCCCAGCCGCCGACGCCGAGCGTGCCCACCGGCACGCCGGGCGGCATCTGCACGGTGGAGAGCAGCGCGTCGAAACCGCCGAGCGGGGACGAGGCGAGCGGCACGCCGAGCACGGGAAGCCGTGAGTGCGCGGCCATCGCGCCGGCGAGGTGCGCGGCGCCACCGGCTCCCGCGATGAGCACGCGCAGTCCGCGCGTGCGCGCGGTGCGCGCCCATTTCGCCGCCGCGTCCGGAGTGCGGTGCGCCGAACGCACCACGACTTCCGAACCGACGCCGAAGTCGGCGAGCACCTTCGCCGCCTCTTCCATCACCGGCCGGTCCGACTCGCTGCCCATCACGATGCCCACGAGCGCCTTCGACTTCGTGTTCGTCTTTCGGGTCGCCATCGGGTCACTGCCCTCCCATGCCGTGCTGCGTCGCGGCGGGGACTCCCGGTCCCGCGCCGATGTCGCTCCGCATGCGCCAGTGCGCGCCGCGGAGTGTCGCACACGCCGCGTACGCGCGCTCGCGCGCCGTCGCGGCGTCCTCGCCCGTCGCGGTCACGTACGCCGCGCGGCCGCCCTTCACGCGCCAGCCGTCGCCTTCGCGCCGTGTGCCGGCGTGGAAGACGAACAGGCCGTCGCGTCCTTCGAGCGCGTCGAGCCCTTCGATCGTGCCGGTGCCGAGCGCGCGCTCGGGATAGCCTTCGTCCACGAGCGCGATCGTGACGGCGGCACCCGTCGCGCGCCCGATGTGCCGCGGCTCCAGAGCGCCGCGGGCGGCGCTCGCGAGCAGTGCCGCGAAATCACCCTCGACGAGCGGGAGCATGACCTGTGTCTCCGGATCGCCGAAGCGGGCATTGAACTCCACCACACGCACGCGCTCGCTTGCGGCCGTGCCCACCGGCTTCAGCATGAGGCCGCAGTAGAGCGCGCCACGATACGGCGTGCCGCGCGCCGCCATCGCACGCAGCATGGGAGTCACCACCTGCTCGCTCGTGATTCGTTCGACCTCGGCATCCACGGCCGTGGGCGGCGCCACCGCGCCCATGCCGCCGGTGTTCGGTCCGGCGTCGCCGTCGAACGCGCGCTTGTGGTCCCGCGCGGGCGGCAGCAGCACGTGACGCTCGCCGTCGCAGATCGCGATGATCGAGGCCTCCTCGCCCACGAGGAACTCCTCGATCACGACGCGCGCCTGTGCGCCGAAGCGCCCGCCGCCGAGACAGTCGCGCACGAACGCGCGCGCTTCGGCGAGATCGGACGTGACGAGCACGCCCTTGCCCGCGGCGAGGCCGTCGGCCTTCACCACGTGCGGCGCGCCCAGCGTCTCGAGCGCGGCGAAGGCTTCCGTCTCGCTCTCGCACGCGAACGCGCGCGCGGTCGGCACGCCCGCCTCGCGCATGACTTCCTTTGCGAACCACTTGCTCGACTCGAGCCGCGCCGCGGCGCGCGATGCGCCGAAGCACGGGGTGCCGGCTTCCACGAGCGCGTCGGACACACCGGCGGCGAGCGCGGACTCCGGACCGACGACCACGAGGTCCACGCGCGCGTCGCGCGCGGCACGCACGATGCCAGCCGCGTCGGTGTCGCTCACGTCGAGGCGCTCTAACGCGCGCGCCATGCCGTCGTTGCCGGGCGTCACGATCAAGCGAGGCGCGTGCGCGTCACGCGCGAGGCGCCACGCGAGCGCGTGCTCGCGTCCGCCCGAACCCACGACGAGAATGCGGGAGATCGCCATGCGCGCAATCTAGCCGACGCTCGCGCACGCGGCCAGCGCGCTCACTCCGGAAGCGGCCAGCCTTCCGCTTCGAGCGCGGCGAACAGCTCCGCGCCCGAGCCCGCGCGCACGCGCGGCGGGTCCGACGCGTCCCAGATCAGCGCGTAGTCCACGGGCACGAGTGCGGTCACGGCGCGCGTCGCGGCGTCGCGGGCGCCGCCATCGGCGAGCGCGGACCAGCGCGCCCGCGTCGCCGGGTCCGCGAGACCCGGCAGCAGCAGCGCCGGGCCACCATGCACCGCGCCGTCCTTCCGGCGGCTCCACCGCCCGACGAGCACGATCGCCTCGGCCTCACGCAGTTCGTCGTCGAGCGCGCACGCCCCCACCCCGTCCAGTTCGCCCGGGATCCAGTCCGACTTCTCGGTCGTGTCGTGCACGACGACCGGCATGCCGAGCGTGGCGCGCAGCTGCTTCGCGTGGGATTTCACGGCAGGCGCCGGGGCCGCCGGTCCCGCATGCGACAGGAGCAGCATGCACCGCCCGCGGGACGTGCCCACACGCACGAGCGCCTCGGCGAGCTCGGACAACGCGACGACGTCGCGCTCCGACACGGCCGCGTCCGCGACGATCACGGTCACTTTGGGCGCGGCGAAGGCCTGCGCCAGCGACAGTCCGACGCTCTGCGACAACGCACGACGCACCTCGGCGCGAAACGCCATGGCGTCCTCCGGTGGGTTCAGCCGAGTTCCTCGCGCAGCAGCTGCTGCACGAGCTGCGGCACGGCCTGGCCGCCGCTCTTCTTCATCACCTGGCCGACGAGGAACCCGAACGTCACCTGCTTGCCCGAACGATACTCCGCGACCGGCCCGGGGTTCTCCGCGATCACCGCCCGCACGATCGGGCGCAGCGCCTCCGCCGTGCCCTTCACCTCGACGCCGTGGCGCTGCAGCAGCTCGTCCACGCTTCCGCGCTCGTCCGCGAGCCAGCCGATGCACTGCTTCGCGAGCGGCCCCGGGAGTTCGCGCTTCTGGGCGCGTGCGAGGAAGTCGCGCATCCGCGCGGGCGGCACCTGCTCCACCCAGCGCGCGATCTCCCACTGCTTCTCCTTGAGGATCCGCAGCACCTCGGTCATGAGCCAGTTGCTCACGAACTTGGGGTCGAGCCCTTCCGCGCACGCTTCGTAGTAGTCCGCCAGCTCGCGCGCATCGCAGAGCACCGCGGCGTCGTACGCCGGCAGGCCGTACTGCGACACGAAGCGCGCCTCGCGCGCCCACGGCAGCTCGGGCAACGTCTCGCGGCAGTGCGCGATTTCGAATTCGCTCACGCGCAGCACCGGCAGGTCGGGATCGGGCAGGTAGCGGTAGTCGTGCGCCTCTTCCTTCGTGCGCATGATCTGCAGCTTGTCGTGGTCGGCGTCGTAGAGCAGCGTCGCCTGCACGATGCGCTCGCCGGCTTCCAGCGCGCGGCGCTGGCGCTCGATCTCGGCCTCCACGCCGCGCTCGACGCCCTTGATCGTGTTCAGGTTCTTCAGCTCGGTCTTCACACCGAGAAGACTTGCGCCCTCCGGGCGCAGGCTCACGTTCGCGTCGCAACGCAGCTGGCCCTTCTCCATGTCTCCGTCGGAGATGCCGAGCGCGCGCACGAGCTTGCGCAGCGCCGTCAGGAACGCCGCGCACTCGGCCGGCGAGCGCAGCACGGGCTCGGTCACGAGCTCGAGCAGCGGTGTACCGGCGCGGTTGAACTCGACGCGCGACAGGCTGCGGTCGCCGTGGCGCTCGGGATGGAACGACTTGCCCGCGTCTTCTTCGACGTGAATACGCGTCAGCTCGAAGGACCGAGGCTCACCGTCCATCGTCACAGGCAGCGCGCCGTGCTCGAACAGTGGCCGGTCGTACTGCGTGATCTGGTAGTTCTTCGGCATGTCCGGATAGAAGTAGTTCTTCCGCGCGAAGACGCTGTCGCGGCGCACGTCGCAGCCGAGCGCGATCCCGAGACGCAGCGCCATGGCGATCGCGCCTCCGTTCGGGCGCGGCAGCGCCCCGGGCAGCCCGAGACACACCGGGCACACGTGCGAGTTCGGCTCGTCACCGAACACCACCTCGCACTCGCAGAACATCTTCGTGCGGGTGCGCAGCTGGATGTGGCACTCGAGACCGATCACCGCTTCGAAGGCCATGACGCCTCCGTTTCGTGAGTGCGCGGGAGCTTCGCGGCGTCGCCGTTCACTTCGATCGCACGCGCGGCGCGCAGCAGCACGGGCTCGCCGTCCTCGGGCCCGAGCAGCTGCACCGCCGTCGGCAGTCCTTCCGCCGTCACGCCGATCGGCACGCTCAAGCCCGGAATGCCCGCGAGGTTCGCGCCGATCGTGAAGACGTCGCTCAGGTACATCGCGAGCGGGTCGTCCACCTTCTCGCCGACCTTGAACGGCAGCGTCGGTGTCGTGGGCAGCAGCAGGAAGTCGCACTGCGCGAACGCGCGCGCGTAGTCGGCGCGGAAGCGCGTGCGCGCCTTCTGCGCACGCAGGTAGTACGCGTCGTGGTAGCCCGCCGAGAGCGCGTACGTGCCGAGCAGGATGCGGCGCTGCACCTCGGGGCCGAAACCCTCGCTGCGGCTGCGCACGTAGAGCGACTTCACGTCGGCCGCGCGCGCGGCGCGGTGGCCGTAACGCACGCCGTCGAAACGCGCGAGGTTGCTGCTCGCCTCCGCGGTCGCCACCAGGTAGTAGGCCGCGACGGCCGCCTCGCCGGGCAGCAGCTCGACCGGCACGCGCACCGCGCCCGCGCGTTCGAGCGCGGCGGCGGAGCGCTCGAGCGCGTCCACGAGCGCGGGCTCGACGCCGTGCGCCCAGAGGTTCGCCGGCCAGCCGAAGCGCAGCCCCGCGACGCCCGTGTCCCACCCCGACACGTCGGGCGCGGGGTCCGGGCGCGACGTGGCGTCGTACGGATCGTGCCCCGCGAGCGCGGCGTACACGAGCGCGACGTCGCCCGCGTGGCGCGCGAAGACGCCGACCTGGTCGAGCGAGCTGCCGAACGCGACGAGCCCGTAGCGCGAGAGCCGCCCATACGTGGGCTTGAGGCCGTACACGCCGCAGAAGGCCGCGGGCTGGCGCACCGAACCGCCGGTGTCCGAGCCGAGCGCGACCGGCACGAGGCCGTACGCGACCGCGGCCGCGGCGCCGCCGCTCGAACCGCCGCTCACGCGTGAGAGGTCCCACGGATTGCGCGTCGGGCCGTAGCAGCTGAACTCCGTGGACGAGCCCATCGCGAACTCGTCCATGTTCGCCTTGCCCACGATCACCGCGCCGGCTTCGCGCAGGCGCGCCACGACCGTCGCGTCGTACGGCGCGTGCCAGCCCGCGAGCACGCGCGAGCAGCACGTGGTCGGATAGTCGACCGTGCAGAGGTTGTCCTTCACGAGCACGGGCACGCCCGCGAGCGGGCCCTTCGTGCTCGCGGCGTCGGCGCCCGACTGTCGCGCCTCGCGGTCGGTGTGCACGACCGCGTGCACGTCGTGCTCCCAGTGCGCGCCGGGGCCGTCCCAGCCGGCGTCCACCGCCTCGGTGGGCGTGACCGCGCCCGCGCGCACCTGCGCGGCGATCCACGCGGCCGAACGCTTGAAGAGCGGCGTGCTCACGGGTTCACGTTCTCCACGACGGGCGGCACCACGAAGCAGCCGTCCTCGCTCTCGGGCGCCCCCGCGGTCGCGGCGAACGGGTCGAGCCCGCGCGTGCCGGGCACGTCCTCGCGCAGCGGCAGGCCCTCGGGCGCGAGCACGCTGACCTCGCAGCCGTCCAGGTCGAGCGTGTCCAGCGCCGCGACGAAGTCGAGCACCTTCGAGAGCTGCGCGGCCGTCTCGTCCAGCCGCGCCTCGTCGAGTTCGAGCCGCGCGAGTGCGGCGATGCGCTCGACTTCCGCGCGCTCAATCTTCATCCGAGCCTCCGGTGACGAAGCGTGCGAGCACTTTCTTGATCGAACCGGTGAAACGCACGGTGAGTTTCATGTCGGGACCTTCCCCTTCGGCCTCGAGCACGGTGCCGTGCCCGAACTTCGCGTGGTGCACGCGGCGTCCCACGGCGCGGCGCGCGGTCTCGCCACGGCCCGCGGCGTTCACGCCGTGCGACGGTCCCACGCCCGGCACTTCCTCGTCGAACGAGATCTGCGAGAACTCGTCCTGCTGGTAGGTGCGGCCGCCGAGGTCCTCCGTTTCGCGCGAGCGCGTCGCGCGCGCGCTGCTCGACCACGTGCGGCGCTGCGGCGACTCCCCCGCACCGCGCGCGCCGGCGGGTCCGCCCGCGGCGCGGCCGCTCGCGGGCCGCTGCGGCATGCTCCAGCTGTGGTACTGCGCCTCCTCGCGTTCGAGCAGGTGCGGCGGGATCTCGTCCACGAAGCGCGACACCTGCGAGCCCCACGCGCCGTCGATGCGGCGCCGGTACGCGGCGGCCGTGAGCATGACCTCGTCGCGCGCGCGCGTGAGCGCCACGTAGAAGAGGCGGCGCTCTTCTTCCAGCTCGGACGGGTCGTCGAGCGAAGACGCGTGCGGCATCAGTCCTTCTTCGAGTCCCGTGACCGTGACGACGTCGAACTCGAGCCCCTTCGCGTTGTGCGCGGTGAGCAGGAGCACGCGGTCGGTGGTTTCGCTCAGGCGGTCCGCGTCGGTGAGCAGCGAGCACTCGGACAGGTACTCGAGCAGCCCGCCCCGGCCCGCGGCCGCGAAGGCCGCGGCGGAAGCGCCGAGTTCCTCGACGTTCGAGCGGCGGTCGGCGAGGTCGTCCTCGCTGTTCGCCTCGAGATGCGCGAGGTAGGCGGTCTTCTCGAGCAGCCGCATGAACATCTGGTCGAGCGGCTCGTCCGGATGCGCGCGCAGGTCGTCGTAGAGCGCGAGCAGCGACTGCGCACCGGCCTTCGCCGCGCCCTTGAGCGCCCCTTCGTTCGACAGCTGGCGCAGCGCATCGAGCGGCGTGGGCACGCCCGCCGCCATGCGCGCCTCGATCTGCGCCTGCACGGCGGGACCCAGGCCCCGGCGCGGCGTGTTCCAGATGCGGTAGAACGACGCGGTGTCCTGCGGGTTCACGAGCAGCCGCAGGTACGCGAGCATGTCCTTCACTTCGCGGCGCTGGAAGAACGACACGCCGCCGACGATCTCGTACGCGATCCCGGCGCTGCGCAGCTCGGTTTCGAGCGATCGCGACTGGGCGTTCGTGCGGTACAGCACCGCGCAGTCGCGCAGCCGCCGCCCGAGCGACACCTTCGCCTCGAGGAAGCGCCGCACGCGGCGCGCTTCGTCGGCCTCGTCCGCGCACAGCGCGAAGCGGATCATCGCGCCCGCTTCGCGCTCCGACCACAGCGTCTTGCCCTTGCGCGCCTGGTTGTTCGCGACGACGGCGTTCGCGGCGTCGAGGATGTTGCGCGTCGAACGGTAGTTCTGCTCGAGCCGGATCGTGACCGCGCCCGGGAACGCGCGCTCGAAGTCGAGCACGTTCGCGAGGTCGGCGCCGCGCCAGCCGTAGATGGACTGGTCGTCGTCGCCCACCACGAACAGGTTGCCGTGCGCGGCGGCGAGCGCCTGCACGAGCCGGAACTGCGCGTGGTTCGTGTCCTGGTACTCGTCCACGAGGATCTGCGAGAAGCGCCGGCTCCAGCGCTCGCCCGCCGCCGGGTGCTCGAGGAAGAGCCGCACGGATTCCGCGATCAGGTCGTCGAAGTCGAGCGCCCCCGCGCCACGCAGCCCCGCCTGGTACTTGCGGTAGCACTGCGCGACCGAGCGGTCGAACGGCGTCATCGCGGCGCGCTCGCATTCGTCCGGCGTGACGAGCGCGTTCTTGCAGTCCGAGATGCGTCCGAGCACGACGCCCACCTTGAAGCCGGCGTCCGAGAGCCCGAGCTCCTTGAGGATGCCGCGCAGGAGCGATTCCTGGTCCTCGCGGTCGTAGATCGAGAAGCCCGCGGGCAGGCCGAGCGTCGCGCACTCGCGGCGCAGCAGCCGCACGGCGGTCGCGTGGAACGTGCCGACCCAGAGGCGCTTCGCGTCCGGGCCGACGGCCTTCTCGATGCGCTCGCGCATCTCCTTCGCCGCGCGGTTCGTGAACGTGAACGCGAGGATCGATTCCGGCGGCACGCCGCGGTCGAGCAGCGCCTCGATGCGCGCGGTGAGGACGCGGGTCTTGCCCGAGCCGGCGCCCGCGATGACGAGCGCGGCGCCCTGCGCGTGATCGACGGCCTGCTGCTGCGCTTCGTTGAGGGAGTAGGCGGTGGCCAACGGTCGCTCCGGGGGAGGATGGGTGCCGATCGGAAGGAGGACGCAATCTAGCCGAACTCCCCTGCCCCCTCCAACGAAACGAGGCCGCCGGATCGCTCCGGCGGCCTCGCATGCGAACGGGCCCTACTTGACGAACAGCATCTCGCGGTACTTCGGCAGCGGCCAGAGCTCGTCGTCCACGAGCGACTCCAGCGCGTCCGCCGCCTCGCGCACGGACTGCATGAGCGGACGCATCTCGCCGCCCAGGCGCTTGCAGTGCTCGAGTTCGTCGTGCACGCCCGACAGCTCGCCGAGCAGCGCGCTGATCTTCGCGGAGCCGGTGAGCACCGTGTCCAGCCCCTTCGCGATGCCCGCGACGCGCGACGCGTAAGGCGAGTTCTTCGCCGCCACGCCGGCGTCGGTGACGGCCTTCCACGCGGACGCCGTGACGGAGAGCTGGCGCTCGACCGCGGGCACGACCTGCGTGGTGACCATCTCGACGAGCGTCTCGGCCTCGAGCGTCACCTGCTTCAGGTAGCGCTCCATGGCCACGTTGATGCGTGCCTCGACCTCGACGGCCGAAAGCACGCCCGTGTCCACGAGGAACTGGTGCGCCTTCTTCTCGCGCACCGCCGCGATCGCCGCGGGCGTGTCCACGAGGTTCGGCAGTCCGCGCTTCTTCGCCTCGTGCTTCCACTCGTCGGAGTAGCCGTTGCCCTCGAAGCGCACGGCGGCGGTCTCCGTGAACACCTCGCGCAGCAGCTCGGCGACGGCCTGGTCGCGGTGCCCGGGGTTCGCGTCGAGCTTCTTCTTGAGGCGCGCGGTCATCTCGGCGAGCGCCGACGCGGCCGCGGCGTTGAGGACGGACATGGGCACCGCGGTGTTCGCCGAGCTGCCCACGGCGCGGAACTCGAACTTGTTCCCCGTGAACGCGAACGGCGAGGTGCGGTTGCGGTCGGTGTTGTCCTTCGCGAGCGCCGGCAGCTTCGCGACGCCCATCTCGAGCACGAAGTGCTCGGGATCCTTCGATGCCTCGCCCGCCATCGCACGCTCGATGATCTGCGTGAGCTGGTCGCCGACGAACACGCTGAGGATCGCCGGAGGGGCCTCGTTCGCGCCGAGACGAAGGTCGTTGTTCGCGCCCGAGATCGAGAAGCGGAGCGCGACCGACGAGTCGTACACGGCCTTCAGGCAGACGGCGAGGAACGCGAGGAAGCGCAGGTTCTGGTGCGGCGTCTTGCCCGGATCGAGCAGGTTCTCGCCGCGGTCCGTGGACATGGACCAGTTGCAGTGCTTGCCCGAGCCGTTGATGCCGGCGAAGGGCTTCTCGTGGAACAGGCACACGAAGTCGTGCCGCAGCGCGACCTTCCGCGCGACGTCCATCGCGAGCACGTTGTGGTCGTTGCCGAGGTTCACGTCCTCGAAGATCGGCGCCATCTCGAACTGCATCGGCGCGACCTCGTTGTGGCGCGTGCGCATCGGGATGCCGAGACGGAACAACTCGTACTCGAGCTCCTCCATGAACGCGATCGCGCGCGACGGAATGGAGCCGAAGTAGTGGTCCTCGAACTGCTGGTGGCGCGCCGAAGCGGCGCCGAGCAGCGTCTTCTCGGTGAGCGTGAGGTCGGGACGCAGCGCGAAGTGCGCGCGGTCCACGAGGAAGTATTCCTGCTCGATGCCGAGCGTCGCCGCGACGTGCTTCACGTCCACGTCACCGAGGAGCTTGAGGAACGCGGTCGCGTTCGTGCTCAGCGCCTCGATCGAGCGCAGCAGCGGCGTCTTGTGATCGAGCGAATGCCCGTGATAGCTGATGTACGCGGACGGGATGCACAGCGTACGGCCGTTCGCGGACTCGACGAGGAACATCGGAACGCTCGGGTCCCACGCCGTGTAGCCACGCGCCTCGAACGTCGAGCGCATGCCGCCCGAGGGGAACGAACTCGCGTCGGGCTCGGACTGCCAGAGCTGCGAGCCGGAGAACTTCTCGAGCACGCGCGATTCGCCCGACATCTGGACGTTGAGGTCGATGAACGCGTCGTGCTTCTCGGCCGTGAGGCCGGTCATCGGCTGGAACCAGTGGGTGAAGTGCGTGGCGCCGTGCGAGACGGCCCAGTCGCGCGCGACGGACGCGACGGTCTCGGCGACTTCCTTCGTCAGCGGCGTGCCGTGGCGCAGCGTCGAGACGAGGCTCGTCCACGTTTCGCGCGGCAGCTTCTCGCGCAGCTTGATGAGGTCGAGGACGTGGCGCCCGAAGTACGTGCTCACCGGCGAGCGGTGGCCATCGGGAAGGCGCGGAGCGTCGAACGTGCGGGGCTGACGGGACATCACGGCCAGCCGCACCGCATTACGGGGCGAGGACATGCTCTCTCTCCTGTCTGTGGGAACCGGCACGAGCCGCGCTTTGCGTCCGTGGCGATTCGTCTGTACGAGGGATCCGTCGCGAGCGCACCCACGAAGAACCCCGGTGGAGACGCCCACGAAGATATCGGACCGCCCGCCGGCCAATCCAGTGGAAAGATGGAGGGCCGCCCGTGCACGTTGCACGACGCCTTTCAGGGCGACCTGCGCCTCCGGCGCCTCCGGCGCCCCGGCACCGGGGCGCCACGCCCCCCGGCGCGAACGCGCCGGCCCTCCGGTGCACGCCGGAGGCGTGTGAACCCAGGCGCCGGCCGAATCCTAGAATTCCGGCCCGACGCTGAAGTGCCACCTCGGGCTGCTCGTGTCGTGGAAGTCCGTCCTCCAGGCGACGTCGAGCTTGAACAACGCGAACAGGAAGAACGTCCGGATGCCGGTGCCGAAGCCGAGCTTCGGGCTCACGAGGCGCCGGGCCCCGTTCGCATCCACCGCCGAGAAGCGCAGCGGGTCGCCGTCGTTCCAGACGAGCGCCGCGTCCGAGAAGATCGCGCCCTTGAGGTTGAAGCTGCCGAGCGGCACGGGGCCGACGAGCCCGAGCTGCGAGATGAACGGGAAGCGCAGTTCGGTCGTCACGAGCGTGAAGCGCGAACCCACGACGTCGAAGTCCGGCCAGCCGCGCAGCGTCGAGAAGCCGCCGATCCGGAACGCCTGCGGGTCGCGGCCCCAGCTGCCCGCTCCCATCACGCGCGTCGCGAACGTGTACCCGTAGGTGAGGTCCCAGTAACGCCGGAAGTCCGCCGACACCGTCTGGTATTCGAGCGAGTTGCCGAACAGGTTCACGCTCGGCGCGTACGTGAGGTTGTAGCGCGAGCCGTTCACGGGTCCGTAGTAGCCCATGAGCGAGTTGTCGCCCACGAACGACACGGACGGAGAAGTGACCGAGCGCGTCTCCTTCGGGCCGCGGTAGTAGTAGCCGAAGTCGTCGCGCGCGTAGAACGTGCGCTCGACGAACATCTGCGTCACCTGGAACTCGGCGCGGCGAAAGCGATCGAACGGATAGGACGACTGCGCGAGCAGGCCGTAGTTGCGCTCCGAGAAGATCTGCGCGCTGCTCAGCTGTTCGCCGAACGACGTCGTGCGCGAGAGCATGTAGTTCTTGAAGTGGAACACGCCCGCGCCCCAGTCCCAGCGGCGCGGCAGGCTGCTGTAGAGGACGAGGGCGTTGGTCTCCTCGAGCGCGCCCGGGTAGACGTCCGTCGCGACGTACAGGTTGCGGTCGCCGAGGAAGTCCGAGAACAGGATGGACGTGCTCCCCGCGAAACCGTACCCGCTCGCGGCGGCGAAACCACCGTTCGCCTGCTCGGCGCCGAAGCGCCAGCGGTACGGCCGCGGCTTCTGCGACAGCACGGAATCCGACAATGCGAACGGTCCGCCGGTCTCGACGAGCGGCGTGCGCACCGGCGGCGGCGCGGCCGTGTCCGGAAGCGGCGGCGGCACGAAGGGCCCCGCGCCCGGCATGTTCATGCCGATGCCGTCCCCCCACGCCGGGGGCTCGTTGGCGATGCCGGGCAACGGCGCGCGCGGCCCATCGGGCCGGCGGCGCGACGTGCCGAGAGAGGAGTCGGGAACGGACAGCGAATCCGGCCACAGCGTCGCGAGCGCGCCGCGCACGGGTGCCGCGGTCTCGCCCGGGCGTGCGCCGCCGCCCGCCTGCTCGACCGACAACACCGCCCCGGGCACCTTGCGGCGCAGGCGCTGCACCGTGCCCTCCAGCGACAGCGGCTCCTGCACCGCGAACACGTCCCAGCCCCCGCGATCGAACGCGGAGAACACGAGCCGGTCGCCGGTGCGCGACCACGACTGGCTCGAGACGCCCCCGAGCAGGTCGGTGAGCTGCAGGATGCTGCGGTCGCCGGGATCGAACAGGTACAGGTTCGGCGCTCCGTCGCGATTGCTGATGAACGTCACGCGGCGGCCGTCGGGCGACCACTGCGGGCACTGGTCCTCGCCCGAGGTGTCGAGCAGGAGCTTCGTCTCGCGCGTCGCGAGGTCCATCTCGAACAGCCCGTAACGGCCGTAGCCGCTGTCCGGCGGCGCGGGATGCAGCACGACCGGCGCGAGCCGGTCGGACGCGAAGGCGATGCGGCGGCCGTCCGGAGACCAGCAGGCCTCCTTCTCGTCCCAGGTGTCGTCGGTCAGCCGCGAGACCTCGCCGGTGCCGGCGTCCACGAGGTAGAGATCGCTGCGGCCACCGTGCATGCCCGAAACCACGATCGAGTCCGAGACCGGCGACCAGGCCGGATACGCGAGGACCTCGCACGGCAGGTCGAACGTCTTCACGACCTTCCCGTCCTGCGCGTCGACGAGGTAGAGCCGGTCCTTGCCCGCGCTCTTCGCGCCGAGCGCGAGCTGGCGGCCGTCGGGCGACCACGCGATCGAGCTGCGGAACAGCGGCCAGCTCTCGAACTGGACGTTGCGCTCGCCGCGCACGACACGGCGCAGCACACGGCCGTCGTACGCCGACATGAGGTAGATGTCGGTGTACTGCTTGCGGTCGGAGAAGTACGCGATGCGGTCGCCCTGCGGCGAAACCGACGGCGCGATGTTCAGGTTGCTCTGGTCGCGGCGATGGTCGGTGAGGCGCTTGCCGTAGGCCTCGGGGTGCTCGCGGTTCGCGACCGTGGGCCAGTAGGTCTTGCGCAGCCACGTGCGCCACTGCTCGTCGTACTTCTCGACCGTGAGGCCGTACGTGCGCTCGAACGCGCGGTCGAAGTTGCGCATCTGGCGCGCGCGCTTGAGCAGGTCGCGGAAGCGCTCGGCGCCGTAGCGCTCGTGCAGCAGCGCGATCGCCGACTGCCCGAACTTGTACACGGGATAGCCGCCCATCCAGGGGAGCGGCGGCACGTAGCCGGTCAGCGCGCCGTCCCGGCACCACATCTCGGCATTGGGCTCCATGCCGAGCGAGTAGTACTCGGCCATGCCTTCGGCGAACCAGAGCGGCATCTGGAAGAAGCCCTGCCCGCTCAGCAGCGAGACCCCGGTCCCGTTGTACAGGATGTCGAACTGGAACGCGTGCACGAGTTCGTGCACGAGCACGTGCCGGAAGTCCTCGTACGAGCCGGTGAAGGGCACCACGACGCGGTCGCGCAGCAGCTCGGTGAAACCGCCCGTCCCGCCGTCGATGAGTTCGGACGTGACGTTGGTCTGCGAGAAGTCGTTGTGGTTCGCGTACAGGATGATCGGGATGCGCTTGCTCAGCCGGTGCGCGAGGCGCTTCGAGAACTCGGCCTGGGTCTTCTCGGCGAGGTCGAGCGTGCGCACGGCGAGGCTTTCGGAGCCCGTGTAGAAGTAGACCTCGAAATGGTCGGACTGGATCGACCGCCAGTCGTAGGTCCCGTACTGCACCTTGTTCTGGCCGAAGTACTGGGCGTGCGCGGGCGCCGCCGCGACCGCGAGCAGCACCGCGAACGCCAGAACCACCGCACCACGAAGTCGCATCCTGTGCATTCCTTTCCGGCCCGGTGTTCCGGCGCGCGCCCGCGCCGCGCCGTGCCGCACTCTACACCGCCCGGGCCCGGGGTGTTCCCCCGGAACGACGGGCGGGCCGCTCAGTATTCCCAGCGCGCCTTGAGACTCAGGTTGAAGTTCGTCTTCGTGGAGGCGGACGACGCCAGCCCGGTGACGGTGCGCGGCTGCGTGAGTTCGCTCGTCACGTAGATGAACCGGTTGATGCGGTACTCGACCTCGACGTCGCGCTCGAAGAGCCCCGTCGTGCCCGGGATCGTCGAGCTGCGCTCCAGTCCCGGCAGGCGCTGGCTGTACTTCCAGGACAGCTGCGGGTTGATGTCGCCACCGATCGTCACGACGAGCCCGCCCTGTCCGTTGAGCAGTTCCCCCTGCTCGCGCTGCACTTCCCACTGCGTGATGGCGTCGTTGAAGAACTTCGACAGGTCGCGCGAGAGCTGGTTCGTGAGCTGGCGCGTGACGTAGTTCTGCAGCGGATCGGCCGTGAGCGAGCCCCCGCCGTCCACGAAACGTCCGTAGGTCAGTTCGCGCAGCACTTCCCGCTGGTCCCATCCGTCCGGGCCGTCGAGTGCGATCACCGGCTGGCTCGCCCGGCCCGTGATCGTCGCGGTGATCGTCTCGGCCCGGCGGCGGTTGTACTCACTGTTCGACGGGATGAGGCTGGTCTGCGCCGCGATGTCCATGGTCGGGTCCACCCCTCGCTGGTTGTCGAAGGTGAGGTCCGCCTGCGTGACCTTGAAACGGTTGCTCAGGAAGAAGTAGTGCCCGCGAATGGCATGCATCTCCCCGTAGATGAGCAGCGAGTCGGGCGTCTGCTCGAGGTCGAGGTCCGCGTTGAACTCGATGTCGCCGTCCGGCGGCCGCCAGCGCAGGTTGCGCGTGGCGCCCATGTGGATGTGGTACGTCCAGTAGAGCGGCTCCGTGATCGCCGCGCGCTTCTGCACCTCGGACTGGTTCGCGAAGTCGAACTCGATCACGCCGCGCTTCACGCGCATGTCGCCGATCACCTGCGGCAGCCGCGCGCCCTGCACGCGCGGCCCGTCGATGACCTCGAAGTCGCCGTCGAACAAGAGCGCGTACAGCCCCTGCTGGCTCGACGCGAAATCGCGCAGCGCGAGATCGAAGTGGTAGTTGCGCATCAGCAGGCCGTCCATGTTGACGAAACCGTGCCCGCTCACGCGTCCGGTGCGGCCCTGCCGCGCCGACAGCGTGTCGAGCGTGATGCGCTCCTCGTCGAAGTGGAGGTCGGCGTACACGTCCTCGACGATCTCCTCGCGGCCGGCGGGCCGCACGATGCCCGACCGGATGTGGCCGTTGCCGAGCAGCTTCGGCCGCTTCGGCGTGCCGGTCACGCTCGCCGTGAGGTCGAATCGACCTCGCGCCGACTGCACGATGGGCACGAGCGCGGGCAGCAGGCGAAGGTCGCCGCGCGGCACGTCGATGCTCCACGACATGGGCGAGTCCGGCAGTTCGGGAAGCCGCCCGAGCGCGAGCTGGACCGGCATGCGGCCGGAGATCGTCGACACGACGTCGAGCATGGTGATGCGGGTGTCGGGCACATCGAGCACGCCGTCGGCGTAGCGCACGGTCGCCTCGATCCGGTCGGCGCGGTAGTCGCGCCAGCCGAAGTCGGTGGCGCGCGCGCTCGCGGAGAAATGCGGCTCGGGCGGACTGCCGCCCAGTTCGAGCGCACCGTCGAGACGGCCGTGCCAGCCCTCGGCCTGCTTCGAGAGCGCGCCGAGGTGATCCACGGGCATGCGATCGAGCTTGAGGTCGCCGTTCCACGAGCCCGCGTCCGCGAGCCAGCGCACGACGGCGGTCGCGGTCAGCGAATCCGGCCAGGCCTGGCCGGTGCGCTCGACGCGCCCCGAGCCGACCGCCACGCCCCCGTCCAGCAGGTAGGCGAAGCGCCGGACGTCGAGCGTGTGCATGCGTCCCGCGAGCGAGAGCTGCAGCGAGTCGGCCGCGTGCCACGCGAACGCCGGCTTCGAGGCTCGCCCCTCGAACGTCCAACTCGGATCGCCGTAGCGTCCGGTCACGAGCAGGTGTCCGTCTCCGGCTCCGCCCATGCCCCAGTCGAGCGGCATGCCCACGCGGGCGAGGTCGAGCTTCGTCGCGCGCATCGAGAAATCGTAGAACCCGCCCGGCAGCGCCCAGCGGCCGCGCGCCTCGAGGTGCGCGTCCCCGTCGTCGGCGATCACGCGGTCGAACAGCGTGCCGTTCGGGTCGCCCGAGATCACGAGCGGCGGCTGCGCGGTCCACGCGAACTGGTCACTCGTCGCCTGCGCCGACGTGCAGCTCATGGTCCAGCGCGCCTGCCGGTCCCACGAGGCGGCGCCCTCGAGCGCGAACAGCGTGTCCCCCGCCGCCGCGCGCACCGGCGAGAACTGCACGCGCTGGTCCCCGAGGTGCAGCGAGGCGTCGGCCGAGTCGAGATGGATGCCCACGAAGAAGCCGTCCGTCGCGACGAGCGACGCGTCCATGTCGGGCGTCGGCAGCAGCCGGCCGCGCACGTCGGAAAGCGTCCAGCGCGCGAACTGCGCGGCGCTCCACGTGGTGCCCGCGCCGTCGAGCGCACCCGTCACGAAGAGCGCGCCGTCGCGGCTGTCCACACGGCCCTCGGCGTGCAGCAGCATGCCGCGCAGGCCGGTGACGCGCCCGTCGGGCCACTCCTCGAGCGGCAGGTGGTCGACGGTGTACGGGCCGCTCCAGCCCTTGCCGTCCATGCGGCCGTCGAGCGTGAAGAGTCCACCGCGGCGCCAGCCCTCGACGCGGAACGAGTCCTGTGCCACCGCGGGGAACTCCACCACGACCCGCGCGGAATCCACCACCCACTTCACCCACTCGGAAGTCGCGAGATCGGCGGTGAGGCGCGACTGCGAGTTGGGCTTGCCGGTGATGACCTTGTAGAGGAAGCGCCCGTTCATGTCGCCGGCCGGCCAGTGGTCGAGATGCAGCGCGTGCCAGTGTTCGGGGTTCGCGTGCCGCGCGTCGCCGCCGATCTCCCACCCCTGCCGCGACCATCGCACGTGCCCGCGCAGGTTGCCGGCCGGGGACTCCGCGACGAGCGAGTCCACGGCGAGCGTCTTGCCGTCCCACACGAACCGGCCATTGCCCACGGCGGCGAGGCTGTCCCACGAGCCGTTCGCGTCCACGGTGCCCTGCCAGCGCGTGGCGCCGAACGCTTCGATGCGCGCCGCGCCCTCGCCGGGCACACGGAAGGTCTTGTTGTCGAACACTTCGGCGAGCCACTCCCAACGCACGCGCTTCACGTCGGCCCGGATCGTCTTGATCGCGGAACCCTGGCGCCACGCGCCGGACGCCGAGAGCGCCATGTCGCCCGTGCGCAGTTCCTTCACGCGGAAGCGCACCGAGTCCGCGTCCGCGGACACGTTTGCGGTGAGCGCCTCGAGCCGGCTGTGCCACGGCCCTTCGTTCCAGCGCATGCGCTCGAGCGTCACCTCCGTGCGCGCGCCGGTGCGCCCGCTCAGCTCCAGCTCGACTCCGTTCACGGCGCGCAGCGGCTTCGGCATCGTGAGCCGCGCGTCGCGGATGTGGAGCCGGAAATCCACGCCCGTGTTCTTCTTCTTCCCCGCCGGCGCCGACGACGTGAACTTCGGCAGGCGCCACGTCGTGTCCGGGCCGAGGTCGAGCCGCACGACCGCGCGGTCGATCGTCACGTCCACCGGACCGCGCCCGCCGCGCAGCAGCCCGACGGCGGAGTAGCCGACGCGGAGCGAACGCGCTTCGAGCAGCGTGCCGCCGTCGCGGAACTTCACGCGCGGCTCGAGCACCGTGAATCCGGTGAACGGGTTGCCCTTGATGTCCGGCACCTCGAGCACGAGGTCGCTGCGCTGCGCGAGCTGGTGATTGAGCACGAGCGCGAGTTCGCGCGCGACGAGCTCCGTGCGGTTGCCGAGGTAGAGCACCGTGCTCACCACGGCGAGCACGAACAGTCCCAGCGTCACGAACAGCGCGATGCGGACGAGCTTGCCGACCGTCCAGCGCACGGGCTGCGGCACGTGCTCGACGACCTCGTGGATCTCCTCGCGCAGCGTCTCGACGACGCCGTGGTGCTCGTGCGGCGCCGGAGGTTCCTGCGTGGGATCGCGATCGTCGGACATGGGCCGGGCCTAGAACGTGGGACCGATGGCGAACTGGTACGTGAACGGCACGCGGCGCCCGAACAGCGACGCGTGCGGGAAATCGGGATGCTCGCTCCACGCGAGGTCCACCCGCAACGGACCGAACGGCAGCAGCACCCGGGCCCCGACGCCGTAGGTGTAGCGCACGCCGTTCGTGCCCACGGCGGGGACACGCCCCGGGAGCCCGAAGTCCTTCGCCCGGATGTACTCGGGCCGGGCCCAGACATTCCCCGCGTCGAGGAAGAACTCGAGCCCGAACGGCCCCGCGACGGGGACGCGCAGCTCGACGTTGGCGAGCACCATCGCGAGACCGCCGTCGCTCGGAACGGTGTTCTCGCCGTACCCGCGAATCGAGTTCACGCCGCCCAGGAAGAAACGCGATTCGCGCGGCACGCGCGCGACGAGCGAGTCCACGCCGAGGTCGGGCGAGAAGTTCGTCGGCGCGTCCCCCATCGGCCCCATGAGGCCGGAACTCGCCCGCGCGGCGAGCGACCATCCGTTCCGATATGGCGTGTACCAGGTCGACGTCACGACGGACTTGCGGTAGCTGCTCTGCCCCTTGAGCGGGCCACCGGCCACTTCGCCGGCGATCGACTGGTACGAACCGCGCGTCGGCGCGACGCGGTCGTTGCGCGTGTCGCGCTCGAGCGTGAGTCGCGCGGTGTTGCTGCGGTAGCGCGGCACGACCGCACCCGCCAGCGAATCGAGCACGGCGTTGGCCGTGTCCGAGAGCGCCTCGTAGCTCTGGCTCACGAACGCGTTCTCCTGGACCAGCGTCACG
Source organism: Candidatus Eiseniibacteriota bacterium (assembly GCA_016215625.1). Taxonomy (GTDB): domain Bacteria; phylum Eisenbacteria; class RBG-16-71-46; order RBG-16-71-46; family RBG-16-71-46; genus CAIXRL01. Next base: position 52,507 of record JACRIW010000038.1, on the reverse strand, counting down.
CGCCCCATGCGACCGACCTCGCGGTAGAGCAGGAAGTTGAAACCGCGTGCGAAAGTCCGCTGGTGGAAGCGAGAGTCGGCCCAGTCGTCGAACTGGCGGTAGAACAGGCCGGCCTGCCCGAGCAGCCGCACGCCGAACAGCCACGGCTCGCTCAGCGTCGCGCCGGTCGCGGACTTCGTGAAGCGTCCGCGGCCGTCCCACGCGAGCTCACCGTCCACGACGCCGCGCAACGCGCGCGTGTCGAGATTGCCGTGTCCCCACTGTCCGGCGATCCGGAAACGGTCGGCCGATCCGCTGCCGACGCCGCCGTCGATCCAGCGCGGCTTGCGCTCGCTCACGCGCAGCTGCAGGTCCACCCTCGCCCCCGCCGTGTCGATCGGCGTGGAGACCTGCACCTGACGGAACAGGGACGTCTGGTACATGCGCTCGATCGAGCGGTTGAGGCGGTCCTCGTCGTACACGTCCCCCGGGGCGAGCAGCAGTTCGCGCCGGCCGAGTTCCTCGCGCACGTGCTTCGCGCCGAAATACTCGATCTTCCCCACGCGGTGCTGCGGGCCTTCGACCACGTCGTAGCGCACGGCCACGGCCGTCGATTCGGGGGTGCCGCGGCGGTAGGCGCTCGCCACGTTCACGAAGTAGCCACGCGAACGGTAGAGCGTGCGGATCTTGAGCGTGTCGAGGTGCAGGAACGACGGATCGAAGGGCGAGCCCGGGCGCGCGAGCAGCCCGCGCCGCACGTCCGATTCCGAGACCACGTGCACGCCTTGCAGATCTACGCGCACGATCCGCGAGCGCGGCCCTTCCTTCACGTCGAACACGACGCGCGCCGAGCGCGGGTCGGTCATGGGTTCGACCCGCACGCGCACCGCGGCGTCGAGGAACCCGTAGTGCCGGTAAAGGCCGAGGATCGCCGCGGAGTCCGCGACGAGGTAGTCGCGCCGCAGCGTCGGACGGTCGCGCCACGGCAGCCGCGAGGGGCGCCGCGTCTTGAGGTTCGCGGCCTTGAGCTGCCGGCCGCCGAGCTTGTCGAGCCCGGTCCAGCGGACCTCGGCGATGCTGCGGAGCTCCTCGGGCAGCTCTCCCGTCTGCGCTTCCGCGCGCGACGGCGCCCCGCCCGCCAGCGCGGAAATGGCGACACCGAAGACGAGAGCGAAAAGCGCCCTAGCGGGACGAAGGCGCAACCGTGGTGGTCTCCCCGGGAGCCTTGTCGAGCGCGCGCATGCGCTGGAAGGGGCGCACGATGTCCTTGGACAGGATGAGCACGAACAGCGTGCCGACGAGCACGAGACCGACCTTCTGGAAGTTGATGTAGGTCCGCGCCGAGATCGACCGCCGCCGCACCGCTTCGAGCAGCGCGAGCAGGATGTGTCCGCCGTCGAGCAGCGGAATGGGCAGGAGGTTGAACGCCATGATCGCGATGTTGATCATCGCGAGGAAGTAGAGGTAGTTGTCGATGCCCTTGCGCGCGGAGTCGCGCGCCATCTGGGCGATGAAGATCGGGCCACCGACGTATTCGCGGTAGTAGAGCGGCCGCGACACCGTCATCCACATGCCACCGTAAACCGACGAGACCAGCGAGCCGGTGCCGTAGAAGCCGGCCTTCACGGCCTCGCTCAGCGTGAACTTCTGCTTCCACGTCAGGCCCCGCGGGGCCTCGATGCCGATGATCGCGCTCTGCCGGTCCGCGCCACCCTTCTGGCTGAGCGGCGTCACGGTGAGGTCCATGGGCTTGCCGTCGCGCTCGACCGTGAGCTTGACGGGCGTGTCCACCTTGCCGCGCAGGCCCTGCCCGATGTCCATGAAGTAGCGCACCGGCTTGCCGTCCACCGCGACGACCGTGTCGCCCTCGCGCACGCCGCCGCGATACGCGGGCATGCCCGTGAGCACCGTGCCGACCACGGGCAGGCTCGGCTGCGGCATGAGATCGGCGAGCGTCCGCTTGATCTGCGGCCCCGGGACGCTGAGCGCGACCTCCGTGCCGGCGCGGTCGAGCATGAACGTGAGCGCGGTGCTCTCGCCGTGCGCCTCGTACGCGACGTCGATGTCGTGCCACGTTCGGACGGTCGTCGCCCCCACCCGCTTCACGACGTCCCCCTCGCGCATGCCAGCCGCGTAGGCCGCCGTCGTGTCGGGCACCGGGCCGAGCACGTTCGGCCAGTCGGGCTGCGTGAGGCCGATGAGGCACATCGAGGTCATCACGACGTACGCCGTGACGAGGTTCGCGGCGGGCCCGGCCACGGCGATGATCAGCCGCCCGAACCAGTGGTGCGTCAGGAACTGCTCCTGGCCGCCCTCGGGCAGCGAGCCGTCCTCGTTCGGGCTGTCGCCCGCCATCTGGACGAAGCCGCCGAGCGGGATCCACGAGAAGCAGTAGCGCGTGCCTCCGGAAGTGAACCCGATCATCTCCGGGCCCATGCCGAGCGAGAACTTGAGGACCGTCACCCCGCGCCACTTGGCGGCAAGGAAATGCCCCAGCTCGTGGAAGAAGATCACGATGCCGAGCAGCAGGATGCCCGGCAGAATGGTGCTGAGGTCCACGGTCTCTCCTTGGCCGGTGGGAAGTTGCGCGAAGCTAGCCTGTGAAGTTCGTGAGCGTCAAGGGTTTCACCCGCTTTATCGGCCGCCCCGGCGGCCGACTTCGGCAGGCTTCACGCCGGCTTTTCCGCGAGCACACGTTCGTACTCTTCGAGGCTCCGGTCGGCGGTGTGGGACACCCCGAACCCCTGCACGTGTACGCGCGCCGCCGCGACCCATTCCGCGCGCGTTTCCGGACCGGCGAGCGCCTCGACGATCCGCGCGGCGAGCGGCGCGGGCTCCAGGGCGGCCACGAGCGCGCCGGTGCGGCCGTCGCTCACGACCTCCGGGACGCCACCGACGGCGGTGGCCACGATCGGCACCCCGAGCGCCTGGGCGTCGAGCAGGCTCGTGCACAGCCCCTCGAGGTAGCTGGACAGCACGAACAGGTCGAACTGGGTCATCGAGGCGCGCGCACGCGGATCGAATCCCGGCATGTGGACGCGGTCCTCGAGCCCGAGTTCCGCGCGGCGTTTCTCGAGCGCCGGACGGCACTCCCCCTCCCCGAGCCACACGAAATGGGCGCGCGGCCGCGCCGCGAGCACGGCCGGTACGGACTCGAGCAGCAGGGCGTGATTCTTGTGCGGCGCGAGCGAGGCGACGGTGCCGACGATCTCGGCATCGGCCGGCAGGCCGAGGCGTTCGCGCAGGTCGTCCACGGGCTGCGCCGCCTCGGCGCGCACCGCGTCGAAGTCGATGCCGCTCGGCACGAGCGCGAGCCTGCCCGCGGGTACGCCCGAGTCGAGCATCGCCTGCATGACCCCGCGGCTGATGCAGAAGTAGCGATCCACGGGCAGCGCGTACTTGAGCGCGCTCACGGGATTCGTGCGCACGCGGAAGTCCACGCGGCGCGAGACCACGATCGCGCGCGCGCCGGCCGAACGCGCCGCGAGCGTGCCGAGTGCGTGCGCGTGCGCGCTGTGCAGGTGCGCGACGTCCGGAGCGAACGCGCGCAGCAGCCGGGCGGCGCGCGCCATGGCGGGCAGGTCGAGTTCGCCACGCGAGTCCCAGCGCGCGACGCGCAGGCCGGCCGCGGTCGCGCGCTCGAGCAACGGCCCCTGCGGCGCGAGCAGCAGCTGCTCGTGCGCGCGCCGGGCCAGTTCGCGCATGAGCAGCAGCACCTGTCCCTGCCCGCCACGCCACTCGCGGCCCGTGTCGAGGTGCGCGATCCTCATGCGGCGAGCCCTTCCAGCGCCTCGGCGAGCGAGCGCCCGATCGCGTCGGGTGTCGCCACCTCGAGCGCGCGTGAGCGGCCGGCCGCGCCGAGCGCCTCGCGCCGGCCCGCGTCGAGCAGCAGCGCCTCGAGAGCCGCGGCGAGCGCCTCGGCGTTCGCCCGCGGCACGAGCACGAGGTCGCGATCGGCGGTGAACACCTCGCGCACGCCGGGCCCGTCGCCCGTCACTACCGCACGGCCGCTCGCGAGGCCCTGGTAGAGCTTGTGCGGCACGACGCGTGCGGTCTTCTCGCCGGCGCCGAACGCACCCAGCGCGACGTGCGCCTGCTCGAAGACGCGCGGAGCGTCCTCGTACGGCAGCATGCCCGGGAACTCGACGTTCGCCAGCGCGCGCTCGGCCGCGAGCGTCTTCATGTCCTCGAACTCGATCCCGCGCCCGACCATCTGCAGCACCCACGGCGGCAGCGCGCTCCCGCGCGACTCGAGGATCGCGGCGGCCTCGATCATCGTGCGCGTGCCGTGCAGCGGCAGGAACCCGCCCACGTACAGGATGCGCAGCGGCCCGTCCGCGGGAGGCGGGCCCACTTCGAAGAACGCGTCCTCGGCGCCGACGAGCACGCGGCGCAGCTTCGCCCGCGGCACGCCGAGCGATTCGAACAGCTCGCCGTGCGCCCACGTGTCGCACAGCACGCGGTCGGCGAGGCCGAGGCTCCAGCGGTCGAGCATGCGGTTCCAGCGCGCCTGGCCGGAGCGCTGCCCGTGGATCTTCCAGTCGCCGACGAGAGTGTCCCAGCGCGAAACGAGGGGATCGAAGACGAGCGGACGGCGGCCGCGCAGCAGTGCGGCGAGCGGGACGTCCTTGTGGCGGAACTCGGGCACGACCATCACGTCGGCGGCTCGCCCCGCGCGCACGAACTCGGCGGCGAGCGCGGGCCAGCGGCGGAACGCGCGTGTGCCGCGCGCGCGCACCTCGAGGACGCCGAAGCCGGCGCGGCGCGCCCCCTCGCGCAGGATGCGGTTGCGCGGATAGGCCGGGTCCCACGCGCCGAAGAAGCAGAGCGTCTTCACCGGCCTCGGCCCTCCGGGCGCTCGGCCGCGTTCGTGCCCTGCGGGTGGCGCGAAAGCTCGCGCAACGCGGCGTACTTGAGGAACACCTGCGTCGAGGCGAGCGCGCAGAGCAGCCAGCCGTGCGCGCCGTCGAGGAAGCCGAGCTGCAGCACGTACTGCCGCAGGAAGCGCAGCGGCGGGCGCGCGATCACGTCGAGGAGCGAGGCGCGCTTGCCGGCGGCGTGGGCCTTCCGGGCGCCCGCGGCGGCGTAGCGCGTCATCTTGGTCACGCACGCCTCCCACGTCGCGTAGCTGTCGTGGTCGATCGTGAGATCGAGCGCCGCGGCGGAGGGCGGAGCCCCGCCGCCGGCGGGCACGAGCCGCTCGTGCACCGGTGCGTCGTCGAAGCCGAACGCCTCGCGCGCGAACACGCGCACGATGCGCTCGCGCTGCCAGCCGCAGAAACGGATGCGACGGCCGAGGAACCGCGTCTCGCGCAGCAGCGTGAAGCTCGCGCCGCCGGACGCGCACGCGGCACGCAGCGCCTCCTCGGCGCCCGGACGCAGGCGCTCGTCCGCGTCGATCCACAGCACGTACGGCTGCGTGCACCGCGCGAGCGCGAAGCGCCGCTGCGGCCCGAAGCCGTCGAAGACGCGCTCGAACACGCGCGCGCCGAGGCGCTCGGCCGCTTCGCGGGTCGCGCGGTCACCGCGCGGATCCCACACCACGACGACCTCGGCCGCGAAAGCGAGCGACGGCAGCAGCGCCTCGACGTCGCGCGTCTCGTCGCGGACGAGCAGCAGGACCGAGAGCGGAAGGTCAGGCTTCATGGGACCGGAGGTGTTCGAGCACGCGATCGGCGGCCTCGCCCGGAGAGATCCGCGTCATGCAGTGCCAGTGCGCGCACTCGGTGCGATCGCAGGCGCGGCAGGGCACGTCCGTGCGCCAGTAGGCGTGCCGCGGGCCGCGCGGGCTCCACGTGTCGGGGTGCAGCGGACCGAAGAACGCGAAGCTCGCCACGTCGAACGCCCCGGCCATGTGCTGGGGACCGCTGTTGGTGCCCACGACCGCGCGCAGCCGCTGCACGACCGCGGCGAGTTCGGCGACGCCGCACGGCGGCAGCACGCGTGCGCCGGGCGCGACCGCGACGAAGCGGCGCGTGAGCCCGGCCTCGCCGGGTCCCGTGATCAGGAGGACTTCGTAGCCCGCTTCCATGAGTCCGCGCGCCAGCACCGCGCTGTGGGCGACCGGCAGCGCGCGCACCTGCGACGTACCCGAGGCGACGACTCCGACCGTGCGGCCGGGCTCGCGCACGCCCGCCTCCGCGAGCAGGCGCTCCGCCGCGGCGGCCGCCGTGCTCCCGACCATGATCTCCGGACGGCGGCCCGCCTCGACCCCGCCGGCGGCGAGCGCGAGGCGCATGTGGACGTCGACCGCGTACTCGCGTCCGTCGGCCCCGAAGCGCAGTTCGCGCGGGACGGTGTGCGTGTAGAAGTGCTTCCGGCCCCGCAGGTCGAAGCCCCAGACGACCGGTGCGCCGCAGCCCTTCGCGAGCACGGCCGTGCGCACGTTGCCGAAGAAATCGACGGCCATCGCCGGCTTCAGCTTCCGCAGCGTGCGCAGCGTCGTGACCGTCGAGAGATTCGTGCGCTCGATGGCGTGCACGCCCGCGAGCCAGGGCATGCCCTGCAGCAGCGGCGTGAAGCGCGCCTCGGTCACCGCGTGCACCGCGTGTCCCGCGGCGGCGAGCGCGCGCCACGCGGGCGTCACGAGGATGAGGTCCCCGAGCGCGCGGGGCCGGACGACGACGACCGTGCTCACCGGCGCCCCGCCGCGTCCGCCACCGCGCGGCGCGCGGCGCCCCGCGCCCACGCGTCCACTTCGCGCAGCTGGGCGAGCGACTCCACGGCCTGCACGTCGTGCGCGTCGAGAACGGCGTTCAGCACGTCGGGCAGTCCGCCGAGGGGAATCGCGCCGTCGAGGAACGCCTGCACGGCCACTTCGTCCGCGGCGTTGACCGCGCACGGCGCCGTGCCGCCCGCGCGTCCGGCCGCGAGCGCGGCGGCGTACGCCGGGTGTGCGTCCGTCACGATCGGGATCATCTCGAGGTTCGCGAGCGCGAGCGGCGACAGCGGCTCGACCGACTCGCTCCAGCGCTCGGGCCACGACAACGCGAGCTGGATCGGCAGCCGCATGTCGGCGCGCGCCGCCTGCGCGATCATCGAGCCGTCGGTGAACGTCGCGAGCGCGTGGAACACCGCCTGCGGATGGATCACCGCGTCGAGCTGGCTCCAGTCCAGCCCGAAGAGCCAGTGCGCTTCGATGATCTCGAGTCCCTTGTTGAAGAGCGTGGCCGAGTCCGTCGTGATGCGCGGCCCCATCGCCCACACCGGGTGCGCGAGCACTTCGTCGCGCGTCGCGCGGCGCCAGTCCGGATGGTTGCGGAGCGGTCCACCCGACGCCGTGATCGTGAGCGTGCGCACCTCGGACGCCGGACGCCCGAGGAGGCACTGCAGCGCGGCGCTGTGCTCGCTGTCGACGGGCAGCAGCCGGCCCTCGCCACGCGCGAGCGCGGCCGCCACGAGCGGCCCGCCCACGACGAGCGTCTCCTTGTTCGCGAGCGCGAGCTTCAGGCCGCGTTCGAGCGCGGCGAGCGAAGGCCCGAGGCCCGCCGCGCCGACGACGCCGTTCACGACGACCTGCGCGTCGCACGCGCGCACGAGGCGCTCGGCGGCTCCGGGCCCGATCTCGACCGCGGCGAGCGGCGCCGCCTGCATGAGGCGCGCGCGCGCGGCCGCGGGGTCGTCCGCGTGCTCGAGCGCGAGGAACGAGGGCTGCCACAGGTTCGCCTGCTCGCAGAGCCGGTCGAGCGAACGGCCCGCGGCCAGCGCGTGCACCTGGAGGCGTTCGGCCTCGCGCACGGCGACGTCGAGCGACTGTTCGCCGATCGAGCCCGTGGAGCCGAGAATCGCGAGCCGTGTGGCGGCGGCGTACGCACTCATGCGCGGACCCTCAGGGAACCTGGAAGACGACGATCTTCAGGTAGTAGTAGACGATCGGCGCGCCGAAATAGAGGCTGTCGAAACGGTCGAGCACGCCGCCGTGACCGGGGATCAGGTCCGACGAGTCGCCGCTCTCCGAGTCGCGCTTGAGCAGCGACTCGACGAGGTCGCCGACCTGGCCGCAGACGCCGACCGCGAGCCCCACCGCGAGCGCGTCGAGCGGGCGCAGCCACGGCGTGCCCGACGGGCCGTGCATGAACGTGTACGCGCCGGCGAAGGCGCCGATCACGGCGGCGAGCAGTCCGCCCGCCGAACCTTCGAGCGACTTGCGCGGCGAGATCGCCGCCCACGGCCGCGTGCGGCCGAACGTGCGGCCGACGAGGTAGGCGCCCGTGTCGCAGCTCCACGTGACGAGGAAGGCGTACAGCACGAGACGCGCGCCCTCGGCGTAGCCGAGTCCGGCGCGCCACGGCAGTTCGCGCAGCAGCACGAAGTGGCTCGAGAGCCAGCCGACGTACAGCACCGCGAACAGCGTCACGGCCATGCCTTCGACGATGCGCGGGCGCTCGGGCCGGCGCAGCGCGTTCGCGAGCATGAGCAGGAGCGCCGCGGTCGCGAGGAACGCCGCGTGCGGCGTGTGCGGGCGGTACGCCATGCCGATCACCGCGAAGGTCGCGAGGAAACCCACCCACACGTTCGGGGTGTGTCCCTTCGACTTCATCATGCGGAAGAACTCGACGAGCCCGAGCGACGCCTGCAGCAGCACGAAGACGAGGAACGCGAGGCCGCCGACGTCCGCGAGCAGCATGAGCAGCGGCACGAATCCCACGCCGCTCGCGACGCGCAGCCCGAGCGCCCAGGACTGCGACTTCGTCCGCGCCGGCTTGCGGGCCGGCTCGTCGGGCGCGTGTCCCTTCGCGCGCTTGGCGCTCACCCGCGCCTCAGTCCGTTCGGCCGAAGCGCCGGTCTCGGCGCTGGTAGTCCGCGATGGCACGGTGCAGGTTCTCGCGACGGAAGTCCGGCCAGAGCGTGTCCGTGATCCACAGCTCGGTGTACGCGAGCTGCCAGAGCAGGAAGTTCGAGATGCGCATCTCGCCGCTCGTGCGGATGAGCAGGTCGGGATCGGGCAGCCCGGCCGTGTACAGGTAGCTCGCGAACAGCTCGTCGTCGACGCGCGCGGGGTCGAACGCCCCCTCCTTCGCGTCCTTCAGCATGCGCTTCACGCCGTCCACGATCTCGGCGCGCCCGCTGTACGACAGCGCGAGGTTCATGAGCATGCCGGTGTTGTTCGAGAGGTACTTCTGCGTCGCCGCGATCTCCTCGCGCACCGCCGAGGGCAGTTCGTGCACGCGACCGACGACGTTCAGCCGGACGTTGTTCGCGTCGAGTTCCTTGCGCTCCGCGCGCAGGGACTGGCGCAGGATCGTCATGAGCGCGTTGACCTCGCGCGCGGGGCGCTGCCAGTTCTCGACCGAGAACGTGTACAGCGTCAGCACCTGCACGCCGAGGTCCGAGCACGCCCGCACGGCCTCGCGCACGGACTCGCGTCCGGCGCGGTGTCCCATGATGCGGGGGACGCCGCGGGCCTTCGCCCAGCGCCCGTTGCCGTCCATGATGATGGCGACGTGCCGGGGGATGTTGCCGTGGGCGATCAGTTCCTGCTGTGTGGGCGTACGAGTGGGCAACGCGACTCCGCGCCTAGACTTCCATGATCTCGGCCGTCTTCTTCTTGATCATCTCTTCGATGAGGCCGGTGTACTTGTCCGTCAGCTTCTGCACGTCCGTCTGCAGGTGCTTGGCGTCGTCGCCGGGGATCGTGCCTTCCTTCTCCTCGTCCTTCACCGTCTTCAGCGCGTCGTGACGCACGGCGCGGATGTGGACGCGGCCTTCCTCGGCGAACTTCGAGATGAGCTTCACGAGGTCCTTGCGGCGTTCCTCGGTGAGCGACGGGATCGGGATGCGCACGACCTGTCCGTCGTCCTGCGGGTGCAGGCCGAGATTCGACTCGTTGATGCCCTTCGTGATCGCCTTGATGAGGCCCTTGTCGTACGGCTGCACGACCAGCAGGCGCGGCTCGGGCGCCGAGATCGAGCCCACCTGCACGAGCGACATGCTCGAGCCGTAGGCCTCGACCTTCACGGTGTCGAGGAGGCTGGGGCTGGCCTTGCCCGTGCGCACGCCGGAGAACTCGTGACGCACCGACTCGATCGCCTTCTTCATGCGCTCTTCGGCTTCGACGAGAATCTTGTGGGACATGACGCTCACTCTCCTACGCGGGTGCCGACGGCTTCGCCCCGCATGATCTTCACCAGGTTCCCGGCCACTCCCACGTTGAACACCACCAGGGGAAGCTTGTTGTCCATGCAGAGGGAGATGGCGGTCGAATCCATGACCTTGAGCCCGCGGCTCAGGATATCCATGTAGCGCACGCTGGGAAAGAACTCCGCCGACGGATCCTTCACCGGGTCGCCGGAGTAGATCCCGTCGACCTTCGTGCCCTTCAGGATCACCTCGGCCCCCACCTCGACCGCGCGCAGCACCGCCGCGGTGTCGGTCGTGAAGTAGGGGTTGCCGGTGCCGGCCGCGAACACGACCACGCGCCCCTTCTCGAGGTGGCGCACGGCGCGGCGGCGGATGAACGGCTCGGCGACCTGGTCCATCTTGATCGCCGACATCACGCGCGTGTACAGCCCGCGCTTCTCGAGGGCGTGCTGCAGGGCCAGCGAGTTGATGACCGTCGCGAGCATGCCCATGTGGTCGGCGGCGACGCGGTCCATGCCGCGGGTCGAAGCGGCCACGCCGCGGAAGATGTTCCCTCCGCCGAGCACGATGCCGACCTGCACGCCCATGTCGTGGACTTCACGGATTTCGTCCGCGAGTCCGGCGAGCACCTCGTCCTGGATGCCGTGACCGGCACCACCGGCGAGGAGCTCGCCGCTCAGCTTGAGCAGGATGCGCTGGTATCGCGCGGCCAAGGCCTACTCCTGGCCCAGGCGGTACCGCGTGAAACGGCGGACGACGATGTTCTCGCCCGTCTTGGAGGATGCTTCCTTCACGAGCTCGTTCACCGTCTGCTTGCCGGAAGGATCCTTGATGTACGGCTGCTCGAGGAGGCAGACCTCGCCGAAGAACTTGTTGATCTTGCCCTCGAGGATCTTCTCGATCATGTTCGCCGGCTTGCCCTCGTTGGCGAGCTGCGCGGCGTAGATTTCCTTCTCCTTCGCGATGCGTTCGGCCGGCACTTCCTCGCGGCGCACGTAATCGGCGCCCGCGGCGGCGGCCTGCATGCCGAGGTTGCGGCACAGCGCGATGAAGTCGTCGGTGCGCGCGACGAAGTCCGTCTCGCAGTTCACCTCGATCAGCACGCCGATGCGCGCGTCGTGGATGTAGCAGTCGACGCGGCCCTGCGAAGCGGCGCGCTCGGCGCGCTTCTCGGCCTTCGCGATGCCCGACTTGCGGAGTTCCTCGACGGCCTTCTGCAGGTCGCCGTTGGTCTCGGTCAGGGCCTTCTTGCACTCCATCATGCCCGCGCCCGTCATCTCGCGGAGCGTCTTCACCTGCTCGGCAGTGATCGCCATGTCTTTACCCCTGCGTATTCACGCCCGCCCGCGCGCAGCCGCGCGGACGGGCGCGAAAAGTGATTATTCGATTGAGTGAAACCGGCTCAGGCGCCGGCGGGCGTGGCCTGCTGCTCGCTCTCCCCGGCGTCGCCGCCGAAGGAGACCGTCGCCTGGTCCGCGCCTTCCGCCACCATGTTGCGGGCGTCGGCGATCGCGTCGGCGACGAAGCCCGTGAAGAGCTTGATCGCACGGAGCGCGTCGTCGTTGCCGGGAATCGGGAACTGGATCTGCGACGGGTCGCAGTTCGTGTCGACGATGCCGACGATCGGGATACCGAGCCGGTTGGCTTCGGCGACGGCGATCTTCTCCTTCTTCGTGTCCACGATGAACACGAGCGAAGGCACGCCCGGCATCTCCTTGATGCCCGCGAACGCGAACTGCAGGCGCTCACGCTCGCGCGTCAGGCGCGAGACTTCCTTCTTCGCCAGCTTCTCGAAGGTGCCGTTCTCCGCCATCGTGTCGAGCTCCTTGAGGCGCTTGATCGACGTGCGGATGGTCTTGAAGTTGGTCAGCATGCCGCCGAGCCAGCGCTCGGTGACGTGGAACTGACCGGAGCGCGCCGCGTCTTCCGCGACGATCGCCTTCGCCTGCTTCTTGGTTCCGACGAAGAGCACGTGTCCGCCGCCGCGCACCACCTTCGTGATCGCGCCGCGGGCGTCCTGGATGCACTTCAGCGTCTTCTGCAGGTCGATGATGTAGATCCCGTTGCGCTCCATGAAGATGAATTTCTTCATCTGCGGATTCCAGCGCCGGGTCTGGTGCCCGAAGTGAACACCCGCTTCGAGCAGGTCCTTCATCGTGATCTCAGCCACTTGTTCCTCCTCAGGGTTCAGCCTCCGCCCCGCGATGCACTTCGCGCCATCCCGCGCCCGTGTGCGGGCGGCAGGACCCCGGCGCGTTCGACGGGGCGTGCGTAGTGAGCGATGACCTCGGTATTAGCGCTTGCTGAACTGGAACTTCTTGCGAGCGCCCGGCTGGCCGTACTTCTTGCGTTCCTTCATGCGCGAGTCGCGCGTGAGGTAGCCGCCGCGGCCGAGGACTCCCTTGAGCGTTTCGTCCTGGCGCACGAGCGCGCGGGCGATGGCCATGCGGATCGCGCCCGCCTGGCCGGTGTGTCCGCCACCCATCACGCGGCAAGTCACGTCGTACTTGTCCGCGAGATTCGTCGCCGTCAGTGCGCCGAGCGCGATCAGCACGAGCGAGTCGCGCTTGAGGTACTCGAGCGGAGTGCGATCGTTGATCTTCACGTTACCCGTGCCCGCCACGAGGCGGACTCGTGCAACGGCTTCCTTGCGTCGGCCCGTCAGGGGCTTGTTCGTCGTTGCGGTCGCCATGCGTTCCCCTTTCAGGCCTGGATGGACCAGGTTTCGGGCTGCTGAGCCTCGTGCGGATGCTCGGGTCCGGCGTACACCTTCAGCTTCTTCAGCATGGCGTCGCCCAGCTTCGTCTTCGGCATCATGCCCTTGACGGCCTTCTGGACCACCCGCTCGGGATGCTTCTCGAGCAGCTCGGAAAGGCGCGTGAACGTGGCGCCGCCCGGATACAAGGTGTGGTGGAAGTACTGCTTCTTCTCCGGCTTGGTGCCGGTCAGCCGGACCTTCGCCGCGTTGACCACGATGACGTGGTCACCGGTGTCCATGTGCGGCGTGTACATCGGCTTGTGCTTGCCCTTGAGAACCATGGCCACCTGCGCGGCGAGACGACCCAGCGTCTTGCCCTCGGCGTCCACGACCAGCCACTTGCGCTGGATGTCGTTCTCGCGGGCGGAATAAGTCTTCAACATCCGTCCTCCGATGAAGTGCCACCGCACGCCCCGGCCAAACAGAACAATCGGGCCGGGAAGCCCGTGCGGAACGCCGGAAGTGCCTCCGACGTGTGTCCGAGAAACGCGGCAAGCTATCATCGGCACGAAAATAGTGTCAAGCCGACGGCCCCTTCCCCGGGGCTCAGGCGAACTCGGCCAGCAGGCTCCGGAGCCGTGCGAGGGGCAGCCCGACCACGGTCGTGTAGTCGCCCTCGATCCGGCGGACGAACTGCCCGGCGAGGCCCTGGATGCCGTAGGCACCGGCCTTGTCGAGCGACTCACCCGAGGCGACGAAGTCCTCGATCTCGCGCTCCGCGAGGCGCGAGAAGTGCACGACCGTGCACTCCGCGGCGGTGCGCTGCTCCGCGCCATGGACCACGGCGATGCCGGTCCAGACCTCGTGGCGGCGGCCGTGCAGGCTCCGGATCATGTCGCGGGCGGCCGCGGCGTCGGCCGGCTTGCCGAGGCGCTTGCCGCGCAGCACCACGACCGTGTCCGCCCCGATCACGACGGCGTCGGGCTTCTTCGCGGCGACGCGCCGGGCCTTGTCGAGCGCCAGCGCGCGCACGCCGTGGCGCGGTTCGGCCTTGCCCGGCCAGGCGCGGTCGGGCCCGGGATCGGTCACGGTGAAGACCGCCCCCGCCTGCTTGAGGAGCGAGACGCGCCGGGGCGAGGCGGACGCGAGCACGAGCGGCGCGGCCCCGCGCCAGAACAGCGCGGCACGCGGCTTCACGACGAGGCTCCATCCGCCGGAAGGGCGGGACTCTCGATCCAGAGCGTCACGGGTCCGTCGTTCACGAGTTCGACCTCCATGTGCGCGCGGAACACACCGCGCTCGACGTCGACGCCCTGGGCGGCGAGCGCCTCGCAGAACTGCTCGTAGAGCGGCTCGGCGATCTCGGGACGCGCGGCCGCGGTGAACTCCGGGCGGCGTCCGTAGCGCGCGTCGCCATAGAGCGTGAACTGCGGCACGACGAGCGCGGCGCCCCCGGCTTCGCGCACGTCACGGTTCATCTTGCCCGCGTCGTCGGGAAAGATCCGCAGGCCTGCCAGCTTCGCGGCGAGCCAGCGTCCGCCTTCCTCCGAATCGTCGTGCGTCGCGCCGAGCAGCACGAGAAGGCCGCGGCCGATCGCGCCGGTGACGCGCCCGTCCACGGTGACGGACGCGCGCGAGACGCGCTGCACGAGCGCCCTCACGACTCGTCGTCCTCCTCGTATCGCGACGAGGGCGTGTGCTTGATGAGGCGCTGGCGGCGTTCGACACGCGTGACGCCCGGCGAGCGGCGCATGGCCACGATCACTTCCTGGAGCTTCGCCAGGTGCGGCACCTCGACCACGAACACGCCGCGCACGGTGTGGTGCTCGGCCTGCATGCCGGCGGTGCGGATGTTCACGCCCGTCGCGGCGATCGCCTTGGCGAGGTCCGCGAGCATGCTCGGGCGGTCGGTGCCCGAGACCACGAGGCGCACCGGGAACGTGTCGCCCGTGCGCGCGTCCCATTCGACCGCGACGCGGCGCTCGGCCGGCACGCGGTTCCCGAACGTGTTCGGGCAGTCCTGCCGGTGCAGCGACACGCCGCGGCCGATCGTGACGATGCCGACGACCGGATCGCCCGGCACGGGCTGGCAGCAGCGCGCGTAGGTGACCATGACGTTGTCGATGCCCTGGATGCGCACGCCGCCGCTCGGCTTGCGCACCGGCGTCGTGTCCTCGACCGGCCCCTTCGCGAGCCGCTCGGCGAGCGTCTCCTTCTCGGGCAGGAAGCGGCGCAGCACGACGGTGATCGAGATCTGCCCCTCGCCCACGCGCGCGTAGAGCTGCTCGAGGTCCTCGCACTCGAGATCGGCCGCGGCCTTCGCCATCTGCTCGTCGGTGATCCGCAGCCGGGCGCGGCGCATCTCGCGCTCGAGCATCTCCTTGCCGAGCGACACGCTGTCGGCGAGGCGGCGCTGGCGCAGCCAGTGGCGGATCTTGCCGCGGGCCTGCGCGGTGCGCGCGATCTTGAGCCAGTCCTCGTGCGGCTTCGCCTGCGCCGACGTCACGATCTCGACGGTGTCGCCGTTGCGCAGTTCGTACCGCAACGGCACGAGCTCGCCGTTCACGCGCGCACCGACCGTCTTCTGCCCGACCTCGGTGTGGATGAGGTAGGCGAAGTCGAGCGGCGTCGCGCCCTTCGCGAGGCGCTTGAGTTCGCGGCGCGGCGTGTACACGAACACTTCTTCCTGGTGCAGCGCGGTGCGCAGGAAGTCCATGTACTCGTCGTCGTCCGTCTCGCGCTGCCAGCCGGCGATCTCGGCGACGAATCCGCCGAGGCGCTTGTCGAGCTCCTCGTCGACGTGCCCGCCCTGCTTGTAGACGTAGTGCGCCGCGACGCCGGTCTCCGCCGTACGGTGCATGTCCCACGTGCGGATCTGGACCTCGACCATCTCGCCGTCGGCCGTCAGCACGGTCGTGTGCAGCGACTGGTACATGTTGCTCTTCGGCGTCGCGATGTAGTCCTTGAAGCGGTCCGCGACGGGGTCGAACAGGTCGTGCACCACGCCGAGCGCGCGATAGCAGTCGTTGCGCGTGTGCGTGATGATGCGGATGCCGAACAGGTCGTACACCTGCTCGAGCGCGCGGCCGGCTCGGATCTTCTGGTAGATCGAATGGAAGTGCTTCGGGCGGCCGTTGACCTCCGCCTTGAGGCCGTGCGCCTTGAGCGCGTCGCGGAGGTCCTCCATGACGCGGCCCAGGAACGTCTCGCGCTCCTGCCGGCGCGCCTGGATGCGCTGCGACAGCTCCTGGTACGCGGCCGGGTCGAGCACCTTGAGCGACAGGTCCTCGAGTTCGCGCTTGATGCCCGCCATGCCGAGCCGGTGCGCGAGCGGCGCGTAGATGTCGCGCGTCTCCATCGCGATCCGCTGGCGTTTGTCCTCGCGCAGGAACTCGATGGTCCGCATGTTGTGCAGGCGGTCGGCGAGCTTGATGAAGATCACCCGCAGGTCGCGCGACATGGACAGCAGCATCTTGCGGAAGTTCTCGGCCTGCGCGGCCTCACGGCTGTCGAAGTGCATGGACGAGAGCTTCGTCACGCCCTCGACGAGCGACGCGACCTCGCGCCCCCAGTGCTTCTCGATCTCCTGCGTCGTGATCGTCGTGTCCTCGACCACGTCGTGCAGCAGCGCGGCGCACGCGAGCGTCGTGTCCATGCGCGCTTCGAGCAGGTCGAAGAGGATCCGGCAGACTTCGACGGCGTGCGAGACGAACGGCTGGCCCGACGAGCGCCGCTGGTCGGCGTGCGCCGCGGCCGCGTAGTCGAAGCACGCGCCCACGCGGTCGCGGTCCACCTTCGGCGCGCGTTCGGCCACGGCGCTCATGAGCGCCGCACGAAGGTCCGGATGCGCGCTGCCGCTGGTCACGACGGCCGTCCTTTCCGCGTGCTCAGGCGAGGCGGATTTCGCGCAGCTTCAGCTGCACGCGCGTCTCGCCGTTCCATTCGTTGCGCGTCGGCGTGAACGCGAGGTCCGCGGTGCGGCCCGAGTCCACCCGCAGGTGATGGCCCATGTGGAAGCCGATCGCCTGCAGCTTCGCGTCGCGCTCCCCGAGTTCGAGGCGCAGGTGCTCGGCCTTCTGCCCGACGGTGCCCGCCTTCTGCACCTCGGCGCCGAGCCACTGGAACACGGGTTCGCCGTTCTCGAGGCCGTGCGGCGCGAGCCGTTCGATCCAATCCACGAGTTCGAGCGTGCAGTCCGCCGGACGGATCTCCGCGTCCACGAGCAGCGCGGGGCCGCCGCCCGCGGCGCAGTCCTTCGCGGCGAGCTCGTCGAAGCGCTCGCGGAACTCCTCGAGCCGTTCGACCGGCACCTCGAGGCCGGCGGCGAACGCGTGCCCGCCGTGGCCGAGGAGCATGTCGTCGCAGGCGTCGAGCAGCTTCGTGAGGTCCACTCCGGGTACGCTGCGGCCGGAGCCGCGCGCGGACTTGCCCTGGATCGTGAGCAGCAGCGTCGGCTTGTGCTCCTGTTCGGCGAGCCGGGTCGCGACGATGCCGACCACGCCGGGGTGCCACTTCTCGCTCCACAGCACGATCGCGGAGCGGCAGCGGCCGCGCTCGAGTTCGAGGTCGTACATCTGGCGCGCCATCGTCTGCGCCATGTCGCTCTGCGCGCGGCGCTCGTCGTTGCGCGTCTCGAGCTGGCTCGCGATGCGCTCGGCGGTGACCGCGTCGGGCGCCTGCAGCAATCGCAGCGCGTCGGAGGCGTCGCCCATGCGCCCGGCGGCGTTCAGCCGCGGCGCGAGGTTGAACGCGACGCGCGTCGCCGTGACGGGCTTGAGCGCGCCGTGGTGCTCGCGCAGTCCCGCGCGAGAGGCGAGCGCGCGCAGCCCGGGGCGCAGCTTGTGGTTCATGCTCTCGAGCCCGAGGCGCGCGAGCACACGGTTCTCGCCCACGA
This sequence comes from Candidatus Eiseniibacteriota bacterium, assembly GCA_016215625.1. Taxonomy (GTDB): domain Bacteria; phylum Eisenbacteria; class RBG-16-71-46; order RBG-16-71-46; family RBG-16-71-46; genus CAIXRL01. The sequence continues at coordinate 34,856 of JACRIW010000038.1, read as the reverse complement.
GCGGGACGACGTCCGCGATCGTGCCGAGCGCGACGACGTCGAGCCACTTCGCGGCGTGCTCGAGTCCGCCCGACTCGCGGAACAACCGCTCGACGAGCTTGAACGCGACGCCCACGCCGGCGAGCGACTTGAACGGATAGCGGCAGCCGGGCTGCAGCGGATTCACGATCGCGACGGCGTCGGGCAGCTTCGCCGGCGGCTCGTGGTGGTCGGTGACGATCGTGTCCATGCCGAGTTCGCGCGCGAGCGCGATCTCCGGCACCGCGGTCACGCCGCAGTCCACGGTGACGAGCAGCTTGCAGCCCTCGGCGGCGGCCTTGCGGACCCCGCCCTCCTTGAGCCCGTAGCCCTCGTCGATGCGGTGCGGGATGTGGTAGACGACGTCCGCGCCGAGTTCCTGCAGCGCGCTGTACATGAGGAACGTGGAGGTGATGCCGTCCACGTCGTAATCCCCCTCGACCGAGATCCGCTCCTTCGCCGCGATGGCCGCGGCGATGCGCTCGGCGGCCGCGTCGAGCCCGAGCATCTCGCTCGGGTCGTGCAGGCTCTCGAGCTGCGGCGACAGGAAGTGCTGCGCCTGCTCCACGCTCGAGATGCCGCGGTTGACCAGCACGTGCCCGATGGGCAGCGGCGCGCCGAGCGCGGCGGCGAGTTCGGCCGCCTTGGCCGCGTCGTGGCGCGGGTGCAGCACCCAATTGGACATCGTCGAGGTCATGAGCTGGAGGGGTTCCCCGGGTGGTGGGTGGCGGGAACTGCGGAAGGTGGAATCTAGCCGCCGTCCCCCGCACCCGTCCAGCCTCCGCTCGTCCTGCGCTGCGCTCAGCGCATCGCCGCCATGCGTTCGCGCAGCTGGGCCGCGCGCCCGTCGGCCGCCTCCGGCAGCGCTTGCGCCCGCGCGAGCGCCGCGTCGCGCGCCCCGAAGTCGCCCAGGAGATGGCAGGCGGTCGCGAGACGCAGCCAGCCGTCGTAGAGCGCCGGGTCCACCCGCACGCACTCCTCGAAGGCCGCGCGCGCGGGCGGCAGCTGGTTCAGCATCGCGTGCGCGAGCCCGAGTGCGTAGAACAGGTCGGCGTCGTCGTGCAGGTACTGCACGGCGCGGCGCAGGAACGGCAGCGCGTCGGCGGGCCGGCGCAGCGCGAGCAGCCGCTGGCCCTCCAGCGAGGCCACGGTCGAGTTCTCCGGCAGCATCACGTTCAGCTGCGCGATCGCCTGCTCGGCGTCGTCCATGCGGCCGAGCCGCAGCAGCGCCGTGGCGCGCGCCAGGCGGGGCTCGCCGAGCGTGGGATCGAGCGCGATCGCGCGCTCGGCGTACTCGAGCACCTTCGCCCATTCGCCGCGCCGGTAGTGCAGCAGCGCCTGCACGCTGAGCATCTCGGGACGCGTGCTCTCGAGGCCGTCGAGCATCTTCAGCGCGTGCTCGGCCGCCGCCTCGTCCCCCTTCACGAGCCGGTGCCGCGCGAGCAGGATCCAGCCCATCGCGTTGCGCGGCTGCTTCACCGTCATCGAGCGGTAGAGCGTGTCGTCGTCCTTCCAGTCGGGAAGGATGCGCGCGGTCGCGAACGCCGAGGACGCGACGAGCGCGGCCGCCGCGGCGGCGCCCGTCCATCGCAGGGCGGACCCGCGCGGTGCGAGCGCGCCGAGCCCGAGCGCGAGCAGCCACGCCGCGCCGATGGACGGCAGGTACATGAAGCGCTCGGAGTAGAGCAGGTACGTCTGGAAGAGATTGGCGAGCGTCGTGGGCAACAGCGTCACCCACAGCACCAGCAGCGCGAGCCCCCAGCGCGAACGGCGGCGCGCCGCGTAAGCGAGCGCGCCCACGAGCGCCACCTGCATCACGAAGCCGGCGATCACGAGCGGATCGCGCCACGACTCGGGCATGCGCACCACGACGGCCGGCGAATGCGGGTAGAACGGATTCAGGAACGACAGGTAACCGGGGAACATCGCCCACGCGGCGAGCCGGCCCTTGCGCAGCGTCTCGGGCGACAGGTACTGCGGCGGCGGCGCGGCCGGCACCCACCAGAAGTGCAGCGCGAGGTAGACCGCCGTCAGGGCGAGGTACGGCGCGGTCCACCGCAGCGCGTCGCCGAACGCGCCGCGGCGCTCCTCGCGCTCCGACCAGCGCCACGCGACCGACACCACGACGAAGAGCAGCGACGCTTCCTTGCAGAGCAGCGCCGCGCCGAACGCGACGATCGCGAGCGCGCCCGGCCCCTTCGCGTCGGCGTCGGCCGAACGGCGGTCGAGCCACAGCGCGAGCAGGAAGAAGAACGCCGAGTACAGGTCGGTGCGTCCGGCGATCCACGCGGTGGACTCGACGTGGTGCGGCATGAGCGCGAACCACGCGCCCGCGGCGAGCGCCGGCCAGCGCCCCACGCGCAGCCGCAGCGCCAGCATCGTGACGAGCGACGCCACGCCGGCGGCCGACAGCATGTTCATGAGGTGGTAGCCCCAGGGCTGCCAGCGGAAGAGCACGCCGTCGACCGCGTACGACAGCGTGATGAGCGGGCGCCAGAAACCCGACGCGTGCTCACCGACCGTGAGCCAGAAATCCGAGCGCATCGCGCGGAGCAGTCCGTCCGCCGATCGCAGCAGCGCGTTGTGCGCGATGAGCCGTTCGTCGTCCCAGACGAACGCGTAGCGCAGCGCGGGCGCGTAGAAGGCGAGCACGAGGATCGCGGGCACCACCGCGAGCCACCATCCCACCGGAAGGACAGTGCCCCGGCGGCCTACCGCCGCCGGGGCCGTCTGCCTCGTCATACCGAGTCTCCCGTAAGCCGAATTCTGTACGGATCACTCCGTGGTGATCATTTGACTGGGATGGTGATCTCTCACCACCTCGATGCGACCGACCCTGGGGTGTTGACGGAGCGGGTCACACTCCTCCCCCTCTATTCGGTCTTGCTCCAGGCGGGGTTTACCGAGCCAGTGATGTCGCCACCACTGCTGGTGAGCTCTTACCTCACCGTTTCACCCTTGCCCGCAGCGGCGGCACCTCGCGGCGCGCCGCCCGTTGGCGGTCTGCTCTCTGTTGCACTTTCCGTGGGCTCACGCCCCCTGGGGGTTACCCAGCGCCTTGCCCTGTGGAGTTCGGACTTTCCTCACGTCACGGCCTCGGCCGCCGCTTGCGCGGAGACGTCGGCGAATGACGCGCGATCACCTGGGAAACTCGGTCACTTCCTTCCCGTCGCGAGGTCGAGCGCCTCGTTGACGAGACCGTCGGCCCGGCCGTTGTCGGCTCGTCCGACGGACGAATACGTCACCCGTGCGAGTTTGAGGGCCGTCTGCTTCGCCTCCTGGTGCAGGGGCTTCAGGCCTTCGTTCTTCACCCGGTACTGCCCGGTCATCTGACGAATGACCAGTTCGGAATCCATCACGACGGCCAGCGGCGCCGCGTGATGCTCGATCGCCGCCGTGAGTCCCGCGATGAGGCTGCGGTACTCCGCGACATTGTTCGTGGCGGTCCCGATGTATTCCCCTCGGGCCACCACTTCCTCACCCTTCGGGTTCGTGAGTACGAACCCGAAGGCCGCCGGCCCCGGGTTTCCCCGGGAACCGCCGTCACAACGCAGCGTCCATGTGCTCATGCGCGAGGTACTCCTCCTTGGCCCGCGCAAACTAGCCGCAAGGGCCGCGCGAAACAAGCGCGGCGCGCTCGCGGCGCGCGCGACGCGCTCAGCTCCGGGGCGCTTCGGCCGGCTCGAGCCAGCCCGCGCGCTCGAACGCCGCCCATGCGTCCTGCTCGCCGAGGCCGATGAGTTGCGTCGCCTGCTCGGGATCGAACCCGAGCACGCTGCCGGGCAGCGGGCGCTGCGGCTCGACCACGCAGACGCGCGCGGGGTCACCCTCACGGCTCCAGCCTTCGGGCAACTGGCGCAGTTCCATCTGCAGGTCACGCCAGTTCGCGAGTTCGAGCAGCCGCCCCGCGAGCGAGAACAGCCCGTCCGGCGGCGGCGCGGGAGTCGGCGTCTGGCTCGGTGTGAGCAGCACCACGATCACCGCGTCGGCGCCGCCCGCGAGCGCGACGTGCAGCGGCTGGTTCGAGAAGCCGCCCGCGTCCACGAAGTCGCGGCCGTCGATGCGCTCGGGCTCGAACACGCCGGGGATGGCGGACGACGCGACCGCGGCGCGGATCGCGTCCTGGGGCGTGCGCATGGGCACGACCTCGCCCAGTTCGGCGCGCACGCGCTCCTCGAACTCGCGGTTCGCGCCGGGCCAGCTCACGAAGTGGCACACGCGTCCGCTGTCCACCGAGAGCGCGCCGATCACGAGACCGGTACCCGGCCCGACGAGCCTCGAGGGATCGCCCGCGGCGACCAGCTTCTCGATCACGCGGCGGCGCGGCACGCCGCCCCACAATCCGCGGCCGCGCGTCTCGGGCATGAGCCCGAGGCCCATGCGGCGCAGCGCCTGGGCGACGCCGCCCTCGCCGCTGCCGAGCCACGCGATGCCGAGCAGCAGCACCATGCTGGCGCTGAAGCGGTGCGGCCACGGCCACGCCATCACCCACACGAGCGTGTGCACGGCGAACGCACCGAGCGCGACGCGGCCGAGCAGCTGCCGCGCGCGCTGCGGATCGCCTCCGGGCACCCCGCGCGAGAGCCAGCCCTCGATCGGGCGCGACAGGAACACGAGCGTCGTGCCGACGGTGGCGGCGAACACCCACGACCACACGTCGAGCTGCGTCGAGACGAGGTCGATGCGCGCGCTCGACTTCTTCCAGATCCAGTACGAGCCCGACAGTTCGCGCGACCCGATGAACGTGAGCAGGATCTCGAGCAGCGCGACGGCGACCGCGAACGATCCCGCGGCGCGCAGCGCGAGCGCGACCCACTGCAGGCCGATGTTCGACGGGCGCATCTTGCGCCACGTCTCCTCGAGCGCCTTCGTGTCGCGCCCGTGCGCCAGCCACACGACGGCGTTGATCGCGCCGATGCTCACGCCCGCGACCAGCGACGGCGCGAGTTCCAGCGCCTGGAGCACCTTGAGCACGCCGGCTTCGTACGCGCCGAGCGCGCCGCCGCCCGACAGGACGAGCGCGACGCGGCGGAACGGCAGGTCCGCGCGCAGGCGCTTGCCGTTCACGCGGACGCGGTTCCTTCCGGCGGCAGCATGAGGAGCCGTCCGCAGCCCTCGCACGCGACGAACTTCTCGCGCCGCCGTGCGTCGCTCAGCGCGCTCGGCGAGAGCCCGTGGAAGCACGCGCCGCACGCACCGTTCTCGATCGCGCCGACCGCCCGTCCGGCGCGGCCCGCGCGCAGCCGCTCGTAGCGCGTGCGCGAAGGCGCGTCGAGCTTCGCGACCGTTTCGGCGCGGCGCGCGTCGAGCGACGCGAGCTTCCCGCGCAGCGAGGACTCGCTCGCGGCGAGTTTCTCGTGCGCCGCGGCGCTTTCCTGCTCGGCCTTGGCGAGCGCGGCGGCGAGCGCGGGATGCGCGGTCGCGAGCGCCTCTTCCTCGTCCATGAGCGTCAGGACCTGCGTCTCGAGCTCCGAGCGCTTCGCCTGCACACCGGCGATCTCGTGCTGCTTCGCCTCGAACTGCTGCTGGTTCGTGACCGCGTCGAGCTGCTTGGCGTAGCGCGCTTCCTGGTCCTCGAAGGCGGCGATGTCGCGCTCGAAGGCGGTGCGGCGCTTCTGGCGGTCGGCCTGCGCGGCCGCGCTCGCGTCGACCCGGCGCTTCTCCGTGGCGACGCGCGCGTCGTGCGCGCGGCGCTGCTCGGGGAGCTTCGCGAGCTCGGCCTCGTGGCGCACCGCTTCCTCGTCCAGCTCGTGGAGGATCCAGTGCAGCGGCAGGTCGTCGGCCATGGCGCGCGATTCTTCGGGAAGAAGATGGTGGGCGAAGAGGGACTTGAACCCCCGACCCTCTGGTTGTGATCCAGATGCTCTGCCAGCTGAGCTATTCGCCCATCTTAATGTCGCGTGACGCAGGAGTGAGTGGGCCCACCTGGATTCGAACCAGGGTCTTACCGGTTATGAGCCGGCGGCTCTGGACCACTGAGCTATGGGCCCAGCGCCTTTGCCCAGCACCTGCGACGAAAGCCGGGTGTTTATATCCAAGCGGCACCGATGCGTCAAGCGCGCGCCGCTCGCGAGGTCCGCCGCTTGTGCGCTGGCGGCCGTCCGTTAGAGTGCGCACCTCCCCCGTCGCATGCCTTCGTTCCCCGTTTCGGAGCCCCCACCTGCCCACCCTCCGCGTACCCCGGCTGCGTTCCGCCGTGTTCCTGTTCGCGGCGGCGCTCGCGTGCGCCCCGGGCTGCTCCGCTTCGCGCTCGACGGCGCCGCACGCAGTGCTCGTGAAACGCGACGTCACCGTGCTCCTGACCGACAGTCTCGGGGTACCGGCTGCCGGTCTCTTCGTGCGCGCGACCGCGCTGCCTGATTCCGGCGGCTTCGGTGCGCTCTCGACCGGCTCGACCGACGACGCTGGCGCGGTGCGATTCGCGGCGCTCTCCGAAGGCACGTGGGCCTTCGCGTGCGCGAGCGGCGTGGCGCCGGGGCGCGCGGCGGGCTCGACCGCGGTCGTACCCGGCGCCGAGCGCGCGGCCGCCGAGACGCTGGTGGTGAGGCTCACGCTGCACACCGCGTCCTCGGTGACCACGCGGCGCACGCTCTCCGACGCGGCCGGACCGGAAGGAACGTTCGCGCAGGTCGTCGAGACCGGCGCGCTCGCGATCACGGACGCGGCCGGCGCGTGCACGATCGCCGGGCTGCCGCCCGGCCGCTGGACGCTGGCGGCGATGCGATACGGCTACGCTACGCATCACGCGCCGTTCGAAGTGTCCTCGCCCGGCTCGGCGCTCGTGCTTCCCGACGTCACCCTGCGCTGGCTCGCGCTGCCCCCGGACACGGGAACCGGCCACCACTGACGCGAAAAGGCGGCGGCCCCGACCCGGGACCGCCGCCTGGGATGCCGCCGCCTGCGCCTCTACAGCAGTTCCGTGTACGCCTTGAGCCGGCGGCTGCGCGTCGGGTGCCGCAGCTTGCGGAGCGCCTTCGCCTCGATCTGGCGGATGCGTTCGCGCGTCACGTTGAAGAACGCGCCCACCTCTTCGAGCGTGCGCTGCGCGCCGTCGTCGGTGAGGCCGAAGCGGAGCCGGATGACCTTCGCTTCGCGCGGCGTGAGCGTCTTGAGCACTTCGCTCACCTCGTCGCGCAGCATCGCGGACGCCGCCGAATGCGCCGGCGAGACCACGCTCGTGTCCTCGATGAAGTCGCCGAGGTTCGAGTCGTCGTCCTCTCCGATCGGGCGGTCGAGCGAAATCGGCTCCTGCGCCGCCTTGATGATCGCCTTCACCTTGTCGACGGGCAGTTCGAGCCGCTCGGCCACTTCCTCCGGCGTGGGTTCGCGACCCAGTTCCTGCACGAGCCGGCGCGAGACGCGCACGACGCGGTTGATGTGCTCGATCATGTGCACGGGCACGCGGATCGTGCGGGCCTGGTCCGCGATCGCGCGCGTGATGGCCTGGCGGATCCACCACGTCGCGTAGGTCGAGAACTTGTAGCCCTTCGTGTAGTCGAACTTGTCGACGGCACGCATGAGGCCCGAGTTGCCTTCCTGGATCAGGTCGAGGAACTCGAGGCCGCGGTTCGTGTAGCGCTTGGCGATCGAGATCACGAGACGGACGTTCGCCTCGATCATCTCCTTCTTCGCCTGCCCCGTGGCGCGCTCACCGTCGCGGATCTGGTGGTAGATCTCGAGCAGGTGCTCGCGCGACATGACGGCCTCGTCCTCGATCGCCTTCATGTTCTTCTTCACGAGCTTGAGCTCGTTCTGGAAGTCGGCGATCTGCGCCGGCTGCAGGTTCGAGTCGCGCTTCACCGCGCGCAGTTCCTTCGGGCCCTTCTTGAGACGGCGCGCGAACGCGTTCATCTCTTCCGTGCCGTGACCGTAGCGACGCTCGAGCTCGGCGACCTGCTCGTCGTACTCCATCATGCGGTCGGCGAGCGCCTTCACCGGCGCGGCGAGCCCCTCGACCATGCGCGAGTTCATCGAGAGCTTGTGCAGCTCCTGCTGCAGCTCGGCCTCGGTCTTCGCGAACGTGCCCTGGTAGTGGGCGCGCGCCTTGTCCGTCATCTTCTCTTCGTAGCGCAGGAAGAGTTCGTTGTAGCGCTTCTGCCGCGCGAACACGCTCTCGAGGATCTTCACGGCGCGGGCGCGTTCCTTGTCGAGCGCCTGCTCGGTGGCCGCCTGATCGTCGACCTTGATGAAGTCCTCGATCTTGAGCTGGCCTTCCTTGAGCCGCTTCAGGAGCGCACGGATCTCGCGCACGGACGGCTCGGCGCGGAACAGCGCCGAGACGACCTGGCGTTCACCGGCCTCGATGCGGCGCGCGATCTCGACTTCGCCCTCGCGGGTGAGCAGCGGCACGCGGCCCATTTCGCGCAGGTACATGCGCACGGGGTCGTCGTAGCGCACCGGGGTCGGCGGCGCGGCCTTCGTGGCCGGAGCGGGCTTCTTGTCCTCGAGCTTGCGGAGCTTCTTGGCGCGCTCGTGCGCCTCCTCCTCGCTCGCGAACACCTCGATGTGCATGGTGTTGAGCATGGAGTGGATCTCCTCCATCTGCTCCACCTGCTTCTCGGGGTCGAGGTCGTCGTCGAGGAGCCACACGATCTGGTCCTCGGTGACGTAGCCCTGCCGAAGCGCGAGGACCTTGATCTCCTCGAGGCGCTTGCGGGTTTCGGCCTTCTCTTTTTCCTTCTGGGCCTTCTTGGTCGTGGCTGCCGACATGAACGGGCTCTCCTATTGCGTGAGCTCGAGGATCTGCTTGGTGATGAGATCGATTTCCGCCATCAGGCGGTGGGCATCGTCGCCCTGAGCGCTCGTCAGGCGCGTCCGGCGCTCCCGCCGGGAGCGCTCGAGCGCGCGAATCTTCAGCTTGCGGACGGCCCCTTCGGCCTCCGCATGCCAGTCGTACTCCTCGGGTGAACCGGCGAGCAGCTCGCGCACGAGTGCCGCCGCGTTCCCTTCGAGCGCCATCGGGTCTTCGCCCTCCCAGAGCGCGGCCACCAGCTCCTGCGCACTCGGGGCATCGAAGTCCTCCGGCTGCAGTTGTCCGCGCGCCCAGTCCACCAGGTCCGGAGCGTGGAGCAACGACTGCAGTGCCTTCCTTTCCAGTTCGTTCGTGAGCCTGGCCTGCGTGTTCAGCGGGGCCGCGATCGGCTGTGGGGACTGCTGCCCCGTGGTCGCGAGCCGCACGGCGCGCGCGATCACGGCTTCCGACAATGCGAACACCTGGCTCGCGCGCTCGATCAGGAGGCGCTGCCGGATGGTGTCCTGCACGAGGGCGGCCATGCGCACGACGGACTGCAGCGCCCGCTCGCGCGGATCACCGCCGCCGCCCTTGCGGGCCACGTGTCTTTGCACGAATTCGACGGCATCGTAAGCCGAACCTCGCGTCTTCTGCCACCCGTCGAGCCCCTCCCGCCGGATGAGGGTGTCCGGGTCGTCGCCCGCGGGCAGTTCGACCACGACGACGTCCAGTCCCTCGGCGAGCAGCACGCCGAGCGACCGCAGCATGGCTTCCTGGCCGGCCGAGTCGCCGTCGTACGTCAGCGCGACCCCGCGCGCCATGCGCCGGAGCTGCTTCGCGTGTTCCGGTGTGAGCGCCGTGCCCGAGGTGGCCACGGTGTTCTTGATGCCGGCCTGGTGCATCGCGATCGCGTCGAAATAGCCCTCGACCACCACGATCTCGCCTTCGGACTTCACGTGGCGCCGGGCCTGCTCGAGCGCGAACAGGAACTGGCTCTTGTGATAGACGTCGGATTCGGGCGAGTTGAGGTACTTCGGGTTCTCGTCGCCCATCGTCCGGGCGCCGAAGCCGAACACCGCGCCGCCCGGCGCGACGAGCGGGACCATGAGGCGGTTGCGGAACCAGTCGTAGATCGAGCGCGCGCCGTCCTTGCGCCCCGCGAGCCGGGCCTCGAGCAGCACTTCGTCGCGGAAGCGCCCCTTGAGCTTCGGCACGAGGTTGTCCCAGCCCGGAGGGGCGTAGCCGAGCCGGAACTCGCGCTGGGTCTCGCGCGTGATGCCGCGCTTGTCGAGATAGGCTCGCGCCACTCCACCCGTGCTCGGGTCGCCGAGCCACGCCTCGTAGGCTGCGGTCGCCGCCTCGAGCGCCTCGAGCAGCCCCGCGCGCTTGCCACCGCCCGCCGAGCGGCGCTCGGGAATGGCGATGCCGGCACGGCGGCTCAGCATCTCGACCGCTTCGAGGAACCCGACCTTCTCGGACTCCTGCACGAACTTGAAGACGTCGCCGCCGGCCTTGCAGCTGAAGCAGTGGTAGAACTGGCGCTCGGCGTTCACCGAGAACGACGGCGTCTTCTCCTGGTGGAACGGGCACACGCCCATCCAGTTCCGCCCGGAACGCTTGAGCGGCACGGTCTGGCCGACGACCTCGACGATGTCGCTCGTCGCGCGCACGCGTTCCACCCAGTCGTCCGAGCCGCGGGGCGAGGTCATCGCAGCCTCGCCACGGTGACGCCGCGGCCGCCTTCGTTGCCCTCGCCCATGCGCGAGGACTCGACCTGCGCGTGTCCGCGCAGGTGGCGTTCGACGGCGGCCTTCAGGATGCCCTTGCCGATGCCGTGGATGATGCGCAGCTCGCCGATGCCCGACAGCACGGCGCGGTCGAGCCCGTGATCCACTTCGCGCAGCGCCTCGTCCACTTCCATGCCGCGCAGGTCCACGTCGAGGCGCGGCGACTCGTCGGCCGGCGTGTACGTCGCGACGGGCGCGCGCGAGGGCGCCGCCGCCTGCTCGGCGGCGGCGAGACGGTTGACGTGCGACGTGATCGTCATGAGCCCGCGGCGCAGCTTCACGCGCCCTTCGGCGTCCGGCAGGCTCGCGATCTCGGCTTCGAGGTTGAGGTCGAGCACGCGCACCCGGCGCCCGACGGCGATCTCGAGCGGCTTCGCCGGCGTCGCGGCCTCGGTGCCGCCGGCCTCGCGCGCGCGGCGGTGCAGCGCTTCGCTGTCGCGCTCGATCGCGGCCATGCCCTGCTTGAGCGCCTCGGCGCCCTCGCGCGACTTCTCGGCCTTGCGCGCCTCGCGCTGCACGCTCTGCCACAGCTCGCGCGACCGGGCGAGGATCGCTTCGCTTTCGGCGGTGAGTCGGCGGCGCAGCTCGGACAGCGTCTTGCGCGAGTCCTCGGCGGCGGCGCGGTGCGACGCGGCCGCGGCTTCGGCTTCGGCGCGGGCTCGGGCGAGTTCGGCGCGCTCGGCCTGCATCTGCGAGAGCGACGCGCCGACCTCGGAGAGCAGCTTCTCGAGCGCGTGCGTCTCGTCCGGCGTCAGGGTTCGCGCGCGGTCGAGCAGCGCCTGCGGAAAGCCGAGGCGCGAGGCGACGGACAGCGCGTGGCTCGCGCCCGGGATGCCGGGCAGGAACCGGTAGCGCGGCGAGAGCGTCTCGAGATCGAACTCGAGCGAGCCGTTCACGACGCCCGGAACTTCCGTGGCGACGCGTTTGAGGCTGCCGAGGTGTGTCGTGAGCACGCCCCACGCACGCTTGGCGGCGAAGTGCTCGACGAGCGCGCGGCCGAGCGCGGCGCCTTCCTCGGGGTCGGTGCCGGCGCCGAGTTCGTCCGCGAGCATGAGGCTGCGCGGGCCGGCGGCCTCCGCCATGGCGCGCAGCCGCTGCAGGTGCGCGGCGAACGTCGAGAGTCCCTGGTCCACGGACTGCTCGTCGCCCAGGTCCACGACGATCTCGTCCATCGGCGGCACGCGGCTGCCCTCGCGGGCGAGCACGGGCAGCGCCGCGTGGGCCATCGCGACCGCGAGCCCCACGGTCTTGAGCAGGATGGTCTTGCCACCCATGTTCGGGCCGCTCACGAGCAGCATGCGGCCGGAGTCGTCGAGCTCGAGGTCCAGCGGCACGATCGAGTCGCGACGCTCGGACAGCGCGAGCAGCGGATGGCGCGCGCCGGCGAGGCGCAGCGGTCCTTCCGAAGGCTCGAGCGCGGTCGCGCCGAGTTCGTTGCCCCAGCGCGCCCGTGCGCGCAGCGCGTCGAGCTGCGCGAGCACCTCCTCCGTGCCCACGAGCGCCTCCGCGGAGGCGGCCACCGACTCGGCCAGTTCTCGCAGGATGCGGCGCTCCTCCTCGAACGCGATCGCGCGCAGTTCGAGCAGGTCGTTGTTGCCTTCGCACGCTTCGAGCGGCTCGACGTAGAGGGACTGTCCGCTGTTCGACGTGTCGTGCACGATGCCGCGCTTGCGCGAGAAGCCGGCCGCGGGCACGCACGCGACGAAGCGGTCGCCGAAGCGCGTGACGAACGCGCCCTCGCCGAACGGCGCGGCCCAGCGTTCGAGCTGCGCGTGCAGGCGGCGCTCGCCGTCGAACACGCCGACGCGCGCGCGCTTGAGCGCCGGCGAGGCCGAATCCTTCACCGCGCCGTCGGAATCGAGCGAGCCCTCGAGCCGTTCGCGCAGCGCGCCCAGATCGGGCAGCGCGCGCACCACGGCGGAGAGCTCGGGGAACCGCTCCCGCGACTCCTCGCTCTCCCAGGCTTCGAGCGTGATCGCGGCGGCGGAAAGCCAGCTCAGCACCTCGACGAGGGCGGGGCCGTCGAGCGGGTCGTGTCTGGCGGACTCGAGCAGCGCGTCGAGCGCGCCACGCCCGACCGCGCACCAGGCGCCGGGCTCGGCGTTGCGGCGCGTGGCCTCGTGCAGGCGCACGCATTCACGCGCGAGCCGGGGCCCGTGCGTGTATGGCCGCCAGCGCGCGAGGGCTTCGCGCGCGCGGTCGCTTTCGGCACGCGTGGCGATGCTGCCGCACACGCGGTCGAACTCGAGAAGTTCCAGTGAATGCCAGTCCACGCCAGTACCACCGAGCGTCCGCGAACGAGGCAGGCGTACCCGCATCGCCGTCGTCACTCCTGTGCGGCCCCAAGAGGGCCGCGAGAACCCCTGGAGCGCCGCAGTTCCCCGAAGGGCCCGCTAGCGTCCGAGGTGTTGTAGCGCCGAAACGTACTGCTGGTGCAGCCAGCGCGTGCCGGGAACCGGCAGTGCGCGCCACGCCGTCGCGCGCTCCCCCGCCCGGAGCAGCGGCCGCGCCACCACGCCGCGCTTCGCGTCGTTGCGCGCGAAGCTCAGCAGAGGGGCCTGGACGGCCGACAGCACGAGCAGGCTGGAAAGCAGGACGGCGATCGAAAACCCGATGAACCCGCCGCCGAGGCGGTCGAGCCAACCGAACGGCCCGTCGTGCGCCGCCTTGGCGACGAGTTCCCCCCACCAGTGGAACAGTGCGGAGATCGCCATGCCGGCGAGGATCGCGACGAGCCAGCGAAGCAGGAAGTACACGGGGCCCGGGCGGGCCTCCCGCCAATGGGACCCGACCCACGCCGCCACGGCGACCGTGACGGCGAGGCCGGCCAACATCCCAATGAACGCGAAAACCTGCGCGATGGTGCCGCGCAGGATTCCGCGAATCACGAAGACCAGCATGAGGACCAGAGCGATCCAGTCCAGACCGGTCATTTGATTCAAGCTCTGCAGCGTCGTCAGTTCTCCGCAGCCCTGCGGGCGGTGTTTTTCCGCTTGGCGGCGTTCATCTTGCGCTTGCGCCGCTCACTCGGCTTCTCGAAGTGCTGATGCCGACGAAGGTCGGCCATGATGCCAGCCTTCTCACACTTCTTCTTGAAACGACGCAGGGCGCTCTCGAAGGACTCGCCTTCCTTCACCCTGATACCAGGCAATAGATTCCCCCCTCTCACAACCACTGTTCTTCTTTGGAGGAGAAGAGATTGGGATGGAATGTCGGACGAGGCACGTATCGTCCGCAAAAAGACGGTCGGCAGAATAGGCTGCGCGCTGAACGCGCGTCAAGCGGTGCGCCCCATTCCGGCCCCGCCCACCCGGAACCGAGTGTGCCTATCCGGCTCCCCCGGCCTGCCAGAGCGCCGCCACGGTGAGGGCCGCGGTCTCGGTCCGCAGCCTCGCCGGGCCGAGTCCGGCCGGGACGAACCCGCTCTCCCGCAGCCGCTTGACCTCGCTCTCCGAGAATCCGGGCGAGGGTCCGATCACGCACCACGAAGCGCCGTCCTCCCGCGGGAGCCGCACCGTGGCGGCCCCGGGCAGCGCCACCCAGCGGGCAGTGGCCGATTCCGCCCCGGCGAGCGCCTCCGCGAGCGGCCGCGGCGGCTCGATGCGCATGAGCCAGGCGGACTGCGACTGGCGAAGGGCCGCGGCCGCGAGGCGCGACCAGCGTTCGAGCTTCGCCTCGGCCCGCTCCCACTTCGCACGCTCGCACTCCGCGAGTACGAGCCGGCTCACACCGAGTTCGGCGAGCTTCTCCACCATCCAGTCGGCACGGTCCCCCTCGGGCGCACCGCACACGAGCACGCGCTCGGCGGGACGGGCCATCACGCGGCGCTCTCCCCCGATCACGCGCACGTCCGGGCGCGACTCCACGACTTCGAGCGTCGCGACCGTGCCCGCGCCGTCGGTCGCGTGCACGCGCTCGCCGGGGCGGGCGCGCACGACGCGCGACAGGTAGTGCGCCGCGTCGCCGTCGAGGAGCACTTCCTCGCCCGGCGCCGGCAGGCGCTCGATGAGCACGAACGCGGGAGCGGCGTCAGCCGCCAAAGGCGTCCTTCACGCGCTCGAACAGCGACCGTGCGGCACGGGGCGTCTTCATGCCCTCGGCCTTGCGCAGTTCCTCGAGCAGCTTCTTCTCGGCGCCCGAAAGCTTCGTGGGCACCCACACCATCAGGCGGACGATGAGGTCGCCCTTGCCGCCGCGCAGCCCGGTGAGGCCGCGCCCACGGATGCGCGCGCGGTGCGCGCTCGGCGTGCCCGCCGACACGTCGAGCGTGTGCGTCTCGCCACCGACGAGCGGGACCTCGACCTTTCCGCCCAGCGCGAGCGTCGTGAAGCTCACCGGAATGTCCACGTGCAGGTCGTCTCCGTGGCGCTCGAAGAGGTCGTGGTCCTTCTCCTCGATCAGCACGATGAGGTCGCCCGCGGGGCCGCCGCGCCGTCCGGCGTCGCCGAGCCCGCGCAGCGGGATGTAGTTCCCGCTCGCGACGCCGGCCGGCACCTTGACGGACACGGTCTCGGTCTCGCTCACACGTCCGTCGCCACCGCACGTCTTGCAGGGCTCGCTCACGGTGCTGCCCTCGCCGTCGCAGCGCGGACAGGCCTGCACGCTCACGAACTGGCCGAGCATGGTCTGCTGCACGCGGCGCACCTGGCCCCGGCCGTTGCACTGCGAGCACTGCTTCTCGCCCTTGCCGCCGCGGCCGTTGCACGTGGCGCACTGCTTGAGGTGCTTGACGCGGATCTTCTTCTCGACGCCGGTCGCGATCTCCTCGAGCGTGAGCACGAGCCGGACCTGCAGGTCGTCCCCGCGGCCCGGGCCGCGCGCGCCCCCCCCGCCACCGCCACCGCCGAAGAAGCTCTCGAAGCCGCCGTCGGAACCACCACCGCCGAAGTCGCGCATGAACGCGCGCAGCGCGTCGGCGAGGTCGAAGCCCGCACCGCCGAAATCGTAGCCGCCGCCGCCGGGCATGCCCGAGGGGCCGGACGCGGCGTGACCGAACTGGTCGTACCGCGCGCGCTTCTGCGCGTCGCGCAGCACCTCGTACGCCTCGGTCGCTTCCTTGAACTTCGCTTCCGCTTCCTTGTCGCCGGGATTGCGGTCGGGATGGAACTGCATCGCGACCTTGCGGTACGCCTTCTTGATCTCGTCCTCGGTGGCGGACCTGCCCACGCCGAGCACTTCGTAATAGTCGCGCTTGGCGGCCATGTCAGCCTTCCGAACCGGCGCGGGCCACGACGACACGCGCGGCGCGCAGCACGCGCTCGCCGCGGCGGTAGCCCTTCGCGATTTCCTGCGCCACACAGCCGGGGGCCACACCTTCCGGTGCGGGAATCTCCATCAGCGCCTCGTGCACGAGCGGGTCGAACACGGTACCGACCGCGGGAATGACGGTGACGCCATGCCGCGCGAGCATGTCGCGCATGCGCTGCGCGGTCAGCGCGACGCCCTGCGCCCACGACTCGGCCGCCTGCTCGGCGGACGGCACCGCGAGCGCGCGCTCGAGGTCGTCGAGCAGCCCGATCACGTCGAGCAGCACGTTCTCCTCGGCGCGCTGGACGGCCTCCTCGCGCTCGCGCGCCGAGCGGCGGCGGACGTTCTGGAGGTCGGCCTCGGTGCGAAGCCACCTGTCCTTATAGTCCACGGCCTCCGGCCGTGGGTCCGATGCGGCCGGCTCCGGCGCGGGAACGGCGTCACCCTCGGGATTCGGGGTGGCGGCTTCCTCGGGCGTCGGCTCGGGCAGCGGCGTCGTGCTCGCGTCGGGCGATGCGTTCGTCGCGTCGCTCGCGACGGTGTCGCGGACGTCTTCCGTCATGTGCAGCGATGTCCTTTCGGTGTGCCTGCTTTTCAGGCCGACAGGAGGTCGGCGATGCGCGTGCCCACCCGCTCGACCACCGCGAGCGTGAACGCGTAGTCCATGCGCACCGGGCCGAGCACCCCGACGGCGCCGGGGATGGCTCCGGGAAGGGAGAAGCTCACGAGACTGCAGCCCGCGAGCGCGGGCGATTCACCGAGCCCGATACGGGCGCCGGCCTGTCCCGGGATGCCGCGAACCATGAGCCGGTTCAGCGGATCTCCGGTCTCGACCGCGTGCAGCACGCCGCCGAGATCGTGGGGACTCGAGAACTCGGGCTGCTGTGCGATGTGCATCGCGCCCGAGCTGAGCAGCTGCGTGTCGAGCGGCCGCGTCCACGACGCGGCTGCGGCGCGCGCGACGATCCGGACCGCGGCGTGGCGCGCGAGCTGGGGATCGCCCTCGAGGCGCTCCCGGACCTGCGACAGCGGATGGCCGAGCAGCCGTTCGCGCAGCACGCTCTCGACCTGCTCGAGCGCGCTGCGGTCGAGCGGGGTCTCGAGCTCGAGCACGAGCGAACGCGCGGAGTGCCCGCCGAGGCCAAGATGGAGCAGCACGCGCCGCTCGCTGAGCGGCTCGACGTCGAGGTGCTCGAGCACCTCGCGGTCGAGCGACACGGCGAGCGCGAGGCCGAGCTGGTGCGTGAGCGAACCGAGGAGCCGCGAGGCGTCCTGCAGCATGCGCTCGACGTCGTGCGCCGAAGCGGCGAACTGCGCGTCGATCGCGTCCTCGAGTTCCGCCGAAAGCATCGCGGGTTCGAGCAGCGCCCGCACGAAGTAGTCGTAGCCGTGCGTGGTCGGCACGCGCGCGGCAGAGCCGGCGCGGCGTTCGAGAAGCCCGAGGTCCTCGAGATCGGCGAGCGCGGCGCGGACGCTGCCACCCGAAAGCCGCAGCCCTGCATCGCGCGCGAGACGGTCCGCCCCCACCGGGCGCGCGGCATCGCCGTGCAGGCGCACGAGCGCCGCGAAGACGAGGCGCTGGCGTTCGTTGAGCTCGGGATCGCCGGACAGCCGCCGGCCGGGGAAAACGGTGTCGAACATGGGCGGGAATTTAGGGAGCACGCCGAAACGGTGTCAACCGCGTGCGCGGGCGGCGAGCCACGCGATCGTGTCGTCGGCCAGGAACCGGTGCCGCCGTGGGATGCGCCACCCACCCGGGACGGATTCGAGACGGCCCGCCTCCTGCGCGGCCGCGAACGCGGCGCCGTAGCGGCGCTCGACCGACGCCCAGTCGGACGGGGCGTAGTCGGCGGCCCGCAGGCCGCTCGAAAGACGTAACCCGAGCATGACGATTTCGTCGGAGGTGCTCGCCTCCGGCGAGCGTTCCCGCTCGGAGGCCGGGTCCTCCCCGCGTTCGAGCGCGGCGGCCCAGTCGGCGGTGGCGAACCGGTTGCCCCAGCGCTCGCCGCGCCAGCAGGCGTGCGCCGAAGGGCCGAGCGCGAGGTAGTCGCGCCTCAGCCAGTACGTGAGGTTGTGGCGCGACTCGGCGTCCGGGCGGCAGAAGTTGCTCGTCTCGTAGCACGCGAGCCCCATGCCCTCCATCGCCTCGCTCAGCTGCTCGTACAGCGCCGCCTGCGCCTCGTCGGGCACCGCCGGCCCTCCACTCGCGAGCGCGCGCTCGCCCTGCGGCGTCACCCCCTCCGGGATGTAGCAGTAGGCGCTCACGTGTTCCAGACCCAGTTCGCCCGCCCGCGCGAGCGTGCGCGCGAAGGCCGCGCTCGTGTGTCCCGGGTAGCCGTACATGAGGTCGAGGCTCAGGCGTTCGAAGCCGTGTGCGCGCGCGAGCGCGACCGCTTCGACCGGGCGCGCCTCGTCGTGGATGCGGCCGAGCGAGCGCAGTTCGGAGGGCTCGAAGCTCTGCGCGCCGAACGACAGGCGATTGACGCCCGCCTCGCGCCACGCGGCGAGCAGGGCGTCCTTCGCGCTCTCGGGGTTGGCCTCGAGCGTCACTTCGGCGTCCGGCGCGAGCGTGAAGCGCGCGCGGAGAAGGTCCCACAGCCGGCGGAAGTGCCGCGACGAAAGCGCCGAGGGCGTGCCGCCGCCGAAGAACAGCGACGTGAACGCGACGCCGTCCGCGAGCGGGGCGCGCAGGTCGGCCTCGCGCTCGATGCCGGCGAACCACCGCTCGACGGCGTCGCCCGAGAAGGCGGCCGTCGAGAAGTGGCAGTAATGGCAGCGCACGGCGCAGAACGGCACGTGCACGTACAGCCCGACGCGCGCCTCGCGGCGCGCGGCTTCGCCGGGACCCTCGCGGTTCAGCGAATGGGCCGGAACATCCGGTTGAAGCGGATGTTGAACAGGCCGTTCCACCACTTGTCGCCGGCGGTCGAGAAGTAGATGAAGAGCGCGCGGCCCTTCACGAGGTCCATGTCCACCGTGCCCCAGAAGCGCGAGTCGTACGAGTTGTCGCGGTTGTCGCCCATCATGAACAGCTGGTTGGGTCCGACCGTGACGAGCTCGGTGTTGTCGCGATCCTCGTAGCCGCGGTACTCGATCTCGCGCGGGTCCACGTGCTTCACGTAGGGCTCGGCGAGCTTGCGGCCGTCCACGTACGCGTCCTTGTGCTTCACCTGCACGGTGTGCCCGGGCGTCCCGATGCAGCGCTTGATGAAATCCTTGCTCGGGTCGGGCGGGTACTGGAACACGATCACGTCCCCCTGCCGCGGCGCGTGCAGCCCCGGCAGCCGGATGTGCGTGAACGGGATCTTCGGGCCGTACTCGAACTTGTTCACGAACAGGAAGTCGCCGACCAGCAGCGTGTCGCACATGGACTCGGAGGGGATGCGGAACGCCTGGATGACGAACGCGCGCAGGAAGAACGTGAGCACGACGGCCCAGAGAATGGCCTCGGTGTACTCGCGCACCTGCGACTTGGGGGCGCTGCTCTTGGACACGGATGTTCCTTTCCGGAGCGTCAGCTCCGATCCACCTTGAGTACGGCGAGGAACGCTTCCTGCGGCACCTCGACGGTTCCGATCTGCTTCATGCGGCGCTTGCCCTCCTTCTGCTTCTCGAGGAGCTTGCGCTTGCGGCTGATGTCGCCGCCGTAGCACTTCGCGATCACGTTCTTGCGCATCGCGCCGATCGTCTCGCGCGCGATGACCTTGCCGCCGATCGCCGCCTGCACCGCGACCTGGAACATCTGCCGCGGGATGAGTTCCTTCAGTTTTTCGCACAACGAACTGCCGTACGTGTACGCCTTCGAGCGGTGCACGATCGCCGAGAGCGCGTCCACCATCTCGCCGTTGAGCAGGATGTCGAGCTTGATCACGTCGGACTGCTGGTAACCGACGATGTCGTAGTCGAGCGACGCATAGCCGCGCGAGACGCTCTTCAGGCGGTCGTAGAAATCGAGCACGATCTCGCCGAGCGGCAGCTTGTACGCGATCCGGACGCGCGTTTCCTCGATGTACTCCATGCCCTCGTGCTCGCCGCGGCGTTCCTGGCAGAGCTTGAGGATGTTCCCGAGGAACTCGGTCGGCGTCACGATGTGCGCGAGCACCATCGGTTCCTCGATCGCCTCGATGTTCTGGGGCGGCGGAAGATTGCAGGGATTGTCCACCTTGAGGAACTCACCGTCGGTCTGCAGCACGTGATAGACCACGCTCGGCGTCGTCGCGATGAGGTCGATCATGAACTCGCGGCGGAGGCGCTCCTGGATGATCTCGAGGTGCAGCAGGCCGAGGAAGCCGACACGGAACCCGAAGCCGAGCGCGACCGACGTCTCCGGCTCGTACATGAGCGAGGCGTCGTTGAGCCGGAGCCGCGCGAGCGCCTCCTTGAGGTCCTCGTACTGCTCGGCGTCGATCGGGTAGAGCCCCGAGAACACCATGGACTTCGTCTCGCGGAAGCCCGGCAGCATCTCCATGCCGGCGATGTCGTCCGCGACGATCGTGTCGCCGACGCGGGCGTCCGCGACCGTCTTGATGCCGGCCACGATGTAGCCCACCTGGCCCGCGTGCAGTTCGTCCGCCGGATCGAGCTTCAGCCGAAGCTTGCCGACCTCGGTGACCTCGTGCATCGCGCCCGTGGAGAGGAAGCGGATCTTCTCGCCCGAGCGGATGCGGCCGTCCACGACGCGCACGAGGCAGACGACGCCTCGGTACTGGTCGAACTTCGAATCGAAGATGAGCGCGCGGAAGGGCGCGTCGGGATCGCCCGACGGCGGCGGCACGTCCGCGATCACCTGCTCGAGCAGCTCGGGCACGCCGAAGCCGGTCTTCGCGCTGATGCGCGCGACGTGCTCGGCCGGCACGTGCGCGTAGTGCTCGATCTCGAGCGCGATCTCGTCCGGTCGCGCCGCGGGAAGATCGATCTTGTTGAGCGCGCCGACGATCGTGAGCTTCTGGTCGGCCGCGAGGTAGTAGTTCGAGAGCGTCTGCGCCTCGATGCCCTGCGAGGCGTCCACCACGAGGATCGCGCCCTCGCACGCGGCGAGCGCGCGCGAGACTTCGTACGTGAAGTCCACGTGACCGGGCGTGTCGATCAGGTTCAGCTCGTACGTCACGCCGTCCTTCGCCTTCCACTCCATGGCGATGGCGTGCGACTTGATCGTGATGCCCTTCTCGCGCTCGAGGTCCATGTCGTCCAGCACCTGCGCCTTCATCTGCTGCGGCGTCAGGGTGTGCGTGACCTCGAGCAGCCGGTCCGCCAGCGTGCTCTTGCCGTGATCGATGTGGGCGACGATGCAGAAGTTGCGGATGTTCTTCAGCCGAGGATCACTCAAAAGTGCCACCGAAGTGCTGCGCGCACGCCGACGCCCCGCCCTCCGGCGCCGCGCACGGGGCGGGCACTCGAAGGCGGGATCCCGTCGGGCAGCGCGGGGTCCGTTCGAAACTCGATGTCGAAATCGCGGAAATGGGCGTCCACGTACGCGTCCACGAGCGCGTAGGCGATCACGCCGCCGAGGAGCCACTGATGCCCCACCTGACGGTCGAGCGCGGCATTGTACTCGGTTGCGGCCGCCGCGTAACCCTCGGAGTCCTCGTCCCGGACGGCCTGGTCCACCCGCTCACGCCAGGTGTTGAGGTCGCGACCGTCCTTGGCCAGTTTCGAGACCAGCACCCCTTCGCCCGCCGCGACCGCCGCCGCCTTGATCCACGCGCGATTGTGGAACTGCCCCCAGCCCGGGACGACCAGCGAGCGCAGCATCACGAAGCGCGGCTGCTCGTGCCAGTGGTGGGGGTGGCGCAGGCTGTCGGCCGCGGCGCCACGAGGGGCCGCGCTCGCCGGCGGGACGCATGCGGCCACGCACGCCACGACGAGCAGCAGCGCCCACCACGCGGCGAAACTTGGCGGGAACGCGTGGGAATCGAACCCACCCCGGACGCCAGAGGCGCCCGGCAAAAGGATTTGAAGTCCTCGGGGACCACCAGATCCCATTCGCTCCCGCACGAAACTCCTTCTCACTCCGCGGGCCGCAGCACCACGAGGTGCTCTCCCGCGGACACGGCCTCGCCCGCCTCGACGTGCCACACGCGGCGGCGCTGCATCGCCGCCTCGAACGCCTTCGCCTTGCGCGACGGTATGGCCACGAACAGTCCGCCGGAAGTCTGCGGGTCGTACAAGGCCGCCAGCAGCGCCTCGTCCACGCCTTCGGACGAGATACGAGGCGCGTAGAATTCGCGGTTGCGCGCGAGCCCTCCCGGCACGACGCCCGCGGCGGCGTGCTCACGAACGCGCGGAAGCAGCCAACCAGCGGACGGACGCAGGTGCAGCGTGACGCCGCTCGCCTCGGCCATCTGCGACGCGTGCCCGAGGAGTCCGAACCCGGTGACGTCGGTGGCGGCGCGCGCCCCGAACTCCACGGCGAGTTCGCCCGCCACGCGGTTGAGGGCGGCGAGCTGGCGAGTGAGCCGCTTCGCGTGAGGCCCGTCGAGCTTGCCCTGCTTGAGCGCGGTCGAAAGAATGCCGGTGCCGAGCGCCTTCGTGAGGTAGAGCCGGTCTCCGGGCCGCACGCCGCTGTTGAGCAGCAGGCTCTTGCGCTTCGCGGTGCCCGTCACGCTGTAGCCGAACTTCAGCTCGGGATCGCGCACGGAATGGCCGCCGATCACGCTGACGCCGGCCTCGTGCATCTTGTCGAGCCCGCCCTGCAGGATCGCCGCGATCACTTCCGGCGCGAGCGCCTGCTCGGGGGCGCACAGCAGCGCCAGCGCGGTGAGCGGCGTGCCGCCCATCGCGTAGACGTCGGAGAGCGCGTTGGCGGCGGCGATCTGCCCGAAGTCGTACGGGTCGTCCACGATGGGCGTGAAGAAGTCCACCGTCTGGACGAGAGCTTCCCCGCGGCCATGCGCGAACACGCCGGCGTCGTCGAGCGTCGAAGCGTCGACGAGCACACGCCGGTCCTTGCGAGGCATGCGGAGCTGCTGGAGCGCCTGGCGCAGGTCCCCCGGACCCAGCTTGGCCGCTCAACCCGCGCAGGACACTTGCGCGGTCAGCCGGATCTCGATCCGACGCTTCTCGCTCAAGGCTCTCCCCCCGATCGCCCGGAATACCGTGCCGCGCCGGTCCGCCTACAGGTCGCGGCCAACCGCGACGATGTCGATCTCGACGCGCGCGCCCTTGGGCAGGCCGGCGGCCGCGATCGTGGTGCGCGCCGGCAGGCTCTCGCCCAGATGGCGCGCGTAGACCTCGTTCATGATCGCGAAATCGGCCATGTCCGCGAGGTAGACCGTGGTCTTCACCGCGTCGGCGAACGACAGGCCCGCGCCGCCGAGCACGGCGGCGAGGTTCGCGAACACGCGCTCGCACTGCTCCTTCACACCGCCGGCGACGATTTCGCCCGTCGCGGGGTCGAGCCCGATCTGGCCCGAGGTGAACACCATCTTGTTGCCGCCGTGCAGGCGCACGATCTGCGCCTGCGCGTAGGGACCGATCGCCTTGGGCGCGCCGGCGACGTTCAACGGGGTCTTCATGGGGCCTCCTTGCCCGTCACTCGACGGTGACGCTCTTCGCGAGATTGCGCGGCTGGTCCACGTCGCAGCCGCGCTGGACGGCGACGTGATACGAGAGCAGCTGCAGCGGAATCACCGAAAGGATCGGCTGCAGCATCGGGATGCTGGGTGGAACGTACAGCACGTGATCGGCGCGCGACGCGGCTTCGGTGTCGCCCTCGGTCGCGATCGCGATGATGCGTCCCTTGCGGGCGCGCACTTCCATCATGTTGCTCACGACCTTCTCGTACGCACTGTCCTTCGTGCAGATGAACACGACCGGCATGTTCTCGTCGATGAGCGCGATCGGGCCGTGCTTCATCTCGGCGGCCGGATAGCCCTCGGCGTGGATGTACGAGATCTCCTTCAGCTTCAGTGCGCCTTCGAGCGCGACCGGGAAGTTGAAGCCGCGGCAGAGGTAGATGAAGTTGTTGTGCTTCGTGTACAGGTCCGCCATCTGCCGGACGAGGTCGTTGCTCGCGAGGACGCGCTCGATCTTTTCGGGCAGCTGCGACATCTCGCGCGCGATCTCGATGCCGTAGTCGCGCGACATGCCGCGGTGGCGTCCGAGCGCGAGCGTGAGCAGCGCGAGCACCGTGACCTGGCTCGTGAACGCCTTCGTCGACGCGACGCCGATCTCGGGCCCGGCATGGATGTACACGCCGCCGTCCGACTCGCGCGCGATCGTGGAACCGACCACGTTCACGATACCGAGCGCGCGTGCGCCCTTGCGGCGCGCCTCGCGCATGGCCGCGAGCGTGTCGATGGTCTCGCCCGACTGCGAGATGACGAGCACGAGCGTGCCCTCGTCCACGATCGGGTTGCGGTAGCGGAACTCGGAGGCGTACTCGACCTCGACGGGGATGCGCGCGAACTCCTCGAGCATGTACTCGCCGATGAGGCCGGCGTGCCACGACGTGCCGCAGCCGAGGATGATGATGCGGCGGATCTCGCGGAGCTGCTCCGGCGTCATGTTGAGGCCGCCGAGACGCGCGAGCCCCTCCTCGACGTTGAGCCGTCCGCGCATCGCGTTCCGGACCGCGTCGGGCTGCTCGAAGATCTCCTTGAGCATGAAGTGCTCGTAGCCGCCCTTCTCGATCTGGCTCAGGTCCCAGTCCACGTCGTGGACTTCCTTCTCGACCCGCTCCAGCGCGACCGTCGCCGTATGGAACCCGTTGGGCGACAGCACGGCCATCTCGCCGTCGTCGAGGTAGATCACCTGGCGCGTGTGCTCGACGATCGCCGCGACGTCGGAAGCGAGGTAGTACTCGCCGTCCGCGATGCCGACGACCATGGGGCTGCCGTGCCGGGCGCCCACCAGCGTGCCGGGCTCGCTCTCGCACATCACGGCGATGCCGTAGGTGCCTTCGACGTCCTCGAGCGCCTCACCCACCGCGCGCTCGAGCTTGAGGCCCTTGCGCAGGTACTTCTCGATCAGGTGGGCGAGCACTTCGGTGTCCGTCTGCGTCTTGAAGACGTGCCCTTCGGCTTCGAGCGCGGCCTTGAGCGTGCCGTAGTTCTCGATGATGCCGTTGTGCACGAGCGCGACGGTGCATTTTTCGTCCGTGTGCGGATGTGCGTTGAGGTCGTTGGGTTCGCCGTGCGTCGCCCAGCGCGTGTGCGCGATGCCGAACGTGCCCACCGGGGCGCCGGTCTGGAGCTTGGCCTCGAGCGAGCGGATCTTCCCCGCGGCCTTGACCACCTTCAGGCCCGTGCCGTCCTCGACCGCCACGCCCGCCGAGTCGTACCCGCGGTACTCGAGACGCTTGATGCCCTCGATCAGGATCGGGAGGCAATCACGGTGCCCGACGTAGCCGACGATTCCGCACATGCAGCGTTCCTCCTGCGGTCAGGCCTCGACGGCCTTCCGCGCCACTTCGACGATTTCGCGGGTGCGAACGAGGGCCGGCGTTTCCGCGATGACTCGAACCACCGGCTCCGTACCCGAGGGACGTACGTGGACCCACTCTTCCCCGCGGGCGAAACGCATCCCGTCCACGGTGTCGAGTTCCCAGTCCGCGAAGACCGACCGCAGGCGGTCGGCTGCGCGCTCCCACGGTTCATCGGGCCGCGCCAACTTGTCCTTCACCATCGCGTACTGGGGCAATCCGGTAGCCAGTTCTCGAAGCGTCGCTCCTCGCGCCATGGCCTGTGCGATCAGGGCCACCGCGACCAGGCCATCCCGGCCGCAGTGGGCCGCCGGAAGGATCATGCCGCCGTTGCCCTCGCCGCCGGCGATCGCGCCGACAGCGTGAATGGCCGCAACGACATGCGCCTCTCCGACGGGAGTGCGGTGGAGGGCCACGCCGGCGCCCTCGCAGACCTTGTCGAGCATACGGGAGGTGGAGAGGTTTGTCACCACCGGGCCCTTATGGACCGCGAGAACCACCTGGGTGCCCAGGACGACCGTGAACTCCTCGCCGAGCGGCTTGCCGTCGGCGGCCACGAACGCCGCCCGGTCGGCGTCCGGATCGAGCGCCACGCCGAAGTCGGCCTTCGCCTCGAGGACGGCCTTGCCGAGCGCGCCGAGATGCTCGGGCAGGGGCTCGAGTTCGCGGGTGAAGCGGCCGTTCGGCTCGCAGTCGAGCTTCACGACCGTCGCGCCGAGTCGCTCGAGCAGGGCGGGCACGGCGACGCCGCCGACGCTCGCGCAGCCGTCCACGACGACCTTCAACTTGCGGGCACGAATGGCGTCCACGTTCACGTATTCGAGCCCGAGCACACGCGCGAGGTGCCACTCGAGGGCGCCGGCTTCGCTGCGCACGGAGCCGAGCTTGTCCCACGTCGTCCAGAGGTCCCGGTCCTGCTCGAAACGCTCCCGCACCGCCTTGCCCTCGGCGGCGCCGAGAAACTCGCCCCGGCCCGAGAGGAACTTGAGCGCGTTCCAGGGCGCAGGGTTGTGGCTCGCCGTCAGGATCACGCCACCCGCGGCCTTCAGGTGCTCGACCGCCATCTGCGTCGCGGGCGTGGTCGCGAGCCCGATGTCCACGACGTCGCGGCCCGCCGCGGTCAGCCCCGCGCAGACCGCCTGGAGGACCATGGGGCCGCTCACGCGGGCGTCCCGACCGATCACGACCGGCCCCTCGCCCAACGCGTGCGAGAACGCCGCGGCGAAACGGGCGGCCACCGCGGGGGTCAGGGACTCTCCGACGATGCCACGCACTCCAGCGACGCTGATCATCAGGGACGACGACATGCGGCTTTCCTCCGGCGGTGGACGAAACGCCCGGACACAACAACGGACCGACGCGCGGCGCGAGGACGCGCCCGGCATCGGCCCGGACTGGCCGGCGTGGTCACCGCCGGCGATTGCTCGAGATTTCGAAATGGAGCTGGTGACCGGAATCGAACCGGTGACCCCGTCATTACGAGTGACGTGCTCTACCAGCTGAGCTACACCAGCTCCTCGTACCACCCGGCCTCGGTGTCGGCCGGTTCCGCATGGTGCCACCCCCCAGAATCGAACTGGGGACACCACGATTTTCAGTCGTGTGCTCTACCAACTGAGCTAGGGTGGCGAAATCGGTGTGACCCACAGCGGTCACAGGGCCGGGATTTTTACCACGCGTTCCGAACGGCCGTCAACTTCCGCGCGTCCCGTCGTCGTCCCGGCGACGGCGGCGTTCACCGCGCACCGAGCGCCGATCGGGCGCCTTGCGCCGGTCCTCGTTGCCCGCGATCGGCAGCGTGAAGCTGAAGATCGTGCTCCACTCCCCATCCGCGCGCAGCCGCACCTCGCCGCCGTGCTCGCGCACGATCTGCTGCGCCACGCCGAGCCCGACGGCGGCCCCCGCGGTGCCTCCCGAAGCGAACGGCACGAACAGCTGGTCGAGCAGGTCGCCGGCGTGACGCACGCCGTCGTGCGCGATCTCGACGACGACGTGATCCGCGGCACGGCGCGAATCCACGCGGATGCGCCCGCCCATGGGAACGGACTCGAGCGCGAAGGCGACCACGTTCTCGACCACGCGCCGGATCCGGTGCGCGTCGAGCAGCAGCATCGGCAGGTCGGGCGCGAGGCGCTTGAGCAGACGTACGCGGCGGCGCACGAGCGACTCGCTGAACCGCTGCAGCGCCTCCTGTACGACGCCGTTCAGGTTCTGCATCTCGAGACTCGGCCGCTGCAGCTGCGAGTACTCCATCTGCTCGCCCAGCATGGTCTCGAGCCGTTCGGTCTCGCGCAGCACGATTTCGAGGTACTCGCGGCGCGCGTCCTCCTCGGGAAGCTCGCGGTGCGCGCGCTTGACGAACGCGGCGATGGACGCGAGCGGATTGCGCGACTCCTGCGCGACGCGCACGGCCATCTCGCCGATCGCGGCGAGCCGGTCGAGTTCGCGCAGGCGCGCCGACTGATCGGAGCGCAACTGCTCCCGCCGCCGGCCCTCTTCCCCGATCCGCGCGTGTTCCAGCACGAGCGCGGCGTGGTCCGCGAGCGCGGCGAGATGATCGAGATCCGCGCGCTCGTAAGCGCCTTCGCAGGGGTGCCGGTCCAGTCCGTCGTAGACGACGAGCGCTCCGAGGCAGCGGCCGTATGCCACCAGCGGCACGATCGCCCACGTGCTCGTCTCGCCCGAGACTCCGGGAGGAAGATGCGGCACTTCGTCGCCGCGCTCTCCCGCGCACGCCTGTCCCGTCGCGCACGCCTCACGTGCCGCGGCGAGGAAACCGCGCGCGCAGGTGTCGCGCATCACGGGCTGCCCGTGCGCCACCTCCACCTTGAGTGAACCGCGGGCTTCCGTCCGGTAGAGCACGGCGCCGCGCGCGTCCACGGCTTCGGCCGCGAGGCGGGTGACGAGGTGCAGCACCTCGGCGAGGTTCACGGCGCTCACGCTCGTGCGGGCGAGTTCGGCGTTCGCGCGCGCCTGCCGCGCGAGCCGCCTGGTCTCCACCGCGCGGCGCTGCGCGCCGAAGTTCGACTCGGCCGCGGCGCGGAGCCACTCGAGCGCTTCCGCCTCGTGAGACACGGTCCCGGCCCAGACGCACACGAGCACGCCGTAGGCCCGCGTTCCGCGGCGCAGCGGCACCGCGCCGATACGGGAGGATTCCGCCCACGGCGCGCCGGGCTGTTCCCCGCCGTCACCCGAAGCGATCGCCTGCGCACGCCATGCGTGCGCGACCGGCCCCTCGAGACGATCCGGAGATTCCGCCCAGGCGTGGATGCGCTCGCTCGCGCCGTCGGGCGAGCCGGCACGGCGCGCGGCCGAAAGTGCCTGCTCGAGCGTCGGTGACGCGGAGGATGCGGCTTCCCGCCAGCCCTCGACGAGGCCGGAGCGGGAGTTCCAGACCAGCAGCCACGCGCGGGACGCGCCGGCCCCCTGCGGGTGCGTCGCGAAGGCGAGCAACGTGCGCTCGATCGTGCCGAGGTCGGACTCGGGATCGAGCAGCGTCTGGGGCGCGGGCCAACGGTTTGCGTCGGGCTTGCCGGACGCGGTCGAAGGCGGCGCCGGCGCCGGCTTCGCGGCATGCGGCTGAGGCACGTGGTCCATGAAGTCCCCGGGCGGGTCGGAACGGCGTGACGAGGGAGGCGGCCGTACCGGCCGCTCGCCACCGCCGTTTTCGGCATCACGGGCGGGGTCCTTGACCGCCCATCTCACCCTGCCTACGGTCCCGACCCGGCCATCAGGCCCGCCCAAGACCCGCACGCACCGGAGATTCCGTGGACGCACCCCAGGGACAGCCCATCGAAGTCGGCCTCGGCGAGAAGGAAGCCGAAGGCATCTACGCCAACCTCGTCTTCATCACCCATTCGCAGGCGGAGGTCGTGCTCGACTTCGCCCGCACCATGCCCGGCCTGCCCAAGGCGCGCGTGTTCTCGCGCATCATCATGACGCCGACGCACGCGAAGGGCCTGCTCGTGGCGCTCGAGCAGAACCTCAAGAACTACGAAACCAACTTCGGCCCGCTCAAGACTCCGGGTGAGCCACCGAAGCCGAAGGAACTCGGCTTCACCAGCTGATCCGCCTCAGAGCGCCTCGATCCGCGCACGCAGCTCGTCGTCCACCCGCGGCGCGCGGTCGAGCAGGCTCACGAGGCTCTGCGGCGGGCGCACGAGCTTCGCCTCCGGGCTCGTGAAGCAGTGCTCGGTGTAGCCGATGGCGCACAGCGTGCCGTCCTCGCCGAGCACGCGGTAGCCGAAGCGCATCTTCGCTCGCGTGACGCCGAACACGCCCGTCTCGATCGCGACGAGTTCGTCGTAGCGCGCGCCGTGGTGGTAGCGGCAGCGCGCCTCGAGCACGGGCATCAGGATGCCCTCCTTCACCTCGACGTCGCGGTAGGAATGCCCGAGCGCGCGCAGCATCTCGGCACGTCCGATTTCGAACCAGCGCAGGTAGTTCCCGTAGTACACCCAGCCCATCTGGTCCACGTCTCCGTAGCGCACGCGCAGTTCGAAACGGTGCATCGTCATTCCTCCGTCGCGCCCGCGGGGGGCGCCGTCTTCCAGCGGCGATGCAGCCAGAACCAGTGCTCGGGCTGCTCGCGGATGATCTCCTCGAGGCGTGTCGTGTACCACGCGACGAGCTCGCGCACGTTCTCCTCGGTCGGCGGCAGCGTCGCTTCGCGCGGCGGATCGAGGAACACGTCGTGGCGGCCGTCGGGCCGGCGGCGCACGTGCCCGAAGAGCAGCGGCGCCCCGGTCTGCAGCGAGATGCGTGCGGGCCCTTCGGGCGTGCTCGCGAGCCGCCCGAAGAACGGCACGAACACGCCGTGACGGCGCGCGTCCTGGTCGGCGGCCATCGCGATCCAGCGCCCGGCGCGCAGCGACTTGAAGATCTGCTTCACGCCACCGCCCGTCGGGATCACGCCGACGCCGCACTGGCGGCGCAGGTTCACGACGAGCTCGTTCACGAGCGGGTTGCTCTGCGGCTTCACGAGCAGGTCCACCGGGTTGTACTTCGCGACGTGCGCCGCGAACAGCTCGAGATTGCCGTAGTGCCCCGAGAACATGATCGTGCCGCGGCCCACCAGCGCCTTCGCGTGTTCCTCGCCGTCGATGCGCTCGAAGACGCGGTCGGTGGGCTCGTTCGCGAGCTGCGCGAAGCGCCCGTACTCGATCGCGATGCGCCCGACCTCGCGGTACGTGAGCCGCAGGATGCGCTCGCGCTCCTCCGCGGACATCTCGGGGAACGCGAGCGCGAGGTTCGCGCGCGCGACGTCCACGCGGACGCCGAGCCGGCGCACGAAGTCGCCGAGCGCGGCGCCGAGCGCGAGCGAACGCTGCCACGGCAACAGCCCGGCGGCGCCGAAGGCCGCCTTCACGAGCAGGAACTCGGCGAGGTGCTTCGGCTTCATGCCGCTCCGCTCCCGCCGCGCGCCCAGCGCTGGCCCGGCAGCGCGCGCGCGAGCCCCGCCCATTCGAGCTGCACGAGTTCGGCGCCCGCGGCCGGCTCGGTCATGCCGGCGGCGGCGGCGAGTTCGCCGATCGTGCGCGGTGAAGCGGCGAGCGCGGCGAGCAGCCGTTCGCGCGGCGTCGAGTCGCCGCCGGGAACGAGTGCCGGCAGCGCCGCGAGCACGTCGGCCGCTCCACCGCAGGGCCGCGCGCCCTCGCGCAGCAGCTGCAGCGTACCGAGCGACGTGGGGCGGTCGAGATCGCCCGGCACCGCGAGCACGGGACGGCCGAGAGCGCGCGCTGCGGTCGCGGTGGAGAGCGCGCCGCTGCGCGCGGCCGCCTCGACCACGACCGTGACGGCGCTGAGCGCGGCGATGAGTCGGTTGCGCCGCACGAACGCGCCGGGGCCGAACGGCGGGCCGGATTCGCGCTCGGTGAGCAATGCGCCGTTCTCCGCGACGCGGCGCGCGAGCGCGACGTGCTGGACGGGCGTGATGTGGTCGAGGCCGGCGGGCAGGACACCCACCGTGCGGCCCCGAGCCTCGAGTGCGCCCGCGTGCGCGGCGGCGTCGATGCCGTGCGCGAGTCCGCTCACGACGACGAGCCCCGCACGCGCGAGGTCCGCGGCGAGCCGCCGGGCGAACGACGCGCCGTAATCGCTCGCCGCGCGCGACCCCACGATCGCGACGCAGCGCGCGACGGGTGTGTCGAGCGTGCCGGCGATCCAGACGCGCGCGGGCGCATCGGGAAGCGCACGCAGCCCCGCCGGATACGCGGCCTCGTTCCGGTCCCGCGCCTGCGCGCGGATCCGCGGAGCATCGGCCACCCCGGCCAGCGCGATCACGGCTCCGGGCTGGTCGGAGGCGGTGTGGCGGTGACGCGGGCCTGCGGCGGTCCGGTGAGCACTTCCCATTCGACCCCCTCCTCGCTCGCGCGCACGAGGTCGCTGTCGTCGCGCAGGTCGTCGGGGTCTTCGTTGGTCATGAGCTCGTCGTTCTGCATCATGCGCGAGAGACGCTCGTAGAGAGGACGATCGAGCGTGCCGAGCTGATCGAGGCGCGAGCGGCGGAACTCGGCCGGCATGCGGTGCAGCTCCCAGCCGATCCGCACGGAACCCCCGCGGTGCGCGAGTTCCTGCAGCCCGGCGTACGCCGCCTGCACGACGGTCGAGTTGCTGTCCTGCGTCAACCGCAGCAGGCCGGCCGCGGCGGGACGGTGCCCGAGCCGGCCGAGCACGCGTGCGGCGCTCACGCGCGAGAACCAGAGTCCCTGCTCGAGCAGCGGCAGCAGCGTCTCGCCCGCCCGGTCACCCAGGCGCAGGAGCGCGCTCTCGGCGAGTTCGCGCAGGTACCACGATTCGTCGCACAGGCACTCGACCAGCAGCGACATGGCTTCCTCGTCGCGGCGCTGCTCGAGCGAGCGCACGTAGTCGCGCTTGCCGGCGAGACCGCGCGCGTTCATGGCGTCGAAGGTCCGGCCCGGCCCGTACTTGTCATCCGACATCTTCGTTCTCCCGATGTGTTTCCGCGGCGCTCTCGGCGGCGATCACGCGCCACAGTTCCTCGAGCAGTTCCTTGAGCCCGTCCCCGGTGTGCGCGCTGATGACGTGCGCCTGCGGCAGTCCCACCACCGTGCCACGTCCGTCGCGCTCCTCCGGAGGGAGCGTGTCCGATTTGCTCAGCACCACGACGCGCGGCTTCTCGCCGAGCGTGGCGCTGTACTGCGAGATTTCCTTCTCCAGCATCGCGAGCACGCTCGCGGGATCCTCGCTGGCCGCGTCCACGAGGAACGCCAGCACGCGCGTGCGCTCGACGTGACGCAGGAACTGCAACCCGAGCCCGCGCCCCTCGCTGGCGCCCTCGATGAGACCGGGGATGTCCGCGACCACGAACGTACGCTCGGCGTCGAGCGCGCTGATGCCGAGGTTCGGCTCCAGCGTCGTGAACGGATAGTCGGCGATCTTCGGGCGCGCCCGCGTGATGCGCGAGAGCAGCGTGGACTTGCCCGCGTTGGGCAGTCCGACCAGTCCCACGTCGGCGATGAGCTTCAGCTCGAGTTCGAGCGTGCGCTCCTCGCCTGCTTCGCCCGGATCGGCGCGCCGGGGCGCCTGGTTCGTGGCGGTGGCGAAGCGCGAGTTGCCGCGGCCACCCCGTCCACCGCGGGCGGCGAGCCACTGATCGCCGGGCTTCGTCAGGTCGGCGAGAAGCTCTCCGCTCTCGGCGTCGCGCACCACGGTTCCCGCCGGCACGCGCACCACCAGATCGACTCCGTCGCGGCCGGTCTTGTTGCTTCCCTGGCCCGCGCGACCGGAATCGGCACGGTATCGGGGCTGTTCACGGCAGTCAAGAAGTGTGCGGACGTGCGGGTCCACCGCGAGCAGCACGCTGCCGCCGCGTCCTCCGTCGCCGCCGTCGGGCCCACCTTTGGGCACGTACTTCTCGCGCCGGAAACTGATGCATCCGGCGCCGCCCTTGCCGGCGACGGCGTGAATCTTCGCGTAGTCGATCAACATGTCCGTTCTTCCGTTCGTGCCTTCGTCCGCGCGCCGGTCGCGCCGACGTGATTCAACTCCGTTCCACCCCCGCGCGTTCACCCGCCCGCGCGCACCATCCCAGCAATCCGCCCGCGCGCACCACCTCGAGCGCACGCGCGTCGAGATCGTGCCCGACGTCCCACTGCCAGCCGCCCGTGAGGTGACGAAGGGCGACGCGGCGCGAGCCGATCGCCTCGGCCACGTCCACGATCTCGATCTCGTCCCCTGCGCGCAACGGCGGATCGGCGGGCTCCCCCCGCCAGACCAGCGGCAGCACACCATACGACGCGAGGGCACGAGCGTGCCTGCCGGCGAAGGATTGCGCAATCACGGCCCGGATCCCGAGCGCGGCGGTGACCCGCGCGGCGTGCTCGCAGGGCTCGCCCGCCCCGTACTGCGTGCCGGCCACGACCACCCCTCCTCCGTGCGCCACGCACCGGGCGGCGAAGCGCTCGTCGAAGGCGCGGAACGCGTATTCCGCCAGAGCCCCCGCGTCCCCGCGCAGCGCCGCGGTGCGCGGTCCCCACGCGAGGATGCGGTCGCAGCGGGCATGATCGCCGGCCTCGAGCAGCACGGTGGCGCGCAGCGTCCCCATGAGCGGTGGCGGCACCGAGGGCACGCGGTGCCGCGCCGAACGCTCGACCTCCGGCGCGACCGCGGGCGGCGCGATCAGTTCGTCCTCGTCCAGGGCCCGAGGGCCTGCGGCGGGCGGGGCGGCATCCTCGCCGTCCGCCCCGGCCGCGCGCGCGAAGGCGCGGGCGGACAAGTGACGGGGGCCGGGCGCGAGGAAAGGATCGTCCCCGATCACGAAAGCCGCCGCGCTGGGCGCCTGCGCCTCCGGGGACTCCGGCGCGAACAGCACGGCGCCCGCTCCGCGCAACTGCTCGAGCACGCCTTCGCGCTCCTGCACGGTCTGGGCCGCGCGCCCTCCGAGCACGACTTCGATCGCCGGGCGCACGCGTGCCGCCGCGGCCGCACGCGCGACGATCGCGACGTCGTCGTCCTCGGCGAGCGCGCTCACGCGCACGAGCGACAGTTCGCCCGGAGGCGCCGCGAGCGCATCCGTCGCCAGCGCGATCTCCTCGTCGAATCCCGCGCACGCGCCCTCCGCCGAGCGCCAGTCGGGCTCGCGGCCGAGCACGCGCAGGGCCGCGCGAGTGCGCGCGTCCGAAGGGAACACGACCGCGAACGCCCCGAGCAGCGCCGGCGCGAGGGTCGCCACCGCGATGCGCTCGTGCATCGGCAGCGACGCGAGTCCGCGGCCGTGGAACTCGAGCACCGCGCCGCGGCAGCGCCGCGCGTGCTCGGCGGCGAGCGCGTGCACGATCTCCGCGCCGCCGCGGTCGGCCGGCACGTCGTCGTCGAGGCACACGCCGATCACCGGAGGGCGGGCGAAGACGAGTGGTTCGCCCGCGAGCGCGGCCGCGCGCTCGACGCGGTCGGCCTGCAGCCCGAGCATGGCGCACGCGCCCGCGCCCGCGCATCCGGGCGAGGCCGCCGCGAGCGAGCGCCCCGGCGCGGCGAAGCGCCGGCGGTGCACGCTCGCGGCCGGTCCCGCGCCGGGGCGCACGAACGTCGCGCCCGCGGCGGCCGCCGCGCTCATGGGGTAGCGCTGGTCCTCGGGCGCGGCGGGTCGCGACGCGTCGCGCGCCGGAGCGACGAGCGCGAGCTCGCATCGGTG
>JACRIW010000007.1 GCA_016215625.1 Candidatus Eiseniibacteriota bacterium | reverse complement strand
TCGGCCACGGCGCGCGGGCGGCGCCAGTACCACCAGTGCTCGCGCGGGGACCATTTCATGCGCTTCGCCATCTTCGTGCCCCAGAGGCACTCGGACACGAGTTCGGTCGAAGCTTCGACCCGGCTGTCGGCGTCGGAGAGGCGCGCGACGAGCGCGCCCGAGAGCGCTCCGGGGATCGAGGCGATCATCTCGGCGAGCATCTGCCGCCCGTCGAGTTCGTCGAGCCAGTCCTCGACGCCGAACGGGTAGCGCTCGTGCTCGGTGTCGCGCGCGGCCTGCTCCCAGCGCGACACGAGCCCTTCGGCGCCGGCCGCCACGGACTCGTCGGCGAGCCCGCGCGCACGAAGGAACTGCGCGACGTCGTCGTGTGCGCTCATGGTGCCCTCGCCGGCCGGTCGGCCTGGCGCTCGAAGTAGCGCTGCCCGTCGCGCGGGCGGAAGAACGTGCGGATCGTGCCGTCGTCGTTGAACGCGAGGAAGCACCCGCTCGCGCGGTCGAACCGGCAGGTGACGCCGTCGTCGCGCTTCAGCTCCTCCACGTTCCCGCCGGCGGCCGCGTCGCGCAGGGCCTGCGCCATGCGCAGGTAGTCGGCTTCGTTCGCGGCGCCGACTTCGCGGCCGTGCTTCTGGAAATGCTCGGCGAGCCGCTCGTGCGAACGGAAGCCGACGTCCGCGCCCCAGCCGGCGTCCTGCGTCGCCCGCGGCGCGGCCGGCGCGGTCGCGACGGCCGGCGGCGGAGCAGCCGGTGCGGGTGCGCGCTCGCCTCGCTGCCGATTCGCCGTGAACACGGCGATCCAGACGGCGATGAAGATCGGGACGAGGGTCGCGATCCGGCGGCGTGGCGGAAGCGGACGCATGGCGCCACGCTAGCCCGGCCGCCGCGGGCCGCCAAGCGAAAGCTCCCCGAGAGGCAAAGCCCTCGTCACGAATGCACCCGGGCTCTTCCAAAGGAGCTGTCCCGGCCGGTAGAGTTTCGCGACCATGCACACCCCTCCGGCTTCCTCGCGCCCCTCGCGGGCCCCGCTGCGCGGCGCGCTCTTCGCGCTCGTGATCGCGCTGTCGCTCCTGCCCTCGATCGCCCTCGCCCAGACGCACGTGAAGCCGAACTTCACGGGCTGGCAGCTGCTGCTGAGCCGGTACTGCGTCGCGCTTCCCGGCGCCAAGGCCCCGCTGCAGGACACGCGCTTCGACTACGAACAGCTCTACGTGGACGAGAACATCTGGACGCTGCACCGCTCCGACCGCCTGGCCTCGATCCGTTCACAGCTGTTCGCGACGCCGCCGTCGCAGCTCTCTCCCAGGGACCGCACCGCGTGGGCGATCAACGCCTACAACTTCCTCGTGGTCGAGCACGCGACGCTGCACATGCTCGTGCCCAACCGGCAGTTCCTGAGGCACAAGAGCGTCAACGACATCGTGGTCGAGGGTGCGGCGTTCTTCGTGGTACCCGTCGTCGAGCTGGAAGGACGCCAGTGGTCCATCGAGCAGTTCGCGCGCCACTACGTGTACGGCGACAGCACGCCGCTGCTCGAGCCGCGCGCCAGGAGCGCCGACCCGCGGCTGTCGTTCGCGCTGTGCCCGGGCTACGCGGGCGGTCCGCCGCTCGCGCTGCGCGCGTACACGGGCGACTCGCTCGAGGCGCAGCTCGACCTCGCCGCGCGCCGCGCGCTCGCGCAACCGCGCTTCGTGACCGCCGACAAGGTGACCGGCACGGTCGTCGCCTCCGAGCACTTCGGCACGCACCGCGTGGACTTCGGTGGCAACCCGAACGACGCCCTGCCCTTCCTCGAACGCTTCGCTCCGGCGGACGTGAAGAGCGTGATCCGGAAGTTCAAGGTCTCGGCGATTTCGCGGTTCTCGATCGAGGACCTGCAGATGAACCAGTTCGAGCGTCCCAAGTCGGCCCCGAAGCCCATGCCGGCGCAGGCCGGCGCCAGCTAGCCCCGGCGCCGCGAGGGTGTATCTTCCGCGGACTCACGACACCGAGTCCGTCACACGGAGGTGCTCCCCCGATGATCCGCCGACTCCGCCACGCAGTGGCCTTCGCCGCGTTCGCGGTGGCGTTCACCGCACTCGCCTCACCGGCCCACGCCGCGGCATCCGCCGCGAAGTCCGCGCCGCTCAAGCCGTGGACCGTCGACGACATCCTCGCGCTGCGCACGGTGCGCGAGCCGCAGCTCTCGCCCGACGGCACGCGCGTCGCCTACGTCGTGACGAGCTTCTGCTCCGACAGCACGCGCTACCAGTCGGACCTCTGGCTCGGCACGCTCGCGACGGGTGAGCAGCGCCGGCTCACGTCCACCGACGCGGAGGAGAGCGCGCCGCGCTGGTCCGCCGACGGCCGCACGCTCGCGTTCCTCTCCGATCGCGAAGCCCCGGGATCGAGCGCGAAGGGGATGCAGGTCTGGACGTTGCCGCTCGACGGCGGCGAGGCGGCGCCGTTCACGCGGGCACCCTCCGGTGTGACGCGCTTCGAGTGGTTCGCGAACGGTTCGGGGATCGCCTACCTCGCGCCCGAAGGCCCGACGGCCGCCGGGCTCGCCCGTGCCGCGCGCAAGGACGACTCGCGCGTCATGTCCGAGCGCCCGGGATACGCCCGCGTGTGGGCGCTCGACCGCGCGGGCGGCAAGGCCACGGCGATCACGCCGGCCGAGACGTTCGTGTCGTCGTTCACGCTCGCGCCCGACGGCAGGCGCGTCGTGTACTGCGTGCAGCCCGAGCCGGGATTCAACGGACGCTACGACTCGGACCTCTTCTCCATCCCGGTGACGGGTGGCAAGCCCGTCGCGCTCGTGCAGCGCCCGGGCATGGACCTGACGCCCAAGTATTCGCGTGACGGCCGCTGGATCGCGTTCCTGTCGCACGACGGACAGCCGGGCGGTTCGGCAAACAAGGTGAGCCTCTGCGTCGTGAACGCGGCGGGTGGCGGCGCGGTGAACATCACGCCGAAGTTCGACGAGCGCATCGGCGGCCCCGGCGTCATGACCGAGCCCGTGTGGATGCCGGACAACGAGTCCGTGCTGTTCGGTTCGCCCGACCGAACGAACATCCGGATCTTCCGCGCGTTCACCGACGACCGCCCGGTCGAGCCCGTGACACGCGATGCCGGTTGCAGCGACTGGCCGAGCATGGACGCCGCCGGCAAGGTGCTCGCGTGGACGCACGAGGACGGAACCCACCCTGGCGACGTCTGGGTGTGGGAGTTCGAGCGCTCCGCGCCGCGCACGTTCACCGATCTCAACCCGTGGACGCGCGAACGCCACGAGTTCGCCCCACAGGTCGTCACCTGGCCCGGCGCCGGCGGCCAGCAGGTCGAAGGTCTCCTCTATGCGCCGCTGCAGTCGCGGCCCGGCGTGCGCGCGCCGCTCCTGCTCGACGTGCACGGCGGACCGGCGGCGAACCACGCGCAGTACTTCAGCGCGATACAGGAAGGGTTCGGGCTCCCGCTGCTGCTCCAGAAGGGCTGGGCCGTGCTGATGCCGAACCCGCGCGGCAGCGCCGGCTACGGCTCCGAATGGCGGCTCGCGAACACGCGCGACTGGTGGGACAAACCTTACGTGGACCTCATGAGCGGCGTGGATGCGATGATCCGGCTGGGCTTCGCCGACTCGACGAAGCTCGCGGTGTGCGGCTGGTCGTACGGCGGCTACATGACGACGAACATCGTCACGCGCACGACCCGCTTCCGCGCCGCGGTCGCGGGCGCCGGCCCGGTGAACCTCGCGGCGCAGGCGGGCACGTCGGACATTCCCGGCCTCATGCGCTCGTCGATGGCCGCGTGGCCGTGGGAGGACCCGCAGGTGTACGTGGAGAACTCCCCGATCTTCCGCGCGGGCGCGGTGCGCACGCCGACCGCGTTCATCCACGGCGAGCAGGACGTGCGCGTGAACCCGGCCGAGAGCCTGAACATGTACCGCGCGCTGCGCACGCGCGGGATTCCCACCGACCTGATGATGCTGCCGCGCGCCGGTCACGGGCCCGACGAGCCCGCGCACCTGCGCGCGACGATGGAATGGACGATCGAGTGGCTCACGCGCTGGACGCTGGGCAACGCGCCCGCCGCCCCGGCGCGCCGGGCCGTGAGTGGAGGCTTCCGGTGATGCCCGAGAACGCGAATCCCGACGACCTGCAGAAATTGCTCGGCCTGCTCTTCCAGTCGCACCCGTGGCACGGACTCTCGATCGGGCCGCAGGCGCCCGGTGTGGTCACGGTCTACATCGAACTCGTGCCCGCCGACACGGTGAAGTACGAGATCGACAAGCGCAGCGGCATCCTGAAACTCGACCGCCCGCAGCGTTACTCGAGCCTGTCGCCCGAACCGTACGGCTTCATTCCGCGCACGCTGTGCGGCGACACGGTCGCGGCGTTCGCGGCGCAGCACTCGGGCCGCACGGGACTCAAGGGCGACCGCGATCCGCTCGACGTGTGCGTGCTCACCGAGCGCGCGATCAACCACGGCGGCGTGGTCGTGCGCGCGCGCCCGATCGGCGGGCTGCGCATGTTCGACGGCGCCGAAGTCGACGACAAGATCATCGCCGTGCTCGAGAGCGACCCGACGTACGAGAACTGGACCGAGCTCGAGCACTGTCCGCCGGTGCTCATCGACCGCATCCAGCACTACTTCCTCACGTACAAGGACATGCCGGGTTCGACCGGGCAGAAGGTCGAACTCGCGGGCGTGTACGGCGCCGAGACCGCGCGCGAGGTCATCGCGCGCTCGCAGGTGGACTACCGCGCGAAGTACGGCGACCTCGAACGGACGCTCGACAAGGCGCTCGCCATGTTCGACGCCGGAGACGAGTGAGCGAACGCGACCTGCTCGTCCTGGGAGGCGGGATCACCGGACTCGCGGTGGCCCGCCTCGCCGCGCGATCGGGCTGGTCGGTCACGCTGATCGAGCGTGACGACCTCGCGAGCGGGGCGAGCTCCGCGAGCAGTCACATGCTGCACGGCGGACTGCGCTACCTCGAACACGGGCACTTCTCCCTCGTGCGCGAGGCGCTCGCCGAGCGTGCCGCCGTCGCGCACATGGCGCCCGCGCTCGCGACGCCGGTGCGCTTCCTCGCGCCGCTGCGCCGCGGCGGGCGCGTCGGCCCGCTCCGGCTGCGCGCGGGGCTGATGCTCTACGACCTGCTCGCGGGCGGCGCGTCGCCGAGCCCGCACGCGCTCGTCTCGGCGCGGCAGGCGACGGCGCTCGAGCCCGCGCTCGCCGCGCGCGAACTGCGCGGCGCGGGCGTGTACACCGATCTCGTCGTGGACGACGCGCGGCTCGCGATGCTCGTGGCGCGCGACGCGATCGCACACGGCGCCGCGATCCACACGCACACCGACCTGCTCGCTCTGCGGCCGGGCGCGAGCGGCGCCGCGGGCCCGGTCGTCGAGGTCTCCGCGCGCGACCGCCTGTCGGGCGCCGACCTCAAGCTGTCCGCGCGCGTGATCGTGAACGCGACCGGCGCCTGGACGGACGCGACGCGCATGCAGGTGCTGCGCATGCTGCGGCCCGGCGCGCCCGATCCCGCGCCGCTGCTGCGTCCCTCGCGCGGCGTGCACCTCGTGTACCCCGCGCTCACGCAGCGCCACGGCGTCGTGATCACCGCCGCGAGCGACGGGCGCGTGTTCTTCGTCGTGCCGTTCGCGGGCCGCTCGCTCGTCGGCACGACCGAGGTCGAGGTCGCCTCCCCTCCCGCGCCGGGCGAAGCCGCGCCGAGCGTGGACGAAGTGCGCTACCTCGCGTCCGAGGTCGCGCGCGTGCTGCCGGGCGCGGAGTCCGCGCGTCCGCTCGCGGTGTTCGCCGGCGTGCGTCCGCTGCTCGACGCGCGCGCGCAGGTCGGCGGCGCTTCGCGCGAGCACCGCGTGCTGGAGGAAGGCCCGCTCGTGTCGGTCGCGGGCGGCAAGTACACGACGTTCCGCGTCATGGCGCGCGACACGCTCGCCGTGGCCGCGCTGCGGCTCGGACGTGCCGCGCCGCTCCTGCCGCGCGTGGACACGCCGCTGCCCGCGCCGCTGCACGCGGAGGCCGACGCGGTCGCGCTCGGCGCGCATGCGGTCGAGCACGAGTGCGCGCGCACGCTCGCGGGCGTGCTTCGCCGCCGCAGCACGCGATGGCTCGCGGACGACCGCGGACTCGGCGTCGCCGCCGACGTCGCGGGCGCGATGGCGCGCCGCCTCGGCTGGAGCGCCACACACGAACGCGAACAACTCGACGAGTACGAAGCGCTCGTGCGCGAGGAGCAGTCCCTGCTCGCGCGCGCGCTCGACCCGCTGCACGGAGGAACCCCCGCATGATTCTCGCGATCGATCAGGGCACGACGGGCACGACGGCGCTGGTGCTCGACCGCAAGGGCCGCGTGCGCGGCCGCGGCTACGCCGAGCTCCCGCAGCACTTCCCCAAGCCGGGCTGGGTCGAGCACGACCCCGACGAGATCTGGGCGAGCGTGCTCGCCGCCGTGCCGCGCGCGCTCGCCGCGGCGCGCGTGAAGAGCGCGAGCATCCGCGCGATCGGCGTGACGAACCAGCGCGAGACCGTCGTGCTCTGGGACCGCACGACGGGCGAGCCCGTGTGCCGCGCGATCGTGTGGCAGGACCGGCGCACGGCCGAGCGCTGCGCGAAACTGCAGCGCACGCACGGCGCCGCGATCCGCCGCGCGACGGGGCTCGTGTGCGACCCGTACTTCTCGGCGACCAAGCTCGAGTGGCTGCTCGCGCACGAGCCGCGCGCGCGCAAGCTCGCCGCCGCCGGGCGCCTCGCGTTCGGCACCGTGGACTCGTGGCTCGTGTGGAAGCTCACCGGCGGCGCCGTGCACGCGACCGATCCCACGAACGCCTCACGCACGATGTTGTTCGGGCTGCGCTCGCTGAAGTGGGACCGCGCGCTGCTCGCGCGATTCGGCGTCCCCGCGAACGTGCTGCCCGAGGTGCGCCCTTCGGCGGGCGACTTCGGCTTCACGCGCGGCGTGCGCGGGCTGCCGGACGGCATCGCCGTCGCGGGTGTCGCCGGCGACCAGCAGGCCGCGCTCTTCGGGCAGGGCTGCGTGAAGCGCGGCCAGAGCAAGAACACGTACGGGACGGGCTGCTTCCTCCTGCTGCACACCGGCGATCGCATCGTGCACTCGAACGCCGGGCTGCTCACGACGGTCGCGTGCGACGCGACGGGCGGCGCCGCGTACGCGCTCGAAGGCAGCGTGTTCATCGCGGGCGCGGCGATCCAGTGGCTGCGCGACGGACTCGGGCTGTTCCCGCGCGCGGCCGACAGCGAGGCGCTCGCGCGCAGCGTGCCGGACTCGGGCGGCGTCGTGATGATCCCCGCGTTCGCGGGACTCGGCGCGCCCTACTGGCGCGCGGACGTGCGTGGCGCGCTGCTCGGGCTCACGCGCGGCACGACGCGCGCGCACGTCGCGCGTGCGGCGCTCGAGTCGCTCGCGTTCCAGTCGCGCGACCTGGTCGAGGCCATGGCGAGCGACGCCGGCGCGCGCGTGACGGCGCTGCAGGTGGACGGCGGCGCGGTCGCGAACGACCTGCTCATGCAGTGGCAGACGGACGTGCTCGGCATTCCCGTGCGCCGTCCGCGCGTGATCGAGACGACGGCGCTCGGCGCGGGCCTGCTCGCGGGACTCGCGACCGGCTTCTGGTCGTCGCACCGCGAACTCGATTCGGCGCGCACGATCGAGCGCGAGTTCCGCCCGAAGGAATCGCGCGCGTGGCGCGAGCGCGAGTACGCGCGCTGGAAGCAGGCGGTCGCGACGCTGCTGGGGTGAAGCGGGGCACTCCCGCTACGCCCGCTCGAGCAGCCTCGCGAAGTGCCCGTGCCACTCGGGTGAGAGCCCGGGCAGCGTCGTGAGCGCGCGCAGTTCGCCGGCGTCGCGGCCGGAATGCACGCGCGCGCGGAACACGCGGGCGATCGTCCATTCGGGCTGCGGGTGCTCGACCAGACGGTAGGTGTCACCCGCTTCGATCAGTCCCTCGAGCTTCACGCGGTGGTACCAGCCGATGCGCGCGGTCTCGGTGGCGCGCTTGACCATGCTCGGCTCGTTCCACCAGCGCGAGATCGCGGCGCACGGCCCGCGCGGCGAGGACACCTCGAACACGACGCCACCGGCTTCGATCACGTCGCCGATGCACACCGAGTGTTCGTCGAACGGGCCATCCACCGTGAGGTTCTCGGCGAAGCCGCCGGGCCCCATGCGCTCGAGCCCGGGCATTTCGCGCCAGTGCGCGTAGTGCGCGTACGCGTACGCGAGCACCGCCATCTGCGGACCGCCGTGCGCGTCGAGGTGAGCCTGCTCGTCACCGTCCAGGCCCAGCGCGCCCACGAACACGGGACCGGCGACCTCGTCCTTGCCGTACGCGCTGCGCCAGGTGGGGGCCGTGCCGCGGTCCCACTCGGGCATCGGGTGCATCCGCACGCGCCCGGCGCGCACCGACACGATGCGTGCTTCGTCCACCCGCGTCAGACCACGAGCGCGGCGTCGAGCCACGCGGCGAGGTCGCGGATCACGGCCTCACGCCCGTGATCGTTGAAGATCTCGTGGTAGGTGTCCTTGTGCGTCACGAAGCGTACGACGCCGTGCGTGGCCGCGGCCGCGAACTCGAGCGCGCCCTTCGGGTCCACCA
The DNA here is from genome assembly GCA_016215625.1 of Candidatus Eiseniibacteriota bacterium. Lineage (GTDB taxonomy): Bacteria > Eisenbacteria > RBG-16-71-46 > RBG-16-71-46 > RBG-16-71-46 > CAIXRL01. The sequence continues at coordinate 17,733 of JACRIW010000007.1, read as the reverse complement.
TGCGATCGGCCATGCCCTGCAGCAGGAGCGTCGGCACGGACAGCTGCCGCGCCTCGCGCATGCAGCGCTGGCGCGCCTCGTTGAAGTCGAAGTAGAGCCGCGGGCTGATCTTGCCGTGCACGAGCGGGTCGGACTGGTAGGCCTTCACGACCTCGGGATCGCGCGAGATGCCGTTCACGTCGAGCCCGTGCGGGAAACCCGCGCTCGGCGCGGTCGCGCGCGCGACGTTCGCGAGCGCGAGCTTCCACCAGGGCGGCATCGCGCTGCGCAAGCCGGGCGCGCTCAGCACGAGCGCCTTGAGTTCGCGCGGGTGCGCGATCGCGTAATCGAGCGCGAGCACGCCGCCCATGCTGTGGCCGAGCAGGATGTGCGGCAGCTCGAAGGGCTGGTCCGGCAGGCCGCGCGTCGCGGTGAACATGGCGGGAATCACCTGGTCGCGCACCTGCGTCCACGACGCCATGTCGCCGCGCGGGCCGCTCGCACCACCGTGCCCCGGCAGGTCGAGCGCGACCACGGTGCAGCGCGCCTTCACGAGCTCGGCGGCGAGCGCCGCATAGCGTCCGCTGTGCTCACCGAGTCCGTGCACGATCGCCACGAGCGCGCGCGGACGCTCGGCGCACCATGCGGATCCGGGCAGCACGGTCGCGCGGTCCACGCGGACCTCGATGCCCACGGCGGGCACGGTGCCGACGGCGGGATTCATCGCCTGGGCCCGTCTTCCTCTTCGTCGTCCTCGTCGTCTTCTTCGTCGTCGTCGTCGAGCGAGGGGCGGGTGCCGTGCCGCTCGCCTTCGTCGCCGTCTTCCTCGTCGTCCTCGCCGTCTGCGTCGTCCTCGGCCGGCTCCAGCACGAGTTCGTCGGGCATGGCCTGGAACACGAGTTCGGTGGACGCGAACGACGTGCCCGTGTTCTTCGCGAGCGTCACGACCTGGTCGAACAGGCTCGGCAGGTCGTCGGTCGCGAGCGTCGCGAGCGGGTGCACCACCACCGACCAGAGCTCCTGTCCGCGCATGGCGTAACGCGCGTCGAGCGCACGGTCGTAGTTCGCCATGAGCAGCGCGTGCAGCAGGTCGGTGTCGAGCTCCTCGATGATCCCGATCGGGGACATGAGGCGCATGCGGTCGTGTTCGTCGTCGCTGAAGACGAATACCGGGACGTCGTGCCGCGTGCCGCGCCAGAAGCCCGGCTGGCCCTCGAAGTCCTGCAGGTACGACTCCAGCAGCTTGCCCATCGCTTGAGTGGTCATGGAAGGCGGCATCTTGTCTCAACTCGCCCCGGAGTGCACGCGGGAATTTGCCGCGCGGGGTGCGGGGGTCCAGCATGGCGGCGCCCCCGCACGAAACTCCGGAGGGATCGCCCGTGAACAGCCGCCTGTTGCTCGCGCTCTTCATCGCCGTGGTGCCGATCAGCGTCGACATGAACGCACCACCGGACAGCGCCCGCGCGCGCGCGCCCGAGGACACGCGACCGCACGAGCACGAGACGCGCGTGACCGCGGCCGGCTCCAACGGCCAGTTCGCGATCGTGCACCGCGGCTGCAGCGGTGAGGTGATCGACGTCGCGAAGACCCAGCTGCGTTCGGGCGCACTCGAACTCGAGCACGTGTTCCCGAACGACCTCGTGCTCGGCGTGCGCGGCGGCAGCATCGGACAGACCGCGGGGCGATTCCGGAACGATCCGCTCGACCTTCCGCGGCACGTCACCGGCGAGAACGTCTACTTCAATCCGTACCTCGGCTACGACGACCGCCACATACGCTTCGGCGCCGGGTGGATGCACGCGGACGAACCGTTCCCGTTCGGTGAGCGTCCTCCGCTGCGCCCGGACGTCAGCGGGCACTTCGAAGTGCACCAGGGACAGACGTGGTCGGCGATCCGCTACATGGAGGACCTGCCGCTCGAATCCGAGGGCTACCTCACGGTCGAGACGGGCTTCCAGCCGAAGGAACGCCTGGAGGCCGCGTTGTTCCTGGGCATGCTCGGGCCCTGGGACGGAGCGATGCTCGGGGTCAAGGGCCGCGTCTGGGTCACGCCGGAGGCGGCGCTGCTGCTTCGCGTCGGCTTCTCGCAGGACGACGAGTTCTCGGTCGGCGCGGGCCTGCAGGCGAGGCTCGGAAAGCACTGAGGCGCCCGGCCGCCGGCCCCTCGCGGAGTGCGTGGGCATCTCGTAGACTGCGCCGCTCACACCGCACACGAACCTTCGCGAGGATCCGCATGTCCCTGACTCCCGACGACCCGCCGGCCAAGTCGCGCCTCATCATTCCCGGGGCCGAACCCGAGGCGGACGAGAAGCCGCGCATCATTCTTCCGCCGGGCTCCGTGCGCGAAAGCGCGGAAGAGCTGCCCGAATATCCGCGCCTGCGCCGGCTCATGATGCTGCCCGTGCGCGACGGCGAGCGCGAACTGATCGTCGTGCAGGACCCGATGGGCATCATGAAGGGCCAGCCCGCGCTCGGCATGGAGTCGCTCGCGATCCTGCAGCTGCTCGACGGCACGGTCTCGCTCACCGACATCAGCGCCGCGGTCATGCAGGAAAGCAAGGACCTGCGCGTCGCGAACATGATCCGCGACTTCATCGCGCAGCTCGACGAGCTGCTCATGCTCGAGTCGCCGCGCTTCGAGCGCGCGCTCGACGAAGCGCGCCGCGAATACCACGCGCTCGAGATCCGCCACCCGGCGCTCGCCGGCGTGTCGTACCCCGAGGAGCGGGACGCGCTCGAGACGATGCTCGACGCGCACTTCACCGACGCCGCCGCGAAGCGCGCGGCGTCCGGCGCCGCGCCGGTCGCCGCGGACCACGTGCCGCGCGCCGTGCTCGCGCCGCATCTCGATCCGCGCCGCGAAGGGCCGCTCATGGCGCGCGCGTTCCTCGAGCTCGGCGAGGCGCCCGCGGAGCCGCTGCGGGTCGTGATCTTCGGGACCGGGCACAACCTGATCGGCGACTTCGTCGCGCTCACGCGCAAGCACTTCGACACGCCGCTCGGCCGCGCCACGTGCGACACGGCCTTCGTGGACCGCGTCGCCGCCGCGCTCGGCGACGCCGCGTACAAGGGCGAGCTCGCGCACCGCGACGAGCACTCGATCGAGTTCCAGGTGCTCTACCTGCAGCGCCGTCTCGGCGACCGACCGTTCACGATCGTGCCGATCCTGTGCGGCGGCTTCTACCACCTGCTCGACGAGCAGAAGTCGCCGCGCGACGAGGCCGCGGTCGAAGCGCTCGTCACGGCGGTGCGCGAAGCCGAAGGCGCGCTCGGCGGCCGCACGATGTACGTGGCCGGCGTGGACTTCTCGCACGTGGGCCCGCGTTTCGGCGACGGCAAGCTGAACGACGAGATGAAGGCGGCGGTCGGCGAAGTGGACAAGGCCGCGCTCGCGGCCGCGTGCGCCGGCGACGCCGACGCCTGGTTCAAGGTCATCGGCGAGAAGGACGACGCCACACGCATCTGCGGCTTCGCCCCCACCTACACCATGCTGCGCTGCGCCGAGCCGGGCGCGGGGCGCGAGCTGGGCTACGCCCAGAGCGACGAGAAGGACACGAGCATGGTGAGCGTCGCCGCGGCCGTCTGGCCGTAGCCGCCACGCGCGACGGACGGTTTCGAGCGGGCGGTTCCGGAGCGGCCGGGGCCGCCCGCCCTGCCTTCGGCGCATTTGCGCCTCCCGTCCCGGCGCGGCTAACTTGCCTCCCTCATGGCCGCCTACCTCTTCAAGACCGAGCCCTCGGACTACGCCTTTTCCGATCTGGTGCGCGACAAGCGCGTGATCTGGGAAGGAGTCTCGAACGCGCTCGCGCTGCAGCACCTGCGCACGGTGAAGAAGGGAGACACGGTCGTGATCTACCACACGGGTTCCGAGAAGCGCGCCGTGGGACTGGCGACGGTCACGAAGGCCGCGTACGCCGACCCCAGGCTCGACGACGAGCGCCGCGTCGTGGTGGACCTCAAGCCCGTGCGCGCACTCACGCGCCCCGTGGCGCTTTCGGAGTTCAAGACCGACCCGGTGCTCAAGGCGACCGAACTCGTGCGCATCTCGCGCCTCTCGGTCATGCCGCTCACCGAGCCGCAACTGCAGAAGCTGCTCGCCCTCGCCGGCGAGTAGGCACGAGGCGGTCATGACGCGCGAGCAGGCGCAGAAGCGCATCGAAGCCCTCGCGGCGGAGATCCGCGAGCACGACCATCGCTACTACGTGCTCGACAAGCCCGGCATCTCGGACGCCGCGTACGACAAGCTGTTCCGCGAGCTGCGCGATCTCGAAGAGGCGCACCCGGACCTGCGCCCGGCCGACTCCCCCACGCTGCGCGTGGGCGGCGGGCTGCGCGAGGCGTTCCGCAAGGTGCGCCACACCGCGCCCATGCGCTCGCTCGACTCGCTCATGAACGCCGACGAGGTGCGTGAGTTCGACGGCCGCATCAAGAAGGGGCTCGGGCTCGACGAGGGGCTGTTCGCGACCGAGGTCGAGTACCGCGCCGAGCCCAAGTTCGACGGGCTGAGCATCGAGCTCGTGTACGAGGACGGCGTGTTCGTGCGCGGCTCCACGCGCGGAGACGGCGAGCACGGCGAGGACGTGACCGAGAACCTGCGCACGATCCGCGCGGTGCCGCTGCGTCTGCGCGAGGACGGTCCGGCCGAAGGCCGGCGCGGCGTGCTCGCGGTGCGCGGCGAGGCGCTCATGCCGGTCGCCGAGTTCGAGGCGCTCAACGCGCGGCTGATCGCCGCCGACGAAGAGCCGTTCGCGAACGCGCGCAACGCCGCCGCCGGCGCGGTGCGCCAGCTCGACGCCGCAATCACCGCGTCCCGCAAGCTCGACTTCTACGCGTACGACGTGCTGCACGCCGACCACGCGGCGTTCGCGACGCAGGGCGCGCTGCTCGACGCGCTCCGCGCCTGGGGCTTCCACGTGGACGGCGGCGCGCGCGCGTGCGCGGGCGTCGACGAAGTGATCACCTACCACGCCGCGATCGGCGAGAAGCGCGACGCGCTCCCCTACGAGATCGACGGCGTCGTCGTGAAGGTCGAGGATCGCGCGACGCACGCGCGGCTCGGGCTGCGCTCGCGCTCGCCCCGCTACGCGTTCGCGTTCAAGTTCCCGCCGCGCGAGGAAGTCACGCAGGTGCTCGACATCGTCGTGCAGGTCGGGCGGACGGGTAAGCTCACGCCGGTCGCGCAGCTGAAGCCCGTGGACGTCTCGGGCGTCACCGTGTCGCGCGCGACGCTGCACAACCAGGATGAACTCGACCGCAAGGACGTGCGCATCGGCGACACCGTGCGCGTGCGCCGCGCGGGCGACGTGATTCCCGAGGTCGTCGAGGTGCTGCTCGAGAAGCGCCCGGAGGGCGCGGCGCGATTCGTCCTGCCCGAGCGCTGCCCGGTGTGCGACGCCGCCGTCGAGAAGGAAGGCGCGGCGCACTTCTGCACGAACGGCCTCGCCTGCCCCGCGCAGCTCGAGCGTCACCTCACGCACTTCACGATGCGCAGCGCCATGGACATCGTCGGGCTCGGCGAGAAGACCGTGAAACAGCTGCTCGAGGCGAAGCTCGTGAAGGACCTCGCGGACCTCTACCACCTCACCCCGATCGATCTCGTCGGGCTCGAGGGCTTCGCCGAGAAGTCCATCGACAACCTGATCGCCGCGATCGAGGGCAGCAAGTCGCCGCGCCTCGAACGGTTCCTGTTCGCGCTCGGCATCGAGCACGTGGGCGAGACCGTCGCGCGGCTGCTCGCCGATCACTTCGGCGCGCTCGACGGGCTCGTGAACGCGACCGTGGACGATCTGCAGGAAATCCACGGCATCGGCCCCGAGGTCGCCGAGTCCGTGCACCACTTCTTCGCGAGCGCGCGCAACCGCAAGGTGCTCGAACGGCTGCGCGCCGCGGGCGTGCGCCCGGTGGCCGAAGCGCGGCCCAGCGGACCGCGTCCCCTGGACGGCGAGATCATGGTGTTCACGGGCGGGCTCGAATCCATGCCGCGCCCCGACGCGCAGCGGCTCGCCGAGCGCAACGGCGCGAAGATCGCGCGCGGCATCAGCAGGAAGGTGACGCTCGTCGTCGCGGGTCCCGGCGCGGGCAGCAAGCGCGCGGACGCCGAACGCCTCGGCATCCGCATCATCGACGAAGCCGAGTTCCTGCGGATCACCCGGAGCGCCGAATGACCAACGCAGAGATCGCGCGCGTGCTCGAACGCGTCGCCATCCGCCTCGAGATCGACGGCGCGAACGTGTTCCGCGTGCGCGCTTACAAGGAAGGTGCACGCATCGTGGCCGAGCACGCCGAGGCCATGAGCGCGATCGCGAACGAGCCCGGCGCGCTCGAAGCGATCAAAGGCATCGGCAAGGACCTCGCGGCGCGCATTCGCGACCTCGTCGCCACCGGCCGCACGGACGTGGACGACGAGCTGCGCGCGAAGATTCCCGACGACGTCGTCGATTTCACGCAGTTGCAGGGCCTCGGTCCCAAGCGCGTGAAGACGCTGTTCGAGGAACTCGGCATCCGCGACCGCGCGGCGCTCGAGGCGGCGGCGAAGGAAGGCCGCCTGCGGGACCTGAAGGGCTTCGGCGAGAAGGTCGAGCAGAACGTGCTCAAGGCGCTCGCGACGGCGAGCCAGTGGGCCGGCCGCATGCTGCTCGCCGGCGCGTGGCCGCTCGCGCACGCGCTCGCCGAGCGCGTCGCGGCAGTGAAGGGTGTCGAGCAGGTCGAGCTCGCCGGTTCGTTCCGCCGCCGCAAGGAGACCGTCGGCGACGTGGACGTGCTCGCGTGCGGCGGCGATCCCGAGACCGTCATGGAGGCGTTCGCGACGCACGAGTCCGTCGCCGAAGTGCTCGGCCGCGGCGACACCAAGTGCAGCGTGCGGCTCAAGACCGGGCTGCAGGTGGACCTGCGGCTCGTGCCGCGCGAGAGCTTCGGCGCCGCGCTCATGTACTTCACGGGCAGCAAGGAGCACAACATCGAGCTGCGCAAGCTCGCGATCGAGAAGGGCTGGAGCCTGAACGAGTACGGGCTCACCGAGGGCGACCGCGTGATCGCGTCCGCCACCGAGGCCGAGGTGTACGCCGCGCTCGGGCTCGCGTGGATCCCGCCGGAGCTGCGCGAGGCGCGCGGTGAGATCGCGCTCGCCGCGAAGCACGCGCTGCCGCGGCTCCTCGAACGGGAAGACCTGCGAGCCGACCTGCACATGCACACGACGCGCTCCGACGGGAAGCACTCGATCGACGAGATGGTCGAGGCCGCCAAGGCGCGCGGCCACGAGTACGTCGCGATCACCGAGCACTCGAAGGCGCTCGCCATGGCGAACGGCTTCGACGCCGCGCGCGTCCGCCAGTCCGCGAAGGAGATCGCCGCGGCGCGCGAACGGCATCCCGGCTTCCCCATCCTGCACGGGCTCGAGGTGGACATCCTCGGCGACGGCGAGCTCGACCTCGACGACGAGACGCTCGCGCGGCTCGACTGGGTGATCGTCTCGATCCATTCGCGGTTCGACCAGGCTCCCGAGGTGGCGACCGCTCGCGTGCTCAAGGCGATCGAGAATCCTTACGTGCACGCCATGGGACACCCGACCGGCCGGCTCATCGGCTCGCGCGAGCCGGTGCCCTTCGACGTCGAGCAGGTCACGGCCGCCGCCGCCCGGCTCGGCGTCGCCATGGAGATCAACGCGTCGCCCGACCGGCTCGACCTGTCGGACGTCCACGCGCGCATCGCCCGGGCAAATGGCTGCAAGTTCGTGATCGACACGGACGCGCACGCGACCGGGCAGCTCGACCAGCTGCAGTTCGGCGTCTTCCAGGCTCGCCGCGCCGGACTCACGCGCGAGGACGTGCTGAACGCCCTGCCCTACGAGGAGTTCCTCGCGGCCATCCGCCGCCGGCCCTGAGCTCGCGGTGATCCCGGCCGTCCGCCGGGAGCTCGACCTCAAGGGCTCCCGTGGACTTGCCGACACTCCCTGTGCATCGCCTTCCGATTCGACCGGCGGCCCCTCCGCCGTTCCCGGCAACGCTTTCGCCTTGCCCAAGAACGCCAGGGGACCATGCCCGAGCACGCCAACCCGTCCGCGCCGAGATCGACGTCGACCGTTCTGCTGACCTTCGCGCAGCAGCGCGAACTGCGCTTGCGCTCCGCGCGCGCGCTCGCCGAGCGGTCGAAGCCGTCGGCCTTCGCCTACGCCGTCGTGTTCGGCGCGCTCGCGTTCCTGACGCCGCTCGCCCGTGAACACCCCGGGACGACGGGGCTGTTCGCGCTGATCTTCACGTTCGTCGGACTCGGGCGGTTCACGCTCGCTCTGAGCTTCCCGGGGAGTTACCCGCGCTCCCCCGAGCGTTGGCGCCTCCTCTTCGCGGCGCTCACCGTGGGCATGGGAGTGGCATGGGGGATGTTCGCCGCGACCTGTCTGATGCTCTACGGCATCTCGATCACTTCGCTCATCGTGCTGATCGCGACGACCGGCACGGCCGCAGCGGCGCTCGTCTCGCTCGGGCCGAGCGGCCGCATGCTCATCGCCTACGAAGTCGCGATGCTGCTGCCGAGCGGGCTCTACTCCGTCTTCAGCAGTGTCCCCGGCGCGAAGTCGATCGGAGTCATGTCGTTCCTCTTCATCGCCTTCGTCACCCTGATCGGGCGGCAGATCCACCGCTCGTTCGTGAGCGCCGAGTCCAACCAGTTGCTGCTCGAGTCGCACACGGTCGAGTTGGAGATGGCGCGTGAGGCCGCCGAGAGCGCGTCCCGCGCGAAGTCCGAGTTCCTCGCCAACATGAGTCACGAGATCCGGACGCCCATGAACGGCGTGCTCGGCATGAGCGAGCTCCTGCTGGGCACGAAGCTCGAACCCGAGCAGCGCGAATACGCGACGACGGTGCGAGGCAGCGCGCTCGCGCTTCTCGACGTCATCAACGAGGTGCTCGACTTCTCCAAGATCGAGGCGGGAAAACTCACGCTCGAGTCCGTCGAGTTCGCGCCGCTCGATCTGCTGGAGGAAGTGAGCGATCTGCTCGCCCCCAAGGCGCACGCGAAGGACCTCGACCTCGTGTGCTGGCGGCCCGCCACCCTGCCCACGGTGATGTGCGGCGACCCCGGCCGGCTCCGGCAGGTGCTGCTCAATCTGCTCGGAAACGCGATCAAGTTCACGGAGCACGGCGAAGTCGAGATCGGGGCCCGAGTGGTCGCGCAGGGAGCGGAGCGGGCGACGGTCGAGTTCTTCGTGCGCGACACCGGCATCGGCATCCCGAAGGATCGCCAGGCGCTCGTGTTCGAAAGCTTCACGCAGGCCGACGGCAGCATGACGCGGCGTTTCGGTGGCACGGGCCTGGGACTCACGATCTCGCGCCAGCTCGTCGAGATGATGGGCGGCACGCTGCAGGTCGAAAGCGAGCCCGGTGCCGGCAGCCGCTTCTCTTTCGCGCTCGATCTCCCGGTCGCGCGCGCGGCGGAACCGGCCTCCGGGGCGGACTCGCTGCAGGGCGCCCCGATCCTGCTCGTGTGCGGCCACACGGACCGCGCGGCGATGTTCCAGGAATGGGTGCGGCATTGGGGCGGCGTTCCGTCCGTCGTCCCCGAGGTGGACGAACTGGGCGCGCCTGCGGCGGCTGCCGCGGGCCCCTTCCGCGCGGCCGTCCTGACTTTCCCCCACGACACCGCCGCCGCTGCCGCCACGATCCAGGCCTTGCGCGCGCACCCGGCCACGGAGCAGGCCCGGCTCGTCGCGCTCGTCCAGCACCGGGAACTGGTCGGTCAGGACGAGGCCATGGCCGGCTTCGCCGCCACGCTCAGCCTTCCGGTCCGGCGTGGCGCACTTCATCGTGCGCTCCTCGAAGTCACTGGCCGAAAACAGGCCGTGGCGAGCGAAGTGGCGCAGATCGGCGACTCGATCGAAATCCCGCCCGGGTTGCGCGCTCTTCTCGTCGAGGACAACGCGGTCAACCGCAAGGTCGCCGTCCGGCTGCTCGAGAAGCGGGGAATCGAGGTCGTGCAGGCGGAGGACGGCCGCATCGGTGTCGAGAAGTGGTCCGAGGGGACGTTCGACATCGTGCTCATGGACGTGCAGATGCCCGAGATGGACGGCTTTCAGGCGACGGCCGAAATCCGTCGCCTCGAGTCCTTGCAGGGACGCCGTACGCCGATCGTGGCGATGACGGCACACGCGATGTCGGGCGATCGCGAACGTTGCCTCGCGGCAGGAATGGACGATTACGTCACGAAGCCGGTGCGGGCCGAGAGCCTCTACGAGGTCATCGGGCGCTGGGCCGGTCGCACCGGAGACGAGCAGGCGGCGTGACCGCCCGCTCGCCGACCACCATCACGAGGGGGATGCACGATGGCCACGGAGTTCGATTACGCGCAGTTGGACGCGATCACCGGAGGTGACGCCGAGTTCGAGAAGGAAGTCCTCGAGGAGTACCTCCTGTCGGCGCCCAACGACGTCGGCAAGCTGAAGCACGCGATCACCGCCGGTGACGCGGCGACCGTCGGCGCCACGGCGCATGCGCTCAAGGGCGCGAGCGCGACGATCGGGGCGAAGGGCTTCGCGGCCATCGCGCTCGAGCTCGAGCAGGCCGGGAAGAAGGCGGACCTGTCCGCGGCTCCGGACACCTTCTCGCGTCTCGAGGCGGCGTTCACCGAACTCACGGGCCTGTTGCGCGAGCGCATCGCCAAAGCGGCCTGACCCTTCCGTCAGGACGTGCCGCACGAAGAAGGCCGGCGCCCTCGGGACGCCGGCCTCTCGTGCTTCCTGGCTCGAATCGGACTCAGCCGATCTTCTCCGCGATGCTCTTCGCCTGCAGGAACAGCAGCAGGTAGTCGCGGCCGCCGGCCTTGCTGTCCGTGCCGCTCATGTTGAAGCCGCCGAACGGATGGCAGCCCACCATGGCGCCGGTGCACTTGCGGTTCAGGTACAGGTTGCCGACGAAGAACTCCTCACGCGCCTTCTGGATCTTCGCGGGATTCTTCGAGTAGCACGCGCCGGTGAGTCCGTACTCGGTGTTGTTCGCGATCGCGAGTGCGTCGTCGAAATCCTTCGCGGTGATGATCGCGAGCACCGGGCCGAAGATCTCCTCCTGGGCGAGCCGCGCCTTCGGGGCGATGCCGTCGAACACGGTCGGCTGCACGAACCAGCCGTCGCGTCCTTCGACGCGGCCGCCGCCGGTGAGCAGCTTGCCCTCGGTCTTGCCGACTTCGATGTACTTGAGGATCGTGTTCATCGCGCGTTCGCTCGAGACGGGGCCCATGTACGTGCCGTACTCGGCCGGGTCGCCGACCTTCACGAACTTCTCGATCTGCGCCATGAGCTTCTCGACGAACGCGTCGTGCACCTTCTCGACGACGATCGCGCGCGAGCACGCCGAGCACTTCTGGCCGCCGAAGCCGAACGCCGACTGCGCCACGCCGAGCGCGGCCGCGTCGAGGTCGGCCTCGTCGTCGATCACGATGCCGTCCTTGCCACCCATCTCGGCGACGACGCGCTTGAGCCAGATCTGGCCCGGCTGCACCTCGGCGGCGAGCTTGTTGATGCCGCAGCCGACGTCGCGCGAGCCGGTGAACGAGACGAAGCGCGTCTTCGGGTGGCGCACGATGGTGTCACCGACCACGGCGCCGCCGCCGCTCAGGAAGTTGATCACGCCGGCGGGCAGGCCGACCTCTTCCATCAGCGCGAAGAACTGCCACGCGATGCCGGGGGTGTCGCTCGCCGGCTTGAGCACGACGGTGTTGCCGCACACGACGGCGGCGACGGTCATGCCGACGCAGATCGCGAGCGGGAAGTTCCACGGCGGGATCACCGCGCCGACGCCGATCGGCAGGTACACGAGCGAGTCGTGCTCACCCGGCATCTGGTGCACGGGCTGCGGCGCGGCGTAGCGCAGCATCTCGCGCGCGTAGAACTCGAGGAAGTCGATCGCCTCGGCCGTGTCGGCGTCGGCTTCGCCCCAGCTCTTGCCCACCTCGAGCACCATCCACGCCGAGAAGAAGTGCCGGCGCTCACGCATGCGGCGCGCGGCCTCGACGAGGTATGCGGCGCGTTCGGCCGGAGCGACGCGCGACCACGTCTTGAACGTCGCGTTCGCGACCTCGACCGCCCGGTTCGCCTGCTCGACGGTGCCGCTCTGGAACCTGCCGAGCACCTCGGAAGGCTTCGACGGATTGGTCGAGTCGAACGTCTTGCTGCCCTGTTCGCGCTGGCCGCCGATCACGACCGGGTATTCGGTGCCGTAGCTCTTTCGCACTTCGGCCAGTGCGGCCTCGAACGCGGCGCGGTGCTCCGGCTGCGAGAAATCCACGTACGTCGTGGGCGAGTACTCGGGCAGCGCCTTCGGATCGAGCGGCGCGATGCCAGGGGTGTGAACCGAACTCATGCGTGCCTCCGGAAGAAAACGCGCAGGAACGTTCCCGGCGCGGGATGGTGCGGAATCGGAACGAAGCGCGAGCAGCTTAGCCGATGCTCGCGAGGGCGGTCACTGCAGCAGCACGATGCGTGCGGAAACCTCGGATCCGTCGGCGTCGAGCTTCGCGAAGTACATGCCGGAGGGCACGGAGCGGCCGGCGTCGTCCTTGCCGTCCCACGCCCAGGTCACGGTGCGGCGCCCGAGCAGTTCGACCCGGCGCACGAGGCGCCCGCGGACGTCCACGATGCGCAGCACGAGGTGCTCGCGCAGCCCCACGCCGCACTCGAGCGTCACACTGCCCGGCGCGGGCGCGGGATACGCGCGCAGCGTCGCGGGCGGCGGCTGAAGATCGATCGGGCGGCCGCCGCTCCACAGGATGCGGCGGACCGAGCCGCTGTTGCGGAAGGAACTCGCGTACTGGCGGCAGTACCAGAGGGAGCCGTCGGGGCCGACGCGCCAGTCCGACGCGGCGCGATAGCCGGTGCCCCAGCCGTTCGAGGGCTGCCCCGCGACGGCCTCCGGCACCACCCAGGCGTTCCCCTGCCGCACGAGCCGCACGAGAATGCCGCTGTAGTACTCCGACCAGAACAGGTTGCCGTGGTACTCGGACGGCCAGATCGTCGTGTCGGCCGTCGCGGAGCGGTACGCGCCCGCCGAGATGATGGACGCCGAGGCGAGCGACGAGCGGTCGTACTCCGCGATCGGCGCGGTGAGCGTCGGCGCAAAGCCCGCGCAGGCGTCGTAGGCGTGCGCCCCCTCGAACCACGGCCAGCCGAAGTTCGCGCCGGCGTACGCGGCGCCGTCGGAGCGCTCGCCCGACGTCGCACCCGTCGCGTCGATCAGGTCGAGTTCCTCGTACACGTTCTGCCCGACGTCGCCGATCACCAGCGTCTGCGCGATCTCGTCCACCTGGAAACGGAACGGATTGCGCAGCCCGTTCGCGTACACGAGCCACGCGTTGCTGTCGGCCGACGCGCGGAACGGATTGCCCGCGGGCGCGATCTGCGCGCGCGTCGCAGCGCCCGGGCCGTCGGGCAGCGCGTGCACGTCGAGGCGCAGGATCTTGCCGCGCAGCGTGGACGTGTCCTGAGCCGCGCAGGGAGTCGCGTCCTCACCGAGCGACACGAACAGGTCGCCGCCCGGACCGAAGCGCACGGTGCCGCCGTTGTGGTTGTTGGCGGCGTTCGGCGCGGAGGGAATCACGTCGAAGCGCGAGGCGACGTCCACGGTGAGGTGCCCGTCGCCCGTGAATGCGAGGTCGCCCTCGAGCCGCCACCGCGAGATACGTACGCCCTGCGTCGCGTCGGTCTGGTGCGTGTAGAGGTAGGGCCGTGCCGGGAACTGCGGATCGAGCGCCACTCCCAGAAGGCCCTGCTCCCCGCCGGTGATCACCCCGGGCACGGTGAACACCGGGTCCACGGAAGCGAGCGCACCGTTCACGACGAGGCGCACGCGTCCGGAGAGCTGCTCGGCCACGAAGAGCCGGCCGTCGGGCGCGAACTCGATCGCGACGGGCACGTCGAGCCCCGAGAGGACGGACTGGTCCGCGAATCCCGTCGGGACGATCTGGGCATCGGCAGCGGCGGCGAGGAGCGCGGATGCGGCGAGCGCGCAGGCACACACGAGGGCTTTCATGCAGCGCAGCATAGCCATCGGGCCGAGCGCGCGACAACGCCACGGAGGCCCGGAAATCCCAGCGGAGCTGTTTCTCGTGTCCAAACACGGGTCAGGCACCTGCAAAGACTCTGCTCCTCCCGGGAATGAACGGCGTCTCAAGCGCGTCTTCACTAGCAGAAAGCTAGTGACCCGTGAAAAAGGCGCTGCTAGCTTGCCCGCTCTTCCCCAGCCGTTCCTCCTTCCGTTCCATGTTTTCCGGAGTCCTCCGGGCCACCACAGGAGAAGCCCCATGAAGCACGCGTTCCGCTTCGCTCTCGCCGTCCTCACGATCGCAGCGCTGCAGGCCACCGTCGCCTTCGCCGACCCGGTCACGTACACGGTCGACAAGTCGCATACGGAAGTCGGCTTCGACATCCGCCACTTCTTCTCGAAGGTGCACGGCCGCTTCAACAGCTTCACCGCGAAGATCGTGTTCGACGAGAAGACGCCGGCCAACATTTCGGTCGAGGCGTCGGCGGACGCGAACTCCATCTGGACGGACAACGAGCGCCGCGACGGCCACCTGAAGAGCGCGGACTTCTTCGACGCCGAGAAGTTCCCGGTCATCACGTTCAAGAGCACGAAGGTCGTCGCCACCGGCAAGAACAAGTACAAGATCACCGGCGACTTCACGATGCACGGCGTCACCAAGCCCGTCACGTTCGACGCCGAGTTCCTCGGCGCCGGCGCGGTCGGCGTGGGTGGCCAGAGCTGGGGCACGAAGGCCGGCTTCACGGCGACGACGGTGATCAACCGCAAGGACTTCGGCGTGAGCTGGAACAAGGCGCTGGACAACGGTGGCGCCATGCTGTCGGACGAGGTCACGATCAACCTGAACATCGAAGCCGACGCGGTGCAGGCGGCGAAGTAACTTTCCGCCACGTCTCTCCCGAAACGGGCCCGGCCATACGCCGGGCCCGTTTCGTTTGGTACGGTACGGCGGTCCCCCTCCCCATCCCCGGAGCGCCCATGGCCGACGTCACGCTCGTCCCCGCCGACTCGATCGAACTGCCCGCGCTCACCGCGCTCATGAACGAGGCGTACTCCGACTACGACCTGCCCATGCACGTCGACGAGGGAGCGATGCGCTTCATGCTCTCGACCTTCGACCTCGACCGCGCCGAATCGCGCGTCGCGCTCGACGGCGGCGTGCCGGTCGGCGTGGCGCTGCTCGGACTGCGCGGCGAGCGCGCGTGGATCGGCGGCATGGGCGTCGTGCCCGCTGGCCGCAGGCGCGGCCTGGGGGACACGCTCATGAAGGCGGTGATCGAGCGCGCACGCGCACGCGGCGTGCGCGAGGTCTGGCTCGAGGTGCTCACCACGAACGCGCGTGCCATCCCCTTGTACGAACGGCTGGGCTTCCGGCACGTACGCCGTCTCGACGTGCTGCGGCTCGCGGCGCCGCCCGCGACACCCGAGGGCGTGAGCACGGAGAGCGCGACCGTCGAACAGGTGCTCGAGTTCGCACGGTTGCACCGCCGTTCCGAGGAACCCTGGCAGCGCGAGGAAGGCTCGGTGCGCAACTGGGTCCGCGACGGCCTCGCCCTGGAGGCGACGGCCGCGATCCGCGGGGGGCGCACGATCGGCATGGCGCTCCATCGCATCGCCGCCGGACGCGTCTCGATGCTCACCCTCGTGAGCATGCCGGGCCAGGCGGCCTTCGCCACTCCGGCGCTTCTCGCGGCGGCGTTCCGGCCGGAAGCCGAGCAGGGCCTGCGCTGGCTCAACCTGCCGCAGGACGACGCGGCCTCCCCGATCGTGCTGTCGCTCGCGCCCGAGTGCGAGGCGTCGCAGCACGACATGCGGCTGACGCTCGAGAACGGAACGTCGCTCGGACGGCATGACGCGCCGCAACCGCAGCGCGAGGAGCGACTGCCTGAGCGCTAGGCGGCCCGCCGTTCGAGCTCGCGGATCGCGGTGAGGGTCATCGTCTGGTTGTGCAGGTCGCACCGCCCGTTCGCGTGCGGCGAGAGTTCCCCGTACGAATAGAAACCGACCTGCTGCGTGCCCGGCGGCAGCACGTCGAGCGTCGCCTCGAGTTCCTCCTCGGTACGCTCGCCGAGGATCAGGCGGCGGCCGACGCAGCTGATCGCGATGCTCAGCACCGGGCCGTCGGCGTCCGCGTCCATGCTCATCGCACTCTCCGCGGCGAGCCCGGCGCCCGCGATCACGCGGTCGAAGTTCGCCGACATGAGCTGGCACATCCAGCCCTGCGGGATGTCGCCCGCGAACGTCATGGACCGGCGCTCCTCGTCCACCGCGAGCAGCGTGCGCACGACGACGTTCTCGTCCTTCGCGTCGCGGCGAAGCGCCAGGGGAAACAGCAGGCCCGTCGCGGGCAGCCCGGTGGCGCGCTCGCCGAGGTAGCGCTTGTACAGGTCGAGGGCAGGCTTGCCGTCGAGCTCGAACAGCACGTTGCCCACCGAACGCGTCACGATGCGCTCCGGACCGAACTTGTCCCATCCGCCCCGTGAACCGTGCGTCACCCGCACTTCGGATCCGTAGAGACCGATCGCGGCGACGACGCGGCGAGCCGGAACGCCGTCGCGAAGCACCCAGGTCCGGACGAAGTCCGGGCCGTCACCCGCCAGACCACCCGTCACGCTGACGTCGTGCGAGAGCGCGCCGTTCACGCCACGCACGAGCTCGCTGCCGTTGACGGCGAGGCCGTCGGAGAGCACGAGGATCGCGCCGAGGTCTTCGGCGTCGAGCGCCTCGGCGAGATGGCGACCCGCTTCGAACGAGGCGACGGCCTCTTCGACCACCGCGTGCGCGACCCGCACTTCGGTGTGATCGAATTGAGCGACCGCGACGACCACGGAGTGATCGTGAATGGCCGTGCCGTGAATCTCGCCGGCGGTCGAGCATCCGGTCACGTGCGAGCGTGGAAAGGCGGCGACGACGTCGGCGATGGGTCCCGCGACGCCGGCGACGTCGGCCGCGCCGAACAGCAGCACGAGCGTCCGCGGCGAATCCAGCGAGGAATCCAGTGGCTCGGACCAGCCGGCTTCGGCGTCGTGTCGAAACGTGACGAGCTTCATGAGCCACTCCGAACAGGGGCCGGCACGCACCGGGGAGTTTCCCCGGAAGTGCCAGGTTCCAGTTTCGGAGGCCGGTCTCGCGTCATGAGACCCGAAGGCCACCGTTCGTGCGGCCCGGGAGCGGTTCGCCGCAAATGACGGGAAGTACGCCGCGGGGGGCCCTCCCTCAGCGGCCGAGGGAATCCGGGCCCGGCGGGCGCGTTGCGGTAAGGCGCGCTTCGAGCGCCCGCGCGGCTGCGCGCTGAGCGCCGGCACCCTCCTCCCACGTCGCGCCGAGCGCGCGGCGGATCGCGGCCAGCGCTTCCCGTTCGCGCCCCTCGACCAGCGCCGCGGACGCCTCGATCGCATATCCGAGCGCCGCCTCCGGGTACATCGCGACGATGCGTGCCGCCTGCTCGCGGGCGGTGATGGCGTCTCCGCGCGCGAGCGCGGCACGCGCGTGCTCGGCGCGCACGAGCGCGTCGGAGGGCGCGAGATGCTCGGCCTCTGCGAACGCGGCGGACGGGTCCTCACCGCGCGCGGCGACCGCCTGCGCGAGGCGCACGTGGTTCGCCGCGCGGGCGCTCCGCCGCGCGATGGCCTCGCGTGCGGCGCGCTCCGCCGCTCCGGCGTGCGCGGCTGCGCGAAACCGGTCCGGCCCGCTCGCGCGCGCCGCGGCGAGATGCGCGTCGGCGGCGAGCCGC
>JACRIW010000035.1 GCA_016215625.1 Candidatus Eiseniibacteriota bacterium | reverse complement strand
TCGCTCTCGGTGTTGTCCACGTAGATGCGGCCCGCGTGGTGCGCCTCGGCGCCCAGCGTGACGCCTGCACCGCTCACGCGCGCGGACAGGTTCGCCATGGTCGCGGGCGCGAAGCCGATCGCCTTGCCCGCGTAGCTCACGTCGTCCGCGCTCGTCGGGCCGTAGTGCTCGACGTAGTCCACGAAGTGATGGTCGGCGAGCGTGACGTTCGCGTCGGCGTCGAGCTTCGCGCCGCCGAGCGCACGCGTGACCGCGCCCGAGAGCTCGAGCCCCTGGTGCACCGACTTCGCGGCGTTTCCGAGGATCGGGTAGCCGAGGTCCGAGTTGTACTGCCCGGCCCACACGAGCTCGTCGTCGAAGTCCATGCGGTAGAGGACCGCGCTCGCGGTCGCCTGCGACGAGCGCCACGTGGCGCCCGCTTCGAAATCGCGCACGTGCTCGGGCTTCACGAGCGGGTTCTCGTACACGCCGTTCGTGACGTCGATCGTGCCGTAGAGCGGCAGGCTGCCCACGCCCTCGGCGTCGTAGAGGTCGCGGAACGCGGGCTCGCGCGCGGCCATGGCGTAGCTCGCGAACGCGCTCCAGCGCTCGGACGGCGTCCACGCGAGGCCGAGCTTCGGGTTCGCGAAGTCGTACGTCTGCTCGAACGCGATGCCGTCGAAGCGGTCGTCGCGCATGCGGTAGCCCTGGTGGCGCCATGCGAGGTCCGCGGTCACGCGCAGCTCGGGGCGCACGTCCCATTCCTCGCGCGCGAACAGTCCCGCCGAGAGCGTGCGTGGATGGTAGTCGTAGTACGCGACGTCGGGCGCGGTGCCGGGCGTGAGCGCGCTGCCGCTCAGCACGCGGCCCACGTGACGGCCGTCGTGGAAGCGAAGTTCGCCGCCGAGCGTGGTCGAGCCGTGGTCCCACGCGTGGCGCAGGCGCGGCAGCCAGCCGAAGTGGCGGTTCGTCACCTCGCGGCGCCGCACGAGGTCCGTGCGTTCGATGGTCGCGCGGCCCTGCCCGTCGAGCACGACGTTGCCATTGCCGTCGAGCGCGTAGTAGTCGTGCGGCACGAGCGTCGTGTCGCGGGTGAGCCACGGCGACAGCCGGTAGTCGGCGAGGCTGCGGCCGAGGCGCTGCTCGTCGTAGTACCCGCGGCCGTCGAACCAGAATGCGGTCTGCGTGAGCGTCGTGCGCGCGCCGAGCACGCGCGTGTGCTCGAGCTCGTAGTGCGGCTCGAAGAAGTGGTCCTGCTCGCCCTCGTACGCGATCGGGTTGAAGCGGCGGTCGCGGTCGGCGTCGCCGGTCACGCGCCCCTCGAGCCGGTCGCGGGAGACGCCGAGGTAGGCGAGGTGCGTGTTCTCGGGGCCGCCGTAGAGGCGGAGGTCCCACTGCTGGTCGAGCGTCGTGCGGCGCGCCGAGAACGCGTACGACCAGAGCCGCGACCACGAGCGGTCGCGGTAGCCGTCGGTCTCGATGCGCGAGTAGCGCGCGTGCACGTTCCAGTCGTTGCGGAGCATGCCGCTCACGCCCTCGAACGAGACGCGGCGCGTGCCGAACGAACCCACGCTCGTCGAGGCGGTGAGCCGGGGCTGGCGCTCGAACGCGCCCGTCTCGACGTTCACCGTGCCTCCCAGCGCGGCCGCGCCGTAGAGCGCCGCGCCCGCGCCACGCTGCACGGTGACGGCCTCGGCGGACGCGAACAGGTCCGGGTGATCGATCCACCAGACTTCGTGCGACTCGGGATCGTTGAGCGGAATGCCGTTCACGAGCACGCTGATGCGCCGCTGTGGGAAGCCGCGCAGCGTGAGGTACGAGTAACCGATGCCGTTGCCTGCGTCGGAGTAGGCGTACGCCCCGGCCATGTTCGCGAGCAGCATGGGCGAGTCCTGGCCGTAGTTGCCGCGGCGGATGGCGGCGGCGCCGAGCGTGCCGTTCGCCGTGGCGGAGCGCTCGTCGAAGCGCGTCGTGCTGACTTCGGAGACGGGCAGCACGACGACTCGGCGCAAGGTGTCGTTGCCGGCTTCGGCGGCGTGGGACGTGGCGACGGCGGACAGCGACAGCAGTGCTGCGGCGGCGAGTGTCTTCATGCGCGAATCTCCCGGCGCTCGAGGGCGCCGAAGGCTCGAAGGGAGAGCCAGACGAGCAGGGAGGATCCCAGCCCGGCGTAGACGGGTTCGATGGACCACGGATAGCCGCCGCGCGGCGTGGCGAACGCGTGCGCGTACACGACCCACCACGACGACAGCAGCGACGGAACGAGCATCAGCACCAGCGCGCCGCGCGTTCCCGGACGGCCGCGGCCGGCGAGCGCGAGCGCGACCGGCAGCAGCAGCGTGGGCGTGGTGATCGAGCCGAGGTCGTGCCACAGCCCGATCACGGACTGGTTCGAGAGCGCGAGCACCGTGGCGAACGCGGTCGCCACCCAGAGCCCGGCGCGCGAAAGCGCGGGCAGCGCGCTCTCGTCGCCTCCGCGCAGCCGCCACACGAAGTCGCGGCTCACGGTGGTCGCGGCGATGAACGCGTACGAGTCGATCGTGCTCATCACCGTGGCGATCATGCCGAGGTAGAAGAGCCCGAGCGCGACGGGCGGCAGCGTGAGGCGCGCGAGTTCGGGGAACGCGAACACCGGGTCCTTCAGGTTCGGCAGCAGCGCACGCGCGTAGAGGCCCGACGCCGTGGTCATGAAGTCGAACAGGATCCAGAACGCGATCGACCACAGCACGCCGGCGCGCGCGGTGCGCGCGTCCTTCGCGGCGTACGCACGCTGGAAGAAGCCCGGGTCCACGAGCGTGCCGAGCGCGATGAAGTACCAGACGAAGATGGCGGCGGGTGGATTTCCTCCGTGCCACACGAAGTGCGAGTGCGGCACGCGGGGGACGAGGAACTCCAGCCCGCCGTGACGGGCGAACAGGAACGCGAGCAGCACGGCGAAGCCGCCGTACATGAGCGCGAACTGGATCTGGTCGGTGAAGACGACCGTGCGCAGGCCGCCACGGTCCACGTAGAAGACCGACAGCGCCGCGGCGGCGAGCACGCACGGCACGAGCGCGAAGCCCGACATGGCGGCGAAGAGCGTGCCGAGCATGAGCACGTATGCCGCGGGCGCCGAGGTGAGGAACACCGCGCCCGCGCCCACGAGCGCCGCGCCGCGCCCGTAGTGCGCGTGCAGCAGGTCGGGCAGCGTGTAGTGCTTCGTGTCGCGCGCACGCTTCGCGAAGAACAGCGCGAACAGCAGCGCGCCGAGGTAGTAGGGCACACCGAACACGAGCCAGTTCGCGAGCCCGTAGCGCCACGAGTACTCGCCCACGCCGAGGATGCCGCCGTACCAGGTGGACACGAGCGTGGCGACGAACGCCGGGAGCGTGACCGCGCGGCCGGCGACGAAGTAGTCCTCGGTGCTCGGGCGCGCGCCGAAACGCCGCAGCCAGATGACCGCGAGCATGGCGAAGTACGCGACGACGAGCGCCCAGTCGAGCGGGCTGTTGCTGAACATTGCGGCGGTGCCTTCCGGGCGGGCGCGACTTCGTACACTTCGCGCCGGAGGCGCGAGAAGCTTCGAAGTCGAAAGCCGTCCGCGAAGGGACGGCTGGGAAGGCAACTCGGGGACAACCGAATCGTCTTGGCCGTTTCCCTACGCTGGTCTCAACCAGTTCAGGTTCGACGGGTGTGATCTCAGGCCGACGCTTGTCCGATGCCGGCCACCCCGAACGACAGGTCCGCGGTGAAGCGAACCGGCGGCAGCATGCACGCGGAGCGCGGGCGATGCAACCGCGCCGCGGGCGCTTTCGCTCAGTAGAGGCCCGGGTGGAGCAGCGTCACCACGAGAGCGAAGAGCGGGCGCGTGAGCATGGGGAAGAGCTGCCACGCGGCGACGAGGCCCACGAACGACAGCCCGGGCGCGCGGTGCACTTCCGCCACGCGGCGCGCGAGTTTCTCGGGCAGGAACAGCGTGACGACCGAGGCGCCGTCGAGCGGCGGGAGCGGGAGCAGGTTGAACACCGCGAGGATCACGTTGAGCATCGCGAGCACGCTGAGCCCGTGCGCGAAGAAGTCGGCGGCGCCGCCGTTCGCCACGGCGCCTGCGGCGCCTGCGGCGCCCGCGGCATCCACGAGCCGGTCGAGCGTGACCTGCGAGGGCGGCTCGAACCAGCCCACGACGAGCCCGATGCGGATGAGCAGCAGCGCGGCCGCCGCGATTGCCAGGTTGCCCGCGGGGCCGGCGGCCGCCATGAGCGCCGCGCGGCGCGGATGACGGTCGGCCCACTCGCGGTCGAACGGCGCACTCGCCCAGCCGAGCGTCACGCCGTGCGTGAACGAGGTGAGCACCGGGACCACGACCATGCCGAGCGGCGAGCGCGCCATGTGCGGCAGGGGGGAGAGCGTCACGAGTCCGGCGTCGGCCGCGGTCGAGTCCCCGCCGCGCCGGGCCGCCCAGGCGTGGGCGGCTTCGTGCACGGTCGTCGAGAACAGGAAGGCCGGAAGCCAGAAGACGAGCGCGTGGAAGATCTCGATGGACATGGGTCCTCCGGCCCCGGAAAGGGCACGAAGCAGGCCACCGCGGCCCGGCGCCGCCCGGCCGGGCGCAGCCCCCGCATTCCCGGCAGTTGCGCGCGCTCCGGTGGGCCGGGGCGGCGCGGCGTCGCGGTGGCGGCGCTCATCCTGCAGTGCGGACGCTGCAATGTGCGGTGGGGGCAGCGGGGCAGCGGGGCAGCGGGGCGCGTCCGCCGGTCGCGGCGCGCGGCGTTCGGGCCCCGGTCCCGATGCGCCACGCGAGCGGGCCCGCCGTCGTTTATAGTGCCCCGCCATGAGACAGAGAACTGGTGCGATCGTCTGCCCACGCTGCGAGCGGCTCATCGGCGCGAGCGAGGAACGTTGTCCCCACTGCGGCGCCTGGCAGCCCGGCATGTTCGGCTTCGGGCCCGCGCTCAGCCGCTGGCTCGGCGGCTCGCTCGACCTCGCGAACGCCATCACGGTGACGTGCGTCGCGCTCTACCTGCTGTCGCTCGCGCTCGACCCCGGCGCGATCTTGAGTTTCTCGGGCGGCATCTTCGGGATCCTGTCGCCCTCCGGAGACGCACTCTTCAAGCTCGGCATGACCGGGCCGTACGCGGTCTTCGGCGGCCGCCCGTGGACGCTGTGCACGGCGATCTTCCTGCACGGTGGCGCGCTGCACATCCTCTTCAACATGGCCGTCATGCGCATGTACCTGCCGAACGTCGAGCACCTGTTCGGGCCGGTGCGCGCGTTCCTGATCTTCATGGTCGCCGGCATCCTCGGCTTCGTCGTGTCGGTGGTCTTCGGCGGGCACAACTCGGTCGGCGCCTCGGGCGCGATCTTCGGCCTGCTCGGCGCGCTGATCTCGTACGGCCGCCGCACGGGGCAGTCGCACATCACCAACCAGCTCTGGGGCAGCGCCATCATGATGTTCCTGATGGGCTTCATGATGTCCGGCGTGGACAACTTCGCGCACGCCGGCGGCTTCGCCGGCGGCTTCGTGTGCGCGAACTTCATGCCCACCGCGGGACGCCGCGAACAGGCCGGCGAACTCGCCGTGGCGGGACTGCTCTCCGTGATCACGCTCGTGGGCTTCGTGCTGTCGCTGTTCGGCTTCTCGTTCGGCGGGATGCGATGACCGCCGCGAAGAAGAAGGCGCCGAAGGCGCCGAAGCCCGCGCCCGCGCTGTCCGACGGCCGCACGCGCTGCACGTGGCCCAAGGCGACGAACGCGCTCTACGTGCACTACCACGACACCGAGTGGGGCGTGCCCGAGCACGACGACCGGGCGCTCTTCGAGAAGCTCATCCTCGACGGCGCGCAGGCCGGGCTGTCGTGGGAGACGATCCTGAACAAGCGCGAGAGCTACCGCGAGGCGTTCGACGGCTTCGACGTCGAGACGGTCGCGCACTACGGCTCGCGCAAGATCGAATCGCTGCTGAAGAACCCGGGCATCGTGCGCAACCGCCAGAAGGTCGTTTCGGCGGTCGGCAACGCCCGCGTGTTCCTCGACATGCAGGCCGAGTTCGGCAGCTTCGACGCGTGGCTCTGGGGGCACGTCGGCGGCGTGCCGGTGCAGAACGCGTGGACGGGCACGCGGCAGCTGCCCGCGCGCACGGAACTGTCCGATCGCGTGTCGAAGGAGCTGCACAGGCGCGGCATGCGGTTCGTGGGCTCGACGATCGTCTACGCCTACATGCAGGCGATCGGCGTGGTGAACGACCACCTCGTGAGCTGCTATCGCCACGCCGAGTGCGCGAAGCTGACGCAGCCGGCGAAGAAGCCCCGCCGTGGGCGCTGAGACCCCGGGCACGCTGCTGCAGGCGGTCTCCGAGCTGGCGCGCCTCACCGGCGAAGTCGCCGCGTCTTACGCGCGGCCGGGCATCGCGGTGGACACGAAGGGCGACGGCTCGCCCGTGACGATCGCCGACCGCGAGGCCGAACGCTTCGCCCGCGCCTGGATCGCGGAGCGCTTCCCGCACGACGCGATTGTGGGCGAGGAGTTCGGCGTCACCCCCGCGCGCGGAGGTGCGGCAATCGAAGCCTCAGCCCTCTCGGCACGCGGCGCCGGAGGCGCCGCCCGCCAATGGATACTGGACCCCATCGACGGCACCAAGTCGTTCGTCCGGGGCGTGCCGCTGTGGGGCACGCTCATCGCGGTCATGGAAGGGCCCGACGTGATCGCGGGCGCGGCGGCGTTTCCCGCCACGCACGAGCTCGTCGCGGCCGCGCGCGGCGAAGGCGCGTGGTGGAACGGCGCGCGCTGCGCCGTGTCGAGCGTCGGCTCGCTCGCCGAGGCCACCGTGCTCTCGACCGGCACCGCGTTCGAGCCCGGCGATCCGCGTCGCGCGCGCTGGGACGCGCTGGGTGACCGCGCGGGCATCGTGCGCACGTGGGGCGACTGCTTCGGCTACCTGATGGTCGCGACGGGCCGCGCCGAGGTGATGATGGACCCGCGGCTGAACGTCTGGGACGCGGCCTCGGTCCAGGTGATCGTCGAGGAAGCCGGCGGCACGTTCATGGACTGGAACGGCGTGCGGACGCCCGAGGGGCTCGGCGGGATCGCGGTGAACGCGGCGCTCGCCGCCGAAGTACGCGCCGCGCTGGTCGGCTGACGGCGGCCGCGGGGCCGAGCCGCGGACGCTTCCGGCACCCGATGCGCCCCGGACGGAAAATCACTTCTCACCGGAACGCCCCGCTCCATTAGCATGCCGCGCGTGAAGCCCCTTCCGTCATGGACGATGGTGCGCGCGAGCGCTCTCGCCGCCGCGCTCGCACTCGCGCTGCTGCCCGCCGGTCACGCACGCGCGCGCGCCGAGACGCCGCCCGGTGCCACCGCGCCGCTGCCCGGCGACTCGCTCGCGGTCGCTTCGGACACCGCCGAACAGTTCCCGGTGCTGCTCGGCAGCTTCACCACCACGCTGCACGGCAGCCGGCCCGAGCGCACGGAGAACATCCGTCTCGCCGTGGAGGCGCTGGACGGCGCGATCCTGCTGCCGGGCGACGTGCTGTCTTTCAATGAGCGCGTCGGGGTGCGCACGAGCGAGCGCGGCTACCTCATGGCGCCGGTGATCCTGCACGAGACGCGGCAGCTGCAGGCGGGCGGCGGCATCTGCCAGGTCGCGTCCACGATGTTCGTCGCCGGGCTGCTGTCCGGGCTGTCGGTGAGCGAACGCTGGCGGCACTCGACGCCCGTCGACTACATCGCGATCGGCGAGGACGCGACCATCGCGTGGGGCGCGAAGGACCTGCGCCTGCGCAACGACCTCGCGCAACGCGTACGGCTGCGCGTGCGCATCGTCGGCAGCACGCTGAGCGCGCGCTTCGAGGGCGAGCAGCCCGAGCCGGGTTCGATCGAGCTGGCGACCGAGTCGCGCGAGCTGCCCGCAGAAGCGGGGCTCGACGACGCGCGGCCCGGCGTGGAAGTGGAGCTGTACCGCGTGCGCCGCGGCGAGGACGGCGCCGAATCGCGCGAACTCGTGCACCGCGACGTGATCCCGCCCTCTCGCGGCCGCAAGGACGTGCGATGACGGCCGCGCCCGCGCTCGTGCTCGCCGCATGGCTGGCGGCGTTCGGCTCGGCGCCGCCCGCGGCGAACGCGCCGGAGCTGGCGCCCTATCGCGCGCTCGCGCGCAACCGCGCGGACGCCGAGGGCGTGCTCGCCGCCGCGCGACTCGGGCTCGGCATGGCGCTCGGCAGAGCCGTGGCGCCGCCGCTGCTGCGCGTGCCGGAATGGCCGGGGT
>JACRIW010000034.1 GCA_016215625.1 Candidatus Eiseniibacteriota bacterium | reverse complement strand
ACGCAGGACGCGCGCGACGGAGCAAAAGGACATCCCTGCTTTGCTCGTGATGCCACCTTGTTCTTGAACCAACACTCATAGCGGGGTGTCGTGATGACCGGCGACGCCACACCTCCTTGCCGCGAGGCTCGCGAGGAAGGCAGACCCGGCTAGAGCGGCACCCACCTGGTCACCCAGGGCTCAAAGAACACGGAGCACACGGCAGGGCGGGGACCCTTTTTCCTGCCTCGGCCGGACGCGAAAGCGCCCGGCACGGGGAGGTCCTTCATGAATACAGGCATGTGGATCGGCGGCATCGGGCTCGGTGCCGTCGTGGCGTTTGCACTGGGCTGGTTCATTCGCAGCCAGCTGGGCAAGGCGCGCCTCCGCTCGGCGGAGCAGCGTGCGCAGGCCGTGCTCGAGGAAGCGGCGCGCGAGGCGGATTCCGCCAAGCGTGACGCCGTGCTCGCCGGCCGCGAAGAAGCGCTCAAGATGAAGGAAGACGTCGAGCGCGAGATCGCCCAGAGCCGGGCCGTGCAGCTCGAGGCCGAGCGCGCCTTCCAGCAGAAGGAGGCGGGCTTCAACCGCCGCGTCGAGCTGATCGACAAGAAGGAACGCGACCTCAAGAAAGCCGAGTCCGACGTCGCCGCGCGCGAGGCCGCCGTGGCCGAGCGCAAGGGCGAGCTCGACAAGGCCGTCGCCGAGCAGACCGCGAAGCTCGCGCGCATCGCCAACCTGACGCCGGAGGAGGCGCGTGCCCAGCTCGTCGCGACGATCGAAGTGGACGCCCGCGCCGAAGCCGCGCGCCGGGCCACCGAGATCCGCGACACCGCGCAGCGCAACGCCGAGCGCGAGGCGCGCAAGATCATCACGCTCGCGCTCCAGCGCTACGCCGGCGACCACGTGAGCGAGGTCTCCGTCTCGGTCGTGCAGCTGCCGAGCGACGACATGAAGGGCCGCATCATCGGGCGCGAAGGTCGCAACATCCGCTCGTTCGAGATCATCACGGGCATCGACGTGATCATCGACGACACGCCCGAGGCCGTGATCCTCTCGGGCTTCGATCCCGTGCGCCGCGAGATCGCGCGCCGGGCGCTCGAACGGCTCGTGGCCGACGGCCGCATCCATCCGGCGCGCATCGAGGAAGTCGTCACGAAGGTGCGCGAGGAGGTCGAGGCCAAGATCGCCGAGCTCGGCGAGATGGCGTGCCTCGAGGTCGGCATCGTCGGCGTGCACCCCGAGCTGATGAAGTACCTCGGGCGCCTGCACTACCGCACGAGCTACGGCCAGAACATCCTGCGTCATTCGATCGAGACCGCGCACCTCGCGGGCATGATGGCGGCCGAGATCGGCATGGACCAGAAGATGGCCAAGCGCGGCGGCCTCATGCACGACATCGGCAAGGCCATCGATCACGACCAGGAAGGCACGCATCCGGCGCTCGGCATGGAACTCGCTGCACGCTACGGCGAGCCGCAGGCCGTGCTCGAGGCGATCGGCTACCACCACGACGACTACGCGGGCGGCAGCCTGTGGCCGGTGCTGATCGCCGCGGCCGACGCCATCAGCGGCGCGCGCCCCGGCGCGCGGCGCGAGTCGCTCGAGATCTACATCAAGCGCCTCGAGGCGCTCGAGAAGATCGCCAACGCGTTCCCGGGCGTGGAGCGGTCCTACGCCATCCAGGCCGGGCGTGAAGTGCGCATCATGGTGGAGCACCAGAAGGTGGACGACGCGCGCGCCCAGGGGCTCGCCTCCGAAATCGCGCGACGCATCGAACGTGAACTGCAGTACCCGGGTCAGATCCGAGTCACCGTCATCCGCGAGACGCGGGCGGTGGATTACGCCAAATAGAGGCACACGACCATGACGAACCTGCTCTTCATCGCCGACGTGATCGGCTCTCCCGGCCGCGAAGTGGTCCGGGGCACCATCGCCGAGCTGCGCCGCCGTCACGACATCCATCTCGTGATCTGCAACTGCGAGAACTCCGCCGCGGGCTTCGGCGTCACGCGTGACGTCGCGCGCGACCTGTTCGACGCCGGCTGCGACGTGCTCACCGGCGGCAATCACCTGTGGGACAAGAAGGACGCGATCGACTACATCGGCGAGGAGCCGCGCCTCGTGCGGCCGTACAACCTGCCGCCCGGCACCCCGGGCGAGGGCGTGCGCATCGTCAACGCCTCGAACGGCACGCCGGTCGCGGTCGTGAACCTGATCGGCCGCGTGTTCATGAAGGAAGCCGACTGCCCGTTCCGCGGCGTCGACGCCGCGCTCGCCTCGATCGGCGCGAAGGCGAAGGTCGTGTTCGTGGACTTCCACGCCGAGATCACCGCCGAGAAGGTCGCGATGGGCTGGCACCTCGACGGCCGCGCGAGCGCGATGGTCGGCACGCACACGCACGTGCAGACGGCCGACGACCGGGTGCTGCCGAAGGGCACGGCGTTCCTCACCGACGCCGGCATGACGGGCGGCTTCGATTCCGTGATCGGAATGGACCGCGGCGCCGCGCTGAAGCGCTTCCTCACCTCCATGCCAGAGCGGCTGCAGCCCTCCGAGGGCGACCTGCGGCTCAACGCCGTGCTCGTCTCGGTGGACGAGGCGACGGGCAAGGCGACGCGCATCACGCGCCTGCAGATCCCGTACGAGAACGGCGCCGCCGCGGCGGCGAGCAGCTCGTGCCGCCTGCTGACGGGCGCCGAGCCCGCCGAGAGCGTCCGCATCGAAGCGAAGATGCGCACGCAGGTGCTGCTCGACCAGGGGCACAAGCCGAAACTCGCGCTCGTGTCCGTGGGCGACGATCCGGCCTCGAAGGTCTACCTCAAGAAGAAGTTCGAAGCGTGCTCCGACGCCGGCATCGCGGTCGAGCGCGTCACGCTGCCCGCCGGCACGACGACGGAAGAAGTCGTGCGCAAGGTCCAGGCGCTCGGCGCGGACGATGCGATCCACGGCATCCTCGTGCAGCTGCCGCTCGCGGCTCCGGCCGACGGCAACGCCGCGCTCGAGGCGATCCCGCCGCACAAGGACGTGGACGGCTTCCATCCCGAGAACGCCGGGCGTCTCGCGGTCGGCCTGCCGGGCTTCGTGCCCGCGACGCCGTACGGCGTCGTGCGCCTGCTGCAGTACTACGAGATCCCGCTCAAGGGGAAGCACGCCGTCGTGCTCGGACGCAGCCACATCGTCGGCCGCCCCGCGGCGACGCTGCTCTCGAGCAAGGGCTGCGACATGACCGTGACGATCGGGCACAGCGGGTCGGGCCCCGAGCTGAAGAACCTCGCGCGCCAGGCCGACGTGCTCGTCGCCGCGGTCGGCAAGCGTCACATGGTGACGGCCGACTGGGTGAAGCCCGGCGCCGTGGTCGTGGACGTCGGCATCCACCGCATGGACGTGCCCGGTGGCAAGAGCCGCCTCACGGGCGACGTCGAGTTCGAGTCGGTGCAGCACGTGGCCTCGGCGGTGACGCCGGTGCCCGGCGGCGTCGGCCCCATGACCGTGGCCATGGTGGTGCTCAACACCGTGATCGCGGCCGAGCGCCAGTGCGCGACGGTGCGCGTCTGACCTCGGCGATCGCGCGACAGGAGGCCGCTTCGTGGCGCTGAGCCCGCAGCAGGACGATCACATCCTGACGGTGGGTGAGCTCGCCGCACAGCTCAAGCAGGTCCTGAACGAACAGTTCCCGGGCCTGTGGGTGCGTGGCGAGATCACGGGCTTCAAGCGCTACGACAGCGGCCATCTGTACTTCACCCTCAAGGACGGCACGCCGGCGATGGTCTCGGCCGTCATGTGGCGCGGCAACGCGGGCAAGCTCGCGTTCGCGCCCAAGGACGGACTCGAGGTCGAGGCGTTCGGCGACGTCGACTTCTACGGCGGCAACGGCCGCTGCCAGTTCGTCGTGCGCCAGATGCGCCCGGCGGGCATCGGCGCCCTCCAGCAGCAGTTCGAGGAACTCAAGGCGCGGCTGCAGGCCGAGGGTCTCTTCGACGCCTCGCGCAAGAAGCCGCTGCCGCGATTCCCGAAGCGCATCGGCATCGTCACCTCGCCGCTCGGCGCCGCCGTGCGCGACGTGATCAAGGTGCTGCGCGGCCGCTGGCCGGGCATCGGCATCGTGCTCGCGCCGGTCAAGGTGCAGGGCATGGGCGCCTCGGCCGAGATCGCCGCGGCGATCGAGCGCTTCAACCGCCACGGCCGCACGGCCGGGGGCGTGGACCTGCTCATCGTCGGTCGCGGCGGCGGATCGCTCGAGGACCTCTGGGCGTTCAACGAAGAGCCCGTCGTGCGCGCGATCGCGGCGTCGAAGCTGCCGGTGATTTCGGCCGTCGGGCACGAGGTGGACTTCACGCTCGCCGATTTCGTCGCCGACGTGCGCGCCGCCACGCCGAGCAACGCGGCCGAACTCGCCGTGCGTGACGCCTCGGAGCTGCGGCACCGCGTGGACGTGCTGACCTCGCGCGCCCAGCGCGCGGTGACGGACGGCGTGCGCCGCCGACAGCAGGCGCTCGACTCGCTGCTCGGCCAGTACGGCTTCCGCCGAGTGCGCGACGTGTTCACCACCCTGCAGAAGCGCATCGACGACGCGCGCGAGCGGCTCGGCGGCGCGCTGCGCACCCACATGCGCGACGCGCGCGCGCGCGCCGACGCGCTCGTGCGCGCATACGGCCTGCGCGAGTTCCCGCGCGTGCTGCGCGAGCGGCACGACGGCGTGACGGCGCTATCGCAGCGGCTGCATCATGCCGCGACCGGCGCGGCGATGGACGAGCGCCGGCGGCTGCTGTCGCTCGAGGACCGGCTGCGCGCACTGTCGCCACGCGCGGTGCTCGAGCGCGGCTACACGCTGGTGCGCACCTCCGACGGGCGCCTCGTGCGCGGCGTCGAGGCGCTGGCGGCGGGAGATCGCATCCTCGTGGAGTTCGCGCGCGGCGAAGCCGGCGCGGTGATCGAGACGATTCGCAAGGGGGGAACGGATGGCTCCGAAGAAGCCGGCCGCTGACGGCGGCCCGCAGCTCAGTTTCGAGGACGCGATGAAGCGCCTCGAGACCATCGTCGAGGAACTCGAGGGCGGCCAGCTCTCGCTCGAGGATTCCATCGCACGTTACGAGGAGGGCGTGAAGCTGTCGCGCCGCCTCACGACGACGCTCGACGAAGCCGAGAAGCGCATCGAGCGCCTCGTGGAATCGCAGGAGGAAGGCGGCGAACCCACGACCGAACCGTTCGAGGACGACGAGCGCGGCGGACCGGCGTCCGCGCCCGGCTCGCTCTTCTGATCGTGGCCGCGACCCGCGCGAAGACCGCGCTTTCCGCCGGCAGCCGCGAGCTGCAGACGCGCCTCGCCACGTTTGAGCGCGCGCTCACGCGCGCCATGCGCGAGCGCGCCGGCGGTCCCGGCCGGCTCGGCCAGGCGCTGCGCTACGCCGCGCTCTCGCCCGGCAAGCGCCTCCGTCCGCTGCTCGTGCTCACCGCCTGCGAGGCCGTGGGCGGAGACTGGCGGCGCGCGATGCCCGCCGCGATCGCGGTCGAATGCGTGCACGCATTCTCGCTCGTGCACGACGACCTGCCCGCGATGGACGACGACGACTACCGCCGCGGCCGGCTCACGACGCACAAGAAGTTCGGCGAGGCGCTCGGCGTGCTGTCGGGCGACGCGCTGCTCGCGTTCGCGTTCGAGGAGCTGTCGCGCCTGCGCGAGCAGGGCGTGCCCGACGCGCGCGTCGTGGATGCCGTGCGCCGGCTCGGCCGCGCCGCGGGCGCCGAGGAGCTGGTCGGTGGACAGGCGCTCGACATCGCCGCCGAGGGGCGCAAGCCGACGGCGCACCTCGTGCGCACGATCCACACGCGCAAGACCGGCGCGCTCATGGGCGCTTCGCTCGCGCTCGGCGCGCTCGCCGGTGACGCGCCCGTGCGCACGGTCGAAAAGCTGCACGACGTGGGCGTCATGCTCGGCTTCGCGTTCCAGATCCACGACGACCTGCTCAACGCCGGCTCGTCGCTCGGGACACTCGGCAAGCGCGTGGGCACGGATGTGGCGCGCGGCAAGGCGACGTTCCCCGCCGCGGTGGGCGAGAAGCGCGCCCGGGCCGAGGCGGCGCGCCTGATGAAGGCCGTCGAGACCGCCATCGAGCGCACCTGCGAGAAGCCCGCCACGCTCGAGGCGCTCATCGAGGCCACGGCCCGCCGCGACCGCTGACCGGTCGCGATCGCTCGGGCCGGCCACACCGCGTCACACGGAGCCGGAGGCTCCGGCACCCGCCATCAGAAAAACAATCGGGGCGTCCGCATCGCGCGGACGCCCCGATCTTGCTGCAGCGGGTCGCTACGGCAGGATCACGAACCGCCGCGTGATCACACCGGCCTCGCTCTGGAAGCGGGCGAGGTACATGCCCGGCGCCAGCGCCCGGCCGCCGTCGTCGTGACCGTCGAACGCCAGCACGTAACGGCCGGCGGCGTAGTCCCGATCGGCGACGGTGCGCACGAGCCGTCCGGTCACGTCGTAGAGCGCCACGCGTGCGTGCGTGGCCACCGGCAGCGCGAAGCTCAGCGTCGCGTTCCCGCCGCGGACCGGGTTCGGCCAGACCGGCGCGAACTCGAGCGCGCTCGGCAGTCCCGACGGATCCACGCCGACGGTGGTCGACGTGTCCGACGCCCCCGCCAGCGTCAGGCACCACTGGTTGAGCGTGCCGACGTCGGTGCCCGCGTTGTCCGAACAGAACAGCGTCCACGTCCCGGCCGAGGAGGCGCCGTTGAACGCGGAGAGCGAGGCCGCCGGAGTCAGCGTGGTCGGATACGTGCCGATGATGTTGTCGGCGCTGCTGCCGGTGCGGTTGTGCAGCCGCACGTTGGTCGCACCGTGACGCAGCTCGACGATCAGGTCACCACGCCAGGTGTGCGTGATGTTCACGCTCACCTGCACGCTCGCGACCGGGAAGTCCGGAACGATCGACATGGCGTTCGTCACACCCGTCGCGTTGTTGTCCGGAATCGCGAGCGCGGGATTGTTGCAGTTGCTGGCGTTCGCGACCGTGCTCAGGTGAAGCACGACGTTCGCCGTCGCGTTCTGCGCGAGCGTGACCATGCGAGGCGTGCCCGCATAGCCGGCGAGCGAAGCGCTCACCGAGTACGTGCCGGCGTAGAGGTTCGGGAACGTGAACTCGCCGTGCGCGTCGGTGTTCACCGTCGTGCCGCCCGGCGTGAGCGTCACCGCGATGCCGGAACCGCCCCAGGCCGCATTGACCGCGACACGGCCCGTGATCGAGCTGTTCGGCGCGGGCTCGGGCGCCACGAGGAAGCGCGCGGCGTTCTCGAGCAGCTGCTTCGCGTACGTGCTGTCGGTCACGTCCTTGATGTCGAACGCGAACACGACGATCTGCGCCGACTGCGGCGCCACGTTGTCGTCGAAGACGCTGATGCCGACGCTCGTCGGGTAGCTCGCCGTGCCGTAGACGGCGTAGGCGGGCGCGACGGGCACGTAGGCGTCCTCGGTGCCGTAGTTCGGGCTCACGTAGGTGACCGGAATACTGGCCGGCAGCACGTTCGGGATGTTCGCCAGCGGGTGCGACGCCTGCGACGCGATCCGCGTGAGCGCGCCGGCGTTGTCCGACTGCCACGTCGTGCCGTGGAGCACGTTCGCGGCGAACGTCGGGTAGCCGGGGCTGGAGATGGCGTCGTATCCGACTTCACCGCCCTCGACGAGCAGCTTGTGACCGGCCGCGACGTAGGCTTCGAGCGCGGCGCGATAGGTGGCGCTCGCGACCGGCGCGGTGCTGCCGCCGCTCGAGGAGACGATGAAGTTGTAGTTCGGCCAGTTCGCGGCGTTCGACGTGGCCGCGGGCTCCACCGTGGCGACGTAGCCGAAGGCGTTCAGCCAGGCCGCGATCTGGTTCGCCGACAGCGCACCGACGTCACCCGAAGTCGTGAGCGTCGTGCTCTTGGCGGGGTCCTTCTCGTCGGCGATCACCTTGGTTTCGGACACGCGCTTGGCGAGTTCGTCGTCGTCGAGCACGAGCACGAGTCCGAGCGCGGAGCTGACCGTGAACGAATGCTCGCCCGAGGCCGGGCTGCGGCCCGTGTTCGGGCTCGCCGCCACGTCGGAGGCCGTGATGTGGTACCCGATCACGTCGCCGGCGACGACCGAGCCGCTCGGCGTGTTGAAGACGTCGGCGTAGTTCGTCGACGTGCCGATGCGCGCGAGCTTGAAGTCCGACATCGGCGTGCCGTTCTTCGTCCACACGACGGTGACCGAGTTGTGGTCCACGCCGAGGTTGTCCGTGACGCTCGCCGTGACCGTGATCGGCCACGACTGCGTGGCGACCAGCGTCGGGGGCGTGTGCGTGATCACGGGAGCGGTGAGGTCCGGACCCACGACGAACGAGTACGGCGTCGCCGGCGCGGTCGTCGGCTTGAACGCCGTGCCGCCGTTCACGTCACGGGCGCGGAGGTAGTAGACCATCGTCGCCGGAGCGCCGGGGCCGGGGATCGAGGCCGAGAACTCGTTCGGGTTCCCCGTCGGCGTCATCGTGATCGAGTCCGTGACCGCCCCGTTGCCGTAGAAGAGCTTCGGCTCGCCCAGCGCGAGCGGCTGGGTGGACGTGACGTTCGCCACGACCGGGTAGGGGCCCGCGACGTTTTCGCTGCCGGCGAGCGGCGTGTGCGTGATCGTCGGAATGAACGACGCCGGGTCCACGAAGCCCCAGAAGCCGAGGCGGGCGACGAGCGTGCTCACGTGCGCGCCGCCGAAGAGATCGATGTCCGACTGGATGAGCTGGTTCGCGGCGTCGGCCATGGTCGCCGACGTGCCGAGCGCGAAGTGATGATCGAGGACGATCGCGTCCATGACCGCGCGGCCGACGTGGTTCCAGCAGTCGATGAGCCCCGAGCACCAGAGCGTGCCCGACGCGTGCACTTCGCCGCAGCAGTCGGCCGGATAGTGCATCGCCGTGTTGATCGCGACGCGGCCGGTCCACGTTTCGCCGTTGCCGTCCCACGTGAACACGTGGTTCGGCTGGAAGCCGGGGAACTTCGCCAGCGAGTAGGAGTGGGCCCAGTAGTCACCGAAGCCTTCGCCCATCGCGCCTTCGTGGCCGCCACCCCAGCCGGGGACGACGTTGTCCTGGATGGAGTGACCGTACTCGTGCCAGATCACGTCCGCGTCCTCGTCGTCGTCGATGCCGCCCTCGCCGAAGGCGAGGTGGCCGGTGGACGGGACGTAGTGCGAGTTGTCCGCGCCGGAGAGGCCGTGCGAATCCACGGGCTGCACACGGTTGTTCACGTTCGTGAAACCGAGGCTCTGGATGTAGCGCTGGCTGAAGTCGAGATGGTAGTAGCACATCACGTCCTCGAAGCCCTGGGCGCTGCGCTGGAAGCGGAAGCTGTCCGGGTGCGAGGCGGTGACGGGCGCCTGCGTCGGGGCCTCGTCGTCGATCAGCTGGGCGTACGGGCCGCTCAGCGAGTACGTGCCGGCCGAGAGCGTGATGCCCTGCAGCGTGACGATGTCGTACGCGCCCGGGAAGGGCACCGCGGTGTCGGCGTCGGCCGCGTCCACGTAGGTGCTGTCACCCATCTTCGAGCGCGGGTCGGGATCGAACACGCGGCCGGTGCCGGTCGCGTAGGTCATGCGGTCCTCGGCGCCGAAGACGGCGCCGGACTTGGCGTCCACGAAGACGCGCCAGTCACCCATCGGCTCCTCGACGGGCATGTCGACGATCCACGCGAGGCGGGGACCGGTGCGCGAATCCACGACCGCGAGTTCCACCGCGGCCTCGGCGAGCGACTTGCCGGTCGGCTTGACGTGGTTCTTCGCCGCGGCGAGCGCCGCTTCCTTCGAGAGCGCGGGCGAGACGTCGATCTTGACGCCGGGGCGCAGGTTGTTCTGCACCGAGCTGACCTGTCCCTTGGGCGAGATCTTCACGACGAGTTCGCTGCGGTAGACCTTCACCCCGTTCACGACCTGGTCCCAGCGGAAGTGCGTGCCGGAGGGGCTGGTCTTCTCGTAGCGCAGTTCGATCTCCTGCGCGTACGTGGCGCCCAGGCCGAGTTCGGCGGCGTGGGCCTGCACGAAAGCCTCGGCGATCGCGCGCGGCACCTGGTTCGAGGACGGCTGCTGTTTCGGGTCGCGGAGCCACATGCGGCGCAGCACGCCCGAATCGAGGCCGTACTGGCGCTGCACGCCGCCCGTCATCGTGACGGACGAGAAGGACTCGGCGCCGCGTTCGGGAGCGCCGAGCGCGCTCACGCGCGCGGCTTCGGGGGAGCGGGTGGGAGCGTGCGTCGCGATTGCGGGCGCGGAGAGCGTGACCACGGTGGCCAGCGTCGTCAGCGACGACGTGACCGCGCGGCGGAGGGGGGAGTGCGGCATGGCAAGGGGTCTCCCAATCCTGATGCGGGAGCCGGACTCGGCGCGGGGGTGGTGCCGGGTTCGGCGCGGCGAGGTGCGACTTTCGGCAGTGTCCTGTACTTGTCAGGTGAACGAAAGGACATTTTCAGGCGCGCGGCCGCATTGACAACACTTTCGCTCCTCGCCACATTCGCGCCCGCCAGTCGTCGCCCGGGGCCGAACGGTTCCCGGACCGCATTCCAAGGATGGCCAGGAGGGGCGTACGGAACCGTTCTGGATCGCCGCACTCGTCGGACTGACGGTGCAGGGCTTCAAGGGATTCTCGACGTGGGCCCGGACGGGCCGCCTCAACCTGAGGCGTTTCGTCGAGACGGGCGGGATGCCCAGTTCGCACTCGGCCTCGGTCGCCGCGCTCAGCGCGGCCATCGGGCTGCAGGAGGGTTTCACCTCGGCGCTGTTCGGGGTGACGCTCTATTTCAGCCTCATCGTCATGTACGATGCCGCCGGTCTCCGGCGGGCGGCCGGCAAGCAGGCCATGGTGCTGAACCGCCTCATCGAGACGCACTTCCGCTCGCCCCACGACGACACCCAGAAGCTCATGGAACTCCTGGGGCACACTCCCTTCGAAGTGCTGATCGGAGGACTGCTCGGCGTCGCGAGCGCCCTTCTCTGGAATCGAGTCCATCCGCTATGAGCATCCTCGAACGCATCCAGTCCCCGGCCGACCTCAAGGCGCTCTCGCGCGCCGACGTGGACGCGCTCGCTTCCGAGATCCGCCACGTCATCATCCAGACCGTCGCGCGCAACGCCGGCCATCTCGCGCCGAACCTCGGCGTGGTCGAGTTGTCGCTGGCGCTGCACAAGGTCTTCGAATCGCCGGTGGACAAGATCGTCTGGGACGTCGGGCACCAGTCGTATCCGCACAAGCTGCTCACGGGCCGCTACGACCGGTTCCACACGCTGCGCCAGCTGAACGGCATCGCGGGCTACCCGCGGCGCGCCGAGAGCGCGCACGACCACTTCGGCACGAGCCACGGCAGCACGTCCATCGCGGCGGCGCTCGGCTTCGCCGCGGCGCGCGACCTGCGCGGCGAGAACCACCACGTGATCGCGGTCATCGGCGACGGCGCCTTCACGGGCGGCATGGCGTTCGAGGGCCTCAACAACGCGGGCGAACTCAAGAAGCGCCTCATCCTGATCCTCAACGACAACGAGATGAGCATCTCGCCGAACATCGGCGCGATCCACCGCTACCTCACGAAGCTCACGACGAGCCGCATCTACCGGCGCTTCGAGCACGACGTGTGGGAGATGCTCGGCAAGCTGCCGAAGAGCCTGCGCGCACAGCAGGGCGCGAGCCGGATCAAGGAAGGGCTCCACAACATGGTGGCGCCCACGATCCTGTTCGAGGAACTCGGCCTGAAGTACTTCGGGCCCATCGACGGCCACGACTACGACGTGCTCGTCGAGACGCTCGAGGACCTCAAGCGCTTCGAGGGCCCGGTGCTGCTGCACGTCGTCACGAAGAAGGGCAAGGGTTACCTGCCGGCCGAGGGCGACCGCACGGGCTTCCACGGCGTCGGCGTGTTCGATCCCGACTCGGGCGTCGCCTCGAAGGGCTCGCGCAAGACCTACTCGCACGTCTTCGGCGACATGGCCGCGTACATCGGCGAGCGCATGCCCCACGCGGTCGCGGTCACGGCCGCGATGACGGACAACACCGGCCTCACGAAGTTCGCGAAGCAGTTCCCCGAGCGCTTCTTCGACGTCGGCATGGCCGAGGAACACGCGGTGACGTTCTCGTGCGGCCTCGCCGCCGAGGGGCTGCTGCCGCTCACGACCATCTACTCGACGTTCCTGCAGCGCGGCTTCGACCAGATCATCCACGACGCCGCCGTGCAGGACCTCAAGATCATGCTGTGCCTCGACCGCGCGGGCCTCGTCGGTGACGACGGCGCGCCGCAGCACGGCTGCTTCGACGTCGGCTACCTGCGCATGATTCCCGGCACCGTGGTGATGCAGCCGCACAACGGGGAGGAGCTGCGCGACATGATGTGGACCGCGGCGCACTGGCCGGGCAAGCGCCCGATCGCGGTGCGCTACCCGCGCTCGCCGATTCCCGAGGACGCGCTCTCCGAACGCGAGCCGCGCCTGCTCGAGATCGGCGTGGCCGAGCAGCTGCGCGCCGGCGGCGACGTGGCGATCTTCGCGCTCGGCACGATGGTGGACCCCGCGCTCGCGGCCGCGGAGAAGCTCGCCGCGGACGGCATCTCGGCCACGGTCGTCAACGCGCGCTTCGCCGCGCCGCTCGACGAGAAGATGCTCGAAGGGCTCGCGCGCAGCGTCGGCCGCATCGTGACGATCGAGGAAAACGTGCCCATGGGCGGCTTCGGCTCCGCGGTGAGCGAGGCGCTCGACCGGCTCGGCCTCAATCACGTGCCGCTCCACCGCATCGCGCTGCCGACCGACTTCATGCTGCACGGCAAGCGCGACGAGCTGCTCGCGATCGCCGGCCTCGACGCCGCCGGCATCCACAAGAACGTGCTCGACTGGACGCGCGCCCACCAGCCGCACTGGTCATGAGCCCGAAACCCCGCCGCATCGCGATCGTCGGTCACACGCGCCGGGTGGCCGTGCGCCGCGCTGCGGCGAAGCTCGTGCGCAAGCTCGCGCGTCGCGGCTGCGAAGTGCGGCTCGACCGCGACCTCGCCGCGGCGATGAACGAAGCCGGCGAAGCGTTCGAGAAGCTCGGCGCCTGGTGCGACCTCATGATCTCGCTCGGCGGCGACGGCACCGTGCTCACCGCCGGGCGCGCCATCGCCGGACGGCGCGGCGTGCTGCTCCCGGTGAACCTCGGCGGCCTCGGCTTCCTCGCCGCCGCGGAAGAGCACGAACTCGACGCCGCGGTGGACGCCGCGCTCGCGAAGCGGTGGCCCGTCGGCACGCGCACCGGGCTCGAGACGCGCATCCGTCGCGCGCGTGGCGGGCGCGACCGCGTCGTCGGTTTCGCGCTCAACGACGCCGTCGTGCGCAGCGCGGTGAGCTACGCCGCGATCCACCTGCGCGTCTCGGCGCTCGGGCAGGACCTCGGGCATCTCGTCGCGGACGGACTCATCGCCTCGAGCGCCTCGGGCTCGACCGCCTACACGCTCTCGGCGGGCGGCCCGATGATCGCGCCGCACCTCCATACGATGATCGTGACGCCGGCGTGCGCGCACGCGCTCGGCAGCCGCTCGCTCGTGCTCGGAGCGGGCACCGCCGTGGTCACGCGCGTCATCAGCCCGGGACCGGCGCTGCTCGTGCTCGACGGACAGGAGCCGACCGAACTCGTGAAGGACGACGAGGTCGAGATCCAGCTGTCGAAGAAAGTCGTGCGCGTGTTCGAGAACCCCGAGCGCCCGTTCCTGCGCGCGCTGCAGTCGAAGCTCGGCTGGCAGGGGAGCGAGCGGAGAAGCCTGTGACGCCGGAAGGCGGCGCGGCCCCCGCGCCGGCGCGTGTCCCGCCCGCCGTCCCGCTCTGCGCCGCGGGCCTGGTCGTCCTGTTCGCCGGTGCGTTCGTGCGCCTGCCCGTGCCGCTCGCGCTCGCGGGCGGTGTGTGCGCGACCGCCGGCGCCGCGTGGCTGGCGCTCGCGCTCCGGCGCTGGCAGCTCGGACTGCTCGCGCTCGCGATGGCGTACCAGTCGGGCCTGCCGCTCGTCCGTCACGAGTCGCCGCCACCCGGTGGCGCGTCCACGCTCGTGCTGCTCGCCGCCTACGCCGCGCTCGTGTTCGGCGGCTGGTGGGTGGGAAGGCGCAGCGCCGGGAGCTGAGGGACGCGCGTTCGGCGTTTCGCGCTGGCCGCACGGGGCGCCAGACAGGTATCGTTTTCGTTCGACCTTCCCCCACGACGCCGATCCCGCACGCTCCGGTCCGTTCATGCACCTGCGCCCCGACAACCTCCTGGCCGTGACTCTCCGTGGATTCCGCGCGCTCGCCGCGACGGGATTCCTCGCGCTGTGCGCGCGCGACGCGGCGGCCGCCGACGGCATCCCGGTGTGCGTCGCCGCCCACGACCAGTACGCGCCAGCCTCGACGCCCGACGGGATGGGCGGCATGTACGTCGCGTGGCTCGACCAGCGCCTCGGCTACAACACCGACGTCTGGCTGCAGCGCGTCGGTCCGTCGCTGCAGCGCGCGACCGGCTGGCCGGACGGCGGCGTCGCGATGACCTCGATCACGTGCACGAAGACCGAGATCGCGCTGGTCGCCGACGAGTCGGGCGTGCTCGCGACGTGGGCGGACAACCGCTGCAACGTCGCCACGGGGTTCGACATCTACGCCGAGCGCTTCACGCCGCAGGGCGCGCGTGGCGCCGGCTGGCCGGCGAACGGACGGCTCGTGTTCAGCGCCGGCGCCGACCAGTTGCACCCCGCGATCGCCGGCGACGGCGCCGGCGGCGCGTTCGTGGCGTGGACCGACCTCGGCGTGTTGCCGCGGCGCATCGCGATCCAGCACGTGCTCGCGAGCGGCGCGCTCGATCCGGCGTGGCCCGCGAACGGCGTGACGCTCACCAGCACCGCGCCCGACTCGGCGGCCGCTTCGCTGCTCGCGGACGGCGCGGGCGGCGTGCTCGCGGCGTGGGAGGACACGCGCAGTCCCGACGGCGACCTGTGGATGCAGCGCCTGCAGGGCGACGGCACCCCGGCCGCCGGCTGGACGGCCGCGGGCAAGGCGCTCATGAGCGCGTTCGGCGCCCAGTTCGCGCCACGGCTCGTGAGCGACGCCGCGGGTGGCGCCGTCGCGGTGTGGTGCGACCGGCGCAGCGGCGGCACGCGGCTGTACGCGATCCGCGTGGACGGCGCGGGCGTGGTCGCGCCCGGCTGGAACGTGGGCGGAGCGGCGCTGTCGCCGGGAAGCGGCGAGCAGGGCCGGCACGTGGTCTTTCCCGACGAACTGGGTGGCGCCTGGGTCGCCTGGCAGGACGCGCGCTCGGGCACGAGCGCCGCGTGGCTGCAGCATCTGGGCGGCGACGGTACGCCCGCGCCGGGCTGGAGCACGACCGGCATCGCCGTCGCGCCCGCGGCCGCGGCGCAGACGGCGCCCGCGCTGACGAGCGATCTGGCCGGCGGCATGTTCGTGAGCTGGCACGACGCGCGATCGTTCGGCACGAGCGGAGCCGACGTGTACGCCACGCACCGCGACGAGAGCGGCGCACTCGTTCCCGGCTGGCCCGCCGACGGCCTGCCCGTGTGCGACGCCGCGGGCGAGCAGCGCGACGTGCGGCTGGCGTACGACTGGGAGGGTGGCGCGTTCGCGGTGTGGACCGACGCGCGCGCCTCGGCGACGCGCGGCACCGACATCGCGATGGCGTCGCTCGGCCCCTCGGGACCGGGCGCGACGCAGGTCCGCGCGCTTTCGGCGCTGCACCACGACGGGCAGACCTTCCTCACGTGGCAGCCGCCCGCCGGCACGGGGTGGACGTACCGCATCTACCGTTCGCTCGCCGCGATCACGACGCCGGCGCAGCTCGCCGGCGCGACGCTCGTCGGCACGGTGGGCGACTCGAGCGCGTACGACCGCCACGTCTCCCAGGTGCTCGGTACGCCGTACGGCTGGAAGATCGACTCGCTCGCGGCCGAACTCGATCCCGCGAGCGGGCTGTTCGTCTACACGGCGGCGGAGAACGCCGAGGGCTACTACGCCGTGACGGCACAGAACAGCGTCTTCGGCGAGAACACGTCGGTCACTCCCGGGGTCAACTCGCTCGCCGATCTCGTGGTCGAGCTGCTCGACCGGCCGCGCCCGGTGTACCAGCGCACGCTCCAGGTCGGGTTCCGCCAGCCGGAGTTCTGGACGCTGTTCGTGAGCGACCGCGACACGCCGCTCATGGACGCGATGACGAACCGCCCCGGCATGGCGTGGGACTGCGCGATCGTGCGCCCGGTCCCGCACTGGGAGTCCTCGCTGCTCGTGCCGCTGCACTTCCGCGGCGGCAGCGTGCTCGACGCGATCTACGGCACGGGCTACCCGGGAGAGTGGGTGCTCGGACTCGACGACTGGCTTCCCAACGGCCAGGGCTCGTTCTGGTACGGCTGGGCGGACACGTACGACGTCACGTCCACGAGCGACACGCCCGCGACTTCGGGCACCGTCGTGGACTACACCCTCCGCCGCATGCGCTTCACGCTCGAATGGGCGCTGCGCACGTTCCCGATCGACACGACGCGCGTGTACGCGTTCGGCTACTCGATGGGCGGCGCCGGATCCGTGCTCGCGGCGACGCACCTCGCCGACAAGTTCGCGGCGACGATGTCGGTGGTCGGCAAGTCGGACTTCGCGTTCCTGTCCGATCCGGACACGACCTGCTGGTTCAACCCGAACGGCAACCTGCGCAAGCTCGCGAACGCGCTCTGGGGCACGGTCGCGGCCAACCTGCCCGCGAGCGAGGGCGGGCACGTCTACGAGCAGCTCGACGCCGGCTGGCTCGCGGCCCACGAGCCACAGCGCGCGTTCGCGCCGACGTGGATGTTCGCCGGCAAGCTCGACAACACGATGGGCTGGGCGGAAAACATCCACTTCATGAACGACATGGCCGCCGGCCGCCGCGCCGGTGCGCTGTACTGGGAGAAGCGCCGGCACAACGAGAACTTCGCCGTCGTGTGGTCGCCCATGCAGGACCCGCGCGTGCTCTACCGCTACCGGCTCGACCAGAGCTACCCGGCGGTCACGAACCTGAGTTTCGCGAACGATCCCGGCGACGGCGTCGCCTCGCATGGCGATTCGATCGGCACGATCAACGGCCACGTCGAATGGGACACGTTCGGCGTGGACTCCGCGCTGCACTGGTCGCGCGGCATCGACCTGCGCAATCTCACGACGCTCACGGGGCTGCGCGTGCCGCCCGATTCGTGCACGGGCGACGTGACGCTGCGGCGCACGCGACTCTTCCGGCCCGCGCCCGGTGAAGTCGTGACGTTCACGGTCGCCGACATCGCGAGCAATGGCCGGCTCGCGCAGAGCGGCACGGCGACGGCGGACGCGAACGGTGTGGTCACGCTCCCGGGCGTGAAGCTGTTCCGGCTCGGAAGCCTCGTGGACGTCGTGCGCAATCCCGTGGCGTCGGCACCGGCGCCCGGAGCGCCGCACGCCGGCATCGCGCTCTCGCGCCATCCCGTGCGCGGCACGGTCGAGCTCGCCATCACGTGGCCCGGAGCGGGTCACGCGCGCGCCGCGCTCTACGACGTGAGCGGGCGCCAGGTGCGGTTGCTGTGGTCGGGTGCGCCGAAGGGGGCGACGCAGGCGCTCACCCTCGACAGCGGCACGCTGCCCCCGGGGCTCTACCTGATCGGCGCCGAGGCCGGCGGACACCGCGTGTCGCGCCGCCTCGTCGTGCTGCGCTGAGCGGCCGGGCCGGCCGCACTCCCGTGCTGCGCCGCCGCCGCGCCATCGAGTAGACTGCCGCCCACCTCGCACACGCTCCGGCGCCCGCCGCCGGAGTCTCCGCCACAGGGTCGCGCCCCCGAAGGGAAGCGGGAACGCACATGCTGGAACGCCTGAGCATTCGTGACCTCGCGCTCGCCGAACGCGTCGAACTCGCGCTCGGGGACGGGCTGCACGCGGTCACCGGCGAGACCGGATCGGGCAAGTCGCTCGTCGTGTCGTCGCTCGGCCTGCTGGTCGGCGCGCGCGCCGACGCCGACGTCGTGCGCGAAGGGGCGAAGGCCGCGGTCGTCGAAGGCGAGTTCCGCCTGGGCGGCGAGACCGCGAAGCGCGTCGCCGCGCTGCTCGACG
Source organism: Candidatus Eiseniibacteriota bacterium (assembly GCA_016215625.1). GTDB lineage: Bacteria > Eisenbacteria > RBG-16-71-46 > RBG-16-71-46 > RBG-16-71-46 > CAIXRL01. The sequence goes on along the minus strand of JACRIW010000034.1, from coordinate 23,411 downwards.
AGTGGGGCACGGAGTTCGACGGCGAGCTGCTGATCGTGCGCCGCGAGGTGAGCGCCGAAGGGCGCAGCCGCGCGACGGTCAACCAGACGGGCGTGACGCTCGCCTCGCTCAAGAAGCTCGGCGAGTGGCTGCTCGACCTGCACGGCCAGCACGAGCACCAGAGCCTGCTGCGCGAGGGCGCCGCGCTCGCGACGCTCGACCGGCTGGGCGCGCTCGAGGACCAGCGCGCCGCTTACGGCGAGACGCTCGCCGCGCTGCGCGAGGCCGACGGCGACCTCACGCGGCTGCAGGAATCGCTCGCCACGTTCGCCGAGCGCCGCGACTACCTGAGCGCGGCCGCGGCCGAACTCGACGACGCGCGCCTCGCCGAAGGCGAGGAGGAGGAGCTGAAGCAGGAGGCGTCACGCCTCGCGCACGCCGACCGGCTGCGCGCGCTCGCTTCGACCGCGCTCGAGCGGCTCTCCGAAGGAGAGTCCGCGGCGGGCGAGTCGCTCGGCGCGGCGCGCCACGCGCTCGACCAGGCGGCGGCGCTCGACGGTTCGCTCGCCGAGACCGTGGCCGCGGTGAACGAGGCGGCGCTCGCTGCGGCCGAGGCCGCCCGCGCGCTGGCGGACTACCTCGACAAGCTCGAGGCGGACCCGGCCGCGCTCGAGGAGGTCGAGGCGCGGCGCGAGCTGTACGCGCGACTCACGCGCAAGTACCGCCGGCCGGTCGCCGAGCTGATCGCGTGGCGCGAGGAGCTGCGCACCGAACTCGCCGAGGGCGAGGACTCCGAAGGCGCGCTCGAGCGCGCCCGCGCGCGCCGCGAGAAGGCCGAGGCCGCGTGCCTCGCCGCGGGCAAGGCGCTCACCGCCGCACGCAAGGCGGCCGCGACGCAGTGGACGAGCCGCCTGAGCAAGGAGCTCAAGCCGCTCGGCTTCCCGCACGCCCGGATCAGCTTCGAGGTGGCGCCGGCGCCCTCGGGCCAGCCCGGGCCGACGGGGCTCGACGACGTGCAGCTGCTGTTCACCGCGAATCCGGGCGAGCCTGCGCGCGTGCTCCAGAAGATCGCCTCGGGGGGCGAGCTTTCGCGCGTCATGCTCGCACTCAAGTGCGCGCTGCAAACCCGTGACCGCGTTGACCTTCTCGTGTTCGACGAAGTAGATTCCGGCATCGGCGGTGCCGTCGCACAGGCTGTGGGGGAGCGCCTCCGGAGCCTGGCCGAGCACCGCCAGGTCATTTGTGTCACCCACTTGCCCATGATCGCGGCGTTGGGACGCCATCACCTGTCGGTTTCCAAGCAGGTGTCCGGCGGCCGCACCACGGCGAAGGTGGCGGTGCTGTCGGCCGCGGACCGCGTCGAGGAGCTCTCGCGCATGCTCGCGGGCGAGCGGGTGACGGACACCACCCGAAGGCAGGCGCGCGAGCTGCTCGCGGCGCCCTCCGGCAAGGGCCATTCGTGATCGTTCCCACTCGCTCCGAGTTCCACGCACTCGCGAAGACCGGCAAGCTCGTGCCGGTCTACCGCGAGGTGTTCGCCGACCACGACACGCCCGTCTCGGCCTTCCGCAAGATCGACGACGGCCCGTACGGCTTCCTGCTCGAGAGCGTCGAGGGCGGCGAGAAGTGGGGACGGTTCTCGCTGCTCGGCAGCCGCCCGTCGCTCGTGTTCACCGCGCGCGGCGAGAGCTGCGAGATCCATCGCGACGGCAAGACGATCAAGGGCACGAAGCATCCGCTCGAGGAGCTCGCCGCGCTGCTGCGCGAGCACCAGGCGGTCGCGCTGCCCGGGCTGCCACGCTTCTGCGGCGGCGCCGTGGGCTACCTGTCGTACGACGCGGTGCGCTGGTTCGAGAAGCTGCCTTCCGAGGCGAAGGACGAACTGCAGGTGCCGGACGCGGTGTTCCTGTTCGGCGACGTCGTGAGCGTGTTCGACAACCTCACGCACACGATGAAGGTGGTGACGCACGCGCGCGGGGGAGACGACCCGAACGCCGCGTACGACGCCGCCGTCGCGCGGCTGAACGCCGAGGTCGAACGCCTGCGCCGGCCCTTCTCGTGGATCGAGCCGCCGGCGTGGGGCGAGGCGAGCGAGCCGGTTTCGAGCGTGACCAAGGAGAAGTTCATGGCGGCCGTCGAGACCGCCAAGGAACACATCCGCGCGGGCGACATCTTCCAGGTGGTCCTGAGCCACCGCATGAGCGCCGAGGTCTCGCAGCCGCCGTTCGAGGGCTATCGCGCGCTGCGCGTGACGAACCCGTCGCCGTACATGTACTTCCTGCGCATGGGCGACTTCTCGATCGTCGGCAGCTCGCCCGAGGTGCTCGTGCGCCGCACGGACACCACCATCGAGGTGCGCCCGATCGCCGGCACGCGTCCGCGCGGCCGCACGGCGGACGAGGACCGCGCGCTCGAGGAAGAGCTGCTCGCGAACGAGAAGGAGCGCGCCGAGCACGTGATGCTCGTGGACCTCGGGCGCAACGACGTGGGCCGCGTCGCCGAGTTCGGCTCGGTCGAGACGAACGAGTACCTCACGGTCGAGCGCTACTCGCAGGTCATGCACCTCGTGTCGAACGTGCGCGGGCGCGTGAAGGGCGAGCTCGCCCCGATCGACGCCGTGCGCGCGACGTTCCCCGCGGGCACCGTGTCCGGCGCACCCAAGGTGCGCGCGATGGAGATCATCGACTCGCTCGAACCCGTGCGCCGCGGCATCTACGCGGGCGCCGTCGGGCACTTCGACTACCACGGCAACCTCGACCTCGCGATCGCGATCCGCACGCTCGTGTACGCGGACGGCAAGGCGTACTGGGGCGTGGGGGCCGGCATCGTCGCGGACTCGCAGCCCGAGCACGAGTGGGACGAAACCATGAACAAGGGCCGCGCGCTGTGGCTGGCGGTGCAGCGGGCCGAGCGGGGTGCACGATGATCGCGGTCATCGACAACTACGACTCGTTCACCTACAACCTCGTGCAGTACCTGGGCACGCTCGGCGCCGAGGTGCACGTGCGCCGCAACGACCAGACGACGGTCGAGGAGCTGCGCAGACTGCCGCTCGAGGGCCTGCTCATCTCGCCCGGACCGGGCGAGCCGAAGGACGCCGGCATCTCCGAGGAGGCGCTGCTCGCCTTCAGCGGCAAGGTGCCCGTGCTCGGCGTGTGCCTCGGGCACCAGGCGCTCGGCGAGGTGTTCGGCGGCAAGGTGATCCGCGCGCCGCGCCTCATGCACGGCAAGACGAGCCCCATCATGCACAAGGGCCGCGGGCTGTTCGCCGGGCTCGACAATCCGTTCGAGGCGACGCGCTACCACTCGCTCATCGTGGACAAGGACTCGCTCCCGGCCGTGCTCGAGCCGGTCGCGTGGACACCCGAGGGCGAACTCATGGGTCTCAAGCACGTCGAGCACGAGACGTGGGGCGTACAGTTCCATCCCGAATCCGTACTGACGCGGCAGGGCATGAAGCTCATCGAGAACTTCCTGACCCTGTGCCGCCAGCAGAGGAGTATCCCGCGGTGATCCAGTCCGCCATCGCCCGTGCCGTCGCCCACGAGAACCTTTCGCGTGAACTCGCGCGCGCCACGATGGAGCAGGTGCTCGCGGGAGAGGCCACGCCGTCGCAGATCGCCGGCCTCGCCGTCGCGCTGCGCATGAAGGGCGAGACGACCGACGAGATCGGCGGGTTCGCGGAGGCGATGCGCCAGCGCGTGCCGCCGCTGCACTCGAAGCGCTCGCCGCTGCTCGACACGTGCGGCACCGGCGGCGACAACGCCGGCACGATCAACATCTCGACGACGGTCGCGATCGTCGTCGCCTCGTGCGGCGTCGCGGTCGCCAAGCACGGCAACCGCGCGGTCTCGAGCCGTACCGGCAGCGCCGACGTGCTCGAGTCGCTCGGCGTCGGCATCGACCTGACGCCCGTGGACGCCGCGCGCTCGCTCGACATCCTCGGCATCACGTTCCTGTTCGCGCCGAACTACCACGGCGCGCTGCGTCACGCCGTCGGTCCGCGCCGCGAGCTGGGCGTGCGCACGGTGTTCAACGTGCTCGGCCCGCTCACGAACCCGGCCGGCGCCACGCGCCAGCTGCTCGGCGTGTACTCGGACACGCTCGTGCGCCCGATCGCGGAAGTGCTGCACTCGCTCGGCAGCGAGCGCGCGATGGTCGTGCACGGCCGCGACGGCATGGACGAACTGACCGTGTTCGCGAAGAACCACGTCGCCGAACTGAACGACGGCAAGATCACCGAATACGAGGTCGACCCGGCCGCGTACGGCCTCGCGCACACCGACCGCGCGGGCGTGGCGGGCGGCAGCGCGGCCGAGAACGCCGCGCGCACGCGCGCGATCCTGCAGGGCGAGCAGGGCCCGGGCCGCGACATCGTCGTGCTGAACACCGCCGCGGCGCTCGTCGTCGCCGGTGTCACGCCCGACCTCGCGTCGGGCGTCGCTCGCGCGAAGCAGGCGATCGACAGCGGCGAAGCCTCGCGCAAGCTGGCCGACATGGCCGCGTTCCGCGGCTGAGCGGCAGCGGCCATGCACTGCGAGGGTTGCGGACGCGCACACGGTGACACCGACCGCTTCTGCGCGGGTTGTGGCGCGGTGCTCGCGCGATCCGCGCCTCCGGCGCCTCCGGCGCCTCCCGCGGGTCCGGCGGAACCGGCCGAACTCGTCGCGCCGGCCACGGGGGCCCCGACGGAGCAGGCGGTCGAGCACGCCGGACCGCTCGTGACCGAGCCCGCGGCGGCATCGCCCGCGTGGTCGCCTCCGGCGCCTCCGCCGCCTCCGGTGCCTTCCGCGTGGATGCCTTCGGCGCCGACGGCCGCCTTCGCGTCGCCGGCGAGCGCTCCGGCTCCGCCGTACGCCGGCTTCTGGCGGCGCCTCGTCGCGATGGTGCTCGATGGACTCGTCCTGTTCTTCCCGCAGGCGATCCTGCGCGTGGCGCTCGGACTTCCCGTGCTGTCCTACGACGACGAATGGGGTGACAAGACGGTGCTAACCACGGAGATCCTGGGGCTCGCGATGGGCTTCCTCTACTGCGCGGTGCTCGAATCGTCCGGCGCGCAGGGCTCGCTCGGGCAGCAGGCGCTCGGGCTCGCCGTCACCGACATGCACGGCCGCCGCATCGGCTTCGGCCGCGCGCTCGCACGCCAGTTCGCCAAGATCGTCTCGTCGCTGCTCTGCGGCATGGGCTACGCCTTCCAGCTCTGGAACGGCAAGCGCCAGACGCTGCACGACGCGATGACCGGCTGCCTCGTCGTGCGCCGCGACGAAAGCGTCGCGCGCGACTCCGGCGGTTCGTTCGTGGTGGCGTCGTGAGCGGCCCGGACTTCCTCGCGCGCATCGTCGCCGACCGCCGCCGCCGCGTGGCGGAGATGAGCGAAGCCGTGCCCGCGCACGTGCTGCGCGGCCGGATCGTGCGCACCGAACCCGCCGGGCGGCTCGAGCGCGCGCTGCGGCGCGGGGGAGAGTCCGGCGCGATCAAGATGCTCTGCGAGGTGAAGCGCGCCTCGCCGTCCAAGGGACTGCTCAACGAGCACGTGGACCCGGTCGCGACCGCGAAGCTGTACGAGGCGCACGGCGCCGCCGCGGTCTCGCTCGTCACCGAGCCCGATCACTTCCGCGGCGATCCCGAGTGGATGAACGCCGTGCGGCCGCACGTGAGGCTGCCGCTGCTCATGAAGGACTTCGTCGTCGACTCGTACCAGATCGTCGACGCCGCGGCCCGGGGCGCCGACGCCGTGCTGCTGCTCGCGGCGCTGCTGTCGGAAGCCGAGATGGCACGCTTCATCGGCGAGGCACGGCTGCTCGGGCTCGACGCACTGGTCGAGATCCACGACGAGGACGAACTCGGGCCGGCGCTGCGCGCGGGCGCGTCGATCGTCGGGATCAACAACCGCTCGCTGCGCACGTTCGAGGTGAGCCTCGAGACGAGCGTCCGGCTGCTGCCGCGGCTGCCCGAACACGTCGTCGCGGTCGCCGAGAGCGGGCTGTCGCGCCCCGAGGATCTCGCCCGGCTGCGCGGCACGCGCTGCGACGCCGTGCTGATGGGCGAAGTGTTCATGACGTCGGCCGATCCGGCCGCCACGCTCGCCGCGCTGGGCGCAGCCGCCCGCGGCGGCGCGGCTCGCGGCGCCTGAGCCGCGCCGCCGTGTCCCCGAGCACGCGCCGCACGACCGTGAAGGTGTGCGGCCTCACGCGCCGCGAGGACGCGGCGTGGGCGCTCGAGTGCGGCGCCGACTGGCTCGGTTTCATCGTGAAGGCGTCGAGCCCGCGGGCGATCGCCCCGGAAGCCGCGGGGGAGATCGTCGCCTCGCTGGGCGGCGCGACCGCCGTCGCGGTGATGGTCGCGCCCACGCCGGACGAGGCGCTCGCGCTCGCCCGGGCCGCCGGGGCCTCGCGCATCCAGCTGCACCGCGTCTCGCCGACCGGCTGGCCCGCGGACTTCCCGCTGCCCTGCGCGTTCGGGCTCGGCGTGTCCGAGGACGGCGCGCTGCACGGCGAACTGCCGCCCGCGCCACACCTCGTGCTGCTCGACACCGCGAAAGCGGGCATGGACGGCGGCACCGGCGCCACCTTTCCCTGGAACGCGGCACGCGCACTCGCATCGGACAGGCCCGTGATGCTCGCGGGCGGGCTCGACGGCGGCAACGTCGCGGCCGCGATCGCGACACTGCACCCCTTCGGCGTGGACGCTTCGTCCCGCCTGGAATCTTCTCCCGGCATCAAGGACCCCGAACGCGTGCGGCGCTTCGTCGCCGCAGTACGAGAGTGTGATGAGCGCATCCGTCAGTCGTCCTGACGCCGGCGGCCACTTCGGCCCCTACGGCGGCAAGTTCGTCCCCGAAACCCTCATCCACGCGCTCGAGGAACTGGAGCGCGAGTACGAGCGCGCGAAGGGCGACGCCGAGTTCCAGCGCGACCTCGACGAGACGCTGCGCGACTTCGCGGGCCGCCCGACGCCGGTGATCGAGGCGAAGCGCTTCTCGGAGGCCGCGGGCTGCCGCGTGTTCCTCAAGCGCGAGGACCTGCTGCACACGGGCGCGCACAAGATCAACAACACGATCGGCCAGTGCCTGCTCACGAAGCGCATGGGCAAGCCGCGCGTGATCGCCGAGACGGGCGCGGGCCAGCACGGCGTCGCGACCGCGGCGGCCGCCGCGCGCTTCGGGCTCGAGTGCGTCGTGTACATGGGCAGCGAGGACGCGCGCCGCCAGAAGCTCAACGTCGAACGCATGCGGCTGCTGGGCGCCGAGGTGCGCGAGGTCGAAGCCGGCTCGCGCACGCTCAAGGACGCCGTGAACGAAGCGCTGCGCGACTGGGTGACGCGCGTGCGCGACACGCACTACATCCTCGGCTCCGTGCTCGGGCCGCATCCGTTCCCGGTGATGGTACGCGACTTCCACCGCGTGATCGGCATCGAGGCGCGCGCGCAGTTCGACGCGCTCGCGGGCGGCCTGCCCGACGTGCTCGTCGCGTGCGTCGGCGGTGGCAGCAACGCGATCGGGCTCTTCCACGCTTTCCTCGGCGACGCGTCGGTGCGCAAGGTGGGCGTGGAGGCCGCGGGCCACGGCATCGCGAGCGGCAAGCACGCCGCGCGCGTGCCCGAGCACTCGGTCGGCGTGCTGCACGGCACGCGCACGCTGATCCTCCAGGACGAGCACGGCATGGTGCGCGAGACGCACTCGGTCTCGGCCGGTCTCGACTATCCGGCCCTGGGGCCCGAGCACGCGTGGCTGAACGACCAGGGGCTCGCCGAGTACTCGCACGCCTCCGACGACGAGGCGCTCGCCGCGTTCGAGGCGCTCTCGCGGCTCGAGGGCATCCTGCCCGCGCTCGAGTCCTCGCACGCGCTCGCGTGGACGTTGCGCGAAGGCAGGAAGCTGGGACCGAACGCGCGCGTGCTCGTGAACCTCTCGGGTCGCGGCGACAAGGACGTGGCCGAAGTGCTGCGCGTGACCGGCCGGGGCTGATCGGCGTGAGCGTCCAGGGCCTGCACCACGTCACGGCGATCGCGTCGTCGGCGCAGGCCACGACCGACTTCTGGGTGCGCGTGCTGGGGCTCAGGCTCGTCAAGCGCACGGTGAACTTCGACGACCCGTCCTCGCACCATCTGTATTTCGGCGACGCCTCCGGGTCGCCCGGAACGCTGGTCACGTACTTCGCGGGTTCGCGCCTCCGGCGCGACGGCAAGCCGGGCGCGGGGCAGGCGACGTCGCTCGCGATGTGCGTGCCGAAGGGCACGCTCGAGCGCTGAAAGCAGCGGCTCGCGCGTCTCGGCGTGCCGAGCGCGCCGTCGCCCGGGCGCTTCGGCGACCGCGCGCTCGCGCTCGACGACCCCGACGGCATCCGGATCGAGCTGGTCGAGAGCGACGCGTACGCGGACGAAATGTGGCCCACGGGGCTGCACGCCGTGACGCTCACTGTCACGAGCGCCGAGCGCACGCTCGCGCTGCTCGGCGCGTTCGGGTTCACGATCCGCCGCGAGGGCGCGATCGCGCGCGCGAGCGGCGAGGCCGCCACCGGCACGCACGTCGACGTGCTCGAAGCGCCGGCCGCCGCGCCGGGCCGCATGGCGGCGGGCGCGATCCATCATGTCGCGTTCCGCGCCGCCGGCGACGACCACCAGGCGGCGCTACGGGTGGGCGTCGAAGGAGAAGGCCTGCGACCGGGCGGAGTGCTCGACCGGAAGTATTTCCGGTCGTTCTACTTTCGCGAGAGCGGCGGCGTGCTGTTCGAGGTCGCGACCGATGCGCCGGGCTTCGCGGTGGACGAGCCGGCTGAAAAGCTGGGGACGAGCCTGTGCCTGCCGCCGTGGCTGGAGGAGCGCCGGGAGGAGATCGCCGCCGCGCTGCCACCGCTCGCCGTGCCCGCACGGGCGAAGTGACGACGCCGCGCGCCGTGTGCTATAAACGCGGGCCGCAAGCGTGCGCCCGTAGCTCAATTGGATAGAGCGTCAGCCTCCGGAGCTGAAGGTTACAGGTTCGATTCCTGTCGGGCGCACCAGACTTTTCCCTCCGCGCGGCGGCCCCGTTCATGAGCCAAGATCTCCAGCCGAGATTCGAGCCGCACGCGGCCGGCGAGATGGCGTCGATGTTCGACGACGTCTCCGGGCGCTACGACTTCCTGAACCGCGTGATGACGCTGGGGCAGGACGGCGCGTGGCGTGAGGCCATGTGGCGCGCGGTGCCCGAGGACGCGCACGTCGTGCTCGACCTGTGCACCGGCAGCGGCGTCTCGCTGCCCGGACTGCGCCGACCCGGCCGCGTCGTGCTCGGCATGGACGTGAGCTTCCAGATGCTCGAGGTCGCGCAGGCGCAGTACGGCACGAGCGGCTGGGCGCCGCGCATCGCGTGCTCGGACGCGTTCCGGCTTCCTCTGCGCGACGGCTCGCTCGACGCGATCACGATCGCCTTCGGCGTGCGCAACCTGCGCCCGCGACCGGCGGCGCTCGCCGAACTCGCGCGCGTGCTCCGGCCCGGCGGCACGCTCGTCGTGCTCGAAGCGAGCGCGCCCGCGCCAGGGGCCCTGCACCCGTTCCACGCGTTCTGGGTGCGGCACATGATCCCGCTCTTCGGGCGGCTGTCGCCCGACCCGAGCGCCTACCGCTACCTGAGCGCGTCCATCTTCGAGTTCGGGCACGGGCCCGAGTTCGTCCGGGACATGGCCGCCCAGGGCTTCACGCTCGTCCGTGAGAAGGCGTTCCTGCTCGGGGCGACCCGGCTGTGGGTTGCCCGGCGCGGCGGGGCGGTTGGTCAAAATCACGCCGCCGATTCGCAAGCCGTGCGAAATGCACGGGGGGAGTCGGGCGAAAATCCGCAATCCCCTCGCGGAGCACCGGCGGTGGCGGACGAAGCGCGCGCCTGGCTCGGGGTGCAGGCGCTCACCAGCGGGGCGCTCACGGCCGCCCTCGGTTACGCCGTGTACACGTGGCTCAACTTCCGTGCGCTCTTGCCGTTGACCGAGATCCAGCGCTTCGCGCTGTGGACGCTCCTGATCGCCGGGCTCGTGCTCTTCGGGGCGCGCACGGTCTGGCTGGGCCTGCGCTTCGCGGCGGCGGGAAAGGGGTCCGATCGGGTCGGGTGAAGTGGCACAGCCATTGCCACCTCATCGTGGGATTTTCCCCCAACAGACTCGGAACCCCTGCCATGCAAGGTCGCGAAAAACTCCTCGCCACACTGGTCGAGCTCTCCGGACGGGCCGCTCCGCGCACGCGCGCGGAGCTCGTCTCGGCGGTGCTGCGGCACGCCCTCCTGATCGCGGACGCCGACGGCGCCGTGGTCGCCCTCATCAACGGCCGCCAGGTCGAGCGCACGTCGCTCCGCCGGGGCGAGCCGGGTCCGGCTCCGGCCGAAGGCCCGGCGACGCCGGGACCGTTCGAACGCACGCTCATGCTCTCGGGCTCGCCGCGCGCCATCAGCGACCTCGCCGAGAGCGAGCGCGGTGTGGGCGAGGTGCCGTGCGCGGGCATCGAGTGCGGGCCGGCGCTGTTCCTGCCGCTGCGCCTGCGCGAGACCGAACTCGGCTACCTCGCCCTGTACCGCCGCCGCGGCGCGACGCGCTTCCAGCTGCGCGACGCGCGCACGCTCGTGCTGCTCGCCGCGTGGACCGCGACGATGCTCGAGAACATGCGGCTCGGAGAAGACCTCGAGAAGCTCGCGGTCACCGACGACCTCACGCAGGTCTACAACTACCGCTACCTGAAGACGGCGCTGCGCCGCGAGGTGAAGCGCGCCCAGCGCTTCCGCCAGCCGCTTTCGCTGCTCATGCTCGACGTGGACAACCTCAAGGGCTACAACGACCGCAACGGGCACCTGCGCGGCAGCTTCCTGCTCAAGGAACTGGCGCAGCTCTTCGCCCGCCAGGTGCGGTCCTGGGATCTCGTGGCCAAGTACGGCGGCGACGAGTTCACCGTGATCCTTCCCCAGACGGAGCGGCCGGGCGCCGCCGCGGTGGCCGAACGGCTGCGCGCGACGGTCGAGCAGCACGCCTTCCCGCTGGCCGCACCGGGCGCGATCACCGTGAGCGCGGGCATCTCGGCGTTCCCTCACGACGGCGAGACGGTCGTCTCGCTGATCGAGGCGGCCGACCGGGCGCTGTATCTCGCCAAGGGCAACGGACGCAACCGCGTCGAAGGAATCGAACCACTGGCCGCCTGAGCGAACGGGGCTTTTGACCACCCCGGTCGACCGGGTTAGCGTGCCCGGTTCCGAGAGCATGTTCTCGGGTCCACCCTCGATCGAATACAGCAGCTGGCCGCATGGACGGAGGAAGCGTGTCGGAACGGATCGGAATCGCAGTCGTCGGAACGGGAGACTGGGGCGCGAATCTCGTGCGCAACTTCGCCAACCTGGCCGGAGCGCGCCTGGTGGCGGTGTGTGACGCCGACCCGAAGCGTCTCGAGAAGACGGCCGCGCAGTACCCGGGCGTGAAGGCGTACGCCGACGTGTCGCTCGTCGCCGCCGATCCCGAGATCAAGGGCGTCGTGGTCTCGGCCTCCGCTCCGGGTCACTACCCGCTCGCCAAGGTGCTGCTCGAAGCGGGCAAGGACGTCTACGTCGAGAAGCCGCTGACCCTCGAGGTCGCGCACGCCGAGGAACTCTGCAAGCTCGCCAAGGAGCGCAACCTGATCCTCATGGTCGGGCACCTGCTGCTCTACCACCCGGGCGTGCAGTACATGAAGAAGATGGTCACCGACGGCACGCTCGGCGAGGTCTACTACATCTATTGCCAGCGCGTGAACCTCGGCAAGGTCCGCAAGGACGAGAACGCGCTGTGGAGCTTCGCGCCGCACGACCTGTCCGTCGTGCTGCACCTGCTCGGCATGGAGCCGACCGACGTCTGCGCGCGCGGCTCGGACTTCCTGCAGACGGGCATCGAGGACGTCGTGTTCGTCGACCTCAAGTTCCCGGGCGGCAAGATGGCGCACGTGCACGTGTCGTGGCTCGACCCGCACAAGCTGCGCAAGTTCACGGTCGTCGGCTCGCAGAAGATGGTCGTCTTCGACGACATGGACGCGAGCGAGAAGATCAAGGTGTACGACAAGGGCGTCGACCGCGCGGGTGAAGTCGTCGCGTACGGCGACTCGCTCACGGTGCGCAACGGCGACATCCTGATCCCGAAGATCTCGCTGCAGGAGCCGCTCAAGCTCGAGTGCGCCCACTTCGTCGAGTGCGTGCGCGACCGCAAGAAGCCGCTCACCGACGGCCTCGACGGCCTGCGCGTGGTGAAAGTGCTCGACGCGGCGCAGCGCTCGCTCAAGAACGGCGGCACGCCCGTGGCGATCCAGCCGCTTCCCCAGGAGGTCGCATGAGCAGCGTGATCCACCCGAGCGCCACCGTCGGCGCCGGCACGACGATGGGCGAGGGCTGCGTGATCGGCGCCGGCGTGAAGCTCGGCACCGGCTGCAAGCTCGGGAACTACGTCGTGATCCACGCCGACACGGTCGTGGGCGACGACGTGCGCATCGACGACTACGCCTCGCTCGGCAAGCTGCCCATGAAGGCGGCGAACTCGGCGACCACGAAGGAGCAGGAACTGCCGCCGCTCACCGTCGGCGACGTCTGCATCGTGGGCACGGGCGTGGTGCTCTACCGCGGCGCGTCCGTGGACGGCAAGGTGCTCATGGCGGACCTGTGCACGGTCCGCGAGAACGTCACCGTCGGCCGCGGCACGATCGTCGGCCGCGGCGTGACGATCGAGAACTTCTGCAGCGTCGGGCGCTACTGCAAGCTCGAGTCCGAGAGCTACCTGTGCGCCTACTCCACGCTCGAGGACCGCGTCTTCATCGCGCCCGGCGTGGTGACCTCGAACGACAACTTCGTGGGCCGCACGCAGGAACGCTTCAAGCACTTCAAGGGTGTCACCGTGAGGAAGGGCGGCCGTATCGGCGCCGGCAGCGTGACGCTGCCGGGCGTGACGGTGGGAGAGGACGCGCTCGTCGCGGCCGGCTCCACGGTCACGAAGGACGTCGAACCGCGCACGCTCGTGATGGGCAAGCCCGCGCGCCCCGTGCGTCCGGTGCCCGTCGAACAGTTGCTCGAGAACCAGGGCTGGGTGGACGCGTAGTCGCGCGTCCGGCCCCCATCCGACCCGAGGGAGATCCGATGTCCACGAACACGACGATCAAGGTGCCGCTGCTCGACCTGCGCGCGCAGTACGACACCATCCGCACCGAGGTGGACGCCGCCGTGCAGGGCGTCATGGAGAGCTGCCATTTCATCGGCGGTCCCGAGGTGAGCGCGCTCGAACAGGAAGTCGCGCGGTACTCGCAGACGGCGCACGCGGTCGCCTGCGCGTCGGGCACGGACGCCATCCTGCTGGCGCTCTGGACGCTCGGCATCGGCCCCGGCGACGAAGTCATCTGCCCGGCGTACACGTTCTTCGCCACGGCCGGCACGATCGCGAACAACGGCGCCACGCCGGTGTTCGTGGACGTCGACCCGAAGACGTACAACATGGACACGCACCTGCTCGAGGCCGCGATCACGCCGCGCACGAAGGCGGTCGTGGCCGTGTCGCTGTTCGGCCAGTGCTGCGACATGCCGACGATCAAGGCCATCTGCGACAAGCACCAGCTCTTCCTGATCGAGGACGCCGCCCAGTCGATCGGCTCGGAGTGGGAAGGGAAGCGCTCGGGCTCGATGAGCGACTTCGGCACGTTCTCGTTCTTCCCGTCGAAGAACCTCGGCGGCGCGGGCGACGGCGGCATGATCGTGACGCAGAACGCCGAGCTGGCCGAGAAGGCCCGGCTCCTCTGCAACCACGGCGCGAAGCCGAAGTACTACCACTCGCTCGTCGGCACGAACTCGCGCCTCGACGCGCTCCAGGCCGCGATCCTGCGCGTGAAGCTGCGCCACCTCGACCGCTGGAGCGAGGGCCGCGCGAAGAACGCCGCGCTCTACAACCAGCTGTTCGAAGGTTCGCGCGTCGGCCGTCCGTACCACGACACGCGCACGCGCCACATCTACAACCAGTACGTGATCCGCGTGCCGAAGCGCGACGAACTGAAGAAGTTCCTCGGCGAGAAGAACATCGGCTGCGAGGTGTACTACCCGGTGCCGCTGCACGTGCAGAAGTGCTTCGCGCACCTCGGATACAAGGAAGGCTCGATGCCGGTGTCGGAGGCCGCGGCCGCCGAGACGATCGCGCTCCCGATCTATCCGGAGCTTTCGGAGGAACAGCTTCGCTACGTGGCGCAGTGCGTTCGCGACTTCGTCGACAACGCCTGATCCACCGCGGGTGAAACGCCCGCAGCAGAACTCGAGGCGCGCCGCCAACCCCGCCCGACGGCGGCGCGCCCGCAGGTCTCGCTCCTGAGACCGCGCCGGAGGTCCCCTTCCGCCGGCGCCGACGTGGTTCCATGGCTGAAGCGAACAACGAAGCCCTGCGCGCGCTGTTGCGCCGGGTGGACGAGGTCCGCGGGCTTTCCGACCGTTCGGCTCACGCCGCGACGGTCGGACTGGCCGACACGGACGTGCTCGTGCACACCCTCGCCGAAATGGTCGAGGAGCTCGAGCGCAGCCACCGGCGGCTGATCGAGACCAACGTCCAGCTGGTCTCGCTGCGCGAGGTCGCGGGCAGCCTCACGACGACGCAGGACACGTCCGAGACCACGCGGACGGTCACGCGCTACCTCCAGCGCGCGTTCGGCTTCGACCAGGTCTGCCTGCTGCTCATCGACCACGAGCGCGGCGTCCTGACCGGCGCGTGGACCACGGGAGGGACCGGGCCCGACGCGACCGTCGCCCTCGAGATCCCGATCGTGGGCGACCGCGGGTCGCTCGCACGCGCGATCTGGCTCAACCGAACGCTGCTGCACCTCGACTGCCGGCGCCATCCGCCCACGCACGTGCCGGAATCGCACCCGCTGCACGAGGTGTTCGCGCGGCTGGGTTCCATGGCCACCGTGCCGCTGCAGCGCAGCCAGTCCGACGGCGGCACCGCGAGCTGCGAACACTGCCTGCTCGGCGACGCCTCGATGATGGCGCCTCCCGGGGGCGCGGCCGCGGCGACGTGGGCGCACGACCGCGAGGAGACGCAGCGCCGCTGCCTGTCGTGCGAACGCATGCCGAGCCTCGGCATCATCGGCGCCGCGCGCGGCATGCACGCGCCGCCGCTCACGGCTGCCGACGTCACGCTCGTCGAGTCCATCGCGCTCTCCGTCGCGCCGATGGTGGAGAACGCGCGGCTGTTCCAGGACCTGCGCCGC
This sequence comes from Candidatus Eiseniibacteriota bacterium, assembly GCA_016215625.1. Taxonomy (GTDB): domain Bacteria; phylum Eisenbacteria; class RBG-16-71-46; order RBG-16-71-46; family RBG-16-71-46; genus CAIXRL01. Next base: position 8,228 of record JACRIW010000034.1, on the reverse strand, counting down.
AGCCAGCGCTTCCAGCAGCACGTGCTCGACTCGATGGCGAGCGCGCTCGTCGCGTTCGGCCTGCGCGGCGAGGTGCTCAGCTTCAACCGCGCCGCCGAGGACCTGCTCGGCTGGAAGGAATCCGAGGCGATCGGGCACACGGTGGGCGAGGTGTTCGGCGCCGAGGGCGAGTCGGTGCTCGCCGGCACGCTCGAGCGCGGGCTCGACGTGCAGCGCCAGGAGACGCGCCTCGTCACGCGCGAGGGCGCCGTGCTGCCGGTGCGGCTCACGACGTCCGCGCTGCGCGACGACCACGGCACCGTGTACGGCTCGCTCGCGACGTTCCTCGACCTCACGCCGATCAAGCGCGCCGAGGAGCACGCACGCCAGCTGGACCGGCTCGCCGCGCTCGGACGCTTCACGTCGAGCGTCGCGCACGAGATCCGCAATCCGCTCACCGGCATCACCATGGGCGTACAGCACCTCGCCCGGGTCGTCCGCGACGACGAAAAGCAGAAGAGGAACGTGGACTTCGTGCTGTCCGAGATCAAGCGCCTCGACCGGATCGTGCAGGAACTGTTCGACGTCACGCACCCGCGGCGCCTCGACCTGCAGCCGCGCCCGCTCGAGGACACGCTGCGGCGCGCGGAACAGTCGCTCGAGGGGCTGCTCGCCACGCGCGAGGTGAAGGTCGCCTACGACCTCGCCGCATCGCTGCCGCTCGTGCCGCACGACGGCGACCAGATGCAGCAGGTGTTCATCAACCTCCTCAAGAACGCCGCCGAGGCGTCCTCGCCCGGCTCGACCGTCACCGTGCGCGCCGAGGCACTCACGGCCGCCGGGCGCGGCAAGCGCCGTCACGCGCCGCAGGCGGTGATCGCGAGCGTGACCGACGAAGGTCCCGGTATCGACGAGGCCACCTGCAAGACGCTCTTCGAACCGTTTTTCACGACCAAGCCCGGCGGAACGGGGCTCGGGCTCTACATCACCCACGACATCGTCAAGAGGCACGGCGGACATCTGACCGTGCAAAGCGAGCCCGGCCGGGGCGCCACGTTCCGCGTGGAGCTTCCGCTGGAATCCTATGGAGGCAAGTCATGAGCAAGGCCAACATCCTGGTCGTGGACGATCAGGACTCCATCCGGCACTTCGTCTGCCAGGCCCTCGAGAACGACGGTTACACCGTGACCAGCGCCGGCTCGGTGCGCGAGGCGCGTGCCGCGATCGAGCGCGACATGCCCGACATGGCGTTCTTCGACCTCAAGCTGCCCGACGGCACGGGCCTGGACCTGCTGCGCGAGGTGAAGCGCCTGCAGCCGGAGGTGTCGGTCGTGCTCATGACCGCGTTCGGCGAGCTCGAGACGGCCGTCGAAGCCATGAGCGCGGGGGCGTTCTGGTTCGTGAAGAAGCCGTTCCAGAGCGAGGAACTGCTCGCCATCGCGGCGCGCGCGCTCGAGTCGCAGAAGATCTGGCTCGAACTGCGGCGCCTGCGCCATCAGGCGTTCGCCGACGACGACTACCTGCACTCGGCGAGCCCGGCGATGCAGGAGGCCTACGCGATCGCCGAGCAGGTGGCGCGCGGCGACACCACCAGCGTGCTCATCGAGGGCGAGAGCGGCACGGGCAAGGAGTACTTCGCGAACCTCATCCACCGGATGAGCGCGCGGCACTCTCAGCCGTTCGTCGAGATCAACTGCGCCGCGATCCCGGGCGAGCTGCTCGAGAGCGAACTGTTCGGCCACGAGAAGGGTGCGTTCACCGACGCGCGTGCGCAGAAGCTCGGCCTCATGGAGCTCGCGAACGGCGGCACGCTGTTCCTCGACGAGATCGGTGAGATGGCGCCGATGCTCCAGGTGAAGCTGCTGCGCGTGCTCGAGCGGCGCACGTTCAAGCGCGTCGGCGGCACGAAGGACATCGCGGTCAACCTGCGCATCATCTCGGCGACCAACCAGGACCTCGAGAAGATGGTGCGGGAGGGGACGTTCCGCGAGGATCTCTACTACCGCCTCAAGGTCGTGCCGCTCTTCGTGCCGCCGCTGCGCGACCGCCACGAGGACGTCGTGCCGCTCGCGCGGCTGTTCATGGAGCGCTTCTCGAAGCAGTTCAAGAAGCCGTTCCGCGAGATGTCGCCGGCCGCGCAGCGCGTGCTCAACGAGTACGCCTGGCCGGGCAACATCCGCGAGCTGAAGAACCTCTTCGAGCGCACCATCCTGCTCGAGAACGCCGAGGTGCTCGACGTGCAGCACCTGAAGCTCGCGCCGCGCGCGCGGGCGGCGTCCGAGGCCACGCTCGGCCAGCGCGTGGACGAGGTGCTGCAGGGCGTGATCCCGGCGACGGGCATCCCGTTCGAGCCGCTCGTCGAGGAACTCGAGCGTTCCTTGATCATGCGTGCCTCGTATGCTACCAAGTGGAACCAGAGCCGCACGGCGGAGCTGCTCAACCTCAAGCGCGACAAGCTCCGCTACCGCATGAAGCTCTACGGCATCCACTCGAAGGAAGACGAGGCACAGTCCCATTCTTCCGCTGCCTGACCGCAAGCCCCGCGCGCTTCGCGCGGCCTCGCTGGCCGCGCTGCTGGCCGCGGGGCTTTCGCTTGCCTCGTGCGGCTACACGACCAGCCCGGCGCTGCTGCCCTCGCACCTGAAGGCCGTGGCCATTCCGGTGTTCGAGAACGGCACGACCGAGTACACGCTGGAGCAGGAGATCACCACCGCGGTGTCGCAGCGTTTCGTGCGCGACAACCACCTCAAGGTCGTGGACGAGAAGTCCGCGAACTGCGTCGTGCGCGGCAAGGTGACGCAGTACAAGAACGCCGTGTTCGGGTTCACGGACGCGGCCCGCGCGCAGGAGTACCGCATCACGATCGGCGTGCAGGTCACGTTCAAGGACCTCGTCAAGAACCGCGAACTGTGGACCGACGAGATCGTGCGCACGGTGAACTACTACACCGTGGACGTTCCCGGCCAGAAGGCGCGAGACCCGCTCGATGCCCGAAAAGAAGCCGTCGACAAGATCGCAGACGAAATCCTCAGCCGGTCGGTCGAAGGCTGGTGAGGGGGCGCCCGCGAAGCGCACCGCCGCGAAGGCCGTCGCGCCGAGCGGGGGCTTCGCGCTGCTCGACGCGGCGTACGCGGGCCGGTTCCCCTCCACGTTGTGGATCGAGGGCGACGACGAGTCGCTGAAGGCCGCGTTCCTCGCCGAGTGGCGGCGTGCGTGGTCGCAGGCGGTTCCCGACGCGCCGGTCGCGCGCGTGCTGTGGGTGCGTGAGAACGGCGTGGACGAGATCCTCGCCGCGTTCCACAACGTGTCCATGTTCTCGCCGCGCGAGCTGACGATCGTCTTCGACGTCGAGGACCTGCTGCGCAGCGAGAAGCGCGTCGCCGCGCTCGCCGAGGGCATGTCGCGCCCGGCGGGCGATTCGTGCCTCGTGCTCGTGGAGTCGGCCGCTGACAAGGAGCGCGCGAAGCTCGCACCGGCGCGTTCGGCCGCCGCCGTCCGCTGGCAGGCCGACCCGCCGAACGCTTCCGACCTGCTCGCGTGGGGGCAGAAGCGCCTCGCGCGCGAGGGGCTGACCGCCGAAGCCGGCGCGCTCGAGGCGCTCGTGCAGGCGTGCGAAGGGGAGACGCCGACGTTCTTCAACGAACTCGGCAAGCTCGTCGCGTGGTGCGCGAACGCGGGCAAGGTGACGAAGGCCGACGTCGCGGAAGTCTCGCGGCCGGTCGTCGGCGCGGAACTCGACGAATACCTCGTCGCGGTCGCGAAGGGCGACGTCGCGCTCGCCGCGAAGCGGCTCGGGCGCATCCTCGCCGAAGGGGAGAGCGAGGGCGGCATCCTCTTCTCGCTCGCCAACCTCGTCGGCGGCGCGCTCGGCGGCTGGGCGCGGTTCCGCGAAGCCTCGCAGGCGCTCGGGCGCCGCAAGGATCCGCGCGCGCTCGCGCGTGGGCTCGACGCCGTCTATCGCGCCGAAGCGGCGTGGAAGGGCGGACGCACCGACGTGCGGCTCGCGCTCGAGATGGCCACGCGCGAGGTCGCGGGCGCCTGAGTCCGCGGCGCGCGCGAGCGCTCCGCACGGCGTGACGATCGCTCGGCTCTTCCGCTATCTTCCGCGCTCCACCTTCACCCGGAAGAGCCCATGAGCAAGCGTTTCCCCTTCGCCGAAGTCGAACCCCGCTGGCAGAAGTACTGGCTCGAGCACAGGACGTTCGCCGCGAGCGACGACACCACCCAGCCGAAGTTCTACTGCCTCGACATGTTCCCGTATCCCTCGGGCGCCGGCCTGCACGTGGGCCACATCGAGGGCTACACGGCGACGGACATCCTCAGCCGCTTCAAGCGCATGAAGGGCTTCAACGTCCTGCACTGCACGGGCTGGGACGCGTTCGGGCTTCCGGCGGAACAGTACGCGGTCAAGACCGGCGTGCATCCGGCGATCACGACGAAGCAGAACATCGACAACTTCCGCCAGCAGATGCAGCGTGCGGGACTGTCGTACGACTGGGATCGCGAGGTGGACACCACCGATCCGGCCTACTACCGCTGGACGCAGTGGATCTTCCTGAAGCTCTACGAGCGCGGGCTCGCGTACGTCGCGGAGATCCCCGTGAACTGGTGCCCCGAGCTGGGCACGGTGCTCGCGAACGAAGAGGTCGTGGACGGCAAGTCCGAGGTCGGCGGCTTCGAAGTCATTCGCCAGCCGATGCGCCAGTGGGTGCTGAAGATCACCGAGTACGCCGACCGCCTGCTCGACGATCTCGACCTGGTCGAGTGGCCGAACGGCACGCTCGTCATGCAGAAGGAATGGATCGGACGTTCGACGGGCGCCGAGGTGGACTTCGCGCTCGACGGCGTGAAGGGCAACCTGCGCATCTTCACGACGCGCCCCGACACGCTGTTCGGCGCGACCTACATGGTGCTCGCGCCCGAGCATCCGCTCGTCGGCGTGCTCACGACCGAGGCGCAGCGCGCGGCCGTGGAGGCGTACGTCGAGGCGACGCGGCGCAAGAGCGACCTCGAGCGCCAGCAGGACAAGAAGAAGACCGGCGTCTTCACCGGCGGACACGCGATCAATCCCGTGAACGGCGAGAAGCTGCCGATCTGGATCGCCGACTACGTGATGATGGGCTACGGCACCGGCGCGATCATGGCCGTGCCCGCGCACGACGAGCGCGACTGGGAGTTCGCGAAGGAGTTCGCTCTCACCATTCGTGAAGTCGTCTCGGGCGGCGACGTGCAGAGCGCCGCGTTCACCGAAACCGACGAAGGCACGATCGTGAACTCGACCGCGCCCGGCGGCGCGTTCTCGATCGACGGGCTCAAGCCCGTGGACGCGATCCCGAAGATCACCGCATGGCTCGCCGAGCGCGGACTCGGTCAGAAGGCCGTGAACTACAAGCTGCGCGACTGGGCGTTCTCGCGCCAGCGCTACTGGGGTGAACCGTTCCCGATCGTGTGGGCGGACGGCCAGCACCGGCCGCTGCCCGAGAGCCAGCTGCCGCTGCGGCTGCCGGACCTCGAGGAGTACAAGCCGTCGGGAACGGGAGAGAGCCCGCTCGCGAACGCCGAGGAGTGGCTGAAGGCGACCGATCCCGTGACGGGCGCGCCGGCGCGCCGCGAGACGAACACGATGCCGCAGTGGGCCGGCTCGTGCTGGTACTACCTGCGCTTCATCGACCCGAAGAATCCCGACCGCCTCGTGGACCCGGCCAAGGAGAAGTACTGGATGCCGGTGGACCTCTACGTGGGCGGCGCCGAGCATGCCGTGCTGCACCTGCTCTACGCGCGCTTCTGGCACAAGGTGCTTTACGACATCGGCGTGGTGAGCACGAAGGAGCCGTTCGTCAAGCTCGTGCACCAGGGCATCATCCTCGGCGAGGACGGCCGCAAGATGTCGAAGCGCTGGGGCAACGTCGTCGACCCGAACGTGATGATCGACCAGTACGGCGCGGACTCGCTGCGCATCTTCGAGATGTTCATGGGCCCGCTCGAGGCCATGAAGCCGTGGAGCTCGAAGGGCGTGGAGGGCATCATGCGGTTCCTCGACCGCGTGTGGCGCCTGTACGTGAACGAGGACGGCTCGAACGCGTTCACGGACGAGCCGGCGCCGGTCGAGGCGCAGCGCGTGCTCCACAAGACGATCGCCAAGGTCGGCCAGGACGTCGAGGACCTCAAGTTCAACACGGCCATCGCGCAGATGATGGTGTTCGTGAACGAGATCAATCCCATGGCGACGCGTTCGCGCGAGATCCTCGAGCCGTTCGTGCTCGTGATCGCGCCGTTCGCGCCGCACCTGGCCGAGGAGCTGTGGTCGCGGCTGGGGCACACGCACACGCTCGCGTACGAACCGTTCCCGGCGTTCGACCCGGCGCTCTGCGTCGAGGACACGGTGACGGTCGCCGTGCAGGTGAACGGCAAGCTCCGGGCGACGCTGGACCTGCCGCGCGGCGCATCGCAGGACGACGTGCAGTCGGTGGCGTTCGCGGACGAGCGCGTGAAGAAGTACGTCGAGGCCGGCACGATCAAGAAAGTGATCCACGTGAAGGACAAGCTGCTCAACGTGGTGGTCGCGGGCTGATCATGCCGCGGCGGCGTGGCGAACGGGCCCGGCGCGCGGTGCACGCGTGCCGGGCCCTTCGTGTGCCGGCCGGGAGCGGGAGATGATCACGGGGGCGATACGCCGCCGGCTCGCGCGCGCGTTCGTGGTGCGCTCGCTCGACGTGACGGCGTACTCGAACCGCGCGCTCGACGAGTGCGGCGGCTTTCCCGAGGGCGACCTGTTCCCGTTCGTGTTTCCCGCGATCGCGCTGGCCGCACGCAGCCGAACGGGCGACGTACCGCGCGAGCATGCGCTCGCCGCTTCACGCGCGATGCTCGATTCGGCGAGAGAGACCGTGCGCAGGACGATCGGCGAGCCCTCGACGCTGCGCGCGGGCGTGCGCCAGGGTGTGTACGTCGGCTGGCTGGCGCTGGCGCACGGCGTGTACCGCGAGGCGAGCGGAGACGGCAGGTACGACGACGAGCGCCGCGCGCTGTGTGCCGTACTGCGCGACGAACTCGACGAGGCGGGTGGTGGACCGCTCGATTCGTTTCCCGGCATCCGCTGGCCGTTCGACACCGTGCCGCCGCTGGTCGCGCTCGCCGTGTCGGACCGCATCGACGGCACGTGCGACGCCGCATGGCGGATCGAGCGCCATCACGCCTGGGTGCTCGAGCACGCGATGGACGACGCGACCGGGCTTCCGTCGAGCCTCGTCGGTGACCGGCCGCCGTTCGCCCGATCCGCGCCGCGCGGCTGCGACCTGTCGCTGCGCTTCGGGATGCTGCGCCTGCTCGCGCCGGAACTGGCGCGCACGTGGTACGGGCGCTACACGCGAGCGTTCTGGTGCGAGCGCGGCTGGCTCGCGGGCTTTCGCGAATACCCGAAGGGGAGTTCCAAAGGCGGAGCCGACCCGGACTCGGGGCCGATCGTCGCCGAGGTCGGCATGGCGGCCTCGGCGTTCGGCCTGGCGGCCACACGAACCATGGGCGACCGGCTGAGGTACGGCCGTCTGGCGATGCAGCTCGCGGCCTGGGACGCGGTCTGGCGGCTGGCGGGGCTCGTCGCCGGCGAACGCCTGAGGGCGTACCGGCCGATGGGTGACACGATGCGCATCGATCCGGAGTACGTGACCGGATTCCTGTTCGGCGATGCGTGCCTGTTCCTGACGCTGAGCTGGCCGGAAGCGGAGAGCGAATACGCGCTCACGGGCGTGGAGGTGAACGCGGAGGATCCGTCGAGCCGGGCGAGGGCGCCGGGTCCGACGAGAGCGAGCGTCGCGGCGCCGATGCCCGGGTGAGCGAGGCATGTCCGGCGCGACGTCCAGATGTTGGTTTACATAATACATAAACAGTTACGACGAGTTTCCCCATGTGAAATGCATGGGGGAGAGTATGAACAGGGATGCAGTTGGTACCACCAGCGCCACGGACGCGGCCGCTCCCGCGATCGCTGCGCCCGCTGAGACGTCGCCGGCGCCGGCGCGCACGCTCGACGAGATGGAAGAGATCGGCCCGATCGACGACGTCGTCGAGCTGACCGAGCACTACGAGACCGACAGCGAGCTCGCCGAACTCGCGCTCGAGCTCCTCAACGCCGGGTTGCGCTGGCCGGAAGAGCTGGAGAACGTGAACCCGAACGGCGACGACTTCATCCGCTACGCGATGGAGATCCGCGCGGCGAAGCGCGCGCGCAGCAACGCGACGATGCCGACGTT